>URMH01000018.1 GCA_900549015.1 uncultured Blautia sp.
GAACACTAGCCTTCCAAGCTAGATACGTGGGTTCGATTCCCATCACCTGCTTTTTATGTGCTCTTTTTTGAGTTATCCAGCGATGGGCATCGAACCCGGGTTCGGTCTACGCTCCGCTTCGGTCGGCGTTAAACAAGCGCCACTGGCGCTTAACTCTACACTCCGTTTCGGTCGGTGCCAAACAGGTGCCACTGGCACCTGGCACCCCATCACCTGCTTTTTGTGTGCGTATTTTTCCTGCCAAACCCTATTGACGGCGAAAATAGAAGATAGTATACTGATACTCAGATAAGTTCTTCGGGGCAGGGCGAAATTCCCTACCGGCGGTATAGTCCGCGAACCATGTTATATGGCCGATCCGGTGAAATTCCGGAACCGACAGTAAAGTCTGGATGAGAGAAGAAGATGCGACTGTTTTGGTCCTGATGTAGTTCATGAAAAGAAATACATAGGAGAAACAGAAAATATCAGTAAATCCCCGGATAGCTTGATCGGCTATCCGGTTTTTTTATGCTTTTCTTTTTGAACTGATATGAAAGCGCATATTCCTCAGAAGATGAACTTACGAAAACGGGCTTTTTCAGATACCTGAAAGAACCAAAAAGTATATTTCATAACAGGGAGGAACGTAATGATGGAAAGAAAATTACTGAACACGAAAAATGTAGTGCTTATGGGCATGTTTGGCGCGTTAGCAGCAGTTCTTATGCTTTTTGAAGTGCCGCTGCCATTTTTGGCACCAAGCTTTTATGGACTTGATTTTGCAGAAGTGCCTATGCTGGTTGGAACCTTTGCTTTAGGACCGGCAGCCGGTATTGTGATGCAGATCGTAAAGATCCTGATCAAACTGATCTTAAAGCCAACTTCTACAGGTTTTGTAGGTGAATTTGCCAATGTAGTTATGAGCTGTGCCCTGATCCTTCCGGCAGGCTTTATCTACCGCTTTAAAAAGAGCAAGACCGGTGCTGTTGCAGGAATGGCAGTAGGAACGGTTCTTATGGCTGTTGTGGGCGTTGTAATGAATGCTCTGGTCATGATCCCGTTTTATTCCAACTTTATGCCTATCGATACCATTATCAAAGCAGGAGCAGCTGTCAATCCGGCAGTCAGCAGCGTATGGACACTGGCTATTTTCTGTGTGGGACCATTTAACCTGGTAAAAGGTGCCCTTACTTCTATGATCACTGCAGTTATCTATAAGCGGATCAGTGTTCTGATCCATGGAGCTTCCGGCGCTTATGGAGTTAAAAAGAGCCGTTTAAAAAAGGCATGAAAAAGGCTCTGAAAATTAATTTGAAAAAAATTAAAAAAATTTGAAAAAAGTGCTTGCATTTATGATAGCTCTGTGATAATATATACCTCGTTGGTGCGGTAAGCGCTGACGAATGAGTCTGTAGCTCAGTTGGATAGAGCAACGGCCTTCTAAGCCGTGGGTCGGGGGTTCGAATCCCTCCAAGCACGTTCGCATCAAAGATGCACATGGTGGGTATAGCGCAGTTGGTTAGCGCGCCAGATTGTGGCTCTGGAGGCCAAGGGTTCGAATCCCTTTATCCACCCTAGCCGTAAGGCGGTCTTGGGCTATCGCCAAGCGGTAAGGCACAGGACTTTGACTCCTGCACTCGCTGGTTCGAATCCAGCTAGCCCAGTTTAATAATATTACGGAGCATTAGCTCAGTCGGTAGAGCACTTGACTTTTAATCAAGTTGTCCGGGGTTCGAATCCCCGATGCTTCATTTTTCACTGGAAATCTTAGTGGTTTCCAGTTTTTTTTTATCGGATCCTTTGAGATTCATAGGTTCTACTTTTGAAATTACTGCATAAAATAATAGTAGCTAAGAAAGATATGGAAGATGCGCACTTCTGTATTGGACAGGCTGTAAGAAAAAGGAGGATTCTTATGAAGAGTTTAAAGGATAGTTTTTGTCAGGCAATTACAGCTTTTATCTGTTTTGTGATAAATCTTCTTTCAGCAGGAAATAAAAAAAGAGAAGAAGACGTTCTTTTAACAGCTTCGGTCTGTGGAAACAGTGGAAATCTTTCTGTAAATAATGAAAACAATGTGGAAAACTTTTCTGAACATAAAGCTTCAACAAACGGAAAAGAAAGCAGGAGCAATACGAATCATATAGAAGTCGGGAAATGCAGGAAGCAGGGAACTTTGCAGAAAAGGAATGTGTCAGCAAAATGTTCAATTCAGAAAGAACTTTGTAAGATCAGAGTACCATGTTTTGAAGAATATGGCGGACCTCCGCCTTAAAAAATACAGATTTGCATATAGATTGAAAAAAAGGCATATAATAGGGAAAAAAGCAGGATTTGCAGGACATGAAACGTCAAATCTCTTTTTTATTTTGGAGAGCTGCCGCTCTTCTTTTAATACCCTATTTTGCCGTAATAGGATTTCAGGGAAAGGAAATTGCCCTGATGAATCGTATCCCGAAGGCAGAAGACTGCCTTCCTTTTATTTTGTCAGAGGAGATTGGAGCAGACAAAGAAAAAGAAACTCTAAAAGCACAGGCTGTTATTGCAAGAACGAATATTTATAGAAGAATAAAAGAAGGAGAAAGTCTTTACGATATTTTAAAAGAACAGGGAAAAAAGAGAAGAACGGTAGAAAGAGTTTTTATCGATGCAGTAAAAGATACAGAAAATATAGTGCTGCTATGGAATGGAGAATTGAAACCAGTTCCTTATCATGAGATTAGCAGCGGAAAGACAAGGAGCGGCAAAGAAGTTTTCAGGGATCAGGAATTTACATATTTGAAATCAGTAGACAGCAATGCTGACAGACATTCCCCAGATTATCTTTCCAGCGTATACATAGAGGAAGGACAGCTTCCCCAGGAATTTGAAATAGAGGAAAGGGACAGCGCCGGGTACGTACAAAGTATTGAGGCAGACGGCAGTATTCTGGAGGGAGAGGGATTCCGCCGTGGAATGGGACTTTCCTCAGCTGATTTTACAGTGCAGAAGTTAAATGGGAAAATACGCTTTCTGTGCCGGGGAAAGGGGCATGGTCTTGGTTTTTCCCAGTATGGAGGAAATGAGCTGGCAAAAGAAGGAAAAAATTACAAGGAAATCCTGACTGCGTATTTTCCGGAAATGAATCAGGAAAACATACATAAACTTTTTTAATACGTGAATAAATAACCATATTCTGGACACCCTATAGATACAGAAACATAGTAGTAGCTGCGGAAAACCCGGACAGTTACAGAGAATATAAGCAGAGGTGAAGGGAATATGATGAACAACAAAAAAGCAAAAATCATCTTAAACGGCGCAGTTCTGGCAGTGATGGCGGCACTGGGAATCACAGTTTACCAGATTGGTACATCTTCCTCAAAAGAAGAAATCATGTATGAAGAGGCAAAAGAAGAATCGGAAAAAGAAAAGAGTACAGAGCCGCAGATTTCAGAGGAGACAAAAGAAGAAGCGCTGGTTGATGCAGATACCAGTCAGGTGCAAGCGAGTATGGAAAAAAACGCAGAGGCAGAAGAAGAGAAAGAAACAGAGGAAGAATCTTCAGATGAAACACAAGAGCCGGAGGAAACACCGGTAGAAACAGCAGCAAATCCCCAGGCGGCGTCATTAAATCTTCCGGAAGTAAATTTTTCTGAAGAAACATTAATGGAATGGCCAATTCACGGAAATATTCTTGTGGATTACAGTATGGATTCCACTGTATATTTTCCCACTCTTGACCAGTACCGTTTAAGTCCTGCCATCGCAGTACAGGCAGATGAGGGAGCGCCTGTTATGTCTGCTGTAAACGGAACGGTTTATTCTGTGGAAGAGACTGCAAAAACAGGAACAACGGTAACTATGGAACTTGGTAACGGGTATCAGGCTGTCTACGGACAGTTAAAGGATTTGAATGTATCGGAAGGCGATACCGTAAAAAAAGGCGCAATCATCGGGTATGTCAATGCACCGACAAAATATTACAGTGAAGAGGGAAGCAATCTTTATTTTGCAATGAAAAAAGACGGAAAACCGATCGATCCGATTGCTTATCTTCCGTAAAGCATTCACAAAACAGAAAAATCTACGTATAATAAAGCAGGTGGGAAAGAAAATTCGCAGTCAGCGATTCAGCCACCTGCTTTCTGATTTTTATGCTATAGGAAGTTACTCCGTAATATTCTATATTTTGTAAAAATGCGAGTTTTGGCTGACTGCTTTTCATAGAGAGTTTCAGGAATGGCTGTCTGAATATAAGAATAGACGGCTGTTCTTACATATGGGAATGGGAACTGTGATAAAAAGATTCAGGAGAACAGAAATATGAATTACACATATATGGTATGTTGCGCAGACGGAAGTCTTTATACAGGATGGACAAACTGTCTGGCGCGGAGAATAAAAGCCCATAATAGCGGCAAAGCAGGGGCGAAGTATACGAAGTCGAAAAGACCGGTAACACTTGTGTATTATGAAGGATTTGCAACGAAGGAAGAGGCTATGAGAAGGGAATATGAAATCAAACAGATGTCCAGAGGGAAAAAGCTGGAGTTGATGGAGCTGTTCTAAAGAATTTAAACAAAAAATAAGATATTAGAATACAATTAGGTGGGTTGACTATTGTTTAAGTATCAAATAATATGAGATAAAAAAGAAGGGAATATATTGTTTATGGTTTTATAAACGGTAGATAGGATAGAGCTATGAAGAAAAAAACGATAAAGACGCGAACAAGTTTATATATATTGATGATAATTGCTATAATGCTTTCATCTATTACATTATATTTTACTTTATTCAGGTGGGTAACAAAAGCAGTTTACGAGAAGGAAGAACAGAATGTAGATATATTTGTAAATCAGATTGAAGGAACATTAGATCTCATATGTAACAGTGTAAATACAGATCTTTCTAAATTTGTAGAAAATCAGTATGTACAGAAATTTTTTCTCGAGGCAGAAGGATACAGGAGTAGCAATTATAATAATGTACGAGAGGAAATTATGAACACAATAGCTTTTAATAGTTATAATTCATTTATTGCAGTGAGCTTATACTCTGATACACAGTGTCTGTATCCGGAGAAAGGAAAAGATATATCGAAAATTTTAACAAATGAAGAAATTAAAATGGTAGAAAAGTATAATGGGAATACAGTATGGTTACATAAAGACGAAAAGAAAGGACAGTTTGTTGTAGGGAAAAGAGTTCTGTTGTCTTCTGCCTCCTTTAAACCGTATGGTTACATTATTGCATATATTAATTCAAACATCTTGGACTTTATTGAGCGTGATTTCGCTTCTTTAAGAGAGGCTGAAATTGTATTATCAAATGAATTTGGGGAGATTGCCGTAAAGGAGAGTGAGAATAGAAAAGAAGTTATGGAGAATGCGATTATATTTGAAAAAAAATTAAATGATTCCGGTTTTATAATTTCTTTTTATATTCCTAAAAAGATTCTTTTTAAGAGTGTGATGGATATGCAGAAGATTATGGTAAATGCTATTTTAATAGCGGCTGTTATTTTTCTTATAATTTCATATTTGATGTCTGTTTATATAGAATATCCATTTAAAGATCTCATGGAGATGATGAAAGATTCTGAAGGAAAATTGAGTATTAATAATAAAAAATATTTTAATTATGAGGCTAATAAATTTAATGAATTTTATAACGATCTGGTAAAGAAAAATCAAAAATTGATTCATGACATTTATGAAAAAGATATACAAATGCTTCAAACACAGTTAGAAATGCTTCAGACACAGATTAACCCGCATTTTTTATATAATACGTTGGAATCTGTTTATTTATCTTTGGAAGTAAAAGGAGAAAAAGAAAGTGCAAATATCGTGTATATGCTGTCAAAATTATTTAAGTACGCTTTGAAAGAAAGGAATACAATTTCATTAAATAAAGAAGTTGAAATGGTTAAAATGTATTTGGAAATTGAAAAATACAGATTTGGAAAACGTCTTGCTTGGGAAATAACATTAGATCAGGTCGCCAAAGATATTACAATTCCCAAATTGTTACTTCAACCATTGGTTGAAAATGCTGTAAAACACGGAATAGAACTTTCAAAAGAGGGAGGAATGATAGATATAAGTATTACAACATATGAAGAGATTTTAGTGATTGTTGTTAATGATGATGGAGTAGGAATCAGTCCGGAAAAAATAATAGAAATAGGAGAAAGTCTTAATAAAAAAGAAAATATTCAGAAAAAAATCAGATCCAGTATAGGATTAAAAAATGTCTATGAAAGGCTTATTTATTACTACGGGGAAAATGCAAAACTTGACATAGAATCAGCAGATGGTGAATATACAGAAGTTACGGTCATAATTCCCGATTACAGAAGTTTATCGTAAAGGAGACCAGATATGAGATATAATATTGTAATTGCAGATGATGAAGAAAGAATTGTGCACAATATGAAAAAAATTATAGAAGAAGCATTCGGTGAAAAAGTGATAGTATATACAGCTTTTAATGGAATTGAATGTACGGGAATTATAAAAAAATATTCAGTTGATTTGTTGATTACAGATATTCGTATGCCTGGAGCTGATGGAATTGAGCTTGTAAAATTTGTTCGCAGTATAAATTCAAAAACAAAAATTCTGGTAATTTCAGCTTATGAGGATTTTAATTATGCAAAACAGTTGATCCCGTATGGAGTAATGGAATATATTGTAAAACCTATAAAGGTAAATCATATATTGGCTAAAATAAAATCGGTAATTGAAGAGAAAAATAAAATTCCAGAAGTACAAAGCATAGGCGGATCAGATATGGAGTTAGAACTTAGAAATGAAAATTATCATACGAAAGATTTAATAAAAGGAGCGAAAGCGCATATAAGACAGAATCTGTATAATCCGGTTTCTTTAACTGATGTAGCGGACTATTTGCATGTTAATAAATCTTATTTAAGTACGGTTTTTAAAAATGAAACGGGAGAAAATATATCAAATTATATTAATAATGAAAAAGTGAAAGAAGCAAAAAAACTATTGTTGGAAACAGAACAGCCTGTAAATGAGATTGCAGAAAAGCTCGGATATAGTACCACAAAATATTTTATAGAAAAATTTTCTAAAAGTGTGGGAATTACTCCGGCAAAATATAGGAATTTATTAAATAAAAATCTAAAATAATACATCGACATATAAAAATAATGGTATTTTTGGAAAAAATAATGCGTTATATGAATGCGTTGTTGGTGCTAATATATAAATATCTTAAAAATGAAAGAAAGGAAGCGAGTAAAATGAAAAAAAATCAGTGTTTGCGGGGGATATTTAGTGCAGCATTAGCAATTTCTTTGTTCGGAACGTCATTGCCAGTTTATGCTGAGGAAGGAGGAAAAGAAATTACATATTTCTATAATACCAGTACAGAAGCTGCAACAGAAGTTGTACAGGAAGCCATTAAACGTTATGAAGAAAAAACAGGCAATACAGTTAAGATTACAATGATGGAAGGAGAATCTTATAAAACTAAAATTAAAACATGTGTAGCATCAAACTCTCTTCCTGATGTGTTTAATTACTGGACAGGAGAACAGTTTTCAACATTAGTAAGTTCTGGAAATGTTAAAGATATTACCGAGATGGTGACAAAAGATACGGAATATAAAGAACAGTTTATAGATGGAGCCTTTGATGAGGTAACAGTTGATGAAAAAATATATGGAATTCCATCAAGTGTCACAGGACAGGTATTATATTACAATAAACAACTTTTCAAAGATGCAGGAATTGAAAAAGTACCATCTACGTTCAGTGAACTTGAAGACGCCTGTGCAAAACTTAAAGATGCAGGAATTACGCCAATTATGGTAGGTTCTAAAGATAGATGGCCTCTTTTAGGATGGTTTTCTTATCTTGCAGTAAGAAATGGAGGTACGGAATTATATAGGGAAGTAACAGATGGGGAAAGTGAAGCATCTTTTGCAAATCCTGAGTTTATTAAGGCTGGTGAGCAATTAAATAAATTAAGCCAGGAGTATTTTGTGAATGGAAGCCTCGCAATTGATTCTGCAATGGCACCTGCACAGTTTGCGGCAGGAAATGCAGCAATGTTTATTGGAGGAACATGGGATATTTCTACTCTTTCCAGCAATGAAGAAATGGCTGATAATATTAGTTTTGCACCATTTCCTTCAGCTGATGATGGCAAACCGGAAGATTCAGGTACAATTTATGGCGGCATAGCAAATTGCATCGCAATAAATGAGTCTTCTGAAAATGCTGATGATGCATATGAATTGATAAAAGAAATTATTTCAGTTGAAACGGAAACAGAGATGGTGAAAAAAACCGGAAGTTTAAGTTGTATGAAAGTAGAAGTGGAAAAAGAGGATATGCCTCTTTTAGGATATGAAATCACAGAATTTTTTAATAATGAGGTTACAGGATTTTTCCCATATACAGATCAGGCGCTTCAACCAGAACAGGCAGAGAATCTTTTGAACGCAATGACAGAAATTATTGCTTCAGAAGATGTTAATGTAGAAGAACAATTATCTACAATCAAATAAAAAAGAAAGGGTACTGCCGTAAAATAGAACGCTACTTTACGGCAGTATTTTTATACAGAGGAGAGATTGCCATGAAAAAAGCTAAACTTCATGTAAGACTTATATATATGTTGCCAGCATTAGTTTTATTTATTGGTATGGTAGTTGCGCCGGTAGGTATGTCGCTATACAATAGTTTTTTTGATTGGAATGGAATCAATGATAAAATATTTATTGGTTTAAGTAATTTTAAAGAGATAATACATGATGAAGTAGTAAAAAATGCACTGATTAACACTTTGAAAATGACGTTTGTATCTACTTGTCTGCAGCTTCCTATTGGAATGTTAATTGCGCTTGTTGTTTCGAGCAAAAAAGTAAAAGGGAAAAAATTTTTCCAATCAATCTATTTTCTTCCCGTAATATTGTCTGCCTCCATTGTTGGAATTTTATGGACACAAATTTATGATCCCAATCAGGGGCTTTTCAATGTTTTTTTGGGAAAAATAGGAATGGAGAATTTACAGCACGCATGGTTAGGAGAACCAGGGACTGCATTGGGAGCTGTAATGATAGTTATGCTTTGGTTTTATGTAGGAAACTATGTTCTGATTTATTATAGTTCTTTACAGTCAATACCTTCAGATATTATTGAATATGCAGAATTAGATGGAGTACCTCCTATTGTGCGTTTTTTTAAAATTCAACTTCCTTTAATATGGCCGACTATTCAGTTGACAACAATGTTGGTCATTGTTAATTCTTTGAGATATTTTGATCT
This sequence comes from uncultured Blautia sp., assembly GCA_900549015.1. GTDB lineage: Bacteria > Bacillota > Clostridia > Lachnospirales > Lachnospiraceae > Blautia_A. Next base: position 9,273 of record URMH01000018.1, read on the forward strand.
TGTTTATATTATGACAAAAGGAGGCCCTAATCATTCAACAGATGTACTTGCAACGGTAATTGTGCAGGAAGCTTTCGACTCAATGAGAATGGGATATGGAAGTGCAATTTCTATGTTTTTGTTCCTTTTGGGTACAGTGTTTATTTTAATTGTAAATAAATTAATGAAAAAAGAAAGTATTTATTAAAGGTGGGGTGAGAACAATGAAGCGTATGAAAGCAGGTGGTTGGGCATTAGTGCATATTCTTTTATCTGTATATGCCTTGATTATTATTTTGCCTATTGTATGGATGATTATTTCTTCCTTTAAAGATAATATAGCCTATTTGACAGATCCCTGGAGCTTACCGTCAGTGTGGCATATAGAAAACTATATTAAAGCCTGGGATAAAGGAGTACAGCAATATTTTGCAAATAGTTTAATCGTGTCATGTATTACTGTTTTTTGTGTATTACTTTTCAGTACTATGTTTTCCTACATGCTGTCCAGATTTCCATTTAAAGGGGCGTCAAAAATTGTATTTTTATTTTTTGTAGGAAATATGATACCCATTCATTGTGTATTGATACCTTTATTTAGTATAGCCAATAAGATGGGAATGGTAAATAGTTTATGGTCATTGATTATTCCATATATTGCATTCAATCTCCCAATGGCGGTGTTTTTGACTTATGGACATTATAACCAGCTTCCAAATGAATTACAGGAGGCAGCTGTTATTGATGGATGCGGAATACACCAGATGTTTTATTATGTTTTTTTACCGTTGGCAAAGCCAGTGCTGGTGACAGTGTTAATTTTAACATTGGTAAGCGTTTGGAATGAATTTAGTTTTGCTCTGATTTTAATTAATGATGCTGAAAAAATGACGATTCCATTAGGGCTTATGACTTTAAAAGGAACATATCAAACTGATTATGCAGCAACAACGGCAGCGCTAACAATGGCATCGCTTCCAATTATTCTTATTTATGTTTGTTTGTCTTCGAAAATTCAGGCAGGATTGACTGCCGGTGCAGTGAAAGGATAATATATGAACCCAATATTACCATTAACGTATCATGTTCCGGATGTTGAAGCTAAGGTTTATAAGGATGGATATGTTTATCTGTACGGTTCTTATGATCTTACAGGAAATCCGGAATATTGCAGTAAGGATTATTATGTGTTTTTTTCTAAAGATTTTAAGACTTTTGAAAAATCTGAATTGGCTTTTTCGAACAGGAATGGTGAGATACCGTGGTCGGACGGTGATTTATATGCGCCTGATTGTATAGAAAAAGATGGAATGTATCATTTATATTTTTGTACTTCTGATGGCAGTGAAGGTGTAGCTGAAAGCAGGAATCCATTAGGTCCTTTTATTAATCCTGTGGAAATTCTCGGGGTAAATAGAACAGGAATAGATCCAACAGTGTTTATAGACGATGATGGACAAATTTATTATTTTTGGGGGCAGTTTGAATTGAGAGGTGCAAAATTAAACTCAGATATGCACAGTCTTGATTTGAATTCTTTTCAAAACAGTATTTTATCAGAAAAAGAACATGGTTTTCATGAAGGCGCTTCCATATGTAAAAGAAATGGAAAGTATTATCTAGTATATACAGACATTAGTCGAGGAAGAGCTACATGTTTATCATACGCTATTTCGGATTTTCCGCTTGGACCATATGTAAAAGGTGGCGTGATTATTGATAATACTGGTTGTGACCCGAAAAGTTGGAATAATCATGGCTGCATATGCGAGATAAAAGGACAATGGTATGTTTTTTATCATCGTTCCACTCATAATTCGTTTTATAGTAGGCGCGTGTGCGTGGAAAAAATCTATTTTGATTCTGCTGGTGGGATTCAAGAAGTGGAAATGACTGTAAATGGACAAGATGAGATAGTAAAAAGCTGTGAAAAATTGGAAGCTTCAAGAGCAAGTAAACTTTATGGTTCTGTGTATATTGAAGCAAACACCAGAGATGATAAATATTATGAATATTTAACTGAAATAAGAACTGGAGACTGGGCGGAATATCGATATTTACAATTTAATAATGAAAAGAAGTTTTCTGTGGAAGCAGCGAGTTGGACATATGGAGGACAACTGGAGTTACATATTGATAATCCTGATGGTCCTGTAATAGGAGTAGTAGAAATTCCATTTACAGACGGTTGGAATAAGTATAAAGTATGTTCCTGTTCCATACAACCTGTTCAGGGAAAACAAGCTTTATATTTTGTGTTTAAAGGAGATACCAACAGGCTGTTTAATATAGCTGATTTCTGGTTTGAGTAAAGCAATGAAGAAAAATAATCCAATTATACAAGGATTGGGGATATGCGATCCTCATATTCATATTTTTGATAATAAAGCATATTTATATGCAAGTCATGACCGGTCAATAAATAATACTACATGGCTTATGGACGACTGGCAGATTTGGTCTTCGAAAGATCTTGTTATATGGGAGTATGAAACTACATTTCGACCGGAAGAAACATATATCGGGAAATGTGACAAATGTTGGGCAGTGGATACAGCACAGAGAAATGGTAAATATTATTATTATTTTTCTAATGGAAACAAAGATATAGGGGTTGCAGTGGCGGATAAACCGGGAGGACCCTTTTATGACATACTTGGAAAGCCTTTGTTGGAAGAAAATTATACCAGTACTTTACAATATGACCCGACAGTTTTTGTAGATCCGGATACAGATATTCCATATTTAATATGGGGATGCTGTGAAGGTGATGGCTATTTTATTTCTCGATTAAATCAGGATATGATTTCTTTGGCAGAAAAACCAAGACAGATTATGATTGATGAAACATATGCAAGAGATGATAAAAGCTTTATTCACAAAAAGAATAGAATTTATTATTTATCCTGGGGTTCTTTTTATGCTACATCAGAAAATATATATGGTCCCTATGCTTATCAAGGCAGCTTGGGAATTTCAGAAGATCATGGTTCTTTCTTTTCGTGGAATGGGCAGGATTTTTATGCATATACCATTTTTGATCCTAATAATTATTACAGAGCAACGGGAATTTGTTACATTCACTATAGAGCAAATGGAGAAATGGTGGCTGATCAGATAATAGCTGAATATGGAGTTGGACATTATGACAGTGAATGGAATAAGATTCAGGCAGAATGGTATATGCAGGCAAAAGCTGTAAAAAAGAAAGAAAATATATGGGGTGGTTTTGATATAGGAAATATTAATGCTGGAAGTGAATTGTATTATCCGAATATTTGCGGAATGAAAAATAAAACAAAAATACATTTTCTCACAGCTTCTATACAGGAAGATTCCTGGATTGAAATATGGGATAATTTAGAAGAAAGGAGAATCGGTCTTTGTAAAGTAGGTTATACTGGAAGATATGACCATTGTGGATATCGTGTATGCAGCTGTAAGTTGGATAGAGAAGTATTTGCTGATAAGCTAAATATGAAACTTCTTTTTAAAGGAAAAGGGGATGAGATAATGCGTATACATTGGTTTAAATTTACTTGACTGAGGAGAAAGAATTTAATTTGTTTTTAAATATATTTTCTCAGAAATATACCTTGTAACTTCCTCTGTAGTCTGTTATGCTTATTATACGTGCAAGCGATTGCGCAGGATTGAGGTGTTATTATGGAGGAAAGAGAAAATCTGAATAAGATTTATAAAATAGAAGATATAGCAAGGGAGCTTGGCGTAAGCAAAACTACAGTTTCCAGGGCAATTTCCGGTAAGGGAAGAATCAGCAAGGCAACTACGGAGAGAGTAAAGGAGTTTATAGCTACGCATGATTACCGCCCGAATGCAATGGCGAGAGGGCTGGCTCAGAGCAAGACATATAATCTGGGAGTGGTGCTTCCAGTGGAGTATGAGGCTATGGAATTTGCTTTTTTTAAAGATTGTCTCATAGGAATCTGTCAGGCGGCTGAGGAATGTAATTATGATATTATGCTCTGTATGGTAAATGGGAAAGATTTGACGCAGATTGAGCGCCTTGTAATTAACAGGAAGGTAGACGGGATCATTTTAAGCCGGGCAGTAGTCAGTTCTTCGGCGCAGAGGTATCTGAAGGAAAAAAAAGTTCCGTTTGTTGTAATTGGACCAAATTCAGATAAAAGTGTAGTCTCTGTGGATAATAAAAACAGAGAAGCATGCCAGGAGCTTACCTCCGTTCTGCTTATGAAGGGAAATAAAAAGCTGGCGCTTATAGGCGGAAGCGAAACGCACAGAGTAACAGAAAGCCGTTACCAGGGTTTTGCAGACGCTTTTAAAGAAGCCGGGCGGGATATAAAAGAAGCGCTGGTGATCATGAATGCAGACGGTTTTCTTGATGTATCAAGAGCTGTGAGACAGGTTCTTGATAAGGGGGCAGACTGCATTGTATGTATGGACGATTTTATCTGTACACAGGTGATCGGCTGCCTGAGGGAAAACAGGCTCCGTGTTCCCGATGATATAAGAATTGCAAGCTTTTATGATAACAGTCAGCTTGAGTTCGATAATCCGTCTGTGACAAGTATACGATTTGATACAAAGGAACTTGGCAAAAAAGCCTGTTATAAACTTCTGCATATTTTGGGTGAAGTGACAGAGGATAAAATCAGGCAGCCGGGCTATCAGGTAATATTAAGAGAATCTACTATGTAGAAAAATCAGGATAAAAAGGAAAATAATGCAAGCGATTGCGCAAGTATAAAAAATGAGAGCTTATTTTTGTTAAAAACGCATAAAAATAAACTCTCATTTTTTGCAATAATATATAATTGACAGAAGCTTTCCTGAGTTATATACTAAAAATACGAGCAATCGGTTGCGCAAAAGGCGCAAAATTCATTTCCAGGAGGGAAAAAATATGAAATCAGCAAAAAAAGCATTAGTAACAGCAATGGCGGCAGCAGTGGAATTTTCTTCAACTGTATGCGTAAGCGCAGCAGATGAAACAATCGCGCTTACACTTTGGGGAGCAGAGGAAGATCAGGATCTGCTGAAGGAACTGGTTGGAAAATTTGAGGAGGCATATCCGGATCAGAAATTTGACATTCAGATTGGCGTAGAATCTGAATCAACAGCAAAAGATACTATTCTTACAGATGTGGAAGCGGCAGCAGATGTATTTGCTTTTGCAAGCGACCAGATTTACGATCTTCAGAATGTAGGAGCGCTTGCCGATCTTTCTGAGTATGATGAAGCGTTCCAGGCTGTTGCAGGAAAATCTCTTGATGATGTAAAAGCTGCAAACAGTGAATCTTCTGTTGAGGCGGCTACGATTGACGGCGATATGTATGCCTTCCCTATGGCTGGAGATAACAGCTACTTCTTATATTACGATTCTTCTGTAGTTTCTCCGGAAGACGCAGCGTCCTGGGATTCTCTTCTTGCAGCGGCAGAAGAAGGCGGCAAGCAGGTTGGTATGGTTCTTGCTTCCGGCTGGTATAACGCAGGATTTTTCTACGGAGCAGGCTTTACAACAGACTTAAACGATGATGGAACAACAGCTATGGACTGGAATGGAACAAGCCCTGATGGATATACAGGCGTTCAGGTAACAGAAGCTATGCTGAACATTGCAGGAAATCCGGCGTTTATGGCGATTGCAGACGGAGATACTTCAAACCAGATTGCGTCAGGCGATCTTTGCGCTGTTGTTTCCGGAACATGGGATGCACAGGCAGCGCAGGAAGCGTTCGGTGATGGATATGCGGCAACAAAACTTCCTTCCTTTACCATCGGGGAAGATCAGGTACAGATGAAATCAGCATTCGGATATAAATTTGTCGGTGTCAATGCTTATTCTGAAAACATCGGCTGGGCAGCCGTTCTTGCTGAATTCCTTACAAATGAAGAAGCGCAGCAGGCACGTTTTGAAGCACGTGAAATCGGACCTACAAATAAAGTTGTAGTAGAATCTGACGCGGTGAAAGAAAACCTTGCGATTTCTGCAGCGATTGCGCAGTCCGAGTTTGGTGTGATCCAGAGAGTTGGCGGAAAATACTGGGATCCGGCAAAAACTTTTGGAGAAAATATTGCACAGGGTAAATTTGCGGCAGATGACGAAGAAGGAATCCAGAAAGCTCTTGATACTCTGGTAGAAGGTATCACAGCTCCTGTTGAATAAAATGCTCTGCAGTTTTTAAGGAAAGGAAAAACTTTATGGCAGAACAAAATAAAAGGACAGCAGTCCAGGCAGCAGGCGGATTTTTTAAAGCTGTTGGTAATTTTTTCGCTGAGTTTGGAAACGCTGTTGTAAAAGGTGATTTATTTGTGAAGTTATCGCTGCTCTGGCTTGGGGCGGGCTATGCCCGCCGTAAGCAGTATGTAAAGGCAGTGCTTATGACAATACTTGAAGTAGCGGTAATTCTCTTTACTGTAAATTTTGCAATGGAGTATGTTCCCAAATTTGCAACTCTGGGTACAGTAAAACCGGAAAAAGTCTTCAATATGAAGACTATGAAAAATGAGTTTAACGATTATGATAACTCGTTTCAGATTTTGCTTTTTTCACTGTTCAGCTTTGTTGTGTGGTTCGCGGCAGCAATTATCTGGATAAAAAATACGGTGAATGTTTATAAGCTTCAGAAAACAGCGGAAGCAGGAAAACATATAAATAATTTTCTGGAAGATTTACACGCATATAAAGAAGAAAAATTTCATATCACACTTCTTACGCTTCCTGTACTCGGCGTTACGATTTTTACGGTAATTCCAATTCTGCTTCTTATTTTTGTGGCGTTTACAAATTACGATCAGAATCATATGCCACCTAACAGCCTGTTTACGTGGGTCGGATTTGACAACTTTATCAGTTTGTTTGGAGGCGGCGGACTTACTGCAACCTTTGGATATTCTTTTGTGCGCGTTCTGGGCTGGACGCTTGTATGGTCGTTTTTTGCAACGATTACCACATATATCGGAGGAATTCTTCTGTCTCTTTTATTAAACAGTAAAAAGACAAGATTCCCTAAAATGTGGAGAACATTATTTATTGTTACTATCGCAGTACCGCAGTTTGTATCCCTTCTTCTTGTAAGAAACTTTTTTGCAAACGGAGGAATTGTAAACACATTCTGCAGCAACATCGGACTTACAGATTTTCTGAGAGATATTGGACTTATTTCCACAAGCTATGTGCCGTTTTTATCAGCTCCCGGATGGGCGCATGTAATGATTATTTTAATCAATATCTGGATTGGCGTGCCGTATCAGATGCTGATCTCCACAGGTGTTCTTATGAACCTTCCTTCTGATCAGCTTGAGAGCGCTAGGGTTGACGGGGCAACTTCCTTCCAGATTTTCAGAAAAATCACAATGCCGTATCTTCTGTTTGTAACAGGCCCGGCGCTGATCACTGATTTTGTAAAGAATATTAATAACTTTAATGTTATTTATCTTCTGACAGAAAATGTTTATACAACAACAAATCAGGCAATGGCAAACTCTCAGGCAACGGAAGTGGATCTTCTTGTTACATGGCTGTTCCGTCTGACACAGGATTACTATAATTATAAGATGGCGTCGGCAATCGGTATTATGGTATTTATCATCTGTTCTGTATTTACGCTGGTTGCATTTAACAGAATGATAAAAGGAGACAGGGAGGGAACGTATCAATGAGAAAAATGAAAGGAAACAGAACTTCCAGTATTATACTTCATAATCTTTTTATTGCAGTTCTGGCAATTTTCTGGCTGATTCCAATCGTGTGGCTTGTATGTACCTCCTTCAGTTCGTATTCCGGTATGAATACAAGCACATTTTTTCCGGAAAAATGGAGCATTGTAAATTATGTGAAATTGTTTCACCCTGATTCCGTGGCGCAGTTTCCGCAGTGGTTTATTAATACCTTTATTATTGCCTGCTTTACATGTGTGATTTCTACTATGTTTGTTCTTATGGTAGCGTATGCAGTATCGGTTATGCGCTTTAAGATGAGAAAACCCCTTATGAATATGGCAGTGATCCTTACCATGTTTCCGGGAATGCTTGCCATGATCGCCGTGTATTTTACTTTAAAGTCTTTCGGACTTACAAACAGTTATGCAGGTCTTATTATGGTTTATTCTGCGTCATCAGGTCTTGGTTATCTGATCGCAAAGGGATTTTTTGACACGGTACCGAGAGCTTTATGTGAAGCTGCAAGGATTGACGGGTGCAGCGAGGCAAGGATTTTTTTCCAGATGGTATTGCCTATGAGCCGTCCGATCGTAGTATATACAGTAATCAGCAGCTTCCTTGTTCCGTGGATGGATTTTGTTTATGCGAAGATGATTCTCAATGCGGGAATTTCTTCTAAATATACAGTTGCAGTGGGATTATTTAAAATGCTGGATAAGAGCCTTATTAACAGCTATTTCACACAGTTCTGTGCCGGCGGTGTGCTCGTTTCCATTCCTATTTCCATTCTGTTTATTATTATGCAGAAATTCTATGTGGAAGGAATTACAGGCGGCGCTGTAAAAGGCTGATTCAGCAGGAGAGTATTATGGGTACAGGTATGGGAAGAAGAGGTGTTGTGTGGAAGACACCTGATATAACGGCAGATGGCTTGAAAATATTTGCATGGGCGATGATGCTTTTTCAGTATATAGGCGTGATTATTGTGGAAAAAGGCATGATCTGTCTGGAACAATATACGCAGGAGGAGCTTTCTGCCGCGCTTGCAGAAGATTCTCATCTTATGATGCTTGCAGGAGTGGGATCTGTTCTTCAGCTTCTCGGAGGTATGGCAATTCCTTTATTTGCCTTCCTTCTTGTGGAAGGATTTCGAAACACTTCCAGTTATAAGAAGTATCTTGCGGCAGTTGCATTTTTTTCGCTTATAAGTGAAGTACCGTATGATTTTGCAATGAAGAGTAAGTTTTTTGATTTTTCAAATCAGAATGCCCTTACAGGAACGCTTATCTCTCTTTTCATGCTGTACGGACTGCGCCTTGTAAAAAGATACAGTGGTTTTTTGAAGAGAATAATGCAGTTTTGTATTGTTCTGGCAGCAGTTATGTGGGCTGGTTTTTTCCGGGTAGAATTTGGGCTTTGCATGGTACTTTTAACGTCTGTATTTTATATTTTTTACGAGAAAAACGTGTTGAAAACAGTTTTGGGAGCAATCATCAGTCTCATGTACATAACCGGTCCTCTGTCCTTTTACGGAATCTGGTGTTACAACGGGGCGCGCAGAGATAAAATTCCAAAATATGTATTTTATATAGCCTATCCTCTTATGCTTCTTGCGCTGGGGATAATAAAAGATGTGATGATTTAACAGGAGGTTTCTATGGACTTTAAGACGAACAGGCTTCTTCACGGAGGCGATTACAATCCGGAACAGTGGCTGGACAGACCGGATATTCTTGAGAAAGATTTAGATATGCTGGAAGAAGCTGGCTGTAATGTAGTAAGCCTTGGGATTTTTTCCTGGTCAACCCTTGAGCCGGAGGAAGGCGTATTTAATTTTGAGTGGCTGGAGAATATTATCAATAAGCTTTATGAAAGAGGAATTTCCGTAATTCTTGCAACTCCGTCTGCTTCAAGACCAAAATGGCTGGCTGACAAATATCCGGAGGTACTGAGAGTTGATGGTGAGAGAAAAAGAGCGCTTTACGGATTTCGCCATAATCACTGCTATACCTCTCCTGTTTACAGAGAAAAAACAGCAATCATAAACAAAAAACTGGCAGAGCGTTTTGGAAATCATCCGGCAGTGATTATGTGGCATATTTCAAATGAATTTGGTGGAGAGTGCCACTGTCCCCTTTGTCAGGAAGCATTCCGCAACTGGCTGAAGGAGAAATATGGCACGATTGAAAACTTAAATAAGAAATGGTGTACAACCTTCTGGAGCCATACATATAACAGCTTTGAGCAGATTGAAAGCCCGTCTCCCATTGGCGAGACACAGCTTCATGCGTTAAATCTTGACTGGAAACGTTTTGTGACTCATCAGACGGCAGATTTTATTCATCATGAAATACAGGCTGTTCGAGAGGGAGGAAGCGAGCTTCCTACAACTGCAAACCTCATGTACTATTTTGACGGATTAAATTATTTTGAACTTGCAAAAGAAATTGATGTGGTTTCCTGGGATACATATCCTACATGGCATAAGCAGGATGTGATTGAGACTGCGTATGAAAATGGAATGTGCCACGATCTGATGCGTTCTCTCAAGAAAAAACCGTTTTTCCAGATGGAATCATGTCCTACCTCTACAAACTGGCAGAGTGTGAGTAAGCTGAAAAAACCGGGGGTACTATTTGCACAGTCCATGCAGGCGATTGCCCACGGAGGCGAAGGAGCTCTTTATTTCCAGATTCGCCAGAGCAGAGGTGCTTCCGAGAAGTTTCACGGAGCTGTTATCGACCATTACGGAGGAAACGATACAAGAGTATTCCGTGAGGTAAGTCAGGTTGGGAAAACTTTAAAAGAAATTTCGGTTCTTGCAGGAAGTGAAGTAAAAAGCCAGGCTGCGCTCCTTTATGACTGGGACAGCCAGTGGGCAATGGAAGACAGCCAGGGACCGAGAAATAAAGGGCTTCATTACAGAGAGGCACAGTTAAAGTATTACAAAGGTTTCCGTAAACTTGGGCTGAATGTGGACCTTGTAGATATGACATGCGACCTTTCCGGCTATAAAATCTTTGCGGCTCCCATGTGCTATATGTTTCGTGACGGATTTGAGGAAAAAGTGCGGAAATTTGTGGAAGACGGTGGAATCTTTATTGCAACTTACTGGTCCGGAATTGTAGATGATACAGATAAATGTTTTCTTGGAGGTGTTCCTCACGGACTTATGGATGTTCTTGGAATCCGCAGTACAGAGATTGACGGTCTTTATGACTGGGAAGAAAATTCTCTTGTGCCTGTTGAGGGAAATGCTCTGGGAATGGAGAAAACATACTCCTGTAAATATCTCTGTGACCTTGTAGAGCTTCGCGGAGCAGAGACTGTTATGACATACGGAAGCGATTTCTATAAAGGCTATCCTGCCCTTACTGTAAATTCTTACGGAAAAGGAAAGGCCTGGTATGTGGCAGCAGATGCAGAGAAAGAATTCCAGGAAGATTTACTTAAGAAAATCGCAGAGCAAAGCGGAATTTCCTGCGGAATCAAAGGGGATATTCCGGAGGGACTTGAAGTGACTTCAAGAGAAACAGAAGAAGAGCGCTTCTATATTTATCAGAACTGGAGCGGGGAGGAAGCAGCACTTCCCCTTCCTGAGGGAGAGATAGAGGCTGTATATGGAGAATATGGTGATAAACTTGCTCCATGCGGTCTTGTGGTTATTAAAATAAAGAAATAAGTGTTTTGGTATGCCGGAAAAGCTCCTATTAGGGGCTTTTCCGTTTTTTTTCATACGATTTCCTATAATATAGTAATATAAATGCAATTCCTGATACTATCCAGGAAACAATGTAAATCCAGACAATGCATTCCATTGTATTAAATTTGGGCAGAACTGCCCAGATACAAATAACCCGAAGAAAACAAATGGTAAGGAGGGTAGTAATCATTGGTGTTACAGTCTCGCCAAGTCCGCAGCAGACACCTGAAAAGGCTTCTGCGATTGCATAGAAGATAAAAAATGGAGCCATCATCTGCATATATTTTACAACTAGTGGAATAAGAGTAGGAACATCTTTCTCTGCTATAAACCATGGACCTAAAATACCAGAACAAAAATATAAAAGCAAACTTACGACTCCAACGGAAATGACAGACAAGCCTGCACCCGTAAATGCACCTTTTTTTACTCTGTCAAATTTTCCGGCGCCTATGTTCTGTGCTGTATATGTGGTGAGAGCAGGTCCCATGGAATCGGCAATCAGCCAGATGATCATATCAAGCTTGTCACAAATTCCCCATGCTGCAATACTGTTCGTTCCCATTGTGTTTACACTTGCCTGAATAATGGAATTGGCAATAGGGAACAGCATTGACTGAAGAGCAAGAGGAAACCCTTTTTTTATCATTATACCCATATGTTCACGGCAAATGCCAGCCTTAAATATATGAATTTTTTCTTCTATAAAATCAGATTTTATTAAAATAATATATAGTACAAATGAGCTGATAATCTGGGCAAGCACAGTTGCAGCAGCAGCTCCGCTCACACCTGCATGGAAGACGCCAACCAAAAGGAAATTCCCGGCAATATTTATAAGACTGGATAAAATAAGAACGTATAGCGGTCTTTTGGAATCTCCATATGCACGTAAAATACCGGCTATCATATTATAGAGAATCATCGACCATAATCCAGAAAAGTAAATCTGGCAGTAAATAAGTGCGTCATTGTAAATATCAACTGGGACGGACATAATATCAAGCATATGGGATGCAAAATATACACCGCATACAGAGCAGATGATTCCAAGGATTACTGCGGTTAAAAGTGCAGTGCGTACTGCGCAGTGCATACTTTTTTTATCCTTTGCACCAAAATAACCGGAAATCATGATTGTTGCACCAGTAGCAAGACCGTTCATAAAATTAATTGGAAATTTAAACAGTGTATGTACAGAGTCAATGGCTGCAAGTCCGCTCTTACCGGTAAACTGCCCCACGATAATAGCGTCTGCAGTTGTGTAAAGCTGCTGAATCAGGCTTCCTGCTATAAGAGGCAGTACGAACAGCAGCAAAGCTTTTGCAATATTTCCATGAATCAAGTCATTTTTTTTCATATTGTCTATCCTCTGTTTTTATTAAATAAATGACAGGCAATATTGTGACCGGGTTCCAGTTCAAGCAGAGCAGGTTTTTCTTTTTTACAAATATCCATACAGTGGGGACATCTTCCCTGAAAAGGACAGCCTTTTGGCAAATCCAAAGGACTTGGGGCTTCGCCGTCAACGTTTTCAATGGGGGTGGAAAAATCCATATTTATATCAAAGACAGATTCCATTAAAGCTTTTGTGTAAGGGTGTACTGCCTTTGTTGAAAGCTCTTTTCCCTGTATAACTTCCACAAGATTTCCCAGATACATAACTGCAATTTGATGGGATACAGACTGAACCAGTGCAATATCGTGGCAAATAAAGCCAATGGTAATATGTTTTTCCTTTTGAAGCTTTGTAATCAGTTCGATAATTGTTTTCTGGACAGAAACATCAAGTGCTGCTGTAGCTTCATCTAATATTATGATTTCGGGTTCCAGTGCAAGTGCTCTTGCAATAGCCACGCGCTGGCGCTGTCCTCCGCTCATATTGTGGGGATAACGGTCTGCAAATTCTTCCGGCAGCTCAACCAGTTGAAGAAGTTTTTTGCAGGCAGCGTCTTTTTCAGATTTTTTTATTTTTTTAAAATTAATCAGTGGTTCACATATAATATCACGAATCCGCATTTTAGGATTAAAAGAAGAAGCAGGATCCTGGAAGACCATCTGAATATGCTGGCGGTGCTGCCGTAATTCTTCACCTTTCAGCTTTGTAATATCTGTTCCGTGATATAAAATTTTTCCTTCGGAAGGTTTGTCCAGAGACACCAGAAATTCCATAAATGTACTTTTTCCGCAGCCGGACTCTCCTACTAATCCAAGAGTTTCACCTTTATACATTTTCAGGCTTATATCATTATTTGCAAGTAAAGTACGATTATTTGAAGCCGGAAATCTTTTTGTTATATGTATTGCTTCTAATATTACTTCACGTTTTTCAGACATATCGTTTACCTCCAAGAGAAGGAACTGCTTCCAGTAGTTTTCTGGTATATTCGTTATCTGATTCTTGCAGAATATACTCCCTGGTTCCCTGCTCCTCAATTTTTCCATCTTTCATAACAACAATGAAATCTGACATATAAGCAGCTACTCCCAGATTATGGGTTACAATAATAATACCGGTATGATAATCATCACGTAGCTGCATCATCTGGCGTACAATTTGAGCCTGTGTTGTTACGTCAAGTGCAGAAGTGGGTTCATCTGCAAGAAGCAGCTTTGGCTGGTATGTCATACCCATGGCAATACCAACACGCTGCCGCATACCGCCGGAAAGCTGAAATGGATAGGAGTGCATTATGTTATCGCCAGAGGGGAGCCGCATACGCTCAAGCATTTCAACACCTTTTTCCCAGGCTTCTCTTTTTGAAAGTTTTTCGTGCGTAAGAATATATTCTGTAAAAACACTGCCGATTTTCCGGGTGGGGTTCATCATGGCACCACTGTCCTGAAAAATCATAGAGATGTCAGAACCGCGAAGTTTTCTCCATTGTTCCGGGGTGTAGGATAATAAATCGTTTCCCTCGAATGTAATACTCCCGCTCGTGACTTTTCCTCCGCCGGGAAGAAGACCTAAAACAGCACGAATTACAGATGTTTTACCGCTGCCTGATTCGCCTACAAGGGAAATAATTTGTCCAGGTTTCATATCCAGATGAAAGTTCTGAACAGTTAAATCATTTTGATAAGAAATTGTCACATCTTTCAGTTTTAACATGTTTATTTTCACCTCTTATTCATTTTTTGGATCCAGAATATCCCGGACAGAGTCCCCTAACATATTGAACACAATAACGACAATAAAAATGGCCAGACCAGGGAAAATCATCAGCCATGGAGCTGTTTGCATATATGCTCTTCCTTCATTCAGCATATATCCCCATTCCGGCGCCGGCGGTTTTGAGCCAAATCCAAGGAATGACATGGATGCAAGTTCCAGCATCATAGAACCAATATCAGTAGCTGCTGTAATAATTAAGGTAGGGATTACATTTGGAAGCATGTAGCGGAGCAGCATATAAGGAGTTTTTGAACCGGTTACAATAGCGGCAGATACATAATCGCAGTCGCGAATTTTAAGAACCAGACTTCGTGCCAGACGGGCATATTTGGTCCAGCTTACAATAACGATGGCGATAATTGCATTTTTGATACTGGCGCCCATAATACCTGCTACTGCAAGTGCAAGTACAAGTCCGGGGAAAGCAACCATCATATCTGCAACACGCATGATTACAGAATCAATCCAGCCGCCAAAATATCCGGAAATAATTCCCATAAAAGAACCAACTAAAAAAATAAGTATAACAACACCAAAGGTCGCACTTAATGATGAACGTGCACCGTAAATAACCCTTGTAAAAATATCCCGTCCCATTTTGTCTGTGCCGAATATATGCTCTTTACTTGGCGGAAGAAGGGCATCAGCAAGGGAACCTTTTAATGGGTCTGCACCCCCTGTTACAAGAGGGGCGAAAATTGCTGTCAGAATAATAAGAAGTGCCAGGATAGAGAACACAACAAAGGTTTTATTTTGTAAAAACATATTTTTCTTTTTCATGGTCTTACTCCTTTAAACGCATACGCGGGTCAATATAAACATAAGAAGCGTCAACAATCAGGTTAATTATCATGTAAATCAGCGCGAGCCATATTACGTAGCCCTGAATCAGGTTATAGTCACTGGAAGTAATTGCTGAAACTGCAAGATTTCCCAGACCAGGATATGAAAAAATAACCTCTACTACGCTGGTTCCTCCAAGTAGAGAACCAATGGAAAGACCAAACATCGTAATAAGAGGAAGCAGAGAATTAGGAAATACGTTGCGCCAGATGATTCTTGATTTTTTTATGCCGCGTGCCTGTGCGCCGATAACATAGTCCTGATTTAATTCGTCAAGAATTGCGGTTCTCACCTGACGTGTATACTTGGAAGACATTGCAATGGCAAGTGTCAATGCTGGCAGAAACAAACTTTTAAAGTCTCCTGCGGAGCTGATAACCGGGAATATATTAAAATAAACGCAAAAGGCAAGCATTAACAACAAACCGACCCAGAAGTTAGGCATGGCACAGCCAAGAAATGTAATTCCTCTGACGAGATAATCAATCCATTTATCTTTATAGATAGCTGAAATCACACCAAGAGGTATGGAGATAATCAGCATTAAGAACATGGACATTAAAGTAAGTTTTAAAGTGGGCCAGAGTCTGGCTGCCAGAAGTTCCGTAACCGGTTTATTTAAGCTGTAAGATTTTCCGAAATCGCCATGTAAACAATTGGAAAGCCAACGTGTATACTGCACTATAAATGGGTCATTTAATCCCAGTTCTTCTCTTGTTTCCTCAATCATTTCCTCTGTTGGCATGACACCGGTTGCAGTATACATATTGCGAACAGGGTCTCCGGGAGAAATATAGGTAAGTCCAAATGTAATAAAGCTGATTCCAAGTAATACAATTACAATTTGTAAAAGACGTTTAAGAATTTGCTTTTTATTCAAAAAGATGCCCCTTTCTACTATTTATAAAAGTTCCCTTTTATCCTGTAGCTTCTGCAGTCTGCAGGATAAAAGGGATGTGAATTGACAGCTGTTTTTATTCCGCGGGAATAATTTCTGTTGACAGCCAGTAATAATCTGCGGTATGGATATGCGCGGAAGAGACTTTCTTGGAGTAGATCATAGAAGAGTTGTAATAACCTTCAATTAAAACTGCCGCATCGTCAATTAAAATCTGCTGCATTTGGAAAATAAGATCTGTACGTTTTTCAGGATCCATCTCGCCTTTTAACTGTTCAAATAATTTATCGTATTCAGGATTTGAATATGCGCAGTATGTACTCTCTGATGCCCAGTTTGCAAGATATGCAAGAGGGTCTCCCGTACCAACTGTAATCCAGTTATTATTATTAAAATCATAATCTAATGCAGCAAGTTTACTCCATTGGTCATCGGAGCTTCCATATTCCGGAATAACACCAATGCCAATTTCTGCAAGATATTGAGTATTGGCATCAGCAAAATCATTTAGAAGACGGTTTTCATAAGAGATATACCGAAGTTGGATATTTTCTCCGTCTAATTCACGGATACCATCTCCATCTGTGTCTACAATGCCTGCTTCATCCAGGATTTCTTTTGCTTTTTCCGGATTATATGTATATGGGTTTTTCAGGTTCTCATATCCATATGAAAGTGAGGAAGGTAGTACAGAAAAACCAGGTGTATAAAGTCCGCCGATTGTTCTGGAGTTACAGATTGCTTCATTGTCGATTGCCATTAAGATTGCCTGGCGGAGTGTTTTGTTTTTTAGAACACCATCAAAATTCATCCAGGAAAATCCACAGCGGACACCAGATGCAATATCAACTGTAAAGTCTTCGCTCTCCTGGAAAGACTGAATATCTGTAACGTTTGTGATATTTTCAACAAGGTCCACCTGTCCGCTTTGAAGAGCCATTGCTTTTGCGGAGTTATCACCCATAAATAAAAGATTTACTTTATCATAAGGAACATCTTCATAATAATATTCATTTGCTGACAGCGTGTATCCAATACCTACGCCATTAAAACTATCGATTTTGTATGGGCCGGTTCCAATAATACCTGTATCAAAATTTTCAATATGTTCTACATCTGTGATTCCCATTGTGGGATGGCAAAGCTGCCCCATTAAGTTTGCATAAGGCGTGCTTGTTTTAATATTGATGATGTTTGCTTTATCGTCTACGGTTACTTCTGCCTCGAATTCAAGGTATTTTTCAGGTTTTGCAGAGCCGGAAGGTCCCATTTCCTTCAAGTGGTCGAAATAAGCCTTTACTTTTGAAGGCGTAAGGTCACAGCCATCAGAGAATTTAATTCCCTCTTTTAATTTGATTGTCCAGTCAGTGTGTTCTTCGTTTACTTCATAGCTTTCGGCAAGCCATGGAGTGATTTCCATATTGTCGTTAAATTTAAACAGAGCTTCTGAAATTCCGTATCGCATTGCGTTCCAACCGGAATTTTCATCTAATGCACTGTTTACCATACCGTCTGTATACATTGCACAGCCAAAATTTAAAACTTTTTCTTCTTTCTTTGCATACACGGTAGTACATACAGCAGTACTCATAGATAACATAGTTGCTGTAATTATTAACAGTTTCCTTCCCTTCTTGTGTTTCATAATGCCTCTTCCTTTTCATAAAATTTTTTATAATTGACAAAAACAGTAAGTTGATGCAAAAAAAATGAATGCGGCTGCATTCATTTTGAAATCTTATATATAGAAAGTCAAAAAAATCCTGTGAAGAATATTACTATAGAAACTTTCAAATATCAGAATTTCCTGTCGTCCGCAAGAATCTTTCACAGAAATAAGCAGGTCTTCTGACTTAAGTATCAACATTCTCAACATCTTCCCAGAATATTTTCCAGTGATATTGCGTTGAGAACTAGCTATCACAGCGACGGGATCGTACCAGATTTACACGGGTTTCCCTTTTAATCAAAATAACAGTATTGATATTATTTTGAACTTATCTCCGAACAATTTGTCGATTATACATCGTTATAATCTCATACTGTTTAATTATTGTCAAGAATTTTTGATGAAAAATTTATCCTGCTTATGAATAAATATTCTACCATAAACTGAATATTTTACGGTAAAACTGCCACAAAGAAGTACATGACAATAAAATGGCAGGCGCTTCCAAGCATAATAAAGACGTGGAAAATTTCGTGTGAGCCAAAGTTTTTGTGCGCTGCATTAAAAATAGGAAGCTTTAATGCGTAAATGATACCTCCAATGGTATAAATGATACCTCCTGCAAGAAGCCATCCGAATCCAGCTCTTGGAAGAGAGTGGAAGATGGGTACAAAAGCCAGAACGCAGAGCCATCCCATTCCAATATAAAGTACGGAAGAAAGCCATTTAGGGCAGTTTATCCAAAGTCCTTTTAACAATATGCCGACAATGGCAACAGCCCATACAAGAGCGCAGAGAACGTATCCTGTGCGGTTATGAAGGGCGATGAGGCATACGGGTGTGTAGCTTCCGGCTATCATAATAAAAATCATCATATGATCCATTTTCCGAAGTCTTCTGTTTACCTTTTCTGTAGAGTCTACAGAGTGGTAAAGTGTGCTTGCTGCATAGAGCAGAATCATGGTAAGGATAAAAATGCTGATTGCCACAATATGAAGGGTATCTTTGCTTCTGGCAGCTTTTACGATCAGAGGGGCAGCGCCTGCAATGGCAAGGAGCATGGCGATGCCGTGAGTGATGGCGCTTCCCGGGTCTTTTAATTTCAGTTTCATGTAAGTCGCCTCCTGGAAATATTCTTATATAGTTTTAAAAACTACATATTAAGTATATGAATACTATAACACAAAAATTCCAAAATGCAAGAATAAATTTAACGCATAAAAATTTCTCCATCTACAGATACTATTTCCATAAATGGAAAGTACAGCAAACGGAAAGTACAGTAGATGGAGGAATTTTTTTATGAAAGCAACGGGAATAGTAAGAAGGATTGACGATCTGGGAAGAGTTGTAATCCCGAAAGAAATCAGAAGGACACTGAGGATAAAGGAGGGAACGCCTCTTGAGATTTTTACAGACAGAGAGGGACAGATCATACTGAAAAAATATTCTCCTATCGGAGAGCTGAGTATTTTTGCGAAAGAATACGCGGAAGCGCTGGCACAGACAACCGGTCTTGTGGCATGTATTACAGATCATGATCAGGTGGTGGCGGCAGCAGGACCGGGAAATAAGGAGTTTGCGGGAAAAGAAATCAGTAAGGAACTGGAAGGTGCGATCGGAGACAGGGAAGGCATCTGTGCAAATGGAAATGAGAAAGGAAAAATCCCTGTGGTGTCAGACCAGGCAGGGAATTTGTATTCTCAGGCTGTACAGCCGATCATATGTGCGGGAGATGCCATTGGAGCAGTGATTCTTATGGGAAGAAGCGAAAAAGATGTGATGGGAAATTCGGAACGTCTTCTTGTACAGACGGCAGCAGGATTTCTGGGACGTCAGATGGAGCAGTAAATTAAAGAGCTTCCGTAAGCGAGTGATATTCCTCAAGTGTCATTCCGGTAAGAGAGAGCCAGGCTGCCAGCGGCTTTGTCACGTACCGGATATGCCAGGGCTCGTAGGGAAATTCCGTGATATGTTCTTTGTTTTTCGGATACCGCAGGATAAAACCGTAAAGGGAGGCGTTTCTGGCAAGCCAGATGCCTTCCGGTGTTTCGGCAAATTCCTCTGAAAGCTCCATGTTGATACAGGGACAGGAAAGATCCAGAGCAAGTCCGCTTTGATGTTCGCTCGTTCCGGGAGGCGCAACATAAGGGCTTCCTGTAAAAAGCTGTTTCTGGCGAAAGTAAGAACGATACCCGGAAATTCCATAGAGGTTCAGTCCTTCCCGGCGGGCTGCGTGAAAAAGGGAGAGAGCTGCCCGCGCAGCCTTTGGTTCTAAAAGCCGTTTTTCATCGCCGGGCGGAGCGTCAAATGGAATGCCGGAATCAACCAGGTTTGCCGGAATAAAACCGGCAGGAAGAGGATATTCTTTATTAATAAGCCGGATATAGGTGTGATTGTCCATAAAAAACCTCCTTTCCCTTTTATGTCTATGAGGGGAAAAGGAGGTTTATGACTTTTAAAAGCTTATATGCCGCTTAATGATTTTTCACTCATTTCTTCCAGAAGTTCTTTTTTCATATCGTAAAGTTTCTGCGACAGGTCTACATAAACTTTCTGCGGATTTACAAAACGTCTTGATTCGTCCCAGAGAGTATTCTGCTCTTTCTGGCAGTATTCACGAAGCTCCATAACAGAAGGAGAAGTATAAACGCGTTTTCCGTCCTTGATGACAGGAACAAGAAGCTCGCGAAGTTCGTATGTTCCGCCGAGGATTTTTGTTTTTTTCCAGGTATCAACAGGGTCAAAGATTACCATGGTTTCTTCCGGATTCAGTGTTTCATCTGTAAGACAGATAAGGTCTGCTTTAATTTTTCCTGTTGTTTTACTATAAATACGGTAAACAGTTTTATCTCCGGGATTAGTAACCTTTTCTGTGTTTTCGGAAAGCTTGATTTTAGGGACAAAGCCGCTTCCGGCGCTGTCTTTTACGGCGGCAAGCTTGTATACTCCGCCAAAGGCTGGGTTATCGTTTGCTGTGATAAGGCGTGTGCCTACGCCCCAGGAATTGATTTTTGCGTCCTGAGCCTTCAGGCTCTCAATCAGGTATTCGTCAAGGTCGCTGGAAGCGGAAATGACAGCATCATCAAAGCCTGCAGCTGCAAGCATCTTATATGTTTCCTTAGACAGGTAGGCAAGGTCGCCGCTGTCAATACGAATACCATATTTTTTAGGAACAATGCCTTCCTCGCGCATTTCCTCAAATACACGGATTGCGTTTGGAACACCGGATTTCAGCACATCGTAAGTATCAACAAGAAGAGTACAGGAATCAGGATACATTTTTGCATAAGTTTTAAATGCAGTATATTCGTCCGGGAAACTCATGATCCAGGAATGGGCGTGTGTTCCCAGAACCGGTACGTCAAACATCTGTCCTGTGAGAACGCAGGATGTTCCCACGCAGCCGCCGATCACAGCAGCGCGTGCGCCGAAAATACCGGCGTCAGGTCCCTGGGCGCGTCGAAGTCCAAACTCCATTACGCCGTCGCCTTTTGCCGCATAGCAGACGCGTGCTGCCTTTGTGGCGATCAGGCTCTGATGGTTCATGATATTTAAAATAGCAGTTTCTACAAGCTGTGCTTCCATAATAGGTGCAATTACTTTTACCATAGGCTCTCTTGGGAAAATAACAGTGCCTTCCGGGATGGCATATATATCGCCTGTAAAACGGAAATTGCTTAAATATTCCAGAAAGTCTTCTTCAAAAATATGAAGGCTTCGGAGATATTCAATATCTTCCTTTGTAAATCTTAAATTTTCAATGTAATCAATCATCTGCTCAAGACCGGCACAGATGGCAAAACCGCCTCCGCAGGGGTTTGTGCGGTAAAACATATCAAAAATAACAGTCTGGTCTGTAGGGTTTTTAAAATATCCCTGCATCATGGTCAACTCATATAAGTCTGTGAGCAGGGTAAGATTATTTGCTCTCATGCTTTTTCTCCTCTGATTAAGGTTAAAATATTCGCTGTCAGACAGCGTTTTATACTTACCTCATATTATATCACAATCTCCCGTAAAAAAAATCGTAAAAAAAATAAAAAAATTTTAAAAAAGGGGTTGATTTTTTTATAAGGGTAGTATATAATACCATTTGTCGCGAGCGATAAGAAATAAAAAACAAAAACACATAGGGCTATCGCCAAACGGTAAGGCAACGGACTCTGACTCCGTCATCTCAAGGTTCGAATCCTTGTAGCCCTGCTCAATGAGGTATCTTCGGAAGAAGATACCTTTTTTCGTTGTGAGGAAAAAATAAATGGGGTATAATAAAATCAAGATGGAAAAGGAGGGTTAGACAAATGAATGAAAAGCAGAGAATTTTATTGGAGTTTTCGCAGATTGTAAAAAAAATTCTTGGAGAAACCTTAAAAAAAATAATAGTATATGGGTCTTATGCCCGTGGGGATTATCGGGAAAATTCAGATATAGATATTATGATTCTGACGTCGCTTTCTAATATGGAAATTGAGAAGATTGAGAATAAAATATTCGATGTCGCGTTTGAATTTGAAATGGAATATGGCATAGTTATAAATCCTGTGTTGGAAAATGAGGAACATTTTAATTATTGGCTCGGAGCGTTGCCGTTTTATGATAATGTAAAAAAGGAAGGTGTTGAAATTGGATAAATCTGGGATATTTCCCAGAGAGATTGGAAGACTAATTGGAATGATGCAAAGAGTAAGAGAAAAAAGTGATTATGATGATTTTTATATAGCTTCAAAAGAAAAAGCAGAAGAACAGTTTGAATCAGCGACCATAGTTATAGAAGCAGTGAAAAAATATCTGGAAAAAATGTCATAAGGTAAAAATTAAAAGAGAAATTTAAGACAAAAGGAGACAAAAATATGAGAACAATAAAAGCAGAACCATTAACAAGAGAAACATTTGCACCATTTGGAAATTTTTATTCTATGACAGAGCCGCAGGGTTATTCATTAAACGGAGAAATTCACAGATTTTTCCCGGACAGAATCGCGGAGACATATACAACTCGAATTGGATTTTCTCCGATTCTCGTAAAGAAACCGGAAGAAATGAAGGTTACGCAGGTGGAATATCACACAACTACACCGGAAATGATTCTTCCCCTGAATGATGATATGATTCTTCATGTTGCGCCGGCGTCAGGCGGTACGCCTGTAACAGAGTATACAAAGGCATTTATTGTGCCGAGAGGAACGCTGGTAAAGATTTCTACTGCTATCTGGCATCTGGCGCCCCTTCCCGCACATGAGGAAGAACTGCAGGCAATGATTATTCTGCCGGAATGTACATATGCAAATGATTGTACAGTAGTGGATTTAAAGGAAGAAGAGCAGTTTGTGATTGAGTTGTAATTTACGCCGACAGGAGAAATGAAATGTCAAATATTATAGAAATAACAGATTTTATGGCGCCGGAGCTTGACGTATATGCAAGGCTTTCAGAAGGACAGCTTTTGAACCGCCATGAACCGGAAAAGGGAATGTTTATTGCGGAAAGTCCCAAGGTGATCGAGAGGGCGCTTGACGCAGGCTGTATTCCTGTATCCTTTCTGGCGGAGAGAAGGCATGTGGACGGAGAAGGGAAAGAATTGATAGAGCGGTGTGGAGATATTCCTGTTTATACAGCGGAATTTGACGTATTAACGCAGCTTACAGGATTTAATCTTACAAGAGGAATGCTCTGCGCCATGTACAGACCGAAACTTCCGTCAGTTGAAGCGGTCTGCGAAGGGGCAAGACGGATCGCTGTATTGGAAAATGTGGTAAATCCTACGAATATAGGGGCGATTTTCCGTTCTGCCGCTGCATTAAATATAGATGCGGTTCTGCTGACGCCGGACTGCAGCAACCCTCTTTACAGGCGGGCGATCCGTGTGAGCATGGGAACGGTTTTCCAGATTCCGTGGACATTTCTTTCCTGTGGAACAAAGAAAAATGAAAAGGATTTATGGCAGCAGGAAGGGGTAAAACTTCTTCACGAGCTGGGATTTAAAGCGGCGGCGTTTGCCCTGAGAGATGATTCCGTAGGGATTGATGATCCGGAGCTTATGGCAGAGGACAGACTGGCGATCATTCTCGGGACAGAGGGGGACGGACTGGCTTCTTCTACCATTGCAGACTGCGATTACACAGTGAAAATCCCCATGTCCCACGGGGTAGATTCTCTGAATGTGGCGGCTGCAAGCGCTGTGGCATTCTGGCAGTTGGGGAATAAATAAAAATAACAAAACGGAGGCGCAAAATGAAATACAGTTTCAACAGTCGTATCAGATACAGTGAAACAGGCGAAAATGCCTGTCTGACCCTGCCGGGAATCCTGAATTATTTTCAGGACTGCAGTACCTTTCACTCAGAGGCGATCGGGCAGGGAATGAAAAAAGTAAAAGATAGAAACAGAGTTTGGGTGCTGTCTTCCTGGCAGGTGGTTATAAGCCGTTATCCCAGACTTGGAGAAAATGTAAAAATCATTACGTTTCCATATGAGTTTAAGGGCTTTCTGGGAATGCGAAACTTTGTTATGGAAACAGAAGGCGGCGAGCGTCTTGCCTGGGCAAATACTTACTGGAGCAACATCAATATGACAACAGGACTGCCGGAAAAGCTGACAGAGGAGGATGTGCAGGGATACGACCTGGAAGAGAAGCTTGATATGGAATATGCGCCGAGAAAAATCGCAATTCCAAAGGAATGTACAGACGGTCAGAGCTTTTCTGTTCAGAAGCATCATCTTGACACAAATCATCATGTAAATAACTGTCAGTACATACAGATGGCTGAGGATTACCTTCCAGAAGGGTTTTACGTAGGGCAGATGAGAGCAGAATATAAGCAGCAGGCGAAGCTTCACGATGTGATTTTCCCGGCAGTACACAGAGAAGAGGGAAAAGTTCTGGTGCTTTTAAATGATGAAAGCGGCAAGCCGTATGCAGTTGTAGAGTTTACAGAGAAATAAAATACAGGAGGGGTTTTATTATGGTAAAAATGGGTTTTATAGGAGCGGGAACCATTGCTGTAACAATGGCGAATACCATTAAGGAAATGGACTGTGTGGAAGCGTATGCTGTATCTGCAAGGGATTTAAAGAGGGCGCAGGATTTTGCAGAGAAATATGGATTTCAGAAGGCGTACGGTTCTTATGAGGAGATGCTGGCAGATAAAGAGGTACAGCTTGTATACGTTGCAACGCCTCATTCCCATCATTATAAACATATAAAAATGTGCTTGGAAGCAGGGAAAAATGTGCTGTGTGAAAAAGCATTTACCGTAAATGCACATCAGGCAAGAGAGGTTTTTGCCCTGGCAAAAGAAAAAGGACTTTTGCTTACAGAAGCAATCTGGACAAGATATATGCCTTCCAGAAAAATGATAGATGATATTGTGGCAAGCGGCGTAATCGGAGATGTGACTTCCCTTACTGCAAATCTGGGATATGTGATAAATCATGTGGAACGTATTAAAAAACCGGAGCTGGCAGGAGGCGCGCTTCTTGACCTCAGCGTATACCCTATTAATTTTACGCGCATGGTCTTTGGTACAAATATAAAAGAAGTGACAGCCCAGGCAGTTTTTGAAGGCGGCGTAGACATGATAGACAGCATTACCATAACGTATGAAGATGGAAAAATGGCAACTCTTCAAAGTAACGCTTATGCAGCTACAGACAGAAAGGGAATGATTTTCGGCTCAAAGGGCTATATTGAAGTGACGAACATTAATAATCCGGAAAGGATTCGTGTGTTTGATAAAGAGCATAAAGAAGTGGCGGAATATTTCCCGCCGAAACAGATAAGCGGATATGAGTATGAGGTAGAAGCTTGCGTCCGGGCAATGGAAAACGGCGAACTGGAATGTGCCGAGATGCCACATGAAGAAAGTGTTCAGGTAATGGAGCTGATGGATGGAATCCGGGAATCCTGGGGATATGAAATTCCGGAAATTAAATGAGTAAATTTCTATAGCATAAAAAACATCTTGACGGAACAAATGTATGGTAATATAATGAAAAAGAACAGATGTACGCAATAATTTGCAATATATGTTCTGATATTAAATATGTTTGAGCCGCAGAGATGCAGAAAAATGAGAAATTTAAGGCGGAGAGCCGGGGATAAGATTCTGCAGACGCAGGTTTTTCCCGGCTTTTTGTTGTTTCACGGAAAAACAGGAGGGATTTTTATGAATGGGGAAAAAAGTGAACTGATACGTATTGGAGAGACAATCTACAGACTTCGAAAAAGCAGAAAAATGTCACAGAAGGAGCTGGCAGAAAAGGCGGATATTTCCGATGTGCATCTTTCCAGGATAGAAAACGGGGTTGTGTCCATGAATATCCTGACTTTTGTAAAGATAGCGAAAGCGCTTTCTGTCACGGAAGGAGAGATTTTTGATTTTAAATAGAAAATAAATTTGAAATTTAACATATATGTTATTCTAAAAAGAATAAATGTTTGCTATCATAATCGTGCAAGGAGCTACCGAAGAAAAAATCAAAAGGAGAATGCACGATATGAAGAGAAAAGAATTAAAAGAAAGACGAACAGCAAACACAAAAGTATTTGAAAACCAGGACCATTCTGTGACTGCTCAGATTTATTTTGAACCTGTCCATTATGAGAAGGAAGACGGAGCCTGGGAAGACATGGATGACCGCCTTACAGAAGAAGAGGCAGAGTTTTCCAATGAAAAAGGAAAGTTAAAGATTCGCTTTAAGAAACAGGCGAAAGAGAAAGACACCATTTCCATTACAAAGGACGGCTGCCGACTTGACTGGGGACTGGAAGGGGCTTTTAAAGTGAAATCTCAGTTCCCGGACGAAAAAACAGTCCTTTACCCGGAAGTATGTAAGGATACTGACCTTCGCTGCCGCGTGTTTGGGGAAAAGGTAAAGGATGACCTGATCTTAAAAACAAAGGAAGCGCCGGAGCAGTTTACTTTCCGTTACCGCATGAAAGGACTTGTCCCTTCCCTTGAGGGAAATACCGTATGTTTTTCCACTCCTGAGGGAGAAGAGGTATTTTATTTATCTGCCCCATATATGAAAGACGGGGAAGGAAACAGGAGTGAAAAGATTGCTTTATCTCTGGAAGAAGGGAAAAATAAAGAATGTCTTGTGACCCTTACACCGGACAGAGAATGGCTGGAAGCTCCGGAGAGAGTATATCCGGTTGTGGTAGACCCGGTGATTACTACCTCTAAAAAGAGGGAGGAGATTGAAGATGCTCATGTGGATTCCGTAAATGAGACGGATCATTATCCAAACAGTGTGATCCTGAAAACCTGGGGCGGAGATAACATTCAGAGAAGCTTTGTAAAATTTAAGCTGCCAGAAATCAAAAGCGGCGACATGGTAATAAACGCAAGGCTTGTTCTGGTATCCTTAAAAGAAGATAACCTGGAGCGTACTATTTCCGTACACCGGGTTCTGCAGAACTGGGCTTCTTCCACTATTAACTGGTGCAATGCCCCCATTTATGGAGATACAGTAGAGGACGTCTGTAAATTTACGGCAGATAAACAGAAATATATTACGATGGACATTACCCGTCTTGTAAAAGACTGGTATGAAAATGGGAAAAATTACGGTCTTATGTTTAAGGAATATCTGGAACTGAACCGCTATACAGAATATCTTTCCGCTGACTGTGATAAGGATTATGAGGATATGCGCCCTCGTATTGATATTTCTTATGTAAACTATTCAGGGCTTGAGGATTACTGGACTTACCACAGTCAGAGTGCAGGCAGGGCAGGTGTTGTCCATGTAAATGATTATAATGGAAACCTGATTCTTTCTCATGCGACAGCAGAAATGGGAGGCAGCCGTATGCCGGTGTCCCTTTCTCAGGTGTACAACACAAATGACTGCAATACAAACCTTGGGTATGGAAAAGGCTGGCGTTTAAGCTTCCATCAGACAATTAAAAAAGTAAATATTGGGGGAACGGATTACTATCAGCATATAGAAGGAGACGGAACGGTTCATTACTTCTATAAGAATACAGAGAAGAATAAATGGTTGGACGAGTCCACAGAAGACCTTACCCTGAAACTGGCTCCATCTTCAGACATGGGGTACATGATTGAGGATAAGGAATACAACCAGATGATTTTTGATAAGACCGGTTTCCTTACAAAAATCCGCGATAAAAACGGCAATACCACACAGATTGAACATGCGGAAAACCGCATTACGAAGGTAACGGAATGTACAGGCAGGCGTTCCTTTGTCTTTACTTATGACAGGAACAGCCAGGGAAAAATGACTCATCTGAAGAAAATTCAGACTCCGTCAGGAACGATTTCCCTTGATTATAAGGGAGAGGATATGACACGTATTACAGACATAGACGGGGCAAGGGCAGATTACGCATATGACGGCAGCCACCGTCTTACGGAAGTGTGGAACAGGGTTGATGATTATAAACTCCGTTACAGCTATTCCGGAACAGGGGCGCATCGTGTCAGAAAAATTGAAGAGTTCGCAGGAGAGACAGCAGGAGACAGCCTTTCTATCACTTATGGATATAACAGCACAAAATATGTAGACGGGAAAGAGAAAACAGAGATTTACCGCTTTAATAACAGCGGCAATCTTCTCCATGTGCACGACGGCTTCGGCCATGCTGCAAGCGCGAAGTTTAATAAACAGGGAAATCAGGTAAACCGCCTGGAAAATGAGACGAAGCTTCAGAATAATATTGTACAGCTTCTCCGTGACCCGATCATGGAGGAAATAAAGGATTCCCCCTGGTATTCCAGCGTATGCGCAGGAAATATTGTGACGGCTGTGAGAAATGCGGACGCACAGTACTGCGAGGTGGGAACTCATTCCCTGAAACTGACAAGTACAAAGGAAAGCGGCTATGGCTACTGGCGGCAGGATGTAAAGGTGAAAAAAGGAGAGACGTATACATTTTCCATGTATGTGAAGGCGGAAATCGCTGCTCTGGAAAATGTGGGCAAATGCTTTCTCCGCGCCCAGTGTTATGACAAAGATGGAAAATCCATGCAGTATGACAGTGAATCCGTCCGCCGTACAACAGATGGGTTCCTTCAGCTTTCTGTATTCTTTACTGTGCCGAAAGATGCAAAAAACGATACGGTAAACCTGTATCTCCATCTTTACCATGTAAAAGGAACACTTTACGGAGATGTGGCGCAGCTTGAGACGGGAAATACGGCAAACCGCTGCAACCTTGTGGAAAATGGAAGCTTCCATCTTGGAAATACTTCCGGCTTTACAAAAATCGGAACAGAGGAGGACGCTCTTGTAACGGTAGATTCTTCTGTGGACATTCCCATTCAGAAGGGGCTTCATGTGATCACCAAAGGCGCAGTTCTCAGAAAATCCCCGGATACTGCCGCTGCAAGCGCAGCCTCCCTTGCATATGGAGAACATATCAGCGGCATTTACACCGTAATCGGAAGAGACGGAAAGGAATGGCACAGGGCGGCAAAAGAAAGCGGAGTGAAAGGGTATATTCCGGCTTCTCAGGCAATTCCTTATGTTTCCGGCAGTGAAGGCGTATATAACGGTGCAGTGGCAATGAATAACGGAATCCTTTACAGTAAGGCAGATGCCAGCTCCAGCCGCGTACAGGAGGGGATCCCAAAAGGAACACGCCTTTGTATAAAAGAGACAAGTAAAGACGCTTCCGGAAGAAAATGGTATTTTGCAGCGTTAAGTATGGATAAAAGCCGTTACCACGGTTACATTCCGGAAGATACGGTAATCCGTCTTGCGAGAAATGATGCTTCCGGAAAAACAAATAAAAGTACGAAGCTGTATGCAACACCGTCACGCTCAGGTTCTGTAAAAGCAACGGTGGGAAGCGGAACGTCATATACTTTAAGGGGAGAGGTTTACAGGAAAGAAGGGACTTTCTATGCCGTGCTCCTGGGAGATGAGTTTGTATACATCCACAAAGACGATGTGACAGTTTCCACAGCGCCGGAGGTACTCCCCCTTGGAAAAGCAAAAGCGCCGGGACAGATTCCGGAGCTGGACAGCCATATTTATAAATTTGCAGGCGACCCGGCAATGGATAAGAAGCTGACAAAGACTCTGAACATTTCCGGTAAAAAGGGCGATAACTATATGGTCAATGCCTGGGGAAAAGGAACTTCCCTTCCTGAGACAGACAACGATAAGAAACGCCGCTTTGGCGTGGAGGTTGTCTTTGTGGGAACAGACGGAAAGGAAGACGTCCATTACACAAACTTCAGCCCGGACATTCTGGACTGGCAGTTTTTAAGCGATGTGTATGCAGCAAAAAAAGATTATACCAGCATTAAGGTGTCTTACACATACTGCCACAATGCCAACCTTGCGTTCTTTGACGGGCTTTCCCTGTTCCGGGAGGAGTTTGGACAGACGTATAAGTATGATAAGGAGCATAACCTGATTTCCGTCACAGACGCGCAGAAGAAGAGCGCGGAGTTTAAATATAACGAAAACAACGATATGACGGGAATGAAGGATTTCCGCGGCAATGAGTTTAAGTATGAGTATGACGATAAGCATAATGTAACAAAGGGAACTTCCGCTCAGAACGTAGTGTATAAGCTGGAATATGACAGGGCAGGGAACGTAGTGAAAAGCGCCTGTGTAAATCCGGGCAATCCGGTGCAGGGAACATGGGTAACAAGGACCTTTACGGCAGACGATAACCATGTGGCTTCTGTTACAGATGCAGGCGGAAATGTGGTAAAATACACATGGGACGAAGCCCGGGACCTGATGAGATCCATGACAGACGCAAGGGGAAATACTCTTTCCTACGCATACGACGGGGCGGACCGTCTGAAATCCGTATCCATGAAAGTAGGGGAAGGCGGCAGCCAGACGGTAGAGAATACGTATACCTACACAAAGGATAAGCTGACGTCCATCGGGCATAATGGTTTTTCCTACGGCTTTGTATACGATGGTTTTGGAAATGCGTTAAGCGCTTCCATTGCAGGGAAAAAAGTGGTAAGCTATGAGTATGAATCCAATAATGGAAATCTTCTGAAAGTGTTATACGGAAACGGAGATTATCTGCGCTACGATTATGACAGACAGGACAGGATTTCCATAACCTGGTTCTACAGCGCGGCGGAAAAAGCAGAGAAGAAGCTTTATTCTTATGTGTACAATAAGCAGGGAGAGCTTGCCCGTGTGACAGACCAGACACTTGGGAAAACATACTGGCTGTACTACGACTTCCTTGGAAGACTGATGCGTGTAGTGGATATGAAGGATTCCTGTTCTTATGAGTATCACTACGATGCAGGCAACAACATGGTAAGCCTGCGCCACAGTGCAGAGGCGACTTTCCAGACAAATTACGTGTATGATAAGGACAGCCGTGAGCAGAAGGTAACGACCTTCGGGCATACAAGAACCACTCATTACGATAAGTATGGAAGAGTGACAGAACAGGTATGGAATGAAGGAGATGCCGGACAGCATAAGACGATTTATACTTATGATGACAGAGGCAACAACCGCTACAGTCTTGTAAAAGAGATCATGGTAGGGGGAAAATCCACCTTCTACAAGTATGATGAGAATGGAAATATCATACAGATTTCCGAGGGGACAGCCGGGGCAGAAGGGAAGACAAGTACCTTTAAATACGATAAGAGAAACCAGCTTATCCGGGAGGACAACCACCTTCTGAATAAAACCTTCGCCTATGCTTACGACCTTGGAGGCAACATGACCCGCATGGAGGAGTATGCTTTTACAAAGGCGGACAAGGCTCTTCCGTCAACTCCGGTAAAAACAATCCGCGGAACCTTTAACAGCACATGGAAGGACCAGCTTCTTACATGGAATGGGGTTTCCATGACATACGATGCCATTGGAAATATGGTGAAGAAGGGAAATACCACCTACACCTGGACACAGGGAAGGAAGCTTGCCACTGTAAATAATGGAAAGAAGATCCAGTATTTCTACGATCATACAGGACGAAGGTCAAGAAAGACAGTAGACGGGGTTACCACAGACTTCCGCATGGCAGGGGAGCTTCTCATGTCCCAGAAGGCAGGAGATGTGACCACTTACTTCTCCTACGATTCCGCCAGAAACCTGATCGGTATGTTTGCCGGAAGCAACCGCTATTTCTACACAAGAAACGCCCAGAATGACATCACAGGGCTGATTGATGAAAACGGCACAAGCGTGGTGCAGTACCAGTATGACAGCTGGGGTAAGCTCCTTGGAATCACAGGAAGCCTTGCAAGTACAATCGGCAAGAGAAATCCGTTCCGCTACAGGGGATACTACTATGACGATGAAACCGGCTTCTATTATGTATCCAGCCGTTATTACGATCCTGAGATCGGTCGGTGGATAAATGCGGATGATGCGATCGCCGGTGTTGGAGGAGATATTCGTGGTTATAACCTTTTCGCCTATTGTATGAATGATCCGGTGAATATGAGTGACTACACTGGTCACTGGCCTCAATGGATTAAAAACGCTGCAAGTGCAGTGGTTAATGCAGTTAAGAAAGCCGTTACTGTTGTTGCCAACACAGTCAAGTCTGCGGTATCATCGGCATCAAACATACTGAAAGCAAGTTCGAATAGCTTACCTAAAAAAGGAGAACCCGGATCAAGTCAAACTTTGCCAAATCCAGACGGAACCCCAAAACAGAAGCGTTGGTATGGACCGGATGGCAATCCCGAAAGAGACCGGGACTATAATCATCCCGGCAACATGCCTTTACCACATGACCATGAGTGGAAAAACGGCGAAAGAGGGAAAGAACATCTTCCGCCGGATCCTTCTTACAAAATGAGTTGGGAACCGGTAATTGGCGCTGGTTTGGTTGTCATATGTACTGTTGGCATAATAGCTGTTGCTGCCGATGATCTCACAGGCGTAGGAGCTGCGGATGACTTTCTCTTTGGGCCACTTGGAGCAGGTGTAGGTGGAGGGCTGATCAGGATCTTTGGATGACTAAAGGAGACAAATATGTGGAATGACATTGCAAACGAAAATGATTTAAAAAACTTTATGGATGCTATGTACGGTTTCCATGACAGTTGCATAAAGGAGATCAAATACATTAGCGGTGCGTATGTGAATGAAAAACTAAGTATGTCGCCGGTCAATAGCCAAAGAATATTGAGCGTGATCATTCAACGGCAGTTTGAAGATCCATCTGCAATTGAAATGCAATTTGCGGAACTAAAGTATTTAAAACTATTCCCCAATGACGAAAACTACACCTGTGAGATACTTGATGCAACTATGATCATAAAAGAGGATCGTATATATTGGTGTGATTGCGGTGGACTGTCAGAAAAGGATATAGAAAGCTACACAGGAACTACAATATGTGCATCAAAAGCTCGGTGGAGAGCAGCAGATGAATATCTTGGGGCGAAAGAAATATATGTGACGATTTAGAGTTACATCGCATAAAAAACGAATAAAGGTTTCAGGAATACTCCTGACAAGCGCCGTGGTATCACAACGGCGATGATTGCTGGTACATTGCAGGTTCCATTTTCCATATGTAAACATTTTGTGAACTTTCAAAAACGAGACTTGCATTTTTGCCTTTAAGTGAGGAAACAGATGGAGGGAACTTTCTCTCCCTCCATCTGTTACTCTCACGGTAAAGGAGGCAACTATGGAAAAGGTCACGCTGATCGTTCACGAATGTTTCACAGGCGAGCAAGACCCAGAAGAAGTCTTTACGGCGGTATTTTTATCAAATGCCGCTGCATTGACTGAAAATGCAAACTCCGGTATTGTTGTGGTCAAGCATTTATTTGTGCGGATAATATAAATATGTTAGAGGCATCTATAGAGACTGTGCACAATAGAAATTTATATGTATATTGTGATAATAATCCTATTGTAAGAGTTGACGGAACAGGTCAGGGGTGGATACTAGGCGCTGCTATTGGAGCAGTAACATCTGTTTGTAGTCAGGTGATTGTAGAGAAAAAGTCTTTGAGAGAAATCGATTGGTTAGAAGTTGGCTGTTCGGCTATTAGTGGGGCGGTAGATACCTTTTCTTTAAAACCGTTAGTACGAATATGTATTAATACGGCAGTGAATTTTGCAATGGAAATTTCAAACGGGAAAAAAAGTGTGGGAGATGCTTTTATAGATGCCGTAATTTCAAGTTCGACAGATGAGCTTAGAACAGATATTAAGTTCAAAGACAATATAAAAAAATATAGCGGTCATATCAAAGAAATAAACTTAACGGATAATTCTATTGGCTGGAAATCACAAAATACGCAACGAGAATTACGTCATGGGTTACGTCAGACAGGACGGGAAGCAAAAGTTTACGCAATTACTAATTCCACGGTAGACTATGTTCAATATAAATCAGATAAGCATGCTTTTTTTCCGAAACCGACATATATAGCTTGTCAGCGCGATGCAATGGAGTATGCTAAGAGACATAGATTCTAAAAACTAAAAAAGAAGTACCCTGGTAGGGTACTTCTGAATAAAAACGGGAGGGAATATGAGTAAAAGACAATCTTTTATCACATTAGAAAAGATGTATGGAATCCTACTAATTGTAACTGGAATTTTATGGTGGGTATTCTGGTATATGAATCCATTGGAACGGCAGATTACATCGTATATATGGGTTGTAATAGTAGGGCTGTTATATATCTTTACAGGGGGAGCAGAAATTTTACTTATGTCCCGCCCAGAGGTAAAGCCTTTAAAAAATGCAGTTCTTGTGATTCGAGGTGAAAAGAATACGGGATTTATTTTGTTTTTTCTGGCAGCATTTGCAGTTGTGATATGGATTGCAGGGCTGATAGCGGTTATGAAGTCTGAGTATCTGATGTATTTTATAGGTGTATTTCTTGTGGAAAGTTCAATGTGCATAGTAATAAAATTTCTGTTGCAAAGGAAATTTTTCTGCATTTCGATTACGGAAGATGATAAGATGGGCATTACTCTTATATCTGGCAAAAGAAGAAAAATTAACCTTGGAGATATTTCTGCAAGTACTGTGAAAGGAAGAAGATACACTTTAAAAGATAAAAACGGAAAAGTTATATATAAGTCAGACATTTTGGAAGAACTGAGAGTGGAGAATTATGTTGTTCTTACAAATTATCTGGAAGAGAAAGGGATACAGACCGAATATCTGGGAGATTCCGGTGACAGAAGCAGATATGCAAAATATGTAAATGGTGTGTGGGTGTGGAAAAAAGAGGATAATACATGGCAAAACAGAAATATCGAAAAAATACGTGGGGGAATTTATTTGCTTTCTGGGATTGTGGGTGTGGTAGTTATTTTAAGCTTTTTCCTTATGGATAAGGAGAACTTATCTGGGCGTCTTCTGATAGCAACTATAATGCCGGTATTGTTGTGGGGATTTATTTATATTTTTGCGTTAGATGTGTTATACTGCGGACCGCTTCCAAAAAATGTTGATTATAAATGGTCAAAATTTCATATGGGTTTTCCCGGAATTACACTGTTTGCCAATCTTGCAGCACTTGGAATATATCTGTTTCTCAGCAGGAATACAATAGTTACAATAGACACGTTTAAATTGTTTATCATTTCTTTGTGCATTCACATGGTTGTTTTTTTTCTTTTTTTCCGGAGAACAAAAAGGGAAATGCGTACATTCAATAATTTGTTTTTTATGCTTTTCTGGACGGCGGTTATTGTGTATCCGCTGGTACACAGTGTTTGTTATGCAACAGGGCAGCGTATAGAGGATTATGAGATAAAGCTTCTGGAGAGGGAAGTGAAGGCAGTTAAAGATGCGGACGACAGATATTTCCTTACAGTAGAATTTGAGGACGGAAAACAGAAAAAAATAGAAGTGTCAGTATATACATATTATCGTGAATATCTGAAAGATGTTTTTTATACAGAAGTGACGGAAGGATTTGCGGGGATTCGGTTTATGGATTATTAAAATTACTGTACAGTGAACGAAAGAAAAAAGAGGGGAAAGCGGGAGACTGAAATGAAGCATAGAGCAACATTGACAGTTATATTTGGAGTGATAGCAGTTGCATGTTTTTTCTTTGTGACCGAATTAAATGGCTCATCATATGAAGTGATGGGATTTACTTTCTTTGGGAGCATTATGTTAATATGGGCAAATTTTGTGGCAGGGGAATCATGGCTTACGGAAAAGGGACTGGATGTGGGGCTATATCCGGATTCCAGAAATCCGTTGTATTTGCAGGGATTCTTTCGGAAATATTCATGGGAGAATCCAAAAGAAAGCATTTTTTCCGGGTTAAAAGGCTGCTATTTCTATCAGGTGCACAGAGTGATTCAGGCAGTCGCTCTTTTATTATATGGGATTTATAACCATTATATATTTGGTGGAAAAGAAAATAAAATTGTTCTCAGCATTTTTGCAGTGTGGGTGATTTCAAACTTTGTGGTGGAAGCTGTAGTAAAGGCGCGATATGTTTCTTTGTTAAGGAGTGAGCGTCCGGGTAAAAAATATTATCCTTTTCAATACCGGAAATGTACAGAAGCATTTAATGAAAAACCATCTGAATATATCTGCTCTCCGGAAAATCTGAAACATATGCAGGAATTTTTTCGGGAAGAAATTTTGAATGGAACTATGAAGCGTTCAAAGATTATTCCGGTAGATGAGAAAACTTCAGTATGTTTTTATTATACGGAACAAGGAAATACAGCCGTTGTGTATGTAAAGGTTCGTACAGACAGCATAAAAAAAGAAAAGCTGCCAGAGCTTGACCGTATGTTTCAAGAATTTGCAGAAGACCATATACAGGACAAAGCACAGGAAAAAGAGTGGTACTGTATGCCGGTTCTTATAGCGGATACGTCCTCAGAATGCTTTCTGGATTTGATGGAAAAATCCATTTTTCAGGGAGAAAAGAAATATCGGCTTCCTGTGGGAATCTGTCTCAGGGAGAGAAAGATTTATATTCCAAACCAAAAGGAACTTTATAAAATGGATAAGTATCAGTTTCTGGAAGAGAGGGCAAAAGATATTTTGGGATTAAAGTAATGGAGAGTGCGGAATGGGGAAAGTATACTTCTTATTGCTGTTTTTCGCTGTATTCGGGATTTTTTTAGGGGAAAGAGGCGTAAATAACCGTCTGCGGGTCAGAGGGGCAGACGCAGGAGATTATAAAGATGCGAGGAATCCACTGTACAGATTGGGATATTTCAGAAAGTATTCCTGGCAGGGTTCCGGAAAAACGATTTTATCAGGGATTAAAGGGCTGTATTTTTGCGAACTTATGGCAGCAGCCCAGGTTGTTTCTATTATTTTATGCGGATATTATTACAGGGAAAGATACAGGTTTTGGGAAAGCAGGATATTGACGGCGATTGGAGCCTGGATTCTGGTAAATATGCTGGTATATTATGGCTTTCGCTATAAATACGGCAATATTTTAAAAAACGAGGGGAAAGATAAAAAGTATTATCCTTTCCGATATAAAAAGTGTGCGGAGTTTTTTGAAGAAGAGCCGTCTGTGTTTTCCTGTACAAAGGAAAATGTAAAGGAAATGCTCTCATTTTTCAGACAGGAAACATATAAGGGAGAGTTTTCCCATCCAAAGGTGATTACCATTGATGAAAATACAAGTGTCTGCTTCTATTATAAAGAAGAGAGTGAGGCTGTAAAAATATACGTGTTAGTTTGTACAGACGAGTTAGTAAAAGAACATCTTTCTGAGCTGGACGGAGTATTTCAGGAATTTCTGGAGGGATATATGGTCGGAAATATGGTTTCGGAAGAATGGTACTGTAATCTGATCTTTGTGGTAGGGCGTATGTCGGAATGTCTGAAAGAAATGGTGACAAAATCCATAATTCAGTTGGAAAAAAGGTACCGTCTGCCTGTAGCCGTGTGTCTGGAAGAAGAGAAAATATATATGCCGAACCAGAAGGATTTATATGGAAAAGAAAAATTTAAAAGGATGAAAAGGGAGATAAAAGGAATTTTGGAGTAGAAAAATGAGTTCAGGGAGGTGTATGAATGGACGAAGATATTATTGAAAAAATGGTAGATACATTGTTTGCGAAAAAGTGGAGAAAACGGGCAAAATATGATTTTACTTCAAGGAAACGGAGAGAGACAGCGTTTTTTCGATATAATAGCGGAGAGTATTTAGATAATGCAGCTATAAAATATAATGTTACAAA
The DNA here is from genome assembly GCA_900549015.1 of uncultured Blautia sp. Classification (GTDB taxonomy): domain Bacteria; phylum Bacillota; class Clostridia; order Lachnospirales; family Lachnospiraceae; genus Blautia_A. The sequence goes on from URMH01000018.1 coordinate 47,323, forward strand.
ACTAAGTGAAGAAGAAATATATTCTCTTGTACAGAAGGAAGGTGGAGAACAAAAATGTTTTGTTATTATGTGTTTAAAAAATGGGATTTACGATTCTCTAAAAGGAATAAATGAGGTGATGAAAGATGGAATGGGAGGAATTATTTATTTTGGGAATGGCGTAGGATATTTTCAGGGAGAACAATATATTGGTCCGCCTGACAGATATATTTTAGTGAAAAAGCAGAGGAATGGATAACGGGAATTGTAATTTAGCGTCATATGAGGAGAAATGAATGATAAAAAATTCATGGAAACCACTTTCTCAATTGAAAAAAGATGAAAAGGTAGAAAATATAACAGAAGGCAGAGAGGAATGAGGGAAGGTATGATTAGTGGATATTGTGATTGGGAGATGACGAGAGGCAAGTTTCACTTTTCTAAAGGTGCTTTTAATACTTTGGGAAATTTGATTATTCGAGAAAATGAGTGGACAGATCAGTTTGGAAGAAATTGGCGTAATCCTGTGCGCTCGGTAACTGAGTATGTTCGATATATAAATGAAAATCAGATTCAGTCGGCAGATATATACATGAAAGACCTTTCTTTTTTGAAAGAATGTCCATCTCTTACAAGACTTTCTATTTATTCTCCCGTTGGATTTGAAGAAAAAATAGATTATACACCTTTGTATGAATTACCTGTGATAGAAGAATTAAGTTGTCCTCCGACAATAGATACAGAATCAGAAGAATATTGTGAGATTGATTATTCGAAGATTCACGGATTGGTCAGTTTATCTCTTTATATGAGAAAGGGAATGAAGAATTTTAAAGATATTCCTACTTTGAAATCTTTATGGGCATCTAAATTCAAGGGGAAAAACAGAGATTTAGCAGATTTATTTACAGCGCCTCATCTGGATTGTCTCTGGTTAATCTGCTGTGGAGTGAAATCTCTGAAAGGAATTGAAGTATCATCTGATATAGAAGAGGTACGACTGGATTATTGCAGATCATTGGAAGATATTTCAGCGTTGGAATCTGCAAAAACAACATTAAGGAATCTCAGGATAGATGCCTGCGGAAAGATTAAAGATTTTTCCGTGTTGGAAAAGCTTGAAAATCTGGAAGTTTTGGTTTTGCACGGAAATAATTCGATTCCCAATCTGAATTTTTTGAAAAAGCTTCCCAATCTTCAATATTTCAGTATTACTATGAATGTGGAAGATGGAGACTTAACGCCGTGTCTCAACGTTCCATTTATGGGATATGTGCGGAACAGAAGGCATTACAATTTGAAAAACGAGGATTTTCCCTCTCATGGAGGATACCGCCAGAAAATAAGATGCCCGGAATCAGAGCTTTGGAGAAAATGGTCGTATATATGTGAGCCGGAATTTTATTGGGAGATTTATAATAGAAAAATGCTTGAAAATAAATGATTTTAGGAGGTGCAAGATGGAGTTTACTTATGAAAACAGAAAAGAAATAGAAAACCAGTATATACATGACAGTAAGTTTACAGGCTTTGAGTATGATTATGATAAAAGAGAAATCAGGCTTTTTTGTGATTACTACTTTTTGGATAACTACCATCCAAATGAAAGAAACCGCCTGTTTTTCAGAAATGTTATATTTTGCGAGATGCAAAGCTGTGAATTTTGGGGCATGGGAAATGCTATTAATGGAATATGGGTAGAAGAAAATACAGAACAGATACAAGAGTTAATGAAAAAATTTGAAGAAAGTAAACAACCGGGTGATATATGTCGTCTGGTAAATGGAACAAAATATCTGGAAATAGGACTGCTGCTTAATTCAGGAGATACCATGTTGATCATCTGCGAAAGCTTGTGCTGGGAGAAGGAGAGCCTGGATAAAAAAATTGCGGATTAAAAAAATAATATATGGAGAAGGCTATGTATCATATATGGACTTTGGATAATTGGGAAAAAAAGATTGATATAACAGATAAAAAACATAGAACAGGTTTGCGGTTGAGGTTTGATAAGGAGGTTGACAATGAAGTGCGCAGAGCTTGTAAAGAGTTTGCTGCATTTTTGAGAAAAGAATATTTTTTTCCAATAAGAGTTGTTGTTTATGTGAAAAGAACCCGAAGAATTTTGTCTATAGATGGAGAAGCTGTGGTTGGAACTTTTTGGAGAGTAGATGATGATTATGATATAGAACCGCACATACGTCTTGCGGCTGGAGATTACGGGGAATTATATAAAAGATGGGGGAAAGACAGAGCTCTGACTTCTATATTACTGACTTTTGCTCATGAATTAACACATTATTTTCAGTGGATTAATGAGTTACATTTAACGCAAATTGGAGCAGAACGTCAGGCAACAGTATATGCAAGATATATATTAGATGAGTATGCAGAAACAAGGGAACATCCATGACATGAGGCGGAGGAAAATCTGAGATGGATAAAAATGTAAAGTACGTAAAGGATGTCTGGAAATGGAAAGAGGAAGATAATACGTGGCAGAACAGAAATATTAAAAGAATAAGCCGGGGGATTTATCTGATTTCCGGAATGATACTTGCAGCGGCGTGCATAAGTGCTTTCAGGATTCATACAATGCCGGTTTCCGTCTGGCTTTTGGTAATTACAGTTCTGCCGTTATTTCTCTGGGGGTATGTTTTTATTTTTGGACTGGACGTAGTATATTGTGCACGGATTCCGAAAAATGCAGATTCTCAGTGGAGAAAATTTCATATGCGTTTTCCGGCGTTTGCAATGCTCGCGCAGATTGTGGTATTTGGTCTGTACATTTTTCTGGGGAAAAACAGAGCGGTTACGGTAGATACTTTTAAATTGTTTATCCTTTCTTTTTGTATTCATGTAGTTGTGTTTTTTCTATTTTTAGTGCGGACAGGGAAAAAGATGCGGACATTAGATAACCTGTTTTTTATATTTCTCTGGACAGGAATTATGATATATCCGTTTGTACATAGTGTTTGTTATGCAGCGGGACAGCCGATGGAAAATTATGAAGCAAGGCTTGCAGATACAGAAGTGGCTGGAAATAAAGAAGCGGATGACAGGTATTATTTTACAGTGGAATTTGAAGACGGAAAACAGAAAGAAATAGAAGTGTCCGGATATACTTACTACAGTAATTATATGAATGATGTTTTTTATGTGGACAAGGCGGAATCTTTTGCGGGAATACGTTTTATTGACTGGCAGGGAAAAGAAACTCCCGTACTTTTTACCGGGTTTTTCATGGCTGCGTTCCTGGGATGTATTGTTTCACTGGTGCAGTGGTCCGGGAACAGAAGAGGAGGAAATACACGTATTGGCTATGAAATGGAATTGCTTGAGGAGAGAAGAGAAAAATCCAATCCGTTTTTTAACAGAAATAAACTCAGAAAAAAAGAAATACGGCATACCGGATTATCAGATATAAAAGGAATATATTTCTGTCAGATGCAGGGGTTGTTTCAAGTGGGCGTACTTGTTCTGTATGGTGCTTTCAGTCTGTTTACCAGAGGGACACGTTATCGAAATATAGAAAAAATTCTGATAGTCTGGATTGTGGCGGGAATCATAATTCGAATGGGTGTAGAGTGTTATTATGGTATTTTTGTAAAAAATGAAATGGTACCGGGGCGTTTTTCCAAGTATCCGTGGAAGCCGTTTACGTATACAGGAGCGCAAAGGCTTGGCGCAATGCCTGTAACGGATATGTACAGTGAAAAAGAGGAGTTGTTTCACCATTTTATGAAGTCCTGCAAAAAACAGGCGTATAAATTCTGGAATTTTTATCATCTTCAGGAGGAAGAGGATACTTGTTTTTGGGTAAGAGAAGGAAACGGACTGGATATTTTTTCATGTTTTTATGTACGGGAGCTGGAAGATGAGCATATGAAAAAAATGAATCGGATTTTTCGGAAATTTATGGAGGAATACCTGGGAAATCCGGTAACAAAAATGTCGATATATTTTACCTTTATCATATGCGTGGAGAAAGAAAATGCCTGTTTTCACAGAATGATAAATAAAGCAGTTATTCAGGGAAATGGAAGATACCGGCTGCCTGTAGGAGTCGTTTTGGAGGAAAAAGAAGTCCTGATTAGTCCGCAGATTTCAGGAAAAGGTATCAGGGAGTATAACAAAATGAAAAGAGAGTTTAGAGAAATGATAAAGAGATAGTGGAAGCAGGAGGAATATCTATGTGGAATGACATCAGAGATGAAAAAACACTGGAAGAATTTATGGAAAGTATGGATTTTTTCCATGACAGTTGTATGAAAGAAATGAAATATGTAAGCGGTGCATATGTTGAGGAAGATTTGGGGATGTATCCTGTGAATGACAGGAGAATTTTAAACGTTATCATACAGCGTCAGTATGAAGAAAATTCTATGATTGAAATGGAGTTTTCCGGAATGAAATATTTGCAGCTAAAACCTGTAGTGGAAGAGTGGACAGGGGAAATCCACGATGCCACTATGATTTTAAAAGAAGACCGTGTATATTGGTGTGACTGCTGGGGTTTTACAGAGGAGACAATAAAAGAATATACGGGAACTGTAATCTGTGCAGAAAAAGTCAGATGGCGGTCTGTAGAAGGACATATGGGAAATGAGGAGTTTTTCCGGTCGGTTGTTTCGTGATAGATAAATCTATGTCAAAAGCCGAAGCAGTTGTTTCCAAAATGGAAACAACTGCGGCAGATGGTAAGCGATACAATACAAACTATTATAATCTGGACGCTATTATTGCTGTCGTATACTGTATTCATTCTAAAAAGGCTACGATAAATCACGGATATTTACACTCAGTGCAGTGTTTCGATGTAGTGCTGCCTTTTCTTCAAACAGAGACGATGTTGGAAAAAGCTGCTTTTGATGTAATCCGTCAGGCATCAGAGGAGAATGTGATTTACACAGAAGAAATTAGAAGAAATAATTTTAAAATATATGTTGCAAAACCCGTCCGTACAAGTGCTATAATGTACGTATAAGTACAGGCTTGAAAGGAGAAGGAGAAAATATGCTTGAGAAATTAAAAGAAGAGGTTTACAGGGCAAATATGGATTTACCAAAATACGGCCTTGTTACATTTACATGGGGAAATGTAAGTGGAATTGACAGAGAAAGCGGACTTTTTGTAATTAAGCCAAGCGGAGTGGATTATGATAAGCTGACACCGGAAGATATGGTTGTAGTAGATTTGGAGGGAAATCGTGTGGAAGGAAAATATAATCCTTCTTCTGATACGCCTACACATGTAGAACTGTATAAAGCTTTCCCGGAAATTGGAGGAATTGTACATACGCATTCTTCCTGGGCAACAAGCTGGGCGCAGGCAGGGCGCTCTATTCCATGTTATGGAACGACACATGCGGATTACATTTACGGAGAAGTTCCATGTGTACGTAATCTCACAAAGGAAGAGATTGATGAGGCATATGAAAAAAATACAGGAGTTCTCATCGCAGAGTATTTTAAAGATAAAGATTATAATGCAGTTCCTGCAGTTCTCTGTAAAAACCACGGACCGTTTACCTGGGGAAAAGACGCGCACGAGGCAGTACATAATGCAGTTGTGTTGGAAGAGGTTGCAAAGATGGCATCCCGTTGTGAAATGATCAATCCTGATGTAAAGCCGGCTCCACAGGAGCTTCAGGATAAGCACTATTACAGAAAACATGGTGCAAACGCATATTACGGACAGGCGCTATAGGGAGGAGGAAGATATATGGAAGAAATCAGGCTTGGGACAATTGGTTCCGGCGTAATTGTGCATTCCATATTAGATGTAGTGGAGCAGACAGAAGGAATCCGATGCGCTGCTGTTTATTCAAGAACAGAGGAAAAAGGAAGAGCTCTGGCAGACACTTATGGCGTCAAAAAAGTTTATACAGATATGGACGAGTTCCTTCAGGATGAGGAAACAAATTTTATTTATATTGCAACGCCCAATCTTCTGCATTATGAACAGGTAAAAAGAGCTTTAATAGCCGGAAAAAATGTAATCTGCGAAAAACCGTTCTGCACAAAAGCTTCTCAGGCAAGAGAGCTTATAGAACTGGCAGAGGAGAAAGGCCTGATTCTTGTAGATGCAGTTCCACCTGCATTTCTTCCAAATATGGAAATTTTAACACGCCGTGAGCAATTCATCCCCCACTTCTATAAGTGGTGGGATGAATTGCGATTAACACGGCGTTTTCTTGACTTTAGAATCTTGCTGTATTACA
>URMH01000019.1 GCA_900549015.1 uncultured Blautia sp.
GCTTCAGGTGCCTGTGGTAGCAATATCGTGTGGGTTCAAGTCCCATCTCCTGCATTATTTTTTTGCCTTGCGGAAGAAGATGTTGCTTCGTAACACATATTTTGCAGCAAGAACACAAGCATGTTCCGGAATCTTCATTTCATTTCAATTTACATTTCACAGTAAAAATCCTCATTTACAAATTCCCTGATTTCTGATAATATAAAAGCAATTTTACTGAAAGGGGAACAGACATAACAAATGGACGAAGACGACAGTGCAGACGGAAATACGTTTCCTATATATCATTTGTCTGATTGGATAGGGCATAGTCTATACTTACGTGAGTAGGAATAGGCTGTGCTTTTTGTGTTTTTCTGCCGCAGGCGGGGAATCCTGCAGGCAGGATTTATTACGATTATCAGAGATATTTCAGGAGGAATGATTTTGGAACAGTCAATTTTATTTATTATTTTACTGCAAATTGTTTTAATCGGGTTAAACGCTGTGTTTGCCTGTGCGGAAATCGCAGTTATTTCCGTAAATGACAGCAAGATGGAGAAAATGGCAGGAAGCGGAGACAAGCGAGCTGCCAGACTTTTGAAACTGACAAAACAGCCGGCGCGTTTTCTGGCAACAATCCAGATTGCGATTACACTTTCCGGATTTCTGGGAAGCGCATTTGCGGCGGAAAACTTTTCCGGTATTCTTGTGGACTGGCTTGTAGGGCTGGGCGTACCGATACCGGCGAATGTTCTTGATTCTGTTGTAGTTATTTTTATCACGGTAGTTCTTTCTTATTTTACACTTGTATTTGGAGAACTTGTTCCAAAACAGATTGCAATGAGAAAGGCAGAGCCTCTGGCTCTTGGAATTTCAGGAATGCTTACCGTGATCGCGCGTTTCTTTGCGCCTCTTGTGAATTTCCTGACGTTTTCCACAAATTCTGTGCTGCGTCTTTGCGGCATAGATCCGGACGCAGAAGATGAAAATATCAGCGAAGAGGAAATCCGTATGATGGTAGATGCGGGAAGTGAGAAGGGAACCATTGACCATCAGGAGAGAGAGTTTATACAGAATGTATTTGAATTTGACGATATTTCAGCAGAAGAAATCCTCACACACAGAACAGAGGTGGTAATGCTGGATATGGAAGATTCTATGGAGGAGTGGAAGGAAATTATTTTCCGGACAAGACATACTTTTTATCCGGTGTGTGATGGCTCTGCAGATAAAATCATTGGAATTTTAAATGCAAAAGATTATTTCCGTCTGGAAAATAAGGACAGAGAGCAGGTGATGAAGTATGCGGTAAGCGCCGCGTATTTTGTGCCGGACACCATAAAAGCGGACGATTTATTCCGAAATATGAAAAAGGAGAAGAAAGTATTTGCAGTCGTACTGGACGAATACGGCGGCGTTGCCGGAATTATCACGATTAACGACCTTGTGGAGCAGCTTGTAGGAGATCTGGAGACGGAAGAAGAGGAAGAACGGATAGAAAAACTGGAAGATGGTTTATGGAAAATACCGGGAAGCGCGGAACTGGAAGAGGTTTCCAAAACACTGGGTATTCCTCTGCCGTGGGACGAATATGAAACATTTAACGGACTTGTTTTCCATACTCTGCAGCGCATACCGGAACAGGGAAATAACCTGGAGCTGGAGGCAGGCGGACTTTTGATCCGGGAAATAGAAATGGAAGAGAATAAAATAAAAGCGGCGATAGTGGAAATAAAACATTAAAAAAAGTTTGCTTTATACAATTATTTTTAGGAAACATTTTCTTGCCAAATACAACCTCTTGTGATACAATTTTGAAGATTTAGGATAAAATAATATAGGAAAAGATGCCTGACGAATTGTTTCGCACTTTGTGCGCCCACAATTCTGCCTGGCATCATAAAATTTAAAGAGAAAGGGAGATTGTATGAAAGCATTTCTGATATTAGAAGACGGCCATGTATTTACCGGAAAAAGCATTGGTTCAACAAGAGAAGTCATCAGTGAAATTGTCTTTAATACTTCCATGACCGGTTATCTGGAAGTAATGACAGACCCTTCTTATGCAGGACAGGCAGTCTGCATGACATATCCTTTAATAGGAAATTACGGAATCTGCTATGATGACCAGGAGTCCGGGAAACCGTGGATCGACGCTTTTATTGTGCGGGAACTTTCACGTGTTCCGAGCAACTTCAGAAGCGTAGATACCATTCAGCATTTTCTGACAAAGCATGACATTCCCGGAATTGCAGGGATTGACACAAGAGCGCTTACCAGAATCCTTCGGGAGAAGGGAACCATGAATGGTATGATCACAGTCAATGAAAATTACGAGTTAGATGCGATTCTCCCCAGATTAAAAGCATATACAACAGGAAAAGTGGTAGAAAAGGTAACCTGCCGTGAAAAAGAAATTTTAAAAGGAAACGGTCCGAAGGTTGCGCTTATGGACTTCGGGGCAAAGAGAAATATTGCCCGCTCCTTAAATGAGAGAGGCTGCCAGGTAACTATTTATCCAGCGCTTACAACAGCAGAGGAAATTTTAAAGGACAATCCGGACGGCATTATGTTAAGCAACGGCCCCGGAGACCCGAAGGAATGTACTTCTATTATAAAGGAAGTAAAGAAACTTTACGATTCCGATGTGCCGATTTTTGCAATCTGTCTCGGACATCAGCTTATGGCTCTTGCAACAGGCGGAGATACTTATAAAATGAAATACGGACACAGAGGCGGTAACCACCCGGTAAAAGACCTGGAAACAGGAAGAGTTTATATTTCCTCCCAGAACCACGGCTATGTGGTGGACGCAAAAGGACTTGAGGAAAAACACATTGCCCGCCCTGCTTTTGTGAATGTAAACGATGGAACAAACGAGGGAATGGCTTACGAGGGCAAGAACATCTTTACCGTGCAGTTCCACCCGGAAGCGTGTCCCGGACCGCTTGATTCCGGATACTTATTTGACCGCTTTATGAAAATGATGGGAGGGGAAAAATAATGCCGAGAAATAAAGACATAAAAAAGGTACTTGTAATTGGTTCCGGTCCGATCATCATCGGACAGGCTGCAGAGTTTGACTATGCAGGAACACAGGCATGCCGTTCTCTGAAAGAAGAGGGACTTGAGGTCGTTCTTTTAAACTCAAACCCCGCCACCATTATGACTGATAAAGACATTGCAGACCGCGTTTATATTGAGCCTCTTACAGTTGAAGTGGTAGAACAGCTTATTTTAAAGGAAAAACCGGACAGCGTTCTTCCCACACTGGGCGGACAGGCAGGCTTAAACCTTGCGATGGAGCTTGAGGAAAAAGGCTTCTTAAAAGAACATAATGTGCGCCTCATCGGTACAACAGCAGAGACAATTAAAAAGGCGGAGGACCGTCAGGAATTTAAAGACACAATGGAAAAAATCGGGGAGCCGGTTGCAGCTTCCAAAGTCGTGACAACAGTAGAAGACGGCGTTTTATTTACAAATACCATCGGATACCCGGTTGTACTGCGTCCTGCTTACACACTTGGAGGAAGCGGCGGCGGAATCGCAAATAATGAGGTTGAGCTTCGTGAAATCCTGGAAAACGGCCTTCGTCTTTCCCGAGTGGGGGAGGTTCTCGTAGAACGCTGCATTGCAGGCTGGAAAGAAATCGAGTATGAGGTAATGCGTGACAGCGCAGGAAACTGCATCACTGTCTGCAACATGGAAAATATTGACCCTGTAGGCGTACATACAGGAGACTCTATCGTTGTAGCTCCTTCCCAGACGCTGGGGGATAAAGAATATCAGATGCTTCGTACTTCTGCTCTCAACATTATCACAGAGCTTGGAATCACAGGCGGCTGTAACGTACAGTATGCCCTTCACCCGGAGAGCTTTGAATACTGCGTCATCGAGGTAAACCCGCGAGTAAGCCGTTCTTCCGCTCTTGCAAGTAAGGCGACAGGATACCCGATCGCAAAGGTTGCGGCAAAAATCGCTCTGGGTTATACTCTGGACGAAATTCCAAACGCGATCACGGGAAAGACATACGCAAGCTTTGAGCCGATGCTCGACTACTGCGTTGTAAAAATCCCGCGTCTTCCATTTGATAAATTTATTACAGCAAAAAGAACCCTCACAACACAGATGAAAGCAACCGGAGAGGTTATGAGTATCTGTCATAACTTTGAGGGCGCGCTTATGAAGGCAATCCGTTCTCTGGAGCAGCACGTGGACAGCCTGATGTCCTATGATTTTACAGGGCTTTCTGACGAGGAGCTTTTAGAAGAATTAAAGGTTGTAGACGACAGAAGGATCTGGAAAATTGCAGAGGCAGTGAGAAGAGCAATCCCGGAAGCGATCCTTCATGATATTACAAAAATCGACCTGTGGTTTATTGACAAGCTTTCTATTTTAGTGGAAATGGAAGAGGCTCTGAAAACACAGGAGCTTACAAAAGAACTTCTTCTTGAGGCAAAACGAATGGAATTTCCGGATTCCGTGATCGCTTCTCTTTCCGGAAAAACAGAAGAGGAAGTAAAAGAGCTTCGAAAAGAATTTGGCATTAAAGCAGCCTATAAAATGGTAGATACCTGTGCAGCAGAGTTTGCTGCAGAAACACCTTACTATTATTCCGTATACGGAGATGAAGAAACAGAAAACGAGGCTGTTTCCGATTCCGGCAAAAAGAAAATCCTTGTGCTTGGTTCCGGTCCGATCCGTATCGGTCAGGGTATCGAGTTCGATTTCTGCTCTGTACACTGTACATGGGCATTTGCAAAAGAAGGATACGAAACCATAATTATCAATAACAATCCGGAAACAGTAAGTACAGACTTTGATATTGCAGATAAGCTGTATTTTGAACCGTTGACTCCGGAAGATGTGGAAAACGTGGTAAATATGGAGAAACCGGACGGCGCAGTTGTACAGTTCGGCGGACAGACAGCCATTAAGCTTACAGAGGCACTTATGAAAATGGGTGTAAAAATCCTTGGTACTTCCGCAGAGGACGTAGACGCTGCAGAGGACAGAGAGCTGTTTGATCAGATTCTGGAGCAGTGCGAAATTCCAAGACCAAAGGGACATACTGTTTTCACGGCAGAGGAAGCAAAAAAAGCGGCAGCACAGCTTGGTTACCCTGTTCTTGTACGTCCTTCCTACGTGCTTGGCGGACAGGGAATGCGAATTGCAGTCAGCGATGAAGATGTGGAAGAATATATTGGAATCATCAATCAGATTGCACAGGAGCATCCAATCCTTGTAGATAAGTACCTGATGGGAAAAGAAATCGAGGTAGACGCTGTATGTGACGGAGAGGATATTTTGATTCCTGGTATTATGGAGCACATTGAACGTGCAGGAATTCACTCCGGAGACAGTATTTCCGTATATCCGGCACAGACGATCAGTGAGACTGCAAAAGAAACTATTGCAGAATATACACGTCGTCTTGCAAAAGCCCTTCATGTAGTGGGAATGATCAACATACAGTTTATTGTATGTGGAGAAGAGGTATATGTAATCGAGGTAAACCCTCGTTCCAGCCGTACAGTTCCGTACATCAGTAAAGTAACGGGAATCCCGATCGTTCCGCTTGCAACAAAGGTGATCCTCGGATATAAATTAAAGGATATGGGATATGAGCCGGGACTTCAGCCTGAGGCAGAGCACATTGCCATCAAAATGCCGGTATTCTCCTTTGAAAAAATCAGAGGCGCAGATATAAGCCTCGGACCGGAGATGAAATCAACAGGTGAATGTCTTGGAATTGCTTCCACCTTTAACGAGGCTCTTTATAAAGCGTTCCTGGGAGCAGGAATCCGTCTTCCAAAGCATAAAAACATGATCATCACAGTAAAAGACGAGGATAAAGAGGATATTATCCCGATTGCAAAACGTTTTGAGGCACAGGGATACCGCATCTACGCCACAAGAGGAACTGCAAAAGTTCTGAAAGAAAACGGAATCCGCGTGATCCGTACAAACAAGCTGGAGCAGCCTGCACCGAACCTTATGGACCTGATCCTTGGACATAAGATCGACGTTGTCATTGACACACCGCCGCAGGGTGTGGAGCATCAGAAGGACGGCTTCCTGATCAGAAGAAACGCCATCGAGACAGGCGTCAATGTTCTTACAAGTCTTGATACGGCAGAGGCTCTTGTGACAAGTCTGGAGAACACAGACCTTCACAATTTAAGCCTGATTGATATTGCAACAATCGCAGAAAGATAATATAATTTAGAGGACGGGGAATTTGAAAACTCCGTCCTCAATTATATTCAGAAAGGGGAAAAAATGGATATTTTCGAATTATTAAAAGTGATTTTTCTTGGTATTGTAGAGGGAATTACAGAATGGCTTCCTATCAGCAGTACCGGACACATGATTCTGGTGGACGAATTTATCAAGCTGAATGTCTCGGCGGAATTTAAAGAATTTTTCTTTGTTGTTATTCAGCTTGGAGCCATTCTTGCAGTTATTCTTTTATACTGGAATAAACTGTGGCCGTTTTATATCCGGCCGCTTACAAAGCGTCAGAGAGCAATGGCAAATAAGATGCCGACTGTTCAGAGAGGGGCATATCTTTTTGTAGAGCAGTTCTGCGATAAGGAAAAATGGATTTTGTGGTTTAAAATCTTTGTTGCCTGTCTGCCTACGATTATCATTGCGCTGCCGTTTAACGATATAATCGAAGAAAAGTTTAATAATTACGTGGTAGTGGCGATTGCCCTGATCGTATACGGCGTTCTTTTTATTGTCATCGAAAATTATAACAAAAGAAGACGCGCCTCATGCAGAAATCTTCAGGAGCTTTCCTTTAAGACGGCTCTGATCATCGGTGCGTTCCAGGTACTTTCCGTGATTCCCGGAACTTCACGCTCCGGCTCTACGATCATCGGCGGTATTCTGGCAGGAACTTCAAGAACAGTGGCGGCAGAATTTACCTTTTTCCTGGCAATTCCTGTGATGTTTGGAGCCAGTCTTTTAAAACTGATAAAATTCGGTCTTGCCTTTACAGGAACAGAGATTATGATTCTCATTGTGGGCTGCCTTGTATCTTTTATTGTTTCTATCCTTGCCATCAAATTCCTGGTGGGTTACATAAAGAAACATGACTTTAAGGCATTTGGCTGGTATCGAATCATTCTCGGCGTGCTTGTTCTTGGATACTTTGTGGGAAAAAATTTCCTCGCATAATCACAGGAGAAAGAAAAAAGCGCTGTATGCAGCAGCGGTAAATACAGAAAGGTGTTATTATGGGGAAATATATTATGGCTCTGGATCAGGGAACGACAAGTTCCCGGTGCATTCTTTTTGACAAAGCGGGGAAAATGTGCAGTGTGGCACGAAAGGAATTTGCCCAGTATTATCCGAAACCGGGCTGGGTGGAACACGATCCGCATGAAATCTGGTCCTCCCAGATGGGGGTTGCTATTGAGGCTATGAGTCTCATCGGCGCGGACGCGGAGGATATTGAAGCAATCGGTATTACAAACCAGAGAGAAACAACCATTGTGTGGGATAAAAAAACAGGAAATCCTGTCTATCCGGCAATTGTGTGGCAGTGCCGCAGAACAGCAGGGATGATAGAAGAACTGGAAAAAGATGGGTTTGGAGATGTTATTCGAAAGAAAACAGGTCTGATTCCGGACGCTTATTTTTCCGGAACAAAGATCAGGTGGATTCTTGAATATGTGAACGGTGCGAAAGAGGCAGCAGAAAAAGGTGATCTTCTGTTTGGAACAGTAGATACCTGGCTGATCTGGAAGCTCACAAAAGGCAGAGTCCATGTGACAGATTATACAAACGCTTCCAGAACTATGCTGTTCGACATTCATAAAAAGCAGTGGGATAAGGAAATTCTTTCTTATCTTGGGATTCCGGAAAATATGCTTCCCGAGGTAAAACCCAGCAGCTGCGTTTACGGATATACAAGTGCCAGCCTTATCGGAGGCAGAATCCCAATTTCCGGGGCAGCAGGCGACCAGCAGGCTGCGCTTTTCGGGCAGTGCTGCTTCCAGCCGGGAGATGTAAAAAATACATATGGAACAGGCGGATTTCTCCTGATGCACACTGGGAACAGGGCGGTAGAGTCGAAGCAGGGACTTTTGACTACCATTGCCGTAAATCCGGACGGAACTCCGGGATACGCTCTTGAGGGAAGCGTTTTCGTGTGCGGAGCAGCTATTCAGTGGCTTCGTGACGAGCTGGAGCTTCTGGAAAAAGCTTCCGAATCGGAAAAATACTGCCTGTCTGTGCCGGATACAAATGGCGTTTACGTTGTGCCAGCTTTTGCAGGGCTTGGCGCGCCTTACTGGGATCAGTACGCAAGAGGAGCTGTCCTGGGGCTTACAAGAGGCTCTGGAAAAGCGCACCTGATCCGGGCGACTGTGGAATCTCTTGCATATCAGGTTCATGATGTGATACGCGCAATGGAAAAAGACGCGGGCGTACATTTAAATTCTCTCCGTGTGGACGGAGGGGCAAGCGCCAACAATTTCCTCATGCAGTTCCAGGCAGATATTCTTGGCGGAGAAGTGGTGCGTCCGAGCTGTATTGAGACGACGGCTCTCGGTGCAGCCTACCTTGCGGGTATGGCAACCGGTTTCTGGGAAAATGCGGAGGAAGTAAAGAGGAACTGGAATATGGAACAAACCTTTAAACCGTCCGTCAGTGAAGAAAAGAGAGAGAAGCTGTTAAAGGGCTGGAAAAAAGCCGTGAAATGTACGAGAGGCTGGGCTAGGGACGAATAGTACAAAATTTGTGTCTTATATGTTTAAAAGAAAAGGGGCTGTGTTTGAAAGGATTTCTTTCATGCACAGTCCCTTTTGAAAGTTTTATGGAAGATTTCGGATTTCTCCTGTGTGTGAAGTATCATATCCTGTCTGATTTTTCAGGATCGTCCGGTATTCCTCGGAGCGGATAATTTCCAGAAGAGGCGCAAATCCAGGCTTTTCCAGAGAGGCTGTTTCCATCACAAGATACATGGGAAGCTTTTCCAGAGGAAGGAAGGACAGAGTCTTTGTCTGGCGTATGACAAGCTCCTCTCCAAGAGCAGCGTCCGCGCTGCCGTCTATAATGGCGGCTGCCGTAGAAAGGTCAGATACCAGTTCTCTTTCATATCCGGAAATGCTTTTGGGAGAAATTTTTTCTTTCATAAGAATCCGGTCAAGAAAGATCCGGCGAGTGCTTCCTTTTTCTCTGTTTGCAAACATAATATCAGGTCTCGTCAGGTCTCTGATCGCTTCAAGCTGTTTGGGATTTCCCTTTTTTACATAAAGCCCGACCGGATACTCATAGAGGCAGATTGCTGTCAGCTCTGTTCCGGGAACAAGGCGGCAAATATCTTCTTCAGAAAGGCTTGCAGAGGCAATGTGTGCCTTTCCGAAATACAGGGAGTAAAGCCCGTTGTAGCTGTTCATATGAGACTGAAGCACCGGAATGCCCTCAGGGTGTATGGACATCTGGCTTAAAAGCAGCTCAAGGGCAGGAGAAGCCTGTCCGCAGAGGATCAGCCCGTTTGAATGAAGAAGATAATCTCTTTTTAAAAGAGAACTTTCCGGCTGAAAGTCCGGCGCTTTGAGAGACGTTTCCTGACTGGAGCTTGACGTTTTCAGATACAGGGAAAGCTGTTCTTCGCTTACACGAAGCTGCTTCCCAACCTTTGAGGAAGAAAGCTCGCCTCGCTTAATCAGCTCATATACCGTGTTTTTTTTGATTTTCAGCTTATCTGCGATTTCCTGGGCAGTGTAAAACTTATTCATCAATTCCTACCATAACATTTGTAGCCTTGATCACGGCGTAAGCGTCGGAGCCTACCTGTAAATTCAGTTCTTCCACGGCGCTGCAGGAGATTGTGGCTGTGATAATATTGCCTCCGCCTATGTCGATAGATACAATGGAGTTTACAGCTCCGTTATTGATGCTTACAACTTTACCTTTTAACTGATTTCTTGCACTTAATTTCATGATTTTAGTCCTCGTTTCTTTGTGATTTATGATTAATTTATAGTCGAATGAAAAACGTACGCTATAAGAAGAAAAAACAGTTCTTGTGACACGCTGTGCTTTCTGAAAAGGCTGTGCGCGCTTATTATTCTCCTCCGACACAAACTCGTCTTTGACTCAGACAGTGTGCCGGAGGAGAAGCGACGCACAAACTTTTCTACGAAAGCTCCGCTTGGTCCCAGCGAATCTGTTTTTTCTTTTATAGCTGTAAAGTTTAGCATTCCGCTTTAAATTTACCCAAATTTTAATTCAAATATCCGCTCTGCCAGCAGACGTATATCAGTATTCAATGGAAGTGCTGGCGATATATCATCTGCCTGCTGAGTAACGCTAGAATAGATATTTTACTTAATGCTTCAAGCTGTAATATCAGGAATGATTCTGCGCTTTCGTGAGCAAACCTTTGGCTGATTTTAAAATTTTGCGAGCATAGCGTCGCTTGAAATCATTGTTTGAGCCTGCTTGCAGGCGAGTTTGATTTCAAGTGACAGATAAGCGGCGCAGCAAAATAAAAAAATCTGCCATGTTTGCGGCGAATCGCAGAATCTATTCCGTGATATACGCTGGAAGATTATTTAAAATATATCTTATCGTACAATCGCAGGAACTGGAGCGTGTCACAAAAACTGTTTTTTATAACTGTGTATTATACGATATTATATATTCCATCATAACACGTCAAAATCAAATTGACAACCCGTTCTGTTTTAAGTAAAATAAATAAAACAGAATAAAACAAAACAAAAATAAACAAAAAGGAGGGCGTAACATGAAGAAAAGAATGGTTGCAGCTCTTGTAACAGGCGCAGTCCTGTTCTCTTCCGCTGTACCTGTTATGGCGGCTGAGGAAGAGAAAAGTGATTTAAAAGGAGAAATTTACGTTTTTATTGCGGCAAGTTTAAGCAATGCAATGGAGGAGATCCAGAAAGATTTCAACGAGACGTACCCGGAAGTGGAAATTCTCTATAATGCAGACAGCTCCGGCACTCTGCAGACCCAGATTGAAGAGGGAGCAAGATGCGATGTGTTTTTCTCCGCAGCAGAGAAGCAGATGAACGCGCTTGTAGAAGAACAGTTGGTTTTGGAAGATTCTGTTGCAGATCTTCTGGAAAACAAGGTGGTTCTAATTAAGCCGGCAGGTCAGGATACGAAAGTGACAGGGTTTGAAAATATTACAGATGCGGCAAATCTTGCACTTGCAGGAGATAGCGTTCCGGTAGGTCAGTATGCCCGTGAGATTTTTGAAAATCTGGGAATTGCAGAAGATGTGGAAAAAATGGAGATTAACGAAGGGAAAAATGTGACAGAGGTGCTTGCCAATGTAAGCGAAGGCAGCAACGAGGTTGGTGTTGTATATGCAACAGATGCCGCTTCTGTGGGCGATAAAGTAGAAGTGATCGCAGAGGCTCCGAAGGGAAGCCTGAAGACGCCGGTTCTCTATCCCGCAGGTCTTGTGGAAAATAAGGAGGCAACAGAGGAAGATAAGGAAGCGGCAGAAGAATTTCTTAAATATCTTCAGAGTGAGGAGGCTTTGAAGGTGTTTGAGGAATATGGCTTTGCTGCTTACAAAGAGGCAGAATGACGGAATTTCTTGCGGAAATAGACTGGAGTCCGCTCTGGATTTCCCTGAAAACAGGATTTGTGGCGACTGTCATTGCCTTTTTTCTGGGAATCTTCTGTGCCAGAAAGGTAATGAAACTTTCTATGACAGCAAGAGGGATACTGGACGGACTTCTCACCATGCCTCTCGTGCTTCCTCCTACAGTGGCAGGCTTCTGTCTTTTGCTTTTATTTAGTTTAAAACGCCCTTTTGGAAGCTTTCTTTTTGAAAATTTTGATATTAAAATCGTGCAGACATGGAAAGGGTGCGTCATTGCCGCCGCTGTGATCGCGTTTCCGCTTATGTATCGAAATGCGAGAGCTGCCTTTGAGCAGGTGGATATAAATCTTCTTTATGCCGGGCAGACACTTGGAATGAGCGACAGGGAAATTTTCTGGAAAGTCATTATGCCCTCTGCAGCTCCCGGAATCGCATCGGGCACAGTTCTCGCTTTTGCCAGGGCAATGGGAGAGTACGGCGCAACCTCCATGCTCGCAGGAAATATTCTTGGAAAAACAAGGACAGTTTCTGTGGCTATCGCTGCGGAGACGGCGGCGGGAAATTACGGAACAGCAGGATTCTGGACAGTGGTGATCGTGCTGATTTCCTTTGTGATCGTTGCGCTTATTAATATTATTTCCGGGAAAGGAATGAAAGGGAGGAGGTGGCTCTGATGTCTTTATATGTGGATATTGAGAAAAATTTCAGAGATTTTTCCCTTCGGGTAAAGCTTACAGACGCTTCTTCCTCAATGGGGATCCTGGGGGCTTCCGGAAGCGGAAAAAGCATGACGCTTCGCTGTATCGCAGGAATTGAGACGCCGGACAAGGGGAAAATCATAATTAATGGAAAAACGGTGTTCGATTCAGAAAAAGGCATAAACGAAAAACCCCAGAAGAGAAAAGCAGGGTATTTATTTCAGAATTATGCGCTTTTTCCAACTATGACAGTAGAAAAAAATATAGGCTGTGGTTTTCGCGGAAAAAAGGGAGAACGAGACAGAAAGGTGGCGGAGTATATCAGGCGATACCATCTGGAAGGACTGGAAAAGCGGTATCCTCACCAGCTTTCCGGAGGGCAGCAGCAGAGAGCGGCTCTTGCCAGAATGATGATAGGAGAGCCGGACGTGATTCTTCTTGACGAGCCTTTTTCCGCTCTTGACAGTTATTTAAAAGACGTGCTCCAAAGAGATATGAAGGAGTTTTTGAAAGATTATAAGGGCGACATGGTTCTTGTGACCCACAGTCGGGAGGAGGCGTTTCAGTTTTGCCGGGAGCTGACTCTTTTAAAGGACGGAAGGATTCTTGTTTCCGGAGAGACGAAAAGTATTTTTGACGAGCCGGGTTCTGTGGAGGCAGCCCGCCTCACAGGCTGTAAAAACATTACGGAAATTCAGAGACTCGACAGTCATCATATATATGCAAAAGACTGGAAAATGACCCTTCGCACAGAGAAAGAGGTGCTTCCCTGCCACACACACGCGGCTGTCAGGGGACACTGGCTGGTCGAGGAAAAATGTATTTCTTCCTATATAAACAGGGAAGAAAATATATTTTCTGTGGAGACAGTGGAGGAGGCGGAAACGCCCTTTGAGGAACAGTATCTCATACGCCGTCAGGGAGAGACAGAGGTTTCCCCAATCTGGCTGATGCGGGCAAAAAAAGGCACAGATTCTCATGAAAAATCTGTGCCCTGCCGCGTTTATTTTCCCCCTGAAAAAATCATGCTTCTTCAGTGAGTTTTGGAATAATGAATATAATCGACGACCATCATGGCAAGCTTAAAGGTAAGGGCGTCCTCAAAGTTTCGAAGATCCAGACCGAATTTTTTCTGAAGCTTTTCAAAACGGTACACCAGAGTATTTCTGTGTACGTAAAGCTGCCTTGAGGTTTCCGAAAGATTCAGGTTGTTTTCAAAAAA
Source organism: uncultured Blautia sp. (assembly GCA_900549015.1). Classification (GTDB taxonomy): domain Bacteria; phylum Bacillota; class Clostridia; order Lachnospirales; family Lachnospiraceae; genus Blautia_A. The sequence goes on from URMH01000019.1 coordinate 13,499, forward strand.
CGTGCGGATAATATTTAAAGTTTCCTGGTCAATGGAATCCAGGGTTTCATTCTGGAAAATTTCTTCAATGAACATTTCGCAGATTTCAACGGGAAGCTGGTAGATCAGACGCCCGATTCCAAGACGGCTGTACCCGAATACGTTTTTATCTGCGTAAAAAATCTTTCCTACTTCGAGAGCTGTCCGCGCTTCTTTATAAGCTCCGGCAAGGTGATTGATGTCGTCTGCGATGTTGCTGTAGGAGACCCAGGCAGGCGTCATTGCCTCTGTGTTTAACATATCTACAAGCATACAGGCAATATTTTCCAGTTCTTTTATGCCCTCCGAGGGCTGAAGTTCCCGGATTACAATAATGCCGGAATCGTCAACAGCAGTGATAAAGTCCCTTGTGCGTGCGGAGAAAATATTACGTATGGTTGCAAGGGCATTTTCATCTTTATGCTGGCGGGTTTCCACAAGAAAAATGCCTCTTCGTGAAGATGTGCTGATGTGAAGCTTTTTTGCCCGGTTAAAGATTTCCATCTGCGGATAGCGTTCCAGAAGTACGTTCTGCATAAAAGTGTTTTTGTCATTTTTCTCTGCATAAGCGGCAATCAGGCTGTTTATCTGACATACGGCAAGCTCCCCGATTGTTGGAGCTGCCTCTGATTTTCCCCATACAATAAGTACGTACAGGAGCTGTTCGTTTTCCAGGATTTTGTAAAAACCGCAGTCTGTGTTGGACAGGCACAGAGCGGAGGAATCCCGGAAATCAGAAAGTCGCTGGAGTGCAGGAAGCTTTCTGTCGCAGGTTGATACATAAATTCTGTTTTCTTCATCCAGAAGGCAGAAATCCAGTCCGCTTATATTTTTCCAATCTTCCAGACATGTCTGAAGTATATGCTGCAATTTCATTAAGTTTACAAAATTCCTTTCTTGTACTGACAGAATCAGTATATCATATCCAAATAAAAAAGCCCGGGGAAAAACTCCCCGGACCTTCTGATTTTATTAGTTTGTGATAACAAGCTCTGTTTCTTTGTCGAAGAAATGTGCTTTTTCCATATCAAATGCGAATTTGATCGGGTCGCCTGTTTTTGCTGTTGTACGTGGATCAACTCGTGCTGTTACCTGTGTTCCGTTTACGTCGAAGTACAGGAATACTTCTGCACCAAGAAGCTCGTAAACTTTAACAACAGAAGACATTGGAGCGTTTGGAGAAGCCTCGATGAACATCTGGGAATCCTGAATGTCTTCCGGACGGATACCCATAACAACTGTTTTTCCTACATAGCCGTTGTCTTTGAGAACTTTAGCTTTTGCAGCAGGAATGATTAAGTCATACTCACCGATTTTAGCGATTAAGTTGCCGCCGTTTTCTTTGATTTCAGCATCAAGGAAGTTCATCTGCGGAGATCCCATGAATCCTGCTACGAACAGGTTGCCTGGTTTCTGGTATAAGTTCTGAGGTGTGTCTACCTGCTGAACAACGCCGTCTTTCATAACAACGATTCTTGTACCAAGTGTCATAGCCTCTGTCTGGTCATGTGTTACGTAGATGATAGTTGCGCCCAGTTTCTGGTGGATTTTGGAAATCTCGATACGCATCTGTACACGAAGTTTTGCATCCAGGTTTGAAAGAGGCTCGTCCATAAGGAATACCTTAGGATCACGAACGATAGCACGTCCCATAGCAACACGCTGTCTCTGACCACCGGAAAGAGCTTTCGGTTTACGGTCAAGCAGTTTGTCAAGGTCAAGGATTCTTGCTGCCTCACGAACTTTTTTATCAATTTCATCTTTCGGAACTTTACGAAGTTTCAGACCGAAAGCCATGTTGTCATAAACTGTCATATGTGGATACAGAGCGTAGTTCTGGAATACCATTGCAATATCACGGTCTTTCGGCTCAACATCGTTCATAACTTTATCGCCGATTTTTAAAGTACCGCTTGTGATTTCCTCAAGTCCTGCAACCATACGAAGAGTTGTGGATTTACCACATCCGGAAGGACCTACGAAAATGATGAACTCTTTGTCTTCGATGTCCAGGTTGAAATCCTTAACTGCCTGGAAACCGTTTGGATAAGTTTTGTTAATGTGCTGTAAAGATAAACTTGCCATTTTGCTTTCCTCCAAAAAAATTATTATATAAACTGTTATAGTTTTCTGTGTTATTCACTGTAAACAGTATAACGAAAACAGGAAAAAAGGGCTAGAGAAGAATTGTACAAAGTTTTTTGCAGCTTCTTGTCATAATGACGAAAAAAGCAGAAGTGATTTTTCGTCATTATGTCAAAAGAATCAGCAATCCGATGAAATCCTGTTTTCGTTTACAAACATTCCCTGAAATTTCTCTGCCTGGAACATTCTCATAAACCATTCGCATTTACATAAGAACAGATAGTAAATATTAAGACCGCAGCCGTGAAGGGTTTCAAAATTTCCCTGCCCCTTTGAGATGATCACATCGGCATTTTCAATGAGAAAGCGGCTTTCTTCGCTGATGTGGGGAAGCCATGTGCCGCCCACATCGTTTCCGTTTCCGATGACAGGCACAAGTTCTGTAAGACCGCACATGAGAGCGTCCTCCATTGTTGCGTCATTGGCTGCAGGAAAACCTCTTACAATAACCTGAATATCAAGATTCGGAAAGCGCTCCTTTAAAATACGGATCACCAGCTTATCAAGAACAATTTCGCCGCAGTTGTCTGTAAGGTAAACAAGAGAGCGGGCAGAGACAAGCTCTTCGCAGAAATGCCGGTATTCTTCTTTATCAAGAGCTTCTCTTTTTCCCTCCTCAATAAGAGACAAAAGCTCCTCTTTTTTTACATGAGAAAGGGCGGCAAAGTCAATGTAATTGCCGATTCTGGAGTAGATCAGCGCGCGCTCCAGAGGATCGCTGCTTTCCTGTATGGAGCGCATCAGTTCTTCTTCCAGATCCATCATAAGCTGATTAAATTCTTTTTTTAATTTCGTGTAATCTTTTGGCGCAATTCCCCATGTTTTTGTAAAGCGTTTCTGAAATTCTGTATAAAGGCTTGGAGAGTTGTCGTCCTCCTGAAGGTTTGTAAGCCGGGAGAGGACGTCCTGCATATAGGCAAGCTTCTTTTTTTCGTCCGGGAAGCTGCCAATCATGGAAGCCTGCTTGTTGATCTGGCAGCAGAGACAGAATGTATTAAGCCTCATAGGATTACACTCCTTTTGTATTCAGCCGACCGTACCGTTTGGCAAGAGCTCTCATTTCTGCACGAAGCTCTTTTGAAAACTGCCCTTCTGTCATTCTCCACTTCCAGTTGCAGCCAAGTGTGGACGGTTTGTTAATACGTGCATCATTCCCAAGTCCCAGATAATCCTGCAGGGGAATGATGCAGAGATTTGCCACGCTTCTCATAACAAGGCAGATAATATCCTTATAAATTTCTTTGTCGCTGTCGTGGAAGTTATTTAAGTATTCCCGAACCTGCTTCTGCTCACCGGGCGCAATGTCCTTAAACCAGCCAACGAGCGTTTCGTTGTCGTGTGTTCCTGTGTATACCACGCAGTTTCTCGGATAATTGTGAGGAAGATAATCGCTGGCATTTCCTGTGTCACGCTCGTCAAAGGCAAATTCAATGACCTTCATATTTGGATAGCCGGAATCTTCCACAAGCTTAATAACAGAGTCTGTCATAAAGCCGAGATCCTCCGCAATAATTTCTCTTTCTCCAAGGCGGTTTGAAATGGCGCGGAATAAATCCATGCCGGGACCTTTTTCCCACCAGCCGTTTTCTGCTGTTTTATCTCCAAATGGAATGGCATAATATTCGTCAAAACCACGGAAATGGTCAATGCGCACGATGTCGTACATGGAGAAGCAGTGCTCGATCCGCTTGACCCACCAGTCAAAGCCGGACTGTCTGTGAATCTCCCAGTTATAAAGCGGATTTCCCCATAACTGTCCTGTTGCGGAAAATCCGTCAGGCGGGCAGCCTGCTACCTGTGTGGGCTGATTTTTTTCATCTAATTTAAAGAGCCACGGGCTTGCCCATGTATCTGCGCTGTCCATTGCCACATAGATAGGAATGTCTCCGATGATTCGGATTCCTTTTTTATTGGCGTAAGCTTTTAATTTTTTCCACTGCTCGTAGAATTTAAACTGCATATATTCCTGAAATTCAATGTCAAAGTATAATTCTCTTCTGTAGTAATCCAAGGCGTTCTGCCAGCGGAAGCGAATATCCTCCGCCCATTCGCTCCAGGGTTCTCCGTCAAAACGTTCTTTTACAGCCATAAAAAGTGCGTAATCCTTAAGCCACCAGCCTTCTTTCTGCTGAAATTCTACAAAATCTGGATTTTCACTGATTTTGCTTCGCTCGTATGCCTTGCGAAGAAGGGTAGTCCGGCTTTTATAGATTTTGGCATAGTCGATACTTGTTTTGTTTTTTCCAAAATCTGCGCGGTCGCATTCTTTTTTTGTGAGGACACCCTCTTCGATTAAGTCCTCCAGGCTGATAAAATAAGGATTTCCGGCAAAGGTGGAAAAGGACTGATAGGGGGAATCCCCGTAGCTTGTCGGTCCAAGAGGTAGAATCTGCCAGCAGCTCTGTCCTGCTTCTTTTAATGCATCCACAAAGTCATAGGCGCTTTTGGAAAAGCAGCCGATTCCGTATTTTGAGGGCAGGCTGCTTACAGGAAGCAGAACCCCGCATTCACGTTTCTGATTCATATTAGTTGTCTCCTTTATGGTTTGTGAGGAAAATCAAATGTCTGCTATGCAGTCCAGGTGATTTTCTTCTGATATGTCATATTATAGCATAGTTGCAAGGGGAGTGTAGGCGAAATATTTAAAAATTGTGTTTGGGGGTTATTATGGTCTGGGAAAAGTAAGCCTAGATGAGAAGAAGAGCGGAAAAATGCAGTGGGAGAAAGTGAAACGATAAATGGAATGTTGCAGATAATTATGCTATTATGGGATAAATACGACATAAAAAGAACCGGAGGTGTGTGCAGATGCGAGGTGTCAAAAAGTGGTTTATAAATCTCAGCATACAAAGAAAATTGCTATATTGTACAGTAGGAATCAGTCTCATTTTAATATTATCAGCCAGCCTTTCATTATATATAGCGGCAGCAAGAATTGTGACAGCTCAGACAAGAAAACAGTCAGCGGGAGTGATCGAAGAATTATCTGTAAATCTGGATCACTATTTTCAACTGGTAGAGAACTCTTTTGATTACATAGCAAATAATAATGTGGTTCAGGAAGAACTGGAATCAGATGAACCTTATCGTTCAGATGGGACGGAACGATATTCTTATTATTCAAGGGCGGGACAGATACGAAGACTTCTTTTACAGGGATATACCAGCGTTTATATGAAGGATATTCAGCTTTATGGCTATAATGGGGCGAATCATCTTCTTTCAAATGAACGTCAGAAAAAAGAGAATATAGAAGAAACCGTCTGCAGTATGGCGGAAGAAGCAAATGGAAGCTGCGTTTATTATTACGACAGAGAAGAAGATAAAGATGTGATATATATCGCAAAACAGATAAAAGATGCGTTGACAATGGAGCCTTTGGGAATCCTGAGAGCATCTATCAAAGTGGATTATCTGGAAAAGATGGCAGCATCTGCAAGAGAGTCTCTGGCAGCTCAAATTTTTCTTCTTGATGAGGAAAAACAGGTGATTTTTAATAATGGAAAAGATTTTTCGGATTTATGGGGAGAAAAACTTACTGATATAAATGGAAGCTTCAAGGAGAAAGCGGATGGGAAAACATATAATTGTGTATATCAGAAAAGCGTAGATACCGGATTTATTCTGGTCGGAATGATTCCCATGAGTGTATTGGAGAAGACTGCCGGAGAATTAAAAAAAATAGCGTCTGTCCTTATTGTAGTCAGCATTGTTCTTTGCATTATATTAACAAAAGTGCTTGCAAGAGGGATTGCAGGACCAATTGAGCAGACAAGCAAAGCAATGAAACGATTTGCAGGCGGAGATTTTACAGTACGCCTTCCGGAAGGAAGAACAGATGAAATTGGAAGTATGAATTCTGTATTTAATCACACGATTGAAGAAATAGAAAGACTTTTAAAACAGCTGGTAGAGATGGAAACTACGAATAAAGATATTGAATTTCAGGCATTACAGGCACAGATAAATCCCCATTTTCTGTATAATGTTTTAGATACTATAAACTGGATGGCGAGAAAGAAGGGGGAGGAAAAAATCTGCCACATGGTTACTGCAATCAGCAGCCTTATGAGGGCAAGCATCAGTAATAAAAAGAGCATGGTAACGGTTCGGGAAGAAATCAAATATATACAGGATTACCTTTATATACAGGAGACAAGGTACGGGGATAGATTTACTTCTTATATAGAAGTCGATGAGATACTTTATGATCTTCAGATTCCTAAAATGACAATACAGACTCTGGTGGAAAATTCAGTTGTTCATGGTGTGGAAAATGCTACCTGGGATTGTTTTTTGCTGGTTACCGGAGTGAAAAGAGGAAATATGGCTGTGTTTACAATAGAAGATAACGGAGTGGGGATGACAGAAGAGAAGCTTACGAATCTGTTTGAAAATACAGAAGAGAGAAAAACAGGAGCAGGAGAAACACATACCCGTCTTGGAATTTATGCTGTGAAAAAGAGAATGGATTATGTGTATCATAAATCTGCAGAAATCAATATTGAATCAGAAGAGGGAAAAGGAACAAAAGTTGTGTTAAGAATTCCTTTTGAAGAAATAAGGAGGACAGTTGCAGATGGAACTTCAGGTAATGATATTAGATGATGAGCCGATTATACTTGACGGACTTTGTTCGTTTCCCTGGAAAGATTATGGGTGTAAAGTGGCAGCAGTTGCAAAAAACGGAGTCGAGGGAATGAGAAAGCTGGAAGAGACGGTTCCGGATTTGATTTTAAGTGACGTTAAAATGCCGGGAATGGATGGGCTGGAATTTTCCGGAAGGGCGAAGGAGAAATATCCGGATACTACAGTTGTAATTTTAACAGGGTATGATAATTTTAAATATGCACAGCAGGCCATTCGCATTGGCGTGAAAGAATATCTTTTAAAACCGGTGGATTATGAAGGTATGAAGGAGATGATACTGCGTCTTTCAGAAGAAATCCGGGAGAAAAAAGCAAAGCAGAAACAGGTACATGATTTACAGAAATATTTTCAAAGTTCTCTTCCGGAACTTCGCTCTAAATTTGTAGGAAATCTTCTTCACGGACGTATTCAGGGAAGAGCGGAGATGCGAGCTCAGGAGGATTCCTTTCATCTTCATATAGAAAAATATCTTGTCTGCGTAGGAAGAAAATTTAAGGAAGAACGTATTGATAAATGCGATAAATGGATTGAGGAATTTGCCTGTATTAATATTTTTGAGGAAATTTTTCATAAGTTTCAAATGGAGGTGCTTAGTGACTATAATACGGCAGCTATGGAGTATAATTTTATTCTTATGTTTCCGAAAGAGGAAGAGAATTTGGAGTGTATAAAGCGGGTTGTAGAGGCATGTGCGGAAATTCAGCAGGAAATGGACAAATATTTGAATTTTTCCATGAATTTTGGCATCAGCAGCATATGCGAAGACGGGTATCTTGCAAATGTGCAGTACAGGCAGGCGCAGAAAGCATGTCGTCAATGTGTATATCTGGGAAAAAATGTGATTCTTAAGTATGATGAAATGCAATATGAAAATCAGGAAGAATTTGTGATTACGACGGGAGAGAAAACACACTTTATGATGCTGCTTTTTCAGGAGAGTTTTCTAAAAGCAGAAGAGGAACTACGGATGATTTACAGCAGGGCTCCGCAGAATATTTCGGCAGTAAAGTTTTCTGCTATGGAGCTTTTGATAAGCTGTATGAAATTTCCATACACATGTGCCGTGGAAAGTGAAATTCAAAATAAAAACTGGAATGTATCGGTTTTACAAGATGGAGTACGAAGAATTTCGGAATGCCAAAATACAGAAAGGGTGGTAGAATGTCTTCTTTCTCTGTTTGAAACTATGATTAAGCAGAATACAGAAGGAGCTGACGAGAGAAATAAAAAGCTTGTACAAAGCATTTTGCAGTATATAGATAAAAATTATTCAGAAGATTTGTCTATGGAGGATTTAACTGAAAAATTCCACGTGAGCCGCACATATGTAAGCCGTCTTTTAAAACGATATGCAGGACAGAGCTTTCTTGAATATCTGACAGACGTACGCTTTCGTCATGTAGAACAGTTTATTCAGGAAAATAAGTACAAGCAGTATGAAATAGCAGAAATGGTAGGCTATAAAGATTTTGGATATTATATTAAAGTATTTAAGAAGAGATACGGGATAACGCCAAACGAATATAAAAAACATATATAAGGATACAGCAGATAGGAGAGTTGTATACAAAAAGGAAAGTGTGTACAAATCTCCTATTTTGACGTTTATTTCCAATTGTTTCTAAAAGGGACAAAAGATAAAATATAACCATAAACAAAGAACGAAACAACCTATAAGGAGGAAAAAGGGAATGAGAAAAACAAAAAAAGCATTAGCACTTGTTCTGGCAACAGCAATCACAGCCACTCTTTTTACAGGCACAGGGACAGAAACAGTATCTGCAAAAGGAAAAGATGGAGAGAGAACCAAGATTACTGCATTATTAAAAGGAACAGAGTCAACAGAACAATTTCTTGTGTTTGATCATCTGCTCAGCGAATTTTGTGATGACAAGGGATTGGATTATGAGATTGAGCTGGTAAATGATATGCAGGATTATTTTACGAAGCTTCAGATGTATATTAACAGCAATACGCTTCCCGACATTTTCGGGTGTCCTAATGGAACACTTTCAGCTGCATGTAAGGATATTGACGCGTTGGTAGATGTAGGCGCTGAACTGGAAAGAAACGGATATGGAGATAAATTAAACGGTGCGGTAAGAGATTTTCTTACAGATGAAGAAGATGGAAACCTTTATCTGTTTCCTCAGGGGTTATACTGCGAATATTTTATGTACAGGAAGGATATTTTTGAAAAAGCAGGCATAGAGAAGACTCCGGAAACATGGGAAGAGTTTAAAACTGCATGTGAGAAAATTGCAGAACAGGATGAGATTCCTGTAATTGTGGGAGGTTCAGATGCGTGGCAGTTGATGAGGTATCTTTCTTTTGCACCGTGGACGGTGACAGGATCTGATTTTATTACCGGTTACCAGGAAGGTACAGAGACCTTTACGGAAAATCAGGCCGCTGATTATGCAGTAAATCTTCTTTCTGAGCTTGGAACAAAAGGATATTTTGAGCCGGGATTTGCAAGCGTAGATTTTACTTCTGCATGCAATCTGTTTTTTGGAGGCACAGGGGCTATTTTCTATACCGGTTCCGGACAGATTGGTCTTGCAGAAGAAATGTATGAAGCCGGAGAACTTGGATTTTTCCCGGTTCCTTCTGTAGAAGGTATGGATAATATGGAAACTAACGTTCCGATTCATGCAGGATTTGCGGAAGCATTTAATAAAGCGACATACGATGATACAATGCAGGAATTTTTTGACTATATGTGCGAAAATTTCTCAGATGCATGCTACAACCAGGCATCTATTTTTTCACCATTTAATGAAGAACTTCCAGAAGGGCTTCCGCAGTTGTATTACGATACAAAGCCTATGTTTGAAAATGCGGAGACAGCATGGACTTCATGGGATGACAAACTGGATTCCGATGTTCTTACAAAAATTGTAGATGAACAGCAAAAACTTGCACAGGGTATTACAAAGCCGGAAGAGTTTGAGAAAACGTGTGATTCTTTTATAGAGAAATAACAGGAAAAATAAGGTGGAGAGATGCAGTCTGAAGGCTGTATCTCTCAGAGAAAAGGGGGGATTTCATGCAGAAGGCATTCGGAAAAAAATCAGTTATTTTTATGTTTGTTTTCCCGGCATTTTTAATATACACGGCTTTTGTCATGGTTTCTATTGTATGGGCAGGCTACTATAGCTTTTTTGACTGGAGCGGCGTAGGTGAAAAGATTTTTGTCGGTTTTAAAAATTATATAGAGCTTTTGACTCAGGATCAGGTTTTCAGAGCAACCGTAGGGCACACGCTGATTTACACGATAATTAATGTGGCAATTCAGGTATTTGGAGGACTTTTGTTTGCGGTTCTTTTGAGCAGAATAAAAAAAGGCCGAACGGTTCTGCAGACACTTTACTATATACCTGTAGTCATTTCTTCGGTTGCTATCTGTCAGATTTTTACGAAGTTGTTTTCGGTAACACCGACAGGAATCATTAATCAGGTACTTTCGTTTTTTGATCCTTCTTTGAAATTCATGGAGTGGATTTCAAATCCGCAGATTTCTCTCTATGTTACAGCTTTTGTGGAGGCATATAAATATCTGGGACTTTATATGGTTATTTTTTATGCTGCCTTAATTGGTGTACCGGACGAACTTGGGGAAGCTGCTTTGATTGATGGAGCAAACGTCTGGCAGGAGTATCTGTATGTGAAAATTCCATATATTAAACCGGTTATCATAGCAAACTGCCTTCTCGTCCTGAATGGTTCTTTGCGGTCATTTGAGTTTTCCTACCTTCTGACACATGGAGGACCCGGAAACGCATCTGAACTTATGACAACCTATATGTATAAGCAGGCATTTACAAGTATGAAGTACGGATATGGAAGTTCTGTAGCTATTATGATTGTAATTATCTGTCTTGTCGTAGGAATGCTGTTTCGGAAAATGACGGGAGGGGATGACAATGAATAAAAGGAAATTATCAGCGGGAAGTTTTATAAAATGGACGATTGCTCTGGTTCTTGTAGTGATACAGGTATATCCTTTCTTTTATGTATTTACGTCCAGTTTTAAATCACTGGAAGACTTTCGGAAGCTTCCGGCATATGCGCTGCCTTCACATTGGGATATAACGAACTATATTAATGTTTTTACAAAAAGTCATATGCCTACTTATTTTAAGAACAGCATTATTGTTCTGGTTGGTGTTTTGATTCCGCTTTTATTATTTGCATTAATGGCAGGTTTTGCGCTTAGTAAAATTAAATTTAAAGGAAGAAAGTTTATTTTAAATTATTTTCTTCTTGGACTTATGCTACCCATGCAGGTTGCCCTGATTCCATTATTTACTATTTTTAATAAATTGGGAATGATTAATACATATCCGGCAATTATTTTGCCTCAGATAGCATTTTCCCTGTCTTATTCCATACAGCTTTTTTATTCATTCAGCAAATTTTTTCCGGAGGAGATGCTGGAGGCTGCGATTATTGACGGATGCAGTCCAATCGGCTGCTTTTTTAAAATGGTAGTTCCTATGTCGAAAAACTCTGTAATCACAGTGGCAACTATGCAGGCAGTATTCTGCTGGAATGAATATATTAACGCGTATACTTTTACGCGGTCAACAGATATGAAAACAATTACTCTCGGATTAAACGATTTTGTAGGCAGTATGGGACTTACAGACTGGGGAGCTACGTTTGCGGCAATCAGTGTAACTGTACTTCCAGTATTTATATTTTATTTTTTCAGCAGTAAGAGAATGCTGGCAGGAATGGCGGCAGGAGCAGTAAAAGGGTAAGAGAAATTTAAATTATAAAAAAGGAGATTTTTATTATGCAGAAATTATATTATCAGTTTCCGGGGACATGGTTTGGTGATTGTATGCCGTTTGGAAAGGGAGACAAATTTTATTTATATCACCAGAGAGATACAAGAAAACCAGGACCTTTCGGGGAACCTTTTGGCTGGGATCTCGCCACTACTTCAGATTTTGTGCATTATGAGGACTGTGGCGTTGCAATCCCTAGAGGAACAGATGAGGAGCAGGATCAGTTTATTTTTGCAGGAAGCGTTTTTGAAGCAGAAGGCCAGTACCATATTTTCTATACAGGATATAACAGGGACTATCCCGCTCTTGGTAAAGCTTCTCAGGTATTAATGCATGCGTACAGCGATGATCTTGTAACCTGGCATAAAACACAGGATAATTTAACGTTTACACCGCAGGAGGGGTATGATCCGGATGATTGGAGAGATCCGTGGGTAATTCGTGATGAGGAGAAGGAACAATATCTTTTAATTCTTGGAGCAAGATTAAAAGGTCCAAAAACAAGACAAACGGGAAGAACTGTGAAATTTACTTCCAAGGATTTAAAAAACTGGAAATTTGAAGGGGATTTTTGGGCACCTGATCTCTATACTATGCACGAGATGCCGGATTTGTTTAAAATCGGAGACTGGTGGTATCATATTGTGACAGAATATAGTGACAGAAGTAAAATGGTATATCGAATGAGCAAAAGCCTTGAAGGCCCCTGGATTGCGCCGGAAGACGATGCGTTTGATGGAAGAGCCTATTATGCAGGAAGAACATTTTGTCTTAACGGGCAGAGAATCCTTTTTGGCTGGGTTGCTACAAAGGATAAAGATGACGATGATAATAATTTTATCTGGGCAGGGACATTCATGGCTCATGAGGTGTACCAGAGAGAAGATGGAACACTTGGGGTAAGAATTCCGGAAACAGTTTGGAATGCTTTTGATAAAGAAGAAAAAACGGAGGATTTTGTAATAGATACTCCGTCAAAACGTACAGAAATAACAGTAGGAAGAAATACAGGAGATATTTTCAAGTTTGAGGCAGATGTGGAGTTTTCAGAGAGTACAAGAGCTTTTGGAATCCGCTTTTATGAAGATGAGGATAAAGAAGAATCCTATCAGTTTATGTTCCACATTCCGGAAAACAGATATGTATTTGAAAAATGTCCGAACTGGCCGTGGCCGGCGAATCAGAACATTGGATTAGAAAGACCGGTTTCTCTTGAACCAGGAAAGAAATATAATATTCGCATGATTGTAGATGATACCATTGCAACAATTTATGTAGATGGTGTGGCATTAAATGCCAGAGCGTATAAACGTCCGGGAGAAAGTCTGTCAATATTTGCTTCAGAAGGAAGCTTAAAGGTTACAAACTGTACGCTTACAAGAGGTCTGAAAAGCTGAGACATAATTGCTGGATTTTATGAAGATAAAGGACACCTTCTCTGCTGAATGGTTCACGCAGAGAAGGTGTCCTGTTACATTTCCGGACTTTCTAACAGATCTTCCACTGTGCAGCCCAGAACCCTGGAAAGCTTATAAACAGTTCCTGCCTGCGCTTTATCAATGGAATTGACTTTTTGTTCATACATTTGAATGGAGCGCAGTTTTACTCCCGAAAGCTCTGAAAGCTCAGACTGTGAAATCCCGCGGTTTTCACGAATATATTTCAGACGGGTTTCACGATTAACAGAGTTACATTTTATATTCATATCCTCTATGAAGTGTTCTATATCCATTTCGTGATATACAGAATACATGGAAATAATTTCTGAAAGGGAGATTCTGGAAAAAATATCTTTAAACCGTTTTCCCGTACTCCATTGATATTCTGCCAGTGCCCAGCCTGCCCAGTAAAAAGGGGAACGTTCCAGGGAAAAAGATTTTTCCGGAAAATTGCGGAGCGGATAAACGGAAGACAGAACAGCTCTTGCAAGTTCAGTTCCGGACATACCTGAAATAATGGTGGGATTTCCACGCTCAAATTTATCCGCGTATCCGGATTGAATAAATAGCTGCATAAATAAATCCGGATTTAATTTGCAATCATGGACTGCATAATCAAAAGAATCCGCCAGATTGTTTTTTGCATCATTCAGATAAGATTCGTTGTATGCGCGCATCGTCGTTTTTGATCTCCTCTCTTAGAATATCGAGAATAAAAATATCGTTTTTGTAAGAACGTCTTCCCTGAATTTCCTTTTTATAAATTTCTCTGGCTTTTGAATCACGCGTAACAAATCTGGGATAATATATAAGTTTATCTGCCGGGACAGCGCCTTCAAATATTAAATGTTCAAAAGCTTTTTTTGAAACCAACGCAGTTTGTTTCCCTAGTTTTCCCAGTCGAAGAGCCTGATTTAAACTGCGAAGAGACAGTCCGTTTTGCACGAATGCTTCCGCAAAAGAGAAGTAGGAATCATCTGCCCGGTAACCAATCACAATATCATAATCTGTGAGATTAATGGAAAAGTTTTCGATGATGTAATTTCTGGCATCTATAGCAATTTCATTATAAAGCCGGAAAGTTCTGTTTTTCAATAACAATGCCAGCCAGTGGAGAATGTTATATTGGGGCTCCAGTAAATTTAAAATCTGTAAAGAATCCTGTTCGAGGCAGTATTTATTTACGAATCCGTCGGTGTTTTGCTTACATGCCCATTCCATAGCTATTGGCAGATTCTGAGTGCAGTAAAATCCTCTGCCATAATCATTATGGTGTTTTCCGAGAGAAAAATCAGGTTTTTCAATAATGTGGTCTGTGCCGTGAAATAATTGTATTTTTCCCATTTTGTATCGCTCCCTCATTATGATATAAAAATCATATCATTGTAATGATAGTAAGTCAAGCCACTCCCCCAAAATCTCACCTTCTCCTTCCTTCTGCATATCATAACAGGAGAGCCCAATAAGGAGAATCTGAATGAAAAGTAAAAAGTATATTGCAGCTGCACTTGCAGTTCTTCTGGCGGCAGCAGCCCTGCCTGTGACTGCCTTTGCCGAAGAAAAGGAAAAGGAGAACAAGGAACCTGTAAAAATCACATTAAACGAGGTTGCCCATTCTATTTTTTATGCACCGCAGTATGTTGCCGTCGAAGAAGGATATTTTGAAGAGGAAGGTCTTGACCTTACCCTTGTGACTGGTTTTGGAGCGGATAAGGTAATGGCTGCTGTTCTTTCCGGAGACGCGGAAATCGGATTTATGGGAGCGGAGGCTTCTGTCTACGCCTTTCAGGAGGGGGCAAACGACCCGGTTGTAAACTTTGCCCAGCTTACCCAGAGAGCCGGAAACTTCCTTGTGGCAAGAGAGGAAATGCCGGACTTTAAATGGGAGGACTTAAAGGGGAAAAATGTGCTTGGCGGAAGAAAAGGCGGTATGCCGGAAATGGTTTTTGAGTATATCTTAAAAAAGCAGGGGATTGACCCGGAAAAAGACCTGGAAATTAACCAGAGTATTGATTTCGGTTCCACAGCAGCCGCTTTTTCAGGGGGCTTGGGAGATTTCAGTGTAGAATTTGAACCTTCTGCCACAGCTCTTGAAAAAGAAGGCGCGGGCTATGTGGTGGCTTCCCTTGGAGTAGATTCCGGCTATGTCCCATATACGTCTTACTGTGCGAAATCCAGCTATATGGAAGAAAATCCGGAAGTGATGCAGAAGTTTACAAATGCTCTTCAAAAGGGAATGGATTATGTACAGAGCCATACGCCGGAAGAAATTGCCAAAGTGATCGCGCCGCAGTTTTCCGAGACAGATCTGGAAACCATCACTACGATTGTGAAGCGGTACCATGAGCAGGATACATGGAAAGAAAATCTTATTTTTGAAAAGGAAAGCTTTGAGCTTCTGCAGGATATTCTGGAAGATGCGGGAGAATTGAATAAAAGGGTAAAATACGAAAGTCTGGTGACAACAGAGTATGCGAAAAAAGCAGAAAAGAAATAAGAAGTTAAGAGTATGAGTTGCTGATTTTTACAAGCTGTGTTAAGGTAAGAAAAAACTTGTCCGGTTTTCGCGGAAAGAGAAGAGGGAAAAATGGATAAACAGAAAGTATATAAGATACGTCCGCATCATGGAATGTGCCTTGCTTATTTTGAAGGAAAAGGATACAGTCAGGGTTTTGTGCGTCATATGGGAGAGATTTTGTCACTTCTGGAAGAGGGCGCACTGGTGGAAATGACAGTCGCAGGAGATAATATCTGCTCTGCCTGTCCAAACTTAAAAGATGGAGTCTGTGAAACGGCAGATAAGGTGGAAACGTATGACAGGGCAGTCCTTTCTTTCTGTGATTTGAAGGAAAATGAACAACTGGACTTTTCGGAGTTTACGCAGAGAGTACAGAAAAGGATTCTGAAAACAGGAAAAAGGGAGGAAATCTGCGGAAATTGTCAGTGGAATGAAATCTGCAGAAGCAGGAAAAGCAGATGGGAAAATACGAAAATCCCGGTGAGTCGGGAGTGAATGGAACAAGGTTCTCTTTCGCGGACAGGTACAGGCAAAACCGGTTCTTCCAGGTCCGTGGACACGATTTAAAACCGCCTTTCACTTTATATAACGAGGAAGGAAATAGAAATGTGCGGATTTGTGTCATAAAATATTGACTGAAATAAGAAAGATATAGTAAAATAAGATAAACAATTTAGCGATTAAATAAACTGTATACAGAAAAAATTCCAGACGTGTTGAGGAGGCATAAAGGAAGGAGATGATTTTATGAATAAGGCAGGAAAAGTATTGGGGATTGCTATGTGTATGTTGGGAATTGTGTCTGTATGTGGGTAAAGGCAGAGGAGGAGAAAAATTACCAATCCTACTACGATGCAGAGGGCGAAGAATTCAGGGTATACAGTGATGAGGAAGAATTAAGACATCTTCAGGAGGGCATGGACGGAACTTCTTATCAGGTATCTCTTGAAAGATTCAGGAATGACAGCTCAGAATATCAGTACGGCGATATTCCGTGGAGAAGTTCATTCGATGAGGTGAAAGAAAAACTGGAAAACAGAGTTTCTGAATACGAAGTGGAGGGAACGCTCCCGGACAGCGAATATCGCTATTTGAAACATGCAGCTGATCAGGAGCTGGAAGGACAGCAGGGGGAACTGTATTTTGAGTTTTCAAACGACAGGCTTCAGGCCGTAAGATACGATTTTTCCCTGGAGGGAGATTACGAGACATGGTTTCAGAGACAGATTGACAGTCTGACAGATTTGTACGGAGAAGAGTCTGTAAAAGAAGAAACGGAAAACGAAGATCTGGGATTTGAGACAGTCCTTTATAAATGGGACTACGAGAATACTTCTCTGCAGGCTGTTTTGACAACAGGAGAAGATGTAAAGCCTGCGGCAGCCATTGGAGTTATCTTGTTAGAAGAATAGTTTATTAAAAAGAAAGCGGCGCTTCCTGTCTGCGCTTACAGGAGCGCCGCTGATCTTATTTTATACCGGGAAAAGTTAAAAGGGGACTGATCCGCTTTATTACAGCAGATTTTGGCTTTTCAGATAGTATTCGGCTTCTTCTTTATCTTTTTTTGCTACATAAATTTCGAATATATCGCCGGAATTTTGAAGATTGCCGCCCATACTGCGGGGAACACCCCGCTCCATCAGAAGAGAATCGGTATTGTGATTGATAATGTCATATTCGTATTTGATTTTTTTAACTTCCAGCGCACTTCTTATCCTGTTGAAAATTTCCGGGGAAGTGCCGGTATATATGTTCTCTTTATTTAATCGCATAGTGACCTCCTGAGTAAAGATATGGATAAACCTGTCAGAGCTGTTAAGTGCATTGGAATCACGCCTTTCCGTTTTTCTATATTTTACCATATGGCGGACAGAAAAGAAATAACCTTTCATCTCTTCCCTTCTTGAAAATCCCTCCCAACTGTACTATACTGAAACACAGAGAAAATGCAAAAAGAGGAGGAACATACCATGTTAAATACAAATGTTGCACAGCTTTTAAATACACAGATCAACAAAGAATTTTATTCTGCTTATCTGTATCTGGAATTTTCCAATTATTATGAGGAAGAAGGTCTGAAGGGATTCGCAAACTGGTATCGTGTGCAGGCGCAGGAAGAACGTGACCATGCCATGCTGATGATCCAGTATCTTCAGAATAACGACTGCCGTGTAGTTCTGGATACCATTGAAAGACCGGATGCAGAGCTGAATGATAAAATGGATGCTCTGAAACAGGGATATGAACATGAGCAGTATGTAACAGGACTGATTCATAATATTTACGATGCAGCTTATACGGTGAAAGACTTCCGTACCATGCAGTTTCTCGATTGGTTTGTAAAAGAGCAGGGAGAGGAAGAGACAAAAGCCTCCGATCTGATTAAGAAGATGGAACTTTTTGGCGGAGATGCAAAGAGCCTTTATATGTTGGACAGTGAGCTTGGTGCCCGTGTATATGCAGCGCCTTCGCTTGTATTATAAGGAGGAAACTGCAGAATGAAAATCGGATTTATAGGCTGCGGAAATATGGCGTCTGCCATGATCGGAGGAATTCTGAAAAAAGGAATTTTCACAAAAGAGGAGATCATCGTGTCGAATCTTACGGAGGAAGGCAGCAGGCGAAGCAGAGAAAAGCTTGGAGTTGTCACAACAATGGAAAACCGCCAGGTGGCAGAGAGTGCGAAAATTGTTGTTCTTGCAGTAAAACCTCAGTTTTATGAGGAGGTTCTGGGAGAGATAAAAGAAGTTCTCACAGAAGAGCATATTCTTGTGGGAATCGCTCCGGGAAAAACACTTTCCTGGCTGGAAGAAAAATGCGGACAGCCTCTTAAAATTGTTCGTCTGATGCCGAATACACCGGCGCAGGTAGGAGAGGGTATGACAGGAGTCTGCTTTAATGAACGGGTATCTGAGGAAGAAAAGCAGGAAATTTGCGCGATTACAGACAGCTTTGGATGTACGGAGGTGATTCCGGAACGTCTCATGGAAGGGTTAAGTGCAGTGACAGGCTGTTCCCCGGCATATGTATTTATGTTTTTGGAGGCAATGGCAGATGCGGCGGTACATCAGGGAATGCCAAGAAAACAGGCATACCGCCTTGCGGCACAGGCTGTTCTCGGAAGTGCAAAAATGCTCCTTGAGACAGAAATGCACCCAGGCGAACTGAAGGATATGGTCTGCTCTCCGGCAGGCTCTACCATTGAGGGTGTGCGTATGCTGGAAAAAAATGGATTCCGAAGCGCAGTATTTGAGGCTCTTTGTGCAGCGGCGGAAAAAGGAAAGAAATTATAAGGAATTTATATAATAAAAAACAGACAGTTTTTGATAAGAGTGGTATCAGAAGCTGTCTGTTTTATATTTGATGATACAAAAATTGAGAGAGATTAGTCAGCGGTTACAGCACCCAGTCTCCTTTACTTAATGTACTGTTGTGATATTTTGAAGAAAAGGTGACATCTTCTCCAAACCATGCAGGAGGAACGTAACTTTTGGCTGTTTCCTCAGAGGAAAATTCCACTTCTGCAAGAAGAAGCCCTTCATATGCTTCGTGGAAAATATCAAGCTCAATAGAAAGTCCGTCTTTTTCCGGAATGACATATCGGTCTTTACAGATAACGATACCGTCCGCTTTTTCCTTCAGGTGGTAATAAGATTCTTCTGTCAGAGGAAGGTTATATTCTTCTCTGGAAAGAAGTCCTTTTGATTTGTAAGTAAGATAATATTCATCATTCTGACGGCGGATGCGCACAACAGGAGCTGTGCAGAGATAACCCTGTTCAATATGAAGACAGGGATACTGGGACAGATTTTCAGGAAGCTTCTCTTTTTTTATCAGAAATTTTCTTTCAATCTCCATAAAATCCTCCTTATATATGTTAAAAATGTAAGAACAGTATACCCTTTTTATTGTAAAAAAGAAAGGGAAATGGTATAATAAATCCCGAAAAAAGCGCAGAAAACAGGACTTCATCAGAACAGGAGGTTTTTGAATTGAGCAAAGTATATATTTTTCTGGCAGATGGTTTTGAAGATATAGAAGGTCTGACTGTTGTTGACTTAATGAGAAGAGCAGAAATTGATATAAAAACAGTTTCGATTAAAAATACCGGAGAGGTTACGACTTCACATGGAATCACTCTTTTGACAGACTGTGTTTTTGAAGAAACAGATTTTTCAGATGCAGATATGCTGGTTCTTCCGGGAGGGATGCCGGGAACGAAGTATCTGGGTGAATATACGCCTCTTACAGAGCTTTTGAAATTCTTTTACAGCAAAGGCGGAAAAGTGGCGGCAATCTGTGCAGCCCCAAGTGTATTTGCAGACCTGGGATTCCTGGAAGGAAGAAAAGCAACGTCGTATCCTTCCTTTATGGGAAAATTAAAAGGAGCGCTTCTTACCGAAGAACCGGTGGCAGTAGATGGTAATGTGACAACAAGCAGAGGGCTTGGAACAGCCATAGATTTTGCATTGTCCCTTATCGGACAGCTTAAAGGAATGGAGAAAGCACAGGAAATCGCAGAATCTATCGTATATTTTTAAAAAAACACTGGTGTTTTGATTTTGCTTGTGCTATACTACTACAATGACTGTATCCTAAGCATAGTAGGATAAAATGCAGAAATTAATTAACCTGATATAAATTAAGGAGGAACATACAAAATGAGTTTACAGGTGGAAAAAATGGAGAAAAACATGGCGAAGCTTACAATCGAAGTTTCCGCTGAAGATTTAGAGAAGGCAATGCAGAGTGCATACCAGAAAGCAAAAGGCAGAATCAGCATTCCTGGATTCCGTAAAGGAAAAGCTCCAAGAAAAATGATCGAGCAGATGTACGGAAAAGGAATCTTCCTTGAGGACGCAGTAAACGCTCTGATTCCGGAGCATTACAGCAAAGCTCTTTCCGAGTGTGAACTGGAAATCGTTTCCCAGCCGCAGATTGATGTAACACAGATGGAGCCGGGAAAAGCTCTTATCTTTACAGCAGAAGTTGCTGTAAAACCGGAAGTTACATTAGGCGAGTACAAGGGTGTGGAAGTTCCGAAGGCAGAAATCGAAGTAACTGAGGAAGAAATTGAAGCTGCTATCAAACGTGAGCAGGAGAAAAACTCCAGAACAATCACTGTAGAAGACCGTGCAGCAGAAGAAGGTGACATCGTTACAATCGACTTTGAAGGATTTGTAGACGGTGAGGCTTTTGAAGGCGGAAAAGGTGAGGCTTATCCTCTGACACTTGGTTCTCACACATTTATTCCTGGATTTGAAGAGCAGCTTGTTGGTGCAAAACCAGGTGACCACGTAGAAGTAAACGTGACTTTCCCGGAAGAGTACCAGGCAAAAGAGCTTGCAGGAAAAGCAGCAGTATTCCAGTGTGATGTTAAGAAAATTGAAGCAAAAGAGCTTCCAGAGCTTAACGATGATTTCGCAAAAGATGTTTCTGAATTTGATACACTTGCAGAATACAAAGAAGATGTAAAGAAAAACCTGACAGAGAGCAAAGAAAAAGAAGCTCTTCGCGCAAAAGAAGACGCAGCTATCGAAAAAATCATTGAAAATGCAGAGATGGAAATTCCGGAAGCAATGCTTGATACACAGTGCCGTCAGATGATGGATGATTTTGGAAGAAGAATGCAGTCTCAGGGTCTTTCTATGGAACAGTACTTCCAGTTCACAGGCCAGACAGCAGAGAAGATGATGGAAGACATGAAGCCACAGGCTCTCAAGAGAATCCAGACAAGACTTGTTCTTGAAAAAATCGTAGAAGTTGAGAACATTCAGCCTACAGAAGAAGAAGTAAACGAAGAAATCTCCAAGATGGCAGCTATGTACAAAATGGAAGCTGACAAGTTAAAAGAACTGGTTGGAGAGCGTGAAATGGAACAGATGAAGAAGGATATGGCTGTACAGAAAGCAGTTACTTTCGTTGCTGAGGCAGCAAAAGAGGCATAATCCTGATTTCAATTGATTTTCACAGAGAAGCAGTAATCACTGCAGGAGGTAATTATGAGTTTTGTACCTTATGTCATTGAGCAGACAAGCAGAGGAGAAAGAAGCTACGATATTTATTCCAGACTTCTGAATGACAGAATCATTTTCCTTGGGGAAGAAGTAACCGACGTGAGCGCCAGCCTGATTGTAGCACAGCTCCTTTTTTTGGAGGCAGAAGATCCGGGAAAAGATATTCAGCTGTACATCAACAGCCCGGGAGGCTCTGTGACAGCCGGTATGGCAATTTATGATACCATGAAATATATCAAATGTGATGTTTCTACAATCTGCCTTGGTATGGCGGCGAGCATGGGAGCCTTCCTTCTGGCAGGAGGAACAAAGGGCAAGAGATTTGCCCTTCCAAACTCTACGATTATGATTCATCAGCCTTCAGGCGGAGCACAGGGACAGGCTACAGAGATCCAGATTGTGGCAGATCACATTGCAAAAACAAAAAGAACTTTAAATGAGATTCTTGCAGCAAACACCGGACAGCCATATGAGGTTGTAGAACGAGATACAGACCGCGACAACTATATGTCTGCGGAAGAAGCGAAAGCTTACGGTTTAATTGATGGTGTTGTTGTGCACAAATGATAACCCTTGATGACAAAGACTCCTGTAAACCGCAGGAGTCTTATCTTGCTATATAGGATATAGAAAGGAAAGTAAAAAATTCATGGCAGAAAAGATAAGAGATGGAAAAGTCAGATGTTCCTTTTGCCATAAATCTGAGGACCAGGTAAGGAAACTGATTGCAGGACCGGACGGCGCTTTTATTTGCGACCAGTGTATTGGAATCTGTGCGGAAATTCTGGAAGAAGAATTTGAAATGTACGGTCAGGAGCCGGATTACACTTCCGGGATCAACCTGATGAAACCGGAAGAAATCCATAAAATTCTTGACGATTATGTAATTGGGCAGGAAGCTGCGAAAAAAGCTCTGTCTGTTTCTGTATATAATCATTATAAACGTGTGACTGCTTCCGGAAACTCAGATGTGGAACTTCAGAAAAGTAATATTCTTATGCTTGGACCTACAGGTTCCGGAAAAACACTTCTTGCACAGACACTTGCAAGACTTTTGAATGTGCCGTTTGCAATTGCGGACGCTACAAGTCTGACGGAAGCCGGATATGTAGGAGAAGATGTGGAGAACATTCTTTTGAAAATCATTCAGGCGGCAGACTGGGATATTGAAAGAGCGCAGTACGGAATTATTTACATTGATGAGATTGATAAGATCACAAGAAAATCAGAAAATGCATCCATTACCCGAGATGTATCAGGCGAGGGGGTTCAGCAGGCTCTCCTGAAAATTCTGGAGGGAACCGTTGCAAGTGTTCCGCCTCAGGGTGGAAGAAAACATCCCCATCAGGAATTTATTCAAATTGACACTACAAATATCCTGTTTATCTGCGGCGGTGCTTTTGATGGACTGGAAAAAATTATCGAGGCGCGCCAGAATACAAAATCCATCGGTTTTGGTGCAGAGGTGGCAGTACAGGAAGAAAGAAACGTAGGAGAAGTGCTGAAGGATGTTATGCCTGAGGACTTTGTAAAATTCGGTTTGATTCCGGAGTTTATCGGACGTGTTCCTGTGGTGGTTTCTCTGGAAGCATTGGACGAAAAGGCGCTGATTCGTATTTTGCGAGAGCCGAAAAATGCTCTTACAAAACAGTATCATAAATTATTTGAAATGGACGGAGTAGAGCTCGACTTTGAGGACGAGGCTCTTGAGGTTGTGGCAAAGAAATCTCTTGAGAGAAAAACAGGAGCAAGAGGACTTCGCGCCATTATGGAAAATTCTCTGATGGATCTGATGTATACCATTCCGTCAGACGATACGATCCGCAAATGTACCATTACAAAAGAAGTAGTAGAGGGGACCGGAGAGCCGGAGCTTGAGCGTGGAGAGGCACCTCAGCAGATAGAGCAGAAGAAGCCTCGGAGAAATACACGAGCAAGAAAAGGCGGAAAGCCGGAAACCGCTTAGGAAGGAATGACATAAATGACAAATCCAATTCAGGTACTGCCTGCTATTGCACTTCGGGGAACTGCAATTTTACCGGGAATGATCGTGCATTTTGATGTGAGTCGGGAAAGGTCTGTGAAGGCGATTGAGGCGGCAATGCTGAACGATCAGAAAATTTTCCTTGTGACACAGAAGGATCCGGAGGTGGAGACACCGGAGATTTCCGATTTGTATCATGTGGGAACCATTGCTTATATTAAACAGGTAGTAAAGCTTCCGAAAAATCTTCTTCGTGTTCTCGTGGAGGGAACAGAGAGGGCAGAGCTTTTAAGCTTTTCACAGGAAGCTCCGTTTCTTGAGAGTGAGGTATCTGTTCTT
This sequence comes from uncultured Blautia sp., assembly GCA_900549015.1. Lineage (GTDB taxonomy): Bacteria > Bacillota > Clostridia > Lachnospirales > Lachnospiraceae > Blautia_A. The sequence continues at coordinate 37,405 of URMH01000019.1, forward strand.
TCAGCGGAAGATGAAGAGGAATATCCTCCGGCAGTCCGTGAGGCAATGTGCCGAAGTCTTCGGGAATTGTTCCAGCAGTTTGCAGGAGAGAGCGGAAAAGTAAGCCGGGAGCTTGTAAATCAGATTTTAAGCATAGAAAATCTGGAAGAGCTTGTGGAACAGATTTCCGTGAATCTTTCTCTTTCTTATCAGAACCGTCAGAAGCTTCTTGAGGCAGTTTCTTTAAGAGACAGATATGAGCTTCTGGGAGCGATTCTCACAAATGAAATTGAAGTAGTGGAAATTGGGAAAGACCTTCAGAAAAAAATAAAAGCCCGGATTGATAAAAATCAGAGAGAATATATTTTAAGAGAACAGCTTAAATTAATCCGTGAGGAGCTTGGAGAAGAAAACACAGTAGACGATGCGGAAGAGTTCAAGAATAAGCTGAAAAAACTGGAAGCATCGAAAGAAGTAAAAGAAAAAATCGGAAAAGAGATAGATCGTTTTAAGAGCATGAGCAGCAATGCGGCAGAGACCACAGTTTTAAGAGGATATATTGAGACGCTTCTCGCGCTTCCCTGGGATAAACGCTCCACAGATTCTGATGATTTACAGGAAGCGTGGAAAGTTCTTCAGGAAGGCCATTACGGTTTAAAAGAAGTGAAGGAGCGTATTATGGAGTTTCTTTCTGTGAGAAAACTGACACAGAAGGGAAAAAGTCCGATTCTCTGTCTTGTAGGACCGCCTGGAACAGGAAAAACTTCCATTGCCCGTTCCATTGCAGAGGCGATGAATAAGAAGTACGTCCGCATCTGCCTCGGCGGTGTGCGTGATGAGGCGGAAATACGCGGTCACAGAAAAACCTATGTGGGCGCTATGCCGGGAAGGATCACAGAGGCATTAAAGCAGGTAGGCGTGAGCAATCCGCTGATGCTTCTCGACGAGATCGACAAGACAAGCAGCGATTATAAGGGAGATACTTCTTCCGCTCTTCTTGAGGTGCTTGACCCGGAACAGAACAGCCATTTTACAGATCACTATGTAGAGCTTCCACAGGATCTTTCCGAGGTGCTCTTTGTGGCGACAGCCAACGATGTGCAGGGCATTCCGCGCCCTCTTCTTGACAGAATGGAATTAATCGAGATTTCCGGTTATTCTGAAAATGAGAAAGAGCACATTGCAAAAGAGCATTTAATCCCGCGCCAGATGGAGATAAACGGTGTGCCAGAAGGCTGTCTTACGATTCAGTCGGCTGCTCTTGGAAAAATCATTAATAATTACACAAAAGAGGCAGGCGTTCGAAATCTGGAGAGAAGTATAGGAAGAATCTGCAGAAGAACAGCCCGCGCCATTATGGAAAAAGGAAAGAAGCGCGTTGTAGTGACAACGAAGAACCTTCCGGATTTCCTCGGAAAAGAGCGGTTTAATTATCTCATGGCAAACCCGAAAGATGAAATTGGAATTTCAAGAGGTCTTGCATGGACGCAGGTTGGAGGAGATACCCTCCAGATAGAAGTAAACGTCATGCCGGGAAAAGGAGAATTTCTTCTTACAGGCCAGCTTGGAGATGTGATGAAGGAATCCGCTCAGGCAGGTATTACCTACATTCGTTCCATTGCAGATAAATATGAAATTGCGCCGGAATATTTCCAGGAACATGATATTCATATTCATATTCCAGAGGGTGCAGTTCCAAAGGATGGTCCCTCAGCAGGTATTACAATGGCAACCGCTATGCTTTCTGCTATTGTGGAAAAACCGGTGCGGGCTGACCTTGCCATGACAGGAGAAATTACTCTGCGAGGCCGTGTTCTTGCAATCGGAGGCCTGAAAGAAAAGCTTCTTGCTGCAAAATATGCAAAAATAAAAGAAGTTCTTGTTCCGGGAGAAAACCGTCCGGATATAGAGGAGCTGGATAAAGAGATTACAAAGGGACTTATCATTACCTTTGTGGAGACAATGGATGAAGTGCTTGAGAAAGCGCTTGTAAAATAGAGAGGAACAGCCAATGATTATAAAAAATGTATCACTGGATATTGTGTGCGGCATTACAAGTAAGCTTCCGGAAACAAAACGGCCGGAAATTGCTTTTGCAGGAAAATCAAATGTGGGAAAGTCGTCATTGATTAATGCTTTGATGAACAGAAAAGCTCTGGCGCGCACAAGTTCCCAGCCGGGAAAAACACAGACCATCAATTTTTATAATATTAATGAAGCTATGTATCTTGTGGATTTACCCGGATATGGTTATGCAAAGGTTTCCCCTTCCGAAAAGGCAAAATGGGGAAAAATGATTGAGAAATATCTTCATACATCGAAAGATCTGAAGGCTGTTTTTCTTCTTGTGGATATACGTCATGAGCCTTCCGCAAATGACAAACAGATGTATGACTGGATTCTCCATAATGGATATGAGCCGATCATTATTGCCACAAAGCTTGATAAGCTGAAAAGAAGCCAGGTACAGAAGAGCATCAAGGCAGTAAGAGAAGGTCTTAAGCTTCCAAAAGAAGGAATTCTCATTCCTTTTTCTGCTGAGACAAAGCAGGGAAGAGAAGAAATCTGGAATCTGATGGATGAGCTTACCGGTCTTGGAGAAGAAACAGGAAAAGAACAAGAAGCGTAAAGCATATTGCTACGAAGGAGAGCAGGACGACAATGGGAATCATCAAGGCATTGAAGCTGGGATTTGATTATCTGAAATATGATGATAATGGAAATGTAGAAGATACGCAAAGAGCAGTAAATGATGTAAATATGGAGATTGAGGAGGGCGAATTTGTAGCCGTTCTTGGTCATAATGGCTCAGGAAAATCCACGCTGGCGAAGCATTTGAATGCTCTTTTGCTTCCGTCAGAGGGAACTCTCTGGGTGGACGACATGGATACGTCAAAAGAACCGGAACTCTGGAAAATTCGTCAAAAGGCGGGGATGGTTTTTCAGAACCCGGACAATCAGATTATCGGGACCGTTGTGGAAGAGGATGTGGGATTTGGACCTGAAAATATGGGGATTCCTACAGAAAATATATGGAAACGTGTGGATGACAGCTTGAAAAAAGTGGGAATGACTGCATATCGCCATCATTCTCCAAATAAGCTTTCCGGCGGACAGAAACAGCGTGTTGCCATTGCAGGAGTCATGGCGATGCACCCCAGATGTATTGTGCTGGACGAGCCAACTGCCATGCTTGACCCAAACGGAAGAAAAGAAGTTCTTGAGGCAGTTCGGGAGCTGAATAAGCAGGAGAAGGTGACGGTAATTCTGATTACCCATTATATGGAAGAGGTAATTCATGCAGATAAGGTTTACGTGATGGACGGAGGAAATGTAGTGTTGGAGGGAACACCGAAGGAGATTTTTTCTCAGGTAGATACGCTCAAAAAATATCGTCTTGATGTGCCTCAGGTTACCCTTCTTGCACATGAACTGAGAAAATCCGGCGTGTCCATTCCGGAAGGAATACTGACGAAAGAAGAATTGGTGAGTGCCTTATGTCAATAGAGTTAAAAGATGTAACTTATACCTACAGTCCGGGAACTGCTTATGAAATACATGCCCTGAAAAATATTAATTTGTCCATACCGGACGGACAGTTTATTGGGGTTATTGGACATACAGGAAGCGGAAAATCAACCTTGATTCAGCATTTGAATGCTTTGATCCAGCCTACTTCCGGTACGATTCTCTATAATGGAGAAGATGTGTGGGAAGAAAAATATGACAGGAGAGTTCTCCGAAGCCAGGTAGGGCTTGTATTTCAGTATCCGGAGCATCAGCTTTTTGAAAGCGACGTGCTTTCTGATGTATGTTTTGGTCCTATGAACCAGGGACTTACAAGAGAAGAGGCAGAAAAAGAGGCAAAAAAAGCGCTGGAACAGGTTGGTTTTAAGGAAAAAAACTACGGAAAGTCTCCTTTTGAGCTTTCCGGCGGGCAGAAAAAGCGTGTTGCCATTGCCGGTGTTCTTGCCATGAATCCGAAAATCCTGATTCTGGATGAGCCTACGGCAGGTCTTGATCCGAAAGGACGGGACGATATTCTGGATCAGATTGCGCTTCTTCATAAAGAAAGAGGAATTACCATTATTCTTGTATCTCACAGTATGGAAGATATTGCAAAGTATGTGGAGCGCCTGATTGTAATGAACGGAGGAGAAGTTGCCTTTGATGATACACCAAAAGCAGTTTTTTCTCATTATAAGGAGCTGGAAAAGATGGGACTTGCCGCTCCGCAGATTACGTATATTATGAATGATTTAAAGAAAAACGGACTGGATGTAGATACAGATGCCACTACAGTGGAGGAGGCGAAAGAGAGCATTTTAAAAGCTCTTAGAAACAGTCATTCTTCACTCTTAAAGGAGGACGGAAGCCATGCTTAGAGATATTACACTGGGACAGTTTTATCCTGCGGATTCGGTTCTCCACAAGCTTGATCCGCGGACAAAATTTCTGGGAACAATGGCGTTTATCATTTCCGTGTTTTTGTTCAACACATTTCCGGGATATGCAGTGGCAACGCTGTTTCTTGGCGGATTGATTTTTCTTTCAAAAGTTCCTGTAAAATTTATATTTAAGGGATTAAAGGCAATTTTTGTTATCCTTCTTATTACGGTAGCCTTTAATATTTTACTGACTCCCGGAGAAATTCTCTGGAAGTGGGGATTTTTAAAGGTGACAAAAGAAGGACTTGTTCTGGCAGGAAGAATGGCAATTCGTCTTACCTACCTTGTAATCGGTTCTTCTGTCATGACCCTTACCACAACGCCAAATCAGTTGACAGACGGACTGGAGAGGCTTCTCCGCCCCTTAAATAAAATCCATGTTCCTGTGCACGAGATTTCCATGATGATGTCTATTGCTCTTCGTTTTATCCCGATCCTTCTTGAGGAGACAGATAAGATTATGAAGGCGCAGATTGCACGTGGAGCAGATTTTGAAAACGGAAATATTATACAGAAGGCGAAAAATATGGTTCCGCTTCTTGTGCCCCTGTTTATTTCTGCTTTTCGCCGGGCAAATGACCTTGCAATGGCAATGGAGGCAAGATGTTATCATGGAGGAGACGACAGAACCCAGATGAAGCCCCTTCATTATGAGAAGAGAGATTACGTGGCATATGCAGTTGTAATTGTATATCTTGGAGTTGCGGCTGCATTCAGAATTATTGGAATATAAGAGGTTGATATGAAGCGAGTAGGACTTGTAGTGGCATATGACGGAACAAATTACTGCGGCTGGCAGACACAGCCAAATGGAATTACCGTGCAGGGTGTTTTAAATGACGCCCTCTCAGAACTTCTGGGAGAAAAAATCGAGACGATTGGTGCAAGCCGCACAGATGCAGGTGTTCATGCCCTCGGGAATGTAGCAGTATTTGACACGGAGACAAGGATTCCGGGAGAGAAGATTTCCTATGCCCTGAATCAGCGCCTTCCGGAAGATATTCGTATTCAGCTTTCCGAGGAAGTGGAGCCGGATTTCCACCCTCGCTACTGTGATAGTGAGAAAACGTATGAATACCGGATTTTAAACAGAAAATTTCCTGTTCCAACAGAGCGCCTTTATACATATTTTTACCATTATAAGCTGGACGTAGAGAAAATGCGCGAAGCAACTTCCTACTTAATCGGAACTCATGATTTTGCCAGCTTTTGCGGTGCAAAAGCGCAGGTAAAAACCACAGTGCGCACAATCACCTCAATGGATGTGTGGCGCGATGGCGACCTTGTGACGATCCGCGTCACAGGCACAGGCTTTCTTTATAACATGGTTCGTATTCTTTCCGGAACTCTTATTGAGGTGGGAAACGGACAGTATCCTCCGGAGCGGGTAAAAAAGATTCTTGAGGCATGCGACAGAGAAAAAGCAGGACCGACAGCTCCGGCTCAGGGGCTTACCCTTATGGGGATTGAATTTTTTGACTGAGAAATAAATAAGAGATGAAAAAACACTGACATTGCGGGGGATATCCGGGGTGTCAGTGTTTTTTCGTTAATGTGGGCATTTGGGGTAAAAATTGTTGCTGATCAGTGTTTTGCTGGCAACATAACCGCATTTCGTGCAGCGCTTTGCCTGAAATTTCTGGTAGTTGCAGCTTTTATCTGCGTGTGGCAGATGCTTGTAGGAATATCCTGTTTTATATGTATGCTTACAGGAGGCGTAAGTTTTCGAATCAGAAGAAAAATAATAGATTTCGCCATCATCAGCGATGAAATAATCGTTTCCTTTGTCAAAAAAGACAGGCTCTTCCGGAAGATTTAAATAATCGTATTCTTCCGGAAACTCTGCACCGTCCGGAACAAAAATTTCTACGGATTTAGCAGAGCTGCAATCAGAAGCTTCATATAAGCTGCTATTATCAAGCACGGGCTGTTGATACGCCATGATGGGGACGGCTCCGGCAAGTAATGAACACGTTGTCAGAAGAACGGAAAAAACAGATTTTGATGTTTTGCCATGTTTGATCATAAGTATGCGCTCCTTTGTAATATAAAATTTCAGGCTCTGAAAAGAGGAATATCCTGGAAGACAGATGTTTTCGTCTGAAGAGGGAATCGGAAGATTAAGGAGAAGATTTACGTAACAGTTCCGTTCTTCTTCAGTGCTGTTTTTTAGTACATGCTCGTCGCAGAGAAGTTCCAGTGTTTTGTCCAGGCTTTTGTAAAAGCAGAAGGTAAGAGGAAAATACCAATGCACTGCAAAAACCAGAAAGCCGGTTATTTTAATAAAGTTATGGAGAGATTGAAAATGGCAGGTTTCGTGTTTTAAAATATGAGGCAGTTGTTCAGGATTTGTGTCTACGGGCAGGAATACAACAGGTCTTAAAAATCCGATTAAAAAAGGAGAAGAGCATAAAGGACTTACACGAACAGAAATTTTCATCCTGTGTTTTGGGGTGATTTCGTTCCCGTATTTCAGACAGTCGGGAGATATTTCCTGGGAATTGTGAATGAACTGCCGCCTGATTCTTGAAAATTTTATAAGCTGCCATGCAAAAAGCACAACAAGAAATAAGAGCCATATTCCGGCAAGAATAAGAACAAGCCGGGAATAGACAGGAAAATGTAAATGCCCCGCCTCATCTTTGTAGAAGGTTTTCATCTGTGTAAAGACCACCGCTTTCGGCTCCGTGACAGAAGGAAACAGATGCTGTACCATTTTGCTGCTATATATGCAGCTTTTGAGAAAGTTGCGAAGAAGGGGGAGGGGAAGTAAATAAAATGCAGCGGAAACAAGAAGCATAAAAAGCCTCTGTCCCGGTTTAAAACGGTATCGAAAAATGAGACAGAGAAGTGCATAACATACGTATACAATGCTTCCCATAGCGCACATGCAAAAGAGAAGATTATTTATCATCGTACAAATTCCTCAACATTTTTTTCTCTTCCTCAGATAAATCATGATTTCCTGTCAAAGTGCAGATAAAGGCTTTCAGAGAACCACGGAAGCTTTTGTTCAGAAAATCCTGCGTCCATTTTCGGGCAAAAGCTTCTTCAGAGGAGGAAGGCATATACATTAATTTGTGACCGTGTTTCGGAGCAATCAGCGCTCCTTTTTTAACAATTCTCTGCAGGTATGTTTTGATGGTTCCAATGGAAATTTCGAAACCTGCATCCCACAGCAAATCTGCAATTTCAGCCAGAGTCATTTCTCTGTTCTCTTTCCAGAGAATAGACATAATCTCATACTCCTGGCTTGATAAATTGTATTTTGCGTCCATAGTGACTCCTTTTATAATAGATACATACATGTATCTTATTATATATCAAAAATAATAAAAATCAAGACTTGTTTTGAAAAAATAAATTGGATATTATCATAACATAAAGATACAGACTTGAATCTAAAAAAGGAGGTGAAAAGTTATGGTATGAAGAGTTTAACATGTAAAGTTGTAAAAGGGTTACTTATGGAGATGGTAAAAAAGATTACTTTTAAACTGAATTTTAATGGAAATTTGAAAGGAGAACACGTTTATGAAAAAAATGTATTCAAAAATTTCTTTGATATTAGCACTCATTATTGGGATATTAACCGTTCCATTTTCGGCATTTGCGGCTGATGGTAATTCAGAAAATTTAGTCAGGGAAAATACAATAGTAACGGATAAATTCATTGACGAAAATTTGGTTGGAACAGTATTGCCTAATAGAATTGTACCATTTAATAATCAGGGAGAAAGTCAAGTAACATCTGGCAATTATACAACGAAAAAAACTGTTACAGTGACGCCAACAGGTCAACCTGGTCTTGGGTACGAAGGAAAGTCAGGTGGTATGGTGTTCTTTTTCAAATCAGGAGGAAGTTCTCAAAAATTTACAGTAACAATTAATTATAAATCGTTCACATTTACGGCAGAAACAGGGAAAACAGCATCTCATGGTAGTGGATATGGTGCATCTGTTCCATCTACATCAGGACGCTATCGTTTCCAGTTTATAAAAAACTATACGATTAAATCTAAAAAAATCGATGTGTATAAATATAATGTTTACCAATATTCATATTATGTACATGATCCGCAGTATTCTTTAAGCCATAAATGGGTAAAAATATGAGAATGAAAACAAAATTAACAGCAGCGCTTGTAATTCTCCTGGTTATAAGCAATGTGCATTTTATGAACGAGGCGAAGAAACCGGACTATAAGATACATATCGGGATTCCGGTAAGCGCGGAAGACGGTTCAGCCGGATTTGATTTTTCAGAGTCGAAACCGTTAAAAAAGGAGACGGCTTCTGATGTGATGCTATCTTTAATGAGCGCGCATACAGTAGAAGCGCCGGAAATGGAAGAGCGTTTTCCCGATGCTGTCCTTTCTGTTTCAGACTGGAAAAAGAATAAAGAGCATTACCTGTTTACATTCTGGCTGGAGGAAGATTCTGTGATTTTTAAATTAGAAAACGAAAAGGGAATGGAATATCGGGAAATTGATAATTTATATTATGTCACGGAATTAGAGAAAATAATAAAAACAGAAATGGAGTTTTAATTTAATAGAAAGCGAAGAGAGCTGCCGCATGAACTGTTTTGATTGCGGCGGCTTTTTCAGTTTCTTGATATAATATTAGAGGTGTTTTTGTTGAAAAATTTCAGATTTTGGAAAATCTATGGGACATTTTCTGTATTTTTTCTGTCTAATAATCAGAAGAATACAAAAATAAGGAGCAGTGATACCATGAAAAAGAAAGGAAGGCACAGCCTATGGAGGAATTGATAAAAAAGGCGCGGCAGCATGATGCAGACGCGTTTACGGAGCTTATGATGTCCCAGATGCAGACCATGTACAAGACGGCAAGAGCGATTCTTAGTAATGAGGAGGATGCGGCAGATGCCATTTCCGATACCATTCTCGCCTGTTGGGAGAAACGGGGACAGCTTCGGGAAAATAAATATTTCCGTACCTGGCTCACCAAAATTCTTGTAAATAAATGCAAAGATATTATCAGGAAAAAGCAGAATCTTTTGTTTACAGATGAGATGCCGGAGATTCCGTCAAAAGATTACGGATATGAAAATCTGGAATGGAAGCAGACTTTAAACGAACTGGACGAGAGGTATCGCACGATTCTGATTCTCTACTATGTGGAGGGATTTAAAACATCGGAGATTGCAGAGATTATGGAGCTGCCGGAATCTACGGTGCGTACAAGACTTTCAAGAGGTCGGGAAAAAATGGCGCAGAGATATGGAAATATGGAAAGAAAGGGGGAAGCATTATGAAAAAACCGGAGGATATGTTTGAGGTTTTAAAAAGAGACGTGGAAATTCCGGATATAGTCATGAAAAAAGCGGAAGGGGCATTTGCAAAAATTCAGGAGGAAGCAAAAAATCAGGAGAAAGTAAAAATAACGCCTCTTTCTTCAAAGAAAAAAAGAAAAAAACTTCCGACAAAGAGGATGTTTCTTGTGGCAGCAGCCGTTATGCTTGGCGCAGGGGGAGTGACTGCAGGAGCGGCAGCTTATATGCGATGGAGTAAAACAGCTTCAGAGGGAATGCAGGCTTCCGAAGAAATGCAGAAAAAAATGGAGGAGACAAAGCTTACAGTTCCGGTAAATAAATCGGATACGCAAAATGGAGTGACTGTAACAGTTGCCCAGACGATTGTGGACAGTTATTATGCGCATATTATTTTTAAGGTGGAAGGATATGATGCAGGGGAAGGAAAGCAGCCGTTTTTTGAAACAGAGACAATCGTTGTGGACGGATATAATCCCTATGAAGAGGAATATGATGAGAAGCGGCATTTTGGTTCTGGTGGGGACTGGTATAATGGAGTGACTATGGGAGAAGACGGAAGAGCAGTCAGGATTTCAGATGGGAAACCGCTGGACGAAATTGAAGATTATCAGGAGAATTACAGGCTGGAGGACGGAAGCTATGAATACCGCCTGACGCTTACTCATACAGCAGATAAAGATTATTTTGTGGGAAAGCCAATACACGTAGAACTTCACAATCTGGGGACAGTGGAGAAAGCAGACTTTACAAACGCAATAGACGCTACATGGAGTTTTGACTGGGTGCTGGACGGAAGCTCGGAGAAAAAAGAATACGATTTGAATGCCCCTGTCGGAGATACGGGGGTAACGGTAAAACATGTGGAGATTTCCCCCATATCTCTGAATGTGACATATGATTTTCCGAAAAAGATTTATAATAAAATGGATAACTCTTCCGGTATGCTGTTCTTTCCTGACGGAGTGCGTCTAAAAGACGGAACAGAGCTGAAAGGCATTTATCTGGGACCGGGAACAGAAGGCTATATTTCCAAAAACGAGTATTTTATAGCCTTCCCTGTTGACCGGATTCTTGATACAGATGAGATAGATGCTCTTCTTCTCCGAAAAGGTGTGGAAAGCAGAGACAGATATACGATTCCGCTGGAATAATAATTTATATTTCCTTTGTTTTCTGAGCGGAGAAAAATACAATAATCATACCGACAAAGGCAGAGGCAGTGCCGAATGCAAGCATTGTCTTTACACCGAAACCGTCAATAAGTGCACCTCCGATTAAAGAGCCGAGGACACTTCCGAAGGTATAAGTCATGGTAATATATGCCTGTCCTTTGATGGCGTCCTTTTTTTCCATAATGGCATTTACATAGTAAACAGAGGATACAGTAATAAGCGCCCAGCCCAGCATCTGGAAAATCTGTACTGCATAAAAGGCAGGAATGGAAGGTGCAAGCAGAGTTCCAAGAGTTTTCAGCATAAAGAAAATACCGGAAATCTTAAACCAGAAATCGCAGGGAGCTTTTTTCAGCATTCTGGAAAAAAGGAACATGGTAGGAAGCTCGAAAATGGCGGCGAGAGACATGGAAAGTCCCATTTCAGAGCTTCCTCCGCCTATGTTTTCCACAATCTGAAACGTAAAACTGTTTAAAAAGATATGGCTGATATAAATAAGGCAGCAGCCAATAAGCGTCACTGCAAACCGGGGATATTTTTTGAAAAAAATAAATGGATTTCCCGTTTTTTCGTGGTTGGCGGAATGTTCAGTGTGCGTTCCTTTTTGGAAAGAAAAGCGCAAGGTAAAGAAAAAAACAGCGGCAAAGGTTACAATCATGGAAATGGGAATCGCTCCGGCTCCTGATTTTGCTACAATTAATCCGAGAAAATAAGCTGCGACAGCATAGGCCGTAGAACCGATTCCTCTTGATATTCCGAAGTTCAGTTTTTTCCCCTGGTTTACAACTTCCATTCCCAGAGAATTAATAAGGGGCTGTAAGAGCTGTAAAAGTGTGATACATCCTCCGTAAAAAAGCCCGTTAAAAAATACAGAACGCCGGTGCAAAAGAAAAAGAGCCAAAGACAGGATGAGAAGCAAAGATGCCAGAAAAAGAATGATTTTTTTCAGGGATGGGCTCTTTGGTTTGTCTGCATATCCGGCAAATACAGGCTGTAAAATTGCAGAAATGATTCCGGCAATGGCAATGATGATACCGATTTCTGTGTTTGTGAAACCCACATCCAGAAGATAAAGGCTTGTAAAGCCCATGACTGCGGAAAAGCTCATCCAGTAAAAGCTTTGGATACAGGCATATCCGGCAGTGAAGTCAGAAGTTTGTTTTTGTCTGTTCATGATAAAATTCCTTCCATAATAATAGATAGTAATAAAAAAAAGAATACATCACGAAGAGGCGTTTGTCTACGAGAAATTAAAAAAAGAAATGAAAAAAACATAGAAAAACAGTTGACACAAAGGATGCTCTGTAATATAATTACTCAATGTGACGTAGTGCGAATATACTTAAGCCAATAGCCCCGGTGAGAGTATTTATCAGCGGTTTCGGACATTTCCGCGATTTCCTGCACATCGTTTTCACAAAATTTATTTGGCGGAAATACCGCGTTAAAAAAACTATCGTTGATAAATAACAGGAGGTAAAACCATGCAGACTTATATGGCTAATCCAGATAAAATCGAAAGAAAATGGTATGTAGTTGACGCTGAAGGCTGTACTCTGGGCCGTCTGGCTTCCGGTATCGCAAGCGTTTTAAGAGGTAAAAATAAACCACAGTTTACACCACACGTAGATACAGGTGATTACGTAATCGTAATCAATGCTGACAAAATCAAAGTTACTGGTAAGAAAATGGATCAGAAAATCTACTACAATCACTCTGACTATGTAGGCGGAATGAAAGAGACTACATTAAAAGAAATGTTAGCAAAGAAACCGGAAAAGGTTATTGAGCTTGCTGTTAAAGGTATGCTTCCAAAAGGACCTTTAGGAAGAGCAATGAACAAGAAACTTTTCGTATATGCAGGACCTGAACACAAACATGAAGCTCAGAAACCTGAAGTTTTAACATTTTAATGAGGAGGTAGAAAACATTGGCTAGCGCAAAATTCTACGGAACAGGAAGAAGAAAAAAATCAATCGCGAGAGTTTACCTTGTACCTGGAACAGGTAAAATCACTATCAATAAAAGAGACATTAACGAATATTTCGGATTAGATACACTGAAAGTTATCGTTCGTCAGCCGCTCGTTGCAACAGAGACAGAAGGCAAATTTGATGTTCTTGTAAACGTTCATGGCGGCGGTTACACAGGACAGGCTGGTGCTATCAGACATGGTGTAGCAAGAGCACTTCTTCAGGCAGACAACGATTACAGACCAGTTCTTAAAGCTGCTGGATTCTTAACACGTGACCCACGTATGAAAGAGCGTAAGAAATACGGTCTCAAAGCAGCTCGTCGCGCTCCGCAGTTCA
>URMH01000020.1 GCA_900549015.1 uncultured Blautia sp.
TCCGTTTTATTCTGATAAATATGCAAAAATCGGATTCCAGGTAAGTGAGCTTTTTGATGAAGAATCCTTAAAAGAAAAACTGGCTCGCGTATGTGAGACAAAGAATGTTCTTCTGGATCATCTCTACCATAAACCGCTCTTAAATCCAGATGAGATTTTTGAAGAGCTGATGGAATACAAAAAAATGGTTGCGCCGTATGTGTGCGATGTTTCTCTGTATCTGTGGAATGCACTGAAAGAGGGCAAAGAAGTTCTTCTTGAGGGACAGCTTGGTTCCTTAAAAGATCCAGATCACGGAATTTACCCAATGGTAACGTCTTCTTCCACACTGGCAGCATATGGTGCGATTGGAGCAGGTGTACCTCCATATGAAATCAAAAAAATCATTACCGTATGCAAGGCTTATTCCAGTGCAGTAGGAGCAGGTGCGTTCGTTTCCGAAATTTTTGGTGAGGAAGCAGACGAGCTTAGAAGACGCGGCGGTGATGGCGGTGAATATGGTGCAACAACAGGACGTCCAAGACGTATGGGATGGTTTGACTGTGTTGCTTCTAAATATGGATGCCGTGTACAGGGAACAACAGATGTTGCATTTACCGTACTTGATGTTCTGGGGTATCTGGAAGAAATTCCGGTTTGCGTTGGATACGAAATTGATGGAGAGATTACAACAGAGTTCCCGACAACAGCGCTTCTGGAGAAGGCGAAACCAGTTCTCGAGGTGCTTCCGGGCTGGAACTGTGACATTCGTGGAATTACAAAATATGAAGACCTTCCGGAAAACTGCAGAAAATATGTAGAATTTGTGGAAGAAAAAATCGGATTCCCGATCACCATGATTTCCAATGGACCGGGAAGAAATGATATTATTTACAGAAACAAATAATAAAGTATGATTCACGCCGGAGTTTTCTCCGGCGTGAACTGTATACAGAAAAAAGAGGAAATATCTTATGAAAAACTGGAAACGGTTACTGGCAGGAGCCGGTGTGGTCTTTATGCTGCTTGCATTTTGTCTTCCCATGATTTTTGCATTTGGCAAGGGAGAAAATTCCGGCAGTCTGTTTTGGGGAGCAATCGGAATTGCGTTTCTTGTTCCAATACTAATTTATATGTTCCTGATGGCATATAGAATTTTTGGAAAAAAGGAGAAATCAGTGAACAGCAACGTAGAGAATATTATTTTTGATGTGGGAAACGTGCTGATGGAGTATGGCTGGGAGCCTTACCTTAAAAACTTTGGATTTCCGAAAGAAAAATATGAAAAAATTGCAGACGCCGTATTTCGAAGCAAAGTATGGAATGAACAGGACAGAGGCCTTCTTCCGGAAGAGGAGTATATCAGCCAGTATGTAGCGCTCGCCCCGGAATATGAAAAAGAAATCCGGGAAGTGATGGAGCACAGCCCGGAATGTATGTCTGTCTATGATTATGCAGATACATGGGTAAAGTACCTGAAGGAAAAAGGCTATCACCTCTATGTTCTTTCTAATTACGGAAGCTATATGCTGAACAAAAACAGAGAACAGATGAGTTTTCTTAAATATATGGACGGTGTTATTTTCTCCTGCGAGGTGAAGCAGGTGAAGCCGGAGCAGGAAATTTATAAAACTATTTTAAGGAAATACAATCTGAAGCCGGAAAAAACAGTCTTTATTGATGACCGAAAGGATAACTGTGAAGGGGCAGAAAAAGCAGGGATTCGTGCGATTCAGTTTAAAAGTTTTAAGCAGGCGGAAGCAGAGCTTGAGAAGCTGGGTGTGAAATAATAAAGAGAAGAAGCCCTGCAGACAGAGTATCACATGTCCACAGGACTTCAAGGGGAGGATATAAGTATTTCATACCTTGTCTTTTGTACTGTTCATTGAAGGGGATTCCAATGAACATTTATAGTATAGACATAAATTCTCCTCTTTATACACCAAAATAAAATTTTTTGGTTTGTGTTTTTATAAAAAAGATGATATAATAAGATGGCTTTGATACAAAGCACAAATATCGATGAAATTTTGGAAAAGAGGATTAAAAAATGAGCGATAAAACTATCTTAGAGCAGTGGCGTTCCATCGCTTACGACCAGCAGGCAGACCACAATAAACTGCAGAGATTCTGGGCAAATTACTTTAACATTGAAAAAAATATTTATGAGCAGCTTCTTGAGAATCCGGACGAGGCTGTTTCCGGTACAGTAAAAGAGCTGGCTGAGAAATATGGACAGGAAGTTCTGACAATGGTTGGTTTCCTTGACGGGATCAATGACAGTCTTCTGGTTCAGAATCCCATTGAGACAATGGACGAGAACACAAAGGTAAATCTTGCATTTGACAAAGAGCTTCTTTACAAAAACATGGTAGATGCAAAAGCGGACTGGCTTTACAATCTGCCGCAGTGGGACAAGATTTTCACTCCTGAGAAGAAAAAAGAGCTTTACATGGAACAGAAAAAATCTGGTACAATCGTAAAAGCACATAAAGTTGGACGTAATGATCCATGTCCTTGCGGAAGCGGAAAGAAATATAAATTCTGCTGCGGAAAATAAAAAATAAACAGTAATAGAATGACAAATCAGGCTGTCGGCAATACCGGCAGCCGTTTTGTCGTTATGGAGGAAATATGGCAAATTTATGTTTTACGGTTGCGATTTTATGCGCTTTGTATTATCTGGGAATTATTGTTTACTCCGGGATTTATACAGATTTTTCCTGGATATGGCCGGTAGGTGTTGTTTTTCTTGGGGGAAATGGTCTTCTGTTTATCATAAATAAAAAAAATCCAGATTTGTTTTCGGTGTGGATAAAATATACATACAGTATTCTTATTTTTTCATGTATCTGCTTCTTTTTTATGCTTTTTCTCAAGGTGCTCTCCGCTATGAAAGGAAAAGGAAGGGAAAATCTGGATTATGTGGTGGTTCTCGGTGCTCACGTAAAAGGTGAGCTTCCTTCCAAAGCTCTTTTAAAAAGACTGGAGGCAGCTCTTGATTATGGAGAAAAGAATCCGGAAACAAAGCTTGTTTTATCAGGGGGACAGGGATTTGGAGAAAATATTACAGAGGCGCTCTGTATGAAACGGTATCTTGTGAAAAATGGAATTTCTTCTGACAGACTGATTTTGGAAGAGAAATCTACAGATACGAGGGAAAATCTAAAATTTTCAGATGAAATGACAGGATGTAAAGAGAAAAAAACAGGGATTTTATCAAATGATTTTCATGTGTACAGGGCAGTCCGGCTTGCGAAAAAACTGGGGTATGTGTCTCCTGAGGGAATTGCCGCACAGTCGGATCCGTTTATGGAACCGCACTATATTGTAAGAGAAATATTTGCCCTTGTAAAAGAACAATTAAAAGGAAATATCTGAAACGCCATTGACAAACGGAAAAACGGCGTATATAATGTGGTTCAGAACCAAAAGAAAACGCGTAGACGAGACGAGTAGGCTGTGGAACGTTCCAGAGAGAGATGTATTTGCTGGAAGCATCTTATCGGGAAGCAGTTGAAAACTACCTCTGAGTGGCCCCAATCCGGTCCGGTGATTCCGTTATCATCAATGAAGTGGTTATATTTTGTGAAAACAGATATAGCAAGCAGGGTGGAACCGCGAGATACTCGTCCCTTACAGTGTATAGCATTGTAAGGGATTTTTTTATTCATCAACAGGGATTTTATAAGAAAAGAAAGGAGACAATATGATTATTACATTAAAAGACGGCTCAAAAAAAGAGTACGAAGAAGCAAAATCAGTAATTGAAATTGCCCAGGATATAAGCGAGGGACTGGCACGTGTAGCATGTGCAGGAGAAGTAGACGGAGAGGTTGTGGATCTTCGGACTGTAGTAGATAAGGACTGTGAATTGAATATCCTTACTTCAAAAGATGAAAAAGGACTTGCAGCGCTGCGCCATACAGCGTCACATGTTCTGGCAGAGGCTGTTCAGACTCTTTATCCGGAGGCAAAGGTTGCGATTGGACCATCCATTGATACCGGATTTTACTATGATTTTGAATGTCCGCCATTTTCAAGAGAAGACCTTGATGCAATTGAAAAAGAGATGAAGAAAATC
Source organism: uncultured Blautia sp. (assembly GCA_900549015.1). GTDB lineage: Bacteria > Bacillota > Clostridia > Lachnospirales > Lachnospiraceae > Blautia_A. The sequence continues at coordinate 4,064 of URMH01000020.1, forward strand.
ATCAAAAAAGGTGCAAAAATTGAGCGTTTTACAAAAACAAGAGAAGATGCGGTTGCATTTTTTAAAGAAAAAAATGAGCCTTATAAGGTTGAACTGATTGAAGATTTACCGGAAGGGGAAGAGATTTCCTTCTACTCTCAGGGAGACTGGGTAGACTTATGTGCAGGTCCGCATCTTATGAGCACAAAAGGAATCAAGGCATTTAAACTTCTTTCCGCATCTGGTGCATACTGGAGAGGAAGTGAAAAGAACCAGATGCTCACACGTGTTTACGGAACGGCTTACGGTTCCAAAGAGGAACTGAAGGCTCATCTGGAACAGATGGAAGAGGCAAAAAAACGTGACCACAATAAGCTGGGACGCGAGATGAAGCTTTTTACAACAGTAGATGTGATTGGACAGGGGCTGCCTCTTATTATGCCAAACGGCGTGATCATGATGCAGGAAATGCAGAGATGGATTGAGGACGAGGAAGCAAAGAGAGGATATATCCGTACAAAGACCCCTCTTATGGCAAAAAGCGATCTGTACAAGATTTCCGGACACTGGGATCACTATAAAGACGGAATGTTTGTATTAGGCGATGAAGAAAAGGATAAAGAAGTATATGCTCTTCGTCCTATGACATGTCCGTTCCAGTATTACGTATATAAAGCAGAGCAGCACAGCTATCGTGACCTGCCTCTTCGTTACGGAGAAACATCTACTTTGTTCAGAAATGAAGATTCCGGAGAAATGCACGGTCTGACACGTGTACGTCAGTTTACAATTTCCGAGGGTCACTTAATCGTAAGACCTGACCAGATGGTAAAAGAGTTTAAAGATTGTATTGCTCTTGCACAGTACTGTCTCCAGGTACTTGGCGTTGAGGAGGATGTAACATATCATCTTTCCAAATGGGATCCGGAAAACAGCGAGAAATATATTGGCGATGCAGAAGTATGGGAGGAGACAGAAGGACACATCCGTACTATGCTGGAAGAGCTGAATATTCCGTTTGTGGAGGATGTGGGAGAAGCTGCATTCTATGGACCGAAGGTGGACATCAATGCAAAGAATGTGTATGGAAAAGAAGATACAATGATTACAATTCAGTGGGATGCACTTCTTGCAGAGCAGTTTGATATGTACTATATTGATGAAAACGGAGAAAAACAGCGTCCGTACATTATTCACCGTACATCTATGGGATGTTATGAGCGTACACTTGCATGGCTTATTGAAAAATATGCAGGAATGTTCCCTACATGGCTCTGTCCGGAGCAGGTTCGTGTAATTCCAATTTCTGAAAAATACAGCGATTATGCCTCAAAAGTGGAAGAACAGTTAAAAGAAAACGGTATCCGCTGCTCTGCAGACCATCGTTCTGAAAAAATGGGATATAAGATTCGTGAAGCTCGCCTTGCAAGAGTACCGTATATGTTGATTGTAGGTGCAAAAGAAGAGGAAGAAGGAAAGGTATCTGTAAGAAGCCGATTCCTGGGAGACGAAGGAATGAGAAGCCTGGAAGAATTTATCTCTGCAATTAAAGAGGAAATCCGCACAAAAGAAATCCGCAAAATTGAGGTTACAGAAGAGTCCAAATAATACAAAAATGTACAGCTTCCGTTTATGAGAAGCTGTACATTTCTTTATATAAAAAACTGTAAAGACAGATTTAGTCGGCGAAAAATTTTTCTTTAATTGTTTCTGTGGGCATTTCTTTGCCTGTAAAAAGGCGAAATGCCTCCGCACCCTGGTAAAGAAGCATATACATACCATTAAAAACAGGACAGCCGGCTTTTTCCGCCTCCTGTAAAAGGCGTGTTTTCCGGGGATTGTAAATCACATCGGATACGATCAGCTCCGGGCGGAAAAGGGAGGTATCTGTAATAATAGAAGCCTCTGTATTTGGAGCCATTCCCACAGAAGTGGCGTTTACAAGAATGGCGCTTTCTGATACGGCGTTTTTAAGGGCGTGTAAGTCTTCGTTTTCGTGAAGAAGCACACGGCACGGAAGGGTGCGATTTATGGTATCGGCAAGAGCCTGTGTACGATTCCAGAAGCGGCTTGTTCTGCGGGCAAATACATGGATAAGAGAAACTCCGTCAAGGGCAGCCTGGGCACAGATGGCAGTAGCGGCGCCTCCCGCTCCCATAAGAGTCATTGTTTTTCCGATAATATCGTGTCCGGCGTCTTTTACAGAGCGCATATAGCCAACACCGTCTGTATTATGACCGATCAGCCTGCCGTTTTCATTGACAACGGTATTGACGGCTCCGATCAGCCTGGCAGAGGGAGAAAGTTCATCGAGAAGCTCCACAACCCTGTTTTTACAGGGCATGGTCAGATTAAAGCCTCTGATGCCGCAGGTCTTTAAGCCCCGGACTGCTTCGGGAAGGGCTGCTTCCGTTACGTCAAAGCAGAGATAAACATAATCAAGAGAAAGCATACGAAACGCTTCATTGTGCATGATAGGGGAAATGCTGTGGGAGACGGGGCTTCCGAGAAGTCCTGTAAGTTTTGTGTGTCCTGTTATGTTTGTCATAAAAAGCCTCCAATCTGTTGCTGCAGTTTTTAATATTTTATCTTTTGCTACCAATATCTTATTATGAGAAAAAGGAGATGTCAAGAAATGACAAAACCCATTCAGGTAAAAAATATAAGTTTAGGAGAGGGACTTCCGAAAATTTGCGTGCCTCTTACCGGAAAAACAGAAGAAGAAATTAAAGAAGAAGGAAAAAAAGCAGTGGAAGCAGGCGCGGAGCTTGTGGAATGGAGAGCTGATTTTTTTGAAGCGCTTGAGAACAGAGAATCTTTGGAAAAAATGCTTTTTTCCTTTTCCGACATATTGGGACAGGTTCCCCTTCTTTTCACGATCCGTACGTCAAAAGAAGGGGGAAATCGAGAAATCAGAACAAAAGATTATGTAAACTATAATATGTGGGCGTGTGAAACAGGAAAAGCCGATTTTATTGATGTGGAAGCTTTTGGAGATGAGGCTTTAAAAAAGGAGCTGATACGGCGCCTGCAGGAGAAGGGTGCAAAAGTGATCGCTTCCTACCATGATTTTCAGAAGACAGAATCAAAAGAAGAGCTGAAAAACCGTTTCCGCGCACTTTATCACTCGGGAGGAGATGTTTTAAAAATTGCAGAAATGCCTGCAGAGTTTGAAAATACAGCGGATCTGATGCTTGCCTGCAAAGAGATGACAGAGAAAATCGAAAATCCCCTTATCGCCATCTCAATGGGAAACACCGGATCTATCAGCCGGATTTCCGGAGAAAATTTCGGCTCCTGCCTTACCTTTGCGACAGTGGGAAAAGCCTCGGCTCCCGGACAGTTTCCGGTAAAAGAGCTTCGCATGATGATGGAAGCCCTTCATGAAAAAAATAAAGAATAAGGTGACATAATATCAGGAGCTTTCGTCGAACTTCGGCGAGAAATTCTTGAGAAAAGCTCTGCGATTTTGACAAAATATGCACCCCTTATGACCTATAATAAATGCACTTACCAAAGTGGAGGATTGACAGGTCATAGGGGGTTTTTTATGTCTTACGAGGTGTACATAGACGTAGTCTTTGTGACAAATCTCTTGATGGATTATTTTCTTCTCAGGACTGCAGGATGGATTCTTTCTTGCAAAAAGAACCGCGGGCGGCTTTTGCTTGCGGCGGCAGCAGGGGCTTTGTACTCCTGCCTGCTTTTTTACATTCCTGCGGAAGACTTTCTTCCGGCGGCAATTCTGTGTCATGGAGCCTGTGCTTACTTTATGATACGGATTGGGTTTGGACTGAAAAAGGGCGGACTTCTGATAAAGGCAATGGTAACGCTTTATCTGACAGCGTTTTTATGGGGCGGTTTCTGGGAGGTTCTTTCTTCCGGCTGGAGAATAACAGTGAGAACCTTCTTTTTATTTGCCTTCTGCACATATTTTGCCTTATCTGCTCTGATATACCTCAGCGAATCTCTGAAGGTGAAGCTGAAACATATTTATCCCATTACGATTTCCTATGGGGGAAAGGTACAGTCTGCATATGGATTTTACGACACGGGAAACCTTCTTACAGAGCCTGTAAGCGGAAGACCGGTTTCAGTTGTCTGTCCGGAGTTTCTGGAGTCCATACTGCCGGAAGAAATGAAAGAGAGTTTAAAACACATAAAAGAAAGCCAGGGGGAGACGGAAAGTACGCGGCTTGAAGAACTGAATCCCAGATTTGTGCCTTATCGGGCAGTGGGAAACGAAAATGGAATGCTTCTGGCAGTAACGCTCGAGGATCTTTGTATTCACACACCGAGAGAGGTGGTGCATGTGGAGCGTCCTGTATTTGCTGTGTCAGAAGAAGCTTCTGCTTTGGAAAAAGAATGCAAAGTATTATTAAATTCCAGATTATTACATTAGGGGGTCAAAATCATGAGCATAAGAGCAGTAGGCGTAAACAATGGTACAATACCGGGGATTTCCAGATTTGTTATAGGAAAGACAAGAGATATTTATTATATAGGAGGAAGTGATGTCCTTCCCGCACCTCTGGAGCCTCAGAGAGAAGCCTTTGTTTTAAGCAAACTGGGAACAGACAAGGAACAGGAAGCAAAATCGCTCTTAATAGAACACAATCTGCGCCTTGTTGTTTATATTGCAAAGAAGTTCGATAATACAGGTGTGGGAGTGGAAGATTTAATATCCATAGGAACAATTGGTCTTATTAAAGCCATTAATACATTTAATCCTGTAAAGAAAATCAAGCTTGCAACTTATGCGTCACGTTGTATTGAAAATGAAATACTGATGTATTTAAGAAGAAACAGCAAAACGAAAATGGAGGTTTCCATTGACGAGCCTCTGAATGTGGACTGGGATGGAAATGAGCTTCTTCTTTCCGATATTCTGGGAACAGATGAAGATGTGATTTCCCGTCATCTTGAGGATGAGGTAGAGATTTCTCTTCTTGCAAAAGCAATTTCAAGATTGACACCCCGGGAGCAGACAATCATCAAACTGCGTTTTGGAATCGGAAGAGCAGAAGGAAAAGAAAAAACCCAGAAAGAAGTAGCAGATCTTCTTGGTATTTCCCAGTCTTACATTTCAAGACTGGAAAAAAGAATTATGAAAAGACTGAAAAAAGAGATTGTGCGTTACGAGTAAAGAAAAGAGAGAAAAGCCGCAGCTTTGGGAAAAGAAGTTCCCGGGGCTGCGGTTTTTAATGCTATAAGAAATTACTCTGTAATGTTTCAGAGCGTAAAATAAATCAGAAAAGTAGTACACTTTATATTTCATTGAAAAGATATGCCTTGAAATCCTCAGGCAACGGCGCTTCTATTTGGATTGTCTGTCCGGAGAAGGGCTGTTTAAACTGTACACACGCTGCATGAAGAGCAGTTCTTGAAAATCCTTTCAGGGAAAGGGACTTTTCTGTTCCGTAAAGTCTGTCGCCCAGAAGAGGATGTCCGATACTTGCCATATGGACGCGGATTTGATGCGTCCTTCCTGTAGTGATTCTTACTCGAAGAAGAGCGGAAGCAGAAAAAGTTTTTTCGATTTCATAGGAGGTAAAAGCGGTTTTCCCATTGGAATCCACCTGCATTTTTAACGGTTTCCCGGGACACCGATCTAAAGGAGAACAGATTTCGTCTTTTGGATTTCCGGGAATTCCGGAAACAATCGCAAGATATTCTTTTTCAAATCCGGAGTTGCAATTTTTTTGAGAAAACCGGGCGGCAGCAATTTTGTTTTTTGCAAACATAACAGCTCCGGAAGTATCCTTATCGAGCCTTCCCACAGGGCGGATTGTAATATCCTGATTTTGCTTTTGATAATAAGCGGAAACCATATTGGAGAGCGTATCTCCGTAATGCCCTCCTACAGGGTGAACCAGAATCCCGGCAGGTTTATTGACTACAAGAACATCTTCATCTTCATAGAGAATGGAAATCGGTTTAAAAAGAGGAACAATACGAGAAGACGATGTTTTTTCTTCAAGAGCAAGCCTTAAAATATCTTCATTTTTCAGAATGTAGTCAATCCGACATCTGCTGCCGTTTACGGTAATTCCATTTTCGCGGAATTTGAGAGAGCGAATCTGAGCTTGTGAAAACTCCAGATGCTTTCGGAGAAACTGCTGGATGGATTGATTTTCTGTGTCTGTGTGGATATGAAAGGTTAGGGTTTTTGGCATTTGTATGCTCCTTATATTGAGAATATTTTTATCATACCTTTTTTGAAAGGAAATTTCAAACACAGAATTTATATTATGGAAAGAATCTGCACATACTAACGAAAAGACCAGGAGGCAGACGATATGAACGCAAATGCAGAGCTTTTAAATTATGTATATCAGAATTCTCAGATGGGTGTAGATACGCTTTCCAGACTTCTTGAAATGACAGAAGATGTTTCCTTTCGGGAAGTGCTGAAAAAGCAGATGGAAGGATACTGGAGATTTCATAAGCGGGCGGGAGACATGCTAAATGACAACGGATTCGATGAAAAGGGAATAAATACAATGGAAAAAATCCGTACGTATCTTATGATCAACGTAAAAACAATGACAGACCAATCTTCATCCAATATTGCCGGAATGCTGATAAATGGAAGCACAATGGGGATTATTGAGGCACAGAAACAGCTCCACAGATATGAAAATGAGGTGGAGAAGGATATTTATCATTTTATGGAAGAACTTCAGAAATTTGAAGAAAAGAATGTAGAAAAATTAAAAGAATATTTATAAGAAAGCAGAAGACCTGCGGAGAGAGTTTACTCTGCGGGTCTTTTGCTTTCTGGAACAAAATAGGAAAGCTTGAAGGATTACTGTAAATGGTGCGTTTCAACAGAAAAATGAAAATCAGGATTTTGTTCAGAAGAGGCTAAAAGGCTGCCGATTTCTATAGTGAAACCCGGGAGAAGGCTTTCGTATTGTATTAGCTGACAGCCCCAGGGCGCGTCGTGTTCTAAGGGAGTAAAAGCACATCCGTTTTCAGAAACTGCATTTCCGAATAATGTAACAGATGGAGAAGCCGGATGAACATGTCCGCTTAGAATCAGAGGACATGTTTTGGTCATGTTTTTTAAGGTACAGGAGGGTGTTACAAGATGAGGGGGATGATGCATAATAAGAACGCTGTTTTCCGGAAGGGTATAGGGGGCTGTGTTTGTAAGAACAGCGTGATCGCACAAGTCAGGAGTGGTCTGTGTGCATGTATTAATAGAAAAAAATGAAATTCCGTTTATACAAAGGCTGCGTTCCGCAATTCCCAAACGTTTTACAAATTTTTTATATTGTCCGAAAGAGTTCTGGGAGTACGTGTATTCTGCATCGTGATTTCCCTCGCAGGATATGACTTGGGAACCGGTGAGGTTTGTTTCTTCGAATAATAGTCGTATACAGAGTTCTGATAATCGAAATTCCTGTTCGCTTGCAAGATATCCAAAATCACCGGTCAGGGCAATGACATCCGGTTTCCAGGCTGGAGGAAGACAGGAGAGTGCTTTTAACATACCCTGAAAGCGGGAGAGAAAAGACTGTGGATTATGGATGTCAGCGTGTATATCTGTGAGATGTAAAATTATCATATGTATGTCTCCTTAATTTTATTGTACGTCTTTGTAATTATATTAGATAATCTTAAAAAGCATCTATCTTTCTATTGTAAAAATCATGTCAAGGAAACTAAAAGATATAGCTGTCTGACATCTAAAAAATTTTACAAAGTTTTACCTTACCGAGATAGTTGGAAACTTAATCCGATGATAAGATTGGAGTATAAACTGTCAGACAGATATGAAATGGAGCTGAAAAAATGACAGAATTTCTATACGAAAAACTATCAAAGCAATTAAAGCAGAAAATATTAAGCGGTGAATGGCAGATAGGATTTAAGCTTCCAGGTGAGCTGGAACTTACAAAAGAATATGGCGTAGGACGCTCTACAGTAAGAGAAGCGCTGAATGTATTGCAGCATGACAGTCTGATTTGTAAAAAGGATGGGATTGGCGCGTTTGTAAGGAGCAATCGTCCTTTGCTGGACAATCCACTTTTATGGCTTGATTCTATCGGGCAGATGATAAAAAGCGCTGGATATGATGATATAAGCTGTTCCTGTGACATCAGTTATGTAAAAGCAGATGAAAAAATTTCGGAATTTCTGAATTTGGAGAAGGGAGCCCCTGTAATCTGCTTAAGAAGAGGGAGAATTGCAAGAAGAAATGGCCAGTCAGAAATGAGAATGGGATTTTCGAAAAACATCATTCCGGAATATCTAATAGGAAATAATCTGGAACAGGGATTGGAGGGAAGTATTTTTGATTTTTTCCAAAATAGGTGCGGGATTACAATAAGCTATGCAGATACAGAAATTTGCGGCCTGGATTTTTCAAGAGAGGATGATTGCAGAGCGGCAGGTTTTCTGAAGAGCCCTGCAGTAGTCTTAAAACAGCTTCACTATGATTCCGGAAACCGCCCGATAATGTACTCATATGATTATCTAAACAGTGATTCAATTAAAATAAGAATAAAACGAGAGAAAAGAGGATGACATGGTAAAGAGCAAAAAGATATGGAATTCTGGAGCAAAAGCAGTAATAGGGGCGATTATATTAATCATTGCGCTGTTTCCTATATACTGGCTGGTGCTGATGGCAATCCGTCCGGAAAGCAGGAATATGGAGGTGATCTCCCTGATTCCCAAAGATATTACATTTAAATATTTTGGACAGCTTTTTCAGGAAAAAGGATTTGATGTTGCATTAAAGAACAGTCTGATTAATTCCCTGATATCTCTGATATTTTCATTGATATTAGGACTTTGTACCAGTTACGTGCTGGCGAGAAGAAGATTTTCTTTTGGAATGAGAAAGCCTGTAACAGGATGGATTCTTCTGATTCGAATTCTTCCGCCGGTTGCCTTTATTATTCCGCTTTACATTATTTTTGGAAAATTAGGAATTTTAGAAACAAGGCTCCCTATTATTTTGGCATGTATTCTGATTAATCTTCCGCTGGTTATATGGTTTATGCTTACTTTTTTCAAAGATATTCCAGAGGAAGTAGAAGAAAGCGCAAAGATGGATGGAGCTTCGGAATGGCAGATTTTTTATAATATTATTTTGCCGCTTGTTCTGCCTGGGATAGCAGCAGTTGCCATGCTGTCATTTATGTATTCCTGGAATGAGTATACATATAGCGTAATTCTGACACGCTCGCCCCAGAATTATACAATTCCACTGGCGTTATCGGTTTTGAATACAGAGGACAATGTGACAAATTTCGGATTGGTTTCAGCAGGGGGAATTACCTCATTTATTCCGATGGCATTATTTGTGTTAGTTGCACAAAATTATCTGATCAGCGGCCTTTCAAGCGGCGCAGTAAAAGAGTGAAAATCGGAATATATAAATTCCGTTTTCAAATATACAAAAACAGGAAAAATAAAATTATGTTTAGGGAGGAGGAACACACATGAAATTAAAAAAAGTGATAGCCGGTATCTTATGCATGACATTAGCTGCAACATTAGTACCTTTTACAGAGGTGTATGCGGAAAGTGGTAAAACAGAAGGAGAGCCAACAAAAATGACATTGATTCTTCGAGGAGGAAGCTATGGAGATGTATTGAAAGCGGCTCTTCCGGAGTTTGAAAAAGAAAACAATTGTGAAATTGAAACACTGGATATGTCTTTTGATGATCTTCATACAGGTATTACATTAGATGCGGCAAGTAAAGAAGGTACTTACGACCTCTGTATGGTAGACGGCAGCTGGATGGCAGAATTTACAGAAAACAATGTGTTAGCAAATCTTTCTGATATGGGATACAGCTTTGATGAAGATATTATTCCTAATACAACAACGATATGTAAGAAAGATGAAGATATTTATTTAGCACCGTATTTCGGAAACGTTACTGTTTTATTATATAATAAAGAAGATGTTAAAGAAGCAGGCTACAAACCGGAAGATATTAAAACGTTAGAAGATCTCTTAAAAGTGGCAAAAACAGAGAAAGAAGCTGGGAAAAACGGTTTTGCTTATCGCGGAGATACACCGGATAACATTGTATCAGATTTTCTTCCGATTCTTTTGGCAAATGGCGGCTGGGTAGTAGATGAAAGTAATCAGCCAACAGTGAATACACCGGAATTTAAGCAGGCTATGGAGTATTATATGGAGTTAATTGGCACAGGACAGGCGATGTCAAAAGATGATGTAAGTGCTTCTGTTGATAACGGATCTTCAGCACTGGCAATCGGATGGCCGGGATGGTATGTACCTTCTGCTGACAGTGCTGCAAATTATATGGTAAGCCCGACAATGACAAAAGAAGGTGAGGAAGCTTATAATACTTCAGAATATGGTACATGGTGCCTTGGAATTCCTGCAAATAGTCCGCATCCTGAACTTGCAATGAAATTACTGCAGTACATTATGAGTCCGGAAGTACAGCTGGAGAGTGTAAAAAATGGAGGCGTTCCATGCCGCTACAGCGCTCTTAAAAATGAGGATGTATTAAAAGAATATCCACATTTATCTACTGTATGTGATGCTCTGGATCAGGGTGTTTATCGTCCGGCAATTGCGGAATGGACAGAGTTTACAAATATTCTCGGTGCAGAAATGGGAAATATTATGGCTGGTACAAAAACAGTGGAACAGGGATTACAAGATGCACAGACCCAGCTGGAAGGCTTAATGGGATAAGCGCAGAGAGGATGCTTTATGAAAAAAAGGCTTATGAAAAAACAGGGCTCTACAGCCCTGTTTACTTATGAAATGACAATTCCGACAATAGTTGTAATATTAATAATGACAGTCTATCCTGTGATTTTCACAGTGCTTTACAGCTTTACAGACTATAATTATTTGAAAGGAACCTATTCCTGGATTGGACTGGAAAATTATAAAAATCTGTTTTCAAATGGTTTTTTCAGGCAGTCGGTATGGAATACGATTTTATTTACTTTAATCGCAGTTGTGGTAGAGATCGGGCTGGGGCTTCTTCTTGCTTTATATGTAAATAGTCTGAAAAAAGGAAAGAAAATTTTTCGAACGCTCGTATTGCTGCCATATTTACTTCCGGCGGTCACGGTTGCGTTAATTTGGAGAATGATGCTTTCTCCTAATTATGGAATTGTGACACAGATTTTATCATCACTGGGACTTCCTGCGTATAATTGGTTTTATGATATGAAAACAGCATTCGGAACAATACTTGTCATTGATATATGGCAAAATACACCATTTGCATTTCTTTTGCTTTATGCATGTCTTCAGGGTGTGTCTGAAAGTCAGAAACAGGCGGCTGCTATCGATGGTGCAGGATGTCTGCAGACATTTCGCCATATTGTTCTTCCGAATATTTCAGGAGGACTTGCACTGTGTGCAATGCTGCGTACCATTGATACCTTCCGGTTATTTGAAAAAGTAAATATCCTTACAGGAGGAGGACCGGCAGGAACAACCTCCACAATTACACAGTTTATGTACACATATGGAATTAAAACATTGAAGTTTGGTTTTGCAAGCGCCAGCTCGATTGTAATGACAATACTTGTATTGATTTTATCAGTGGGCTATGTAAAAAAGGCAGTTCATACAAATTAGATGTGCATAAAGAGAGGTATATAGAACGTTATGAAAATAAGTATGGAAATATTAGAACAAATTGTAAGAAATGCGGGCATCATGTTTATGAATCGTAAAAATGCAGGAGAAATTTCCAAAAAGGGAGAGGCAGATTTTGTAACAGAGGTAGATATGCAGGTTCAGGCATATGTTCAGGAAAATCTGAGGAGAGAATTTCCGGAGATTCAATTTATGGGTGAGGAAAAGGATAATGAAAATGTGAATTTTTTATATCCTACATGGATTTTAGATCCGGTTGACGGCACTACGAATTTAATTCACGATATGAAATGCAGTGTATTATCTCTGGCGCTTTGGAACAATGGAAATGTTGAGCTGGGAATCATATACAGACCTTATACAGACGAGTTTTTTTACGGGGAAAAAGGAAAAGGCGCGTTTTTAAATGGAAAGCCCATACATGTAAGTTCCGTAGAGAATATGGAGGAATGTTTGATTTCTGTGGGAACAAGTCCCTATAAGAAAGAGGATGCAAAAGAAAATTTTGAACTTTTTAAAAATATATTTACCAGATGTGCAGATATCAGATGTTTAGGTTCTGCGGCTCTTTCTCTGGCATATGTAGCCTGCGGGCGTATGGAAGCTTATATTGAAAAGGGATTAAAGCCGTGGGACTTTGCTGCCGGTCTGCTTCTTGTGCAGGAAGCAGGAGGAACGGTGACAAATTACAATGGGGAAGATATTTGTGCGACAGAAATATCAGACGTTGTTGCAGGAAATGGAAAAATAGGCTGGAAAAACCTCTTTACGTTGAAGTGTTAAAATGGTATAGTAATACTATAAAAACATGAATCAACGAAAGGAATTGGAAGATATGGAAAGATACTATCAGCCGGAGATTGAATGTGCTTCCAGAGAGCAGATTCGACAGTGGCAGAGTGAAAGACTGGCATCACAGGTGCAGAATGTATGGGATAATGTTCCTCTTTACAGAGAAAGAATGAAAGAGGCGGGGCTTGAGCCGGGGGATATTCAGTCTGTAGATGACTTACATAAACTGCCCTTTATTACAAAAGAGGATTTAAGGGAAGCATATCCTTATGGATTGCTTGCAAGACCTCTTGAGGATTGTGTGCGTATTCAATCTACCAGTGGAACAACAGGAAAAAGAGTAGTAGCTTTTTATACACAACATGATATTGATCTTTGGGAAGACTGCTGCGCAAGAGCAATTACAGCAGCAGGAGGAACAAAAGGAGATGTCTGTCACGTAAGCTATGGATATGGGCTTTTTACAGGAGGACCTGGATTAAATGGAGGTTCTCATAAAGTAGGCTGTCTGACGCTTCCTATGTCTTCCGGAAATACAGAGCGACAGATTCAGTTTATGAAAGATCTGGGCTCAACGATTCTCTGTTGTACGCCATCTTATGCTGCATATCTGGCAGAGAGTATTATAGAAAGAGGATTACAGGAAGAAATTCACTTAAAAGCAGGAATTTTCGGTGCAGAAGCATGGACGGAGGAAATGCGCCATGATATAGAAGAGAAACTTGGAATTAAAGCGTATGATATTTACGGTTTGACAGAGATTTCAGGACCCGGAGTAGCATTTGAATGTTCTGCACAGAATGGAATGCATGTAAACGAAGATCATTTTATAGCAGAGGTGATTAATCCAAAGACAGGAGAGGTTCTTCCTGATGGAGAAAAGGGGGAACTTGTATTTACAAGTATTACAAAAGAGGCATTTCCGCTTATGAGATACCGCACACGTGACATCTGTATTTTGAGCAGAGAAAAATGCTCCTGCGGAAGAACGCATGTGAAAATGACGAAGCCTCTTGGAAGAAGCGATGATATGCTTATTGTAAAAGGAGTCAATGTATTTCCGTCCCAGATTGAGACTGTTCTTATGAATAAAGGATATCCGGCTAATTACCAGATTATAGTGGACAGAATCAATAACAGTGATACAATAGAAGTACAGGTAGAGATGACACCGGAAATGTTCTCAGACAGCCTTAGCGCAGTTGCCGCAAAAGAAAAAGAGCTTGTAGATGCTCTGAAAGCAATGCTTGGCATTTATGCAAAGGTAAAACTTGTAAATCCAAAGGCAATCACAAGAAGTGAAGGCAAGGCTGTGCGCGTAATTGATAAGCGTAATCTGTATCAGAAATAAGGGAGGAAAAAGATATGACAGTAAAGCAGATTTCTGTGTTTTTGGAAAACAGACCGGGAAAGCTGGCAGAGTTTACGGACGTTTTATCAGAAAACAATGTGGATTTGCGGGCACTTTCTCTGGCAGAGGCAGAAGATTTTGGAATTGCCCGGATTATAGTAAATGATGTGTATAATGCGTCTACTGTATTGAAGGATGCAGGCTATGTATTTTCTATTACAAAAGTTCTTGCAGTGGAAATGCCGGATGAGCCGGGAGCACTTTCGAGAGTTATGCGTATCCTTGGAAATCAGGAGGTTAACCTGGAATATATGTATGCGTTTACCTCAAGAAAGAAGGGAACTGCATATATGATTCTCAGAGTAGAGGATAATCAGAAGGCAGCAGAAGTTCTGAAAAAAGAAGGAATTTGCCCAATATGCCAGGATGAGCTGGAAGAGCTGTAAAATCCAAAAAAACAAGATGCTTTCACACTTGAAAGCGTTACGCTTTAAAATGTAAAATAAAAAGCTTGACAATCTGCCTGCGTGTGCGTTAATATGTGAAAAGAAAAGAGAGATAATTACGTAAGGAGACAGATATAAATGATTATTATTTTAAAGCGTGGCGCAGACAAAGAGAAAGTAGAAGAGCTGAAAGCTTCTCTTACAGAGAAAGGACTGAAGCTGCACCTTTCTGACGGGTTGGAAGCTTCTCTTATTGGCCTGATTGGAGATACCAGTCATATTCAGGAAGATCAGCTTCGGGCGATTGATGTAGTGGAAGATGTAAAACGAATCCGGGAACCGTACAAAAAAGCAAACCGTTCCATGCATCCGGATGATACGGTTGTTGACATTTGCGGACATAAAATTGGAGGAGGGCATTTTCAGGTGATCGCAGGTCCCTGTTCCGTAGAGACAAAGGAACAGATGACAGAGGTTGCTTTTGATGTAAAGAAGTCGGGAGCCAATCTTTTAAGAGGCGGCGCGTTTAAACCGAGAACTTCTCCGTATTCTTTTCAGGGACTTGGAAGAGAGGGACTTGACCTTCTGCTGGAAGCGAAGAAGGCGACAGGTCTTCCTGTTGTGACGGAAATTATGCGTCTTAATCACCTGGAATTTTTTGAAGATGTGGATGTGATTCAGGTCGGAACAAGAAATATGCAGAATTTCGAACTGTTAAAGGAACTTGGAAAGCTGGATAAGCCGATTCTTTTAAAGAGAGGCATGGCAAATACTCTTGATGAGCTTTTAATGAGCGCGGAATATATTATGGCAGGTGGAAACGAAAAAGTCATTCTCTGTGAAAGAGGAATTCGTACATTCGAAACATCTATGAGAAATACCCTGGATATTTCTGCAATTCCTATGCTGAAAAAGAAATCCCATCTTCCGGTAATCATTGATCCGAGTCATGCATCAGGACAGAGATTTATGGTTGAGCCTCTTACAATGGCAGCGATTGCTGCAGGTGCGGACGGGGTAATGATAGAAGTGCATAATAATCCGGAAAAGGCTCTTTGTGACGGAATGCAGTCCCTGCCGCCAAAGATGTTTGACGAGGTAATGAAAAAAGCAAAAAATGTGATTGGTGTATTTGGAAAAACAATGGAATAAAAAACGAAAACTGCTGCAAAACAGGATGGCTGTTTGCCGCAGTTTTTTTGTAAAAAAATGTTGACAGAAAAGGGGAATCGAGATATAACAGAATAAGAAAAGTTATACAAAGATAACACATGGAAAGGAACATATAAATGAAGCTTAGCGAATTACAGATAGGAAGTACGGCTACGATAAAAGCTGTCGGCGGAAAAGGTGCTTTGCGTCAGCATTTTCTGGACATGGGTCTGATACAGGGAACAGAAGTAACGGTTGTGAAATATGCACCTATGGGAGATCCGATAGAACTTAGAATTCATGGATATGAATTGACGATTCGGCTTGCAGATGCTGATAATATAGAAATCAGCAAACCGCATCAGCCAAGGACTGTAAATAAAAATATAGAAAGTCACGAGGGATTTCATCCAGGATATGGAGAAGGTGGAAAGTTTCACGACAGAAAAGAAGAAAATCCGCTTCCAGACAGCGAGACGCTTACCTTTGCTCTTGTAGGAAATCAGAACTGCGGAAAGACAACTTTGTTTAATCAGCTTACAGGTTCTAAACAGCATGTGGGAAATTTCCCGGGAGTGACGGTTGACAGAAAAGACGGCGTGATCAGAGGATATGAAAATACGCTGATTACAGACCTTCCGGGAATTTATTCCATGTCCCCGTACAGTAGCGAGGAAATTGTGACAAGGGAATTTGTGATCAGGGAAAAGCCAAAAGGAATTATCAACATAGTAGATGCAACGAATATCGAAAGAAATCTTTACCTTACCATGCAGCTTTTAGAGCTTGGCCTTCCTATGGTTGTTGCCCTGAATATGATGGACGAGCTGCGGGAAAATGACGGCTCCGTAAAAGTAAATGAGATGGAAGCTGCACTTGGCGTCCCGGTTATTCCCATTACGGCTGCGAAAGGCGAAGGAATTGAGGAATTGATCCGCCATGCGGTTCATGTGGCAAAATATCAGGAAGCTCCTATGGAAAATGATTTCTGCAAAAAGGAAGAGGGAATCCACAGAGGTATCCATGCAGTGATGCACCTGATAGAGGATCATGCGCAGAAAACAGAAATTCCCGTACGGTTTGCGGCAAGCAAGGTTATGGAGGGAGATACGCAGATCCTGGAGCGGCTGAAGCTTACAGAAAATGAGAAAAATATTCTGGAGGATATTGCAAAGCAGACGGAGGAAGAAACTGGTCTTGACAGGGCGGCAGCAGTGGCGCAGATGCGCTTTGAATATATTGAGGACGTCTGTAATAAGACGGTGATTAAGCCGAAAGAAAGCAAAGAACGATTAAGAAGTCAGAAAATCGACCATTTCCTTACAGGGAAATATACAGGTATTCCGGCGTTTATCGGAATTATGGGAATTGTATTCTGGCTTACCTTTAACGTGATAGGCGCATTTTTGCAGGGGGTTCTGGAATCCGGGATTACAGCTCTTACGGGAATGGTAGACGGAGCCATGACAGCGGCAAATGTAAACAGCGTAGTGCATTCTCTTGTAATTGACGGTATTTTCAACGGAGTAGGCGGCGTGTTAAGTTTTCTTCCGATTATTGTAACACTGTTTTTCTTCTTATCAATTTTGGAAGACAGCGGATATATGGCAAGAGTCGCATTTATTATGGATAAACTTCTCCGCAAACTCGGTCTTTCAGGACGAAGCATTGTGCCTATGCTGATCGGTTTCGGCTGTACGGTTCCGGGCGTAATGGCAAGCCGTACGCTTCCCTCAGAAAGAGACAGGAAGATGACGATTTTACTGACGCCGTTTATGAGCTGTACGGCAAAGCTTCCGATTTATGCCTTTTTTACAGCGGCTTTTTTCCCGGGAAAAGGAGCGCTTGTGATGATCGGACTTTATGTGTTCGGCATTATCATGGGAATTTTAATGGCGCTTATTTTTAAGAAAACCGCATTTAAGGGAGAGGCAGTTCCGTTTGTTATGGAGCTTCCCAATTACCGTATGCCGGGCGCAAAAAATGTTCTGCATCTTCTTTGGGAGAAGGCAAAGGATTTCTTACAGAGAGCATTTACGGTAATTTTTATTGCAACAATCGTAATCTGGTTTTTACAGAACTTTGATACGGGATTCAATATGGTATCTGATTCAGAGAACAGTATTCTGGCGCTTGTTGCAGGCGCGCTTGCTCCTGTATTTACGCCGGTGGGATTTGGTGACTGGAGAATTGTGACAGCGCTGATTTCCGGCTTCCTTGCAAAAGAGAGCGTGGTATCTTCTCTTACTGTATTATTTGGAAGCACAGCCGTTTTACAGAGCAGCCTTACAACTGTGGGCGCAGGAGCGCTTCTTGTGTTCTGCCTTCTTTATACGCCCTGTGTTGCGGCGATCGCCTCTGTAAAACGTGAGCTTGGCGGTAAATGGGCAACGGCTATGGTGATCGGTCAATGCGTTATCGCGTGGATCGCAGCCTTTGTAATTTACCGTCTGGGAATGTTTTTTCTTTAATTAGTTTTTGCTGTTTCCAGGTTTTTAAGCCAGTTGGAACGGAAGAAATAAATAATAAAAGTAATGGAGCTTAAAAACCAGGTAAGTGGATAAGCCCAGAAAATGACACGTATGTCAGGAATAAAACGCACCGTTATGGTTATGTAGGTGACACGTATAATGCACCAGCATGCGAGCATAACGAACATGGGGACTGTGGATTTTCCAGCACCCCTGAAAATTCCTGCCATACAGTGTGAAAATGCAAGAAGGAAATAGAAAAGGGACGCTGTATGAGCCTGTGCAACGCCGTAGGATAATACTTCCGGCGTATTGTTAAAGGCAGCGATAAAGTAGGGTGAGAAAATATAAATGATCACGCCTACAAGCTCCGCTGCAGTAACAGAGCAGATGACTCCGAATGCAGCGCCTTTTTTTACCCTTTTATATTCTCCTGCACCGAGATTCTGGCTGATGAAAGTTGTAAGAGCCAGGGCAAAGCAGGTGATAGGCAAAAAGGCGAAGCCCTCAACCTTACTGTAAGAACCACAGCCTGCTACAGCCATAGGTCCGAATTTGTTGATATTGGACTGAACCACTACATTTGCAAGGGCAATGATAGAGTTCTGAAGTCCGGAAGGAAGACCGTTGGAAAGAATCTGTCTCAGAAGAGAAAAATCAATTTTAAGTTTCGAAAAAGAGACCCTGTATTCTTCCGGAGCTTTCAGAAGGTGGCGCAGACATAAAAGAGCGCTTAAAAACTGGGAAATAATCGTTGCAGCAGCAGCAGCGCCAACACCAAAACCGCAGCCTGCAACAAGGACAAGATCCAGTATGATGTTTGTCAGAGAAGAAATAATCAAGTATATAAGAGGATGTTTGCTGTCTCCGACTGCCTGCAGGATTCCCACCATGAAATTATACATGACAAATGCAAGTGAGCCACAAAAATAGATACGGAAATATACAAGGGAATTTGGAAGTACTTCCGCCGGTGTTCCGATCAGCACCAGAATCTGAGGCGCTGCAACTACTCCGATAAATGTAAGTAAAATGCCGAAAATAAAACCAAGTGTAACAATGGTATGGATTGCTTTTTGCACCATGCCATATTTTTTTGCACCAAAGTATCGGGCAACGACAACACCGGCGCCGGCAGCAAGACCGTTAAAGAAGCCTACCATAAGGAAAATAAGGCTTCCGGAGGAACTGACGGCAGCAAGGGCGCTGCTGCCCAGAAAATTTCCAACAATTAAAGAGTCGGCAGTATTATAAAATTGCTGGAAGAGATTTCCTAAAAAAAGAGGAATGGCAAAGGCGATAATTTTTTTCCATATAGGACCTTTTGTCATAAGTGTTGATGAGGAATTTGCACTCATATTATTAAGCCTCCAATAAAAGTATTTTGAATGCTATTTCAATTTATTGAAATCATTTGCAGCCTCCGCAAGATTTTCACGGATAGAGATTCCCTGGGGACATACGGTTTCACATTTTCCGCATTTCTGACACTGATCGGCTCTTGCTGCGGTACTTAAATCCTGGAAAAACGCCTGTTTTGCTTTTTCCTTATTGCCATACATGGAAAGCTCATTCCAAATGTGGAAGTTTTTGGGAATATCCACTCCAAAAGGACAAGGCATGCAATAAGCACAGCCTGTACATCCATTTTTCGTTCTTTTTTTAATATTGTCTGCTGTTTTAGCAATAAGATTTGTTTCTTTTTCTGTCAATGGCTCAAATTTATCGAAGGTATGTAAATTATCCTCCACTTGTTCCATCGTAGACATACCGCTTAAAACAACTTTTACATTTGGTTTACTTGCCACCCAACGAAGTGCCCAGGAAGAAATGCTGCTGTCAGGGCGTTCTGCTTTAAGAGAAGCTGCAATATCATCCGGAAGGAAAGAAAGAGAGCCACCCTTTACAGGCTCCATAATAACAAGCGGAATGCCAAGGCTTTCAGTAAGGGCATAGCCTTTATCACCTGCCTGAATATCTGTGTCTACATAATTGTACTGAATCTGGCAGAAATCCCATTTGCGATACGTAGCAATTTTTTCGAAAACTTCAAAATCATCATGGAAAGAAAAACCGAAAAAGCGGATTTTTCCTTGAGCTTTTAATTCTTCGAAATAAGGGATAAGATTAAGATCCAGCACAGTCTGCCATTTTTCTTTATCAAGGCAGTGGAGAAGATAGAAATCCACATATTCTGTATCAAGTCGCTGTAACTGCTCGTCAAAAAGGCGTTTTGCGTCGTCCTGTGTTTTTACATTCCAGATAGGCAGTTTTGTAGCAAGAAAATAATCCTGTCTGTTATATTTTTTTAAAATGCGGCCAAGGAAGGGCTCGCTGTCTCCGTTGTGATAGGGATATGCAGTGTCAATATAAGAAACTCCTGCCTGAATTGCCGTATCTACCATTTTTTCCGCTTCCTCTTCACAGATAGAACCGTCTGGATTTAAAGGAAAACGCATACAGCCAAATCCCAGAAGAGAAGGAGAAACCCCAAGTTTTTCAAATTTCCGGTATTCCATAAGTAAGTCAACCTCCTGATACTAATATTTTCATGTTTTTACACATTGCAGTATAAAAATACCTACTATATTTTAACATATTTGCAGAAAAGTTACAGCTTTATTTGCATTTTTATGAAAAAAGAGAAGATACCAATACAGGGATAAATCAGCTTTACAACAAAATTCTGCTGATATAATATTCTATAAATCAGATGTCGGTATCTTTTGACATCTAAATCCGAAATGTGCACAGGAGAAAATTTTTTATGAATAAATTTTATAAATATAATAAAAAGAAAAAAGGAAGGCACAACAGAAAACACCGCTTAAAAAGAGTGCTGCTGTTTATGGAACTGGCAGCAGCAGGCGCGGTTATATGCGGCGGAATCACATACTACAGACAGAAGATGTAAAAGAAAGGGGAGGAAGCGGTTATGTAGTGGAAAAGAGTAAAGCAGTGCTGGAAAACTGGTTTTCATAATGAGTTCAGTTCTGGAAAATGCCGGGGGTTTTCTGAACCGGGAGAGTAATGAAAGCACAAATGGTCAAAACTGACATAGTTCCATTTGATATACTGGGGTATGTAAGGAGGGAGTCAAAATGGAGTATACAAAAGAAATAAAAAAGGCAATGAATTATATTGAAAATAATCTGAAGAAAGAAATCAGAACGGAGGATATAGCAGATTCTGCAGGATTTTCAAAATATCATTTTCAGAGAGTTTTCAAAAGAGAAACAGGGCTTAATTTATATGCGTATATTCAAAAAAGAAGGCTGGCAGAAGCTTCATCTCTTCTTCGTAACACCAACGTACGTATTCTTGATATTGCCGTGTACTTGTGTTTTGAATCTCAGGAGGCGTTTACAAGAGCATTCAAGAAGGTTTATGGTCTGCCGCCGGGGCAGTATCGAAAAGTGTTAAAAAATCTTACAAATGGAGGTATGAACATGAAAAAGAACACAGAAATTAAACATTGGCTCATTACAGGAACAGCGCCAGACAAATACAAAACAGGGATTGACCGCACTGTTTTTCACACAGGAACTGCTTCTGCGTTTATTCAGTCTGAGGAAGAAGAATTTGTGCCAGATGAATATGCAACAATCATGCAGCAGTTCCGGGCAGAAAGGTTTCTTGGGAAAAGAGTTCGTTTTTCGGCTTTTGTGAAAGCGCTGGAAGTAGAAGGCTGGGCAGGGTTATGGCTGCGTCTGGACGGAAAATTTAGTGTGACATTGAAATTAGACAATATGCAGAATCGCCCCATTAAAGGAACGATAAACTGGAATCTTTATTCCTGCGTTCTGGACGTACCGGAGGAAACGGAGCTTATTAATATCGGCATTCTTTTAACTGGAAAAGGGCGTGTATGGCTGGACGACGTATCTTTTCAGGAGGTAGACAGAACTATTCCGGTGACAGATTTTGATATACAGAAAAAATATCCGGATTATCCTGAAAATCTGGATTTTGAGGAATAGGGGTGAGACAGAATATGGGGAAATTAACGCTTTCAGAAACATATATGGTTCTTTTTTATTATACAGCAGGAAAACATACGGATATTTACCTGCCTCAAAACAGCGCTGGGATTGTTCTTGGGGGAATTTACGGACTTTTACAGTCCGGCTGCGTCAGAGAGGAGAAAAACGGCAGACTGGCAGTTTATAAACCTCTCTCGTCAGAATATACAGGTCTGGAAGAAATGTATACAAATATAAAACAGCATTCAAAAAACACAACGAAATGGCTGGATTATTACTGCTGCAGCCCTTCTCAGAAGAATATAAAGCTTCTGGTTGATGATTTACAGGAATCGTTGGTGCAGAGACAGATGATAAAAGTACAGGTGAAAAAAGGAATATTCCGGAATACATTTTCCATTTCGGCGTTGTACAGGTTTCAAAGGCTTGTGATATTTCCATTGATAGTATTCAAGGAGAAACTGCCAATCCTGTTTGACAAAAGTTTTGATAACAGGAAGTTCATCCACTTTGAATTTTTGATATTTGGGAGAATGGGAATCATCGAAAGCCCACTGTTTAAGGGGGATATATCTGCAGATAAAATTTAAAAGCCAGCAGATTTGTTGATGTTGGTATTGAATAAAAGAAAGTAAGTAGTGTATAATGTCCATGAGCATTGTCTCCTTTGGTTTAGTTGATGTTTGGTCGCGGATATTATACCAGAAAAGGGAGGTCAATGCTCTTTTTATTTGCAACTTCCCATAAAATCAAGGTTTTTAATACAATTAAACAGTAAAAAACAGGTAGTTTTTGACACTACCGTGGAATTACAGCAGGGAGCTTTATGAAAAATATTTATCTGACATAATTTTAAATGAAAAGCGTCTGAAGAAATTAGAAAAAGTTTCCCTTCCGGAACTGCAGGAAATAAAAGCCTGCATGATGGAAATAAAAAAAGCGGTCTATCAGGAGAAAATGTTGGAAAACGCTGTCTTTTTATGTCGTAACTGACTTTTTTGATAGAAAGAAGGCTGGAAAGGTCGAAAGGAAGCGAACGAAAGTCCGGAAAAATCGCCACTTTCGGCTTGATTTCCCCATCGGCATTCCTCTATAATATATACCTGTGATGTACAAAAAGTGCACCTGTGGGGCCCGGTGTTTTGTACAGATACATAGCGGCAGGTTTTGTGAGGAGGAGAAAGTCTGATGGACAAGTTGAATGTAGCGATTGCAGATGATAATGAAAAAATGGTAGAAGTACTTGGAAAAATGATTGAAAACGATAAAGAACTGGAATTAGTAGGAAAAGCACATAACGGAGAAGAAATCTGTAATATTATTAAAGAAAAACAGCCGGATGTGGTAGTTCTTGATATTATTATGCCGAAGGTGGACGGATTATCGGTAATGGAGCGGTTTTCCCATGAAACAGAAGGGAAAAAGAGCCCTTCCTTCATTGTGGTTTCCGCAGTGGGACAGGAGAGGATAACAGAAGATGCGTTTAATCTTGGAGCGGATTATTATATGCTGAAGCCGTTTGACAATAGAATGCTGTTAAACAGAATTAAGCATATCCGCCGTATGGGAGACAGAAGAGTTCGCGATATTGGAAGAGTCATACCGGAAGAAAAGCAGCAGAGCGCAGTATCAAGAGGAAATCTGGAAACAGATGTGACTGATATTATTCATGAAATCGGAGTTCCGGCTCATATTAAAGGGTATCAGTATTTACGAGATGCGATCATTCTTTCTGTTAATGATATAGAAATGCTGAACTCTATTACAAAAATCCTGTATCCGACGATAGCGAAAAAACATCAGACCACACCAAGCCGTGTGGAACGTGCAATCCGTCATGCCATCGAAGTTGCGTGGAGCAGAGGGAAAATGGACACCATTGACGAGCTTTTCGGGTACACCGTCAGTACGGGAAAGGGAAAACCTACAAATTCTGAATTTATTGCATTAATTGCTGATAAAATTAGACTTGAATATAAAAATCGCTCTTTCCATTAGACAGTTTTTCATGTATAATAAACAGTAACAAACAGCAAAAGTTACTAAGGAGGGGACTTTACGCATGAAAAAAATCCTATTTGCAACATCAGAAGCGGTACCATTTATTAAAACAGGAGGTTTGGCAGATGTAGCAGGTTCATTACCAAAGTGTTTTGATAAGAGGTACTTCGATATTCGTGTAATTCTTCCCAAATATGCCTGTATGAAGCAGGAATGGAAAGATAAAATGGAATACATTACACATTTCTACATGGATCTGGGATTTAAAAACTGTTACGTTGGAATTATGCACATGGAGCATGAAGGAATTCATTTTTACTTTATTGATAATGAATATTACTTCAGCGGTCCGAAACCATATGACGGGGGAATCTGGGATCTGGAAAAATTTGCATTTTTCTCAAAGGCGGTACTTTCTGTGCTTCCTGTAATTGGATTCCGTCCTGACGTGATACACTGTCATGACTGGCAGACAGGACTTGTGCCGGTATATCTTCACGACAGTTTTCAGCAGAACGAATTTTTCTGGGGTATTAAGACGGTTATGACGATCCACAACCTGAAATTCCAGGGTGTGTGGGATGTGAAAACAATTAAAGAAATTACAGGGCTTTCCAGTTATTATTTTGCACCGGATAAACTGGAAGCTTACAAAAATGCCAATTATCTGAAAGGCGGCATTGTATTTGCCGATGCAGTGACAACGGTAAGCAATACATATGCAGAGGAGATTAAAACGCCGTTTTACGGAGAGGGTCTGGACGGACTTTTATGCGCCCGCTCTCATGATCTTCGCGGGATTGTAAACGGGATTGATTACGATTCCTTTAATCCGGAGACAGATCCGTATATTACAAATAATTATAATGCAACTACATTCCGCAAGGAAAAAATAAAAAATAAAATACGTCTTCAGAAAGACCTGGGACTTGAGGAAGATCCAAAAGCAATGATGATTGGAATAGTTTCCCGGCTGACAGACCAGAAAGGCTTTGATTTAATTGCCTATATTATGGACGAACTGTGTCAGGACGCTGTTCAGATTGTCGCTCTTGGAACAGGTGAGGAAAGATATGAAAATATGTTCCGTCATTTTGACTGGAAATATCATGGAAAAGTTTCTGCTCAGATTTATTATGATGAGGCAATGTCTCACAGAATTTATGCTGCGTCAGATGCATTCCTTATGCCGTCTCTTTTTGAGCCATGCGGTTTAAGCCAGCTTATGAGTCTTCGATATGGAACTCTTCCTATCGTAAGGGAAACAGGCGGATTAAAAGATACTGTAGAACCATATAACGAGTTTGAAGGAACAGGAACCGGATTTTCTTTCCGCAATTATAATGCCCATGAAATGCTTTATACAATCCGAAACGCAGAGCGCATTTTCTATGACAAAAAACGCGAATGGAATAAAATGGTAGACCGCGCTATGGCAAAAGATTTTTCATGGAACAATTCTGCGCGTCAGTATGAGGAAATGTATAACTGGCTGATAGGAGAATAAAATTTCTGTATTTTGAGATACTATCCTTTGTAATCAAATAACAGGAGGTAGTATCATGACAGAGATTTCAGAGCTTGATTTACAGAATCTGCGCCATTTGATCGGCGGTTTTGACACGACACACTGTAAGATGGACGCTTATGCGCAGCAGGCGACAGACATGGAAGTAAAACAGTTTTTCCAGAAGTCTGCCCAGTCTGCAATGCAGAGCAAACAGCAGCTTATGCAGTTTTTACAGTAAAGGAGGAAGTGTCATGAACGAAAAAACAATGGTGGCAGATACACTTGCCGGAATTAACGGAGAACTTGTACGTTATGGGGAAATGATTCCTCAGACAGAGAATCCTCAGTTAAAACAGACTTTAAAACAGATGCGCAGCCAGTGCGAAATGTCTCAGGAAGAGATTTACAGAATTGCCAGAACAAAGGGCTATTATGTTCCGGCAGCAAAGGCAACACAGGAAGAAGTTGCTCATGTGCGCTCTGTATTAAGTCAGGGCTGAATAAAATAGGAGAAATGGGAAGCCGCTGTATCTGCAGCGGCTTTCTTTGCGGGATAAACAGAGAGGGGGAAAAGAATGGAGAAAATTATGGTAATCGGAAGTCCCGGAGCAGGGAAAAGTACATTTTCACGTAAATTAAGAGATGTAACAGGACTGCCGCTTTATTATCTGGATACCATCTGGCACAAACCGGACCGCACGAATATTTCAAGAGAAGAATTTGACGAAAAACTGATGGATATTGTAAAAGAAGACAGATGGATCATTGACGGGAATTACCAGAGAACATTGAAAAAACGTCTGGAAAGATGCGATACGGTGTTTTTTCTGGATTATCCTCTGGAGGCTTGTTTAGAAGGCGCAGCGGCGCGTATCGGGAAAAAGAGAGAGGATCTGCCCTGGCTGGAAACGGAGCTTGACGAAGAATTTCGTCAGTATATTATAAATTTTTCAAGAGATCAGCTTCCGGAAATATACAGCCTTTTGGAAGAGTATAAAAAAGACAGGGATATTTTGATTTTTCATACAAGAGAAGTGGCAAATATATATCTGAGAAATTTAGATTTGGGACATAAAATTTTAAGAGAATAATCGGCGAAATATCTTGACAATCAGGTGCTTTTATAATACTATGTAAATAGAAACGAACATAAGTTCATAAAACATAAGTTTGAAATAAGGAGAAGATATATGCTGAATGAAGAAAAGCAGAAAGCCCTGGAAGCGGCTTTGGGACAGATAGAAAAACAGTATGGAAAAGGTTCTATTATGAAACTTGGAGAGCAGGAAGCCAATATGCAGGTAGAGGCAATTCCAACAGGTTCTTTAAGCCTTGATATTGCTCTTGGTGTCGGCGGTGTTCCAAAAGGACGTATTGTTGAAATCTACGGACCGGAATCAAGCGGTAAGACCACAGTTGCCTTACATATGGTAGCAGAAGTTCAGAAAAGAGGAGGAATTGCAGGTTTTATCGATGCGGAGCATGCTCTTGACCCTGTATATGCGAGAAATATAGGCGTAGACATTGATAATCTTTATATTTCCCAGCCGGACAGCGGAGAACAGGCTCTGGAGATTACAGAAACAATGGTGCGCTCCGGCGCTGTAGATATTGTGATCGTGGACTCTGTTGCAGCTCTTGTTCCAAAGGCGGAGATCGACGGAGATATGGGTGAGAGCCATGTGGGTCTTCAGGCACGTCTGATGTCACAGGCGCTTCGCAAACTGACTTCCATTATCAGTAAATCCAACTGTGTGGTTATTTTTATCAATCAGCTTCGTGAGAAGGTAGGAGTGATGTTCGGAAATCCGGAGACAACAACAGGAGGAAGAGCGCTCAAATTCTATTCTTCTGTCCGCCTTGATGTGCGAAGAGTGGAAACACTGAAGCAGGGCGGAGATATGGTAGGAAACCATACGAGAGTCAAGGTTGTAAAAAATAAAGTAGCGCCGCCGTTTAAGCAGGCAGAGTTTGACATTATGTTTGGTACCGGTATTTCAAGAGAGGGAGATATTCTCGACCTTGCAGTGGAATGTTCGATTGTGAATAAGAGCGGTGCGTGGTATGCCTATGAGGGCAATAAAATTGGACAGGGGCGTGAAAATGTCAAGATTTTCCTGAAAGAGCACCCGGAGATCACAGAAGAAATTGAAAAGAAAGTAAGAATCCATTATCACCTTCTTCCGGACGAAGAGGCTGTGGCAGAAGAAAAGAAAGAAGTTTCAAAAACAGCGGATAAAGAAGGAAACGAAGAAAAATGACGGTTACGGAAGAGATGAAAAAAGCCAGAAGAAAAGCGATGAGCCTTCTGGAGCATATGGACCGTACGGAAAAGGGCCTGTCTGAGCGTTTGCGCCAGGCAGGTTTTTCAAAAGAAGCAGCAGAGGACGCTATGGAATATGTGCGTTCGTATGGATATATTGATGACGACAGATATGCGTTTCATTATATTTCCTGCAGGATACACAGCAAAAGCAGGCAGAAGATCATGGAGGAACTGTACAGAAAGGGCGTAGATCGAAGTGTAGCGGAATGTGCATGGGAGAGGGCGAAAGAGATTGAGGAACCGGATGAGCAGGAAATTTTAAGAAAAACAGTAGAAAAATACTGTGAAGAAGGAACAAATCTTGACGAAAAAGAGATGAATCGTCTTTATGGCAGACTTGCAAGACGGGGATTTAAAAGTACAGATATAGCACATGTTTTGGACGAAATGAATATCCGATGTATTTTTTTGGAAAATAGATAGAACAATTCACAGAAAAACTTGACATAAGTACGAAAAACAGATAAACTTGTATTGTTGTATTTGTACAATGAAAACTAAATAAGGAGGTGCTCCTGTGACAGGCACAACTATTATTGTTGCAATTGTCGCTGTGGTAGTCGCGTTACTTATTGCGGTTCCTGTTACTTGCAAGGTTGCTGTGGCAAAAAAGACGCAGGCAGATGCGGAAGTTATTGGTACAGCAGAAGAAAAAGCAAGAAGCATCATAGATGAAGCTCTGAAAACAGCCGAAACTAAAAAAAGAGAAGCTTTATTGGAAGTAAAGGAAGAATCTCTCCGTACAAAAAATGAACTGGAGAAGGAAACCAAGGAACGTAGAAATGAGCTGCAGAAATATGAAAAGCGTGTTTTATCAAAAGAGGAATCTGTAGATAAAAAAGCGGAGGCAGTGGAAAAACGCGAAGCAGAATGTACAGTCAGACTTGCAGAATTGCAGAAGAAAGAAAAAAGAGCAGAAGAACTGGAGCAGAAAGGCGTACAGGAACTGGAAAGAGTTTCCGGTCTTACATCTGATGAAGCAAAGGAAGAGCTGCTGAAATCTGTGGAAGATGATGTGAAAGTAGATGTTGCACGACTCTACAAAGAACTGGAAAGCAGAGCAAAGGAAGATGCCGGAAAGAAAGCCAAGGAATATGTGGTAAATGCCATTCAGAAATGTGCAGTAGACCATGTTTCTGAGACAACCATATCCGTTGTACAGCTTCCGAGCGATGAGATGAAGGGAAGGATCATCGGACGTGAGGGCCGTAATATCCGTACTCTGGAAACTCTTACAGGTGTAGATCTGATTATTGATGATACTCCGGAAGCAGTTGTGCTTTCCGCATTTGACCCGGTGCGTCGTGAGGTTGCAAGGGTTGCGCTTGAGAAGCTTATTGTAGATGGACGTATTCATCCGGCAAGAATCGAGGAAATGGTTGAGAAAGCCCAGAGAGAAGTAGAAGTTCAGATTCGGGAAGAGGGAGAAACTGCGGCGATGGACGTAGGTGTTCATGGAATTCATCCAGAGCTTTTGAAACTTCTGGGACGTATGAAATTCCGTTCCAGCTATGGACAGAATGCTTTGAAGCACTCTATTGAGGTAGCACAGCTTGCAGGACTTCTTGCAGGCGAGGTTGGTGTGGATGTTCGCATTGCGAAACGTGCCGGCCTTCTTCATGACATAGGAAAATCTATTGACCATGAGGTGGAAGGTTCTCATATTCAGATAGGTGTAGATCTTTGTAAGAAATATAAAGAATCTGCCGTTGTGATCAACGCAGTAGCTGCGCATCACGGAGATGTAGAACCGGAATCTCTTGTTGCCTGTATTGTGCAGGCAGCAGATGCAATTTCTGCTGCGAGACCCGGGGCAAGAAGAGAAACTCTTGAAACATATACAAACCGTCTGAAACAGCTTGAAGACATTGCAAATGAATTTAAGGGAGTAGATAAATCCTTTGCAATTCAGGCGGGAAGAGAAATTCGAGTGATGGTAGTTCCGGAGCATGTAAGTGATGCCGACATGGTAATTCTTGCAAAAGATATTTCCAGACAGATAGAGGCAGAGCTTGAATACCCTGGTCAGATTAAAGTGAATGTAATTCGCGAAAGCAGAGCAATCGATTACGCAAGATAAAAGAAAGAGCTGTTATCCAACAGAAAACTGGTGGATAGCAGTTCTTTTTTGCGTCATAAACGGAGTTTCCCTCACGTAAACTGGTACAGGGTGAGACAATGAAAATAAAAAAATGGAATTTCAGGATATTTGAAGGATTTCCGGCAGGCTTTTTATTTCTTTTGGGATTTCTTGCCGGGACGGTTCTTCCAAATCTTGTCTGGAAGGTACAGTGGAAGCAGGAGACAATCCATGCGTTCTGCCTTCTGGGAGCTTTTGCGGGGAAAGATGTTGCAGGAAAAGAATATTTTTTTCAGGTTATGGCAGAAAGAGGCGGATGGTTTTTTATCTGTGCGCTCTGTGGATTTTCCGTATTTGGAGTACCGGTATCCATTCTTGCCATACTGGGAGAAGGGATAAAAACGGGGGCAGTTCTTTCCATGAGCATTTTACAGTTTGGATTTGCTGGAGGAGCAGCGGGACTTGCTCTTCTTTTGCCTCATGAAGTGATTTATCTTACCGTGTTTTTTTATTTTATGAGGCAGGTTTATAATCTGTCGTTAAACTGTTGGAAGGGAAGAGGAATTTTTCCACAGGCGATTTCCGGATATTGTCTTGGATTTCTTAAGTGGGGAGCGCTTTATATGGGAGGGATTTTGCTGGAGATTTATGTAAATCCCTGGTTTGTGGAAAAAACTGTAAAATTTCTTGACTTTTTTTAAGAAACATGAGAGAATCATTTGATTTTATCTGAAATACAAAGTATAATACAGGTACATTTTTAACACAGAAGCAGACGGGAAGTAAAAGAAATGGAAAGAGACATAAGAGAATTTATTGCATATTTGCATAATACAAAAAAGACTTCTTATAATACAGAAATTTCTTATGAGAGGGATTTAAAAAAAATGTATAATTTTCTGGACGAAAGAGGAATCCGAAATGTTTCGGATGTAAGAGGGATCGATCTGGAAGCATATATGGATTATATGGAGAGAGAAGAGTTTGCATCCTCTACAATTTCAAGAAGTGTAGCGTCCATGCGCGCCTTTTTTCAGTTTTTATTTCGTGAAGGAAAAGTAAAGGAAGATCCTTCAGAAGAACTGCGTCCTCCCAAAGTAAAGAAAAAAATGCCGGAAATTCTTTCTGTGGAGGAAGTAGACCGCCTTCTGGCGCAGCCAAAGAAGAATACGCCGAAAGGACTTCGCGATACTGCCATGCTGGAGCTTTTATATGCAACGGGAATGCGGGTCAGCGAGCTGATCCATCTGGAAATAGATGATGTAAATCTTTCGCTTGGGTATGTGACCTGTCATGACAGCGAAAAGGAACGAGTGATTCCTATTGGAAATGTGAGCCGAAAAGCGTTGGAAAGATATATGGCAGAAGGGCGTCCCGCTTTTGTGCGTCAGAGAGGAGAAAAAATTCTTTTTACGAACTGCTCCGGGAAAGCCATGAGCCGTCAGGGCTTCTGGAAAGTTTTAAAGGGATATGCAGATGATGCGGGAATTAAAGGAGATATTACGCCGCATACTCTCCGACATTCTTTTGCAGTACATATGCTTCAAAATGGGGCGGATATAAAAAGCGTACAGGAAATGCTTGGACATTCCGACATTTCCACTACACAGGTGTATTTAAATATGAATATAAACAGAATGCGAGATGTGTATATGAAAGCACATCCGCGTCATTAAAAAGAGGGTACAGCCTTGTAAGCTGTACCCGTTTTTTTAACACATTTCTGCAATGCTGTAAAGAAGACGTTCAGAGTCTTCCCAGCCAAGACATGGATCTGTGATAGATTTTCCGTAAATGTGATTTCCTCCGATTTTCTGGTTTCCGGATTCAATGTAGCTTTCGATCATAAGGCCCTTTACGAGACTTTTCAGCTCAGGATCTGCGTTTCGGCTGTGAAGCACCTCTTTTGCGATACGAATCTGCTGCTCGTACTGTTTGTTGGAGTTGGAGTGGTTTGTATCTACAATGACAGCCGGATTTTTCAGTTCTCTTTCCTGATATTTTTCAAGAAGAAGGCGAAGGTCTTCATAGTGGTAGTTTGGAATGGCTTCTCCGTGTTTATTTACGGCGCCGCGGAGAATGGTGTGCGCAAGATCGTTTCCGCTTGTTTTTACTTCCCAGCTTCTGTAAATAAAATGATGACTTCCCTGGGCAGCAGTTACGGAATTAAGCATAACGCTGAAGTCGCCGCTTGTAGGATTTTTCATTCCTGCCGGAATATCCATGCCGCTTACTGTAAGGCGGTGCTGCTGGTCTTCGACAGAACGGGCGCCTACTGCCACATAAGAAAGAATATCGGAAAGGTAGCGCCAGTTTTCCGGGTAAAGCATCTCGTCTGCACAGGTAAAGCCGCTTTCTTTGATGGCACGGATGTGCATTTTTCGTATGGCAACAAGACCTCCCAGCATATCGGGTTTCTTCTCCGGATCAGGCTGATGTACCATTCCTTTATAGCCCTCGCCTGTTGTGCGCGGTTTGTTTGTGTAAACGCGGGGAATAATGATCACTCTATCTTTGATTTTTTCCTGTACCCTGCGAAGCCTCAAAAGATAGTCGCAGACAGCGTCTTCGTTATCAGCGGAGCAGGGACCGATGATTGCCAGAAACTTATCTGATTTTCCGGTGAAAACATCTCGGATCTCTTTGTCTCTCTGTGTTTTTAATGCCTGAATCTCTGCGTCGATGGGATATAGGCTGCGGATTTCTTCAGGTGTAGGTAATTTTTTTAAAAATTCAAATCCCATATTTTTCTCCTTTGCAAAACCTTTCTTTTTCGGCAATATTATAAACGATTCCGTTTCTGTTGTCGATAGAAAAATAGTTAAAGGATTTTTCGAAAAGTAAAAAAGTAAAGAAAGGTCCGCATAAGTTCACTGATAAGAATGCCGTAGATATACCCCCTCATTCCAAGAATCGGTATAAAAAATATTACAAAAAGAAGCCGGATCAAAATCCCTGTGATGCTGTAAAAAAGACAGAGTCCCGGTTTTCCCATGCCGTTTAAAATGCTGGAAAGGGCAGTGTTTAAATATAAAAAAGGACACATAAACGACATGGACTGTATGTAGATTCCGGCGGATGAATTTTTAAAAAGAAAAATCCCCATATGATTTCCGAAAAGAAGAAAAAGAAGAGAGAAAACAGAACCCATAACAAGACAGTACCGGAATACCTTGTTTACAACTTCACGAATGCGTCCGGAATGTCCAAGAGCCTGAAGCTCCGCTACGGAAGGCATAAGAAGAACGGAGGCGGAGTTTGTAATGGCAGATGGAAAAAGAATCAGAGGAAGAGCCATTCCGGTAAAGATACCATACAGCTCCAGGGCGTTTTCTTTTGGAAAACCGCAGGAAAGGAGCATTTGGGGGATCAGGATTGTTTCGATTCCACCAAGGACAGTAAGGAGTATACGATTTATGGTAAGGGGAAGGGAGGTTTCTGTAAGTTCTTTAAAAAGGGGACGTATATTTTTGACTGGGAAAAGAGATTTTGCATATGGGTGAAAATGAAGGGAAAGAGCCAGAAGAAGAGCCAGGGAGGCGGCAACCTCGCTTGCAAGCGCCCCTCCTGCTGCGATGGCAGGTGTGACTTCTTTTCCTTCCACAGTTAAAATCAGGTACAGCATATAGGTGCTTCCTATACGCACAATCTGTTCCAGAAGCTGAACGGCTGAGGGCAGGACCGTTTGTTTTCGGGCGAAATAATAGCTGTTTACACAGGTATGCAGGGTGCTTAACGGAAATGTAAAAGCCAGAATTTTAAGAAGGGGAAGCGTACGTCCTTCTTTTAAAATTTCCAGGGCAAAAAAATCTGCATTCACATAAAGGAGACCGCAACATAAAAAAGAGAGCACAAGAGCAGTTACTGTACCGAGAAAGAAACACTGTCTTGCGCCTTTCTCTTCTTTTAAGGCAATGCGGGAGGCAGTGAGGCGGGAGATGGCAGTCTGAATGCCGGAGGCAGATACTGCAAGGGCAAGTGTCTGTATTGGCATGGTAAGCTGAACAATGCCAAGTCCCTGGGCACCAATGGTGTGTGACAGGAATATTCTATAGAAGAAACCTAAAATCCGGCTTAAAAAACCGGTGCAGGTAAGAATAAAAGTTCCCAGAAGAAAGCGCTTTTTGGACATAAAGTCTCCGAAATTCTTTTTTGTCAAATATATGCAGAGAATTGCCTTGACAGAACAGGAGAATTCTGTTAGAGTAAACATGAAATCCGAGGGAAACACTGGGAATTAAAAAGAGGTGAGAACATGAAGCTTTCAACGAGAGCGAGATACGGACTTCGTGCGTTGATTGATTTGGGATTATATAGTGAGACAGAGGCTGTTTCCATACAGAGCATAGCAACAAGACAGAATATTTCCGTAAGCTATCTGGAACAGCTCATGGCTCTTTTGAAAAAGGCAGGTCTTGTAAAAAGCATCCGGGGAGCAGGAGGCGGCTACCGTCTTGGAAAACCGGCGCAGGAGATTTCTGTAGGAGAGATCCTCCGTATTCTGGAGGGAGGCCTTGAGGCAGTGAAATGTCCGGGAAACGCGGAAGACGGAAGCTGTCAGGACGCAGATTTCTGTGTGGCGAAATATGTGTGGAAACGCATTAACGACAGCATTACAGACGCAGTGGATCATATGACTCTGGGAGAACTTCTGGAGGAAAGCCACAGAATACAGGATAAAAAGAAAAAACAGGACGCCATTATATAAGGAGGACGCAAAAAATGGGTAAAATGATATATCTTGATAATGCAGCGACAACAAAGACAGCACCGGAAGTTGTAGATGCCATGCTTCCGTATTTTACGGAGCTTTATGGAAATCCTTCCAGCGTATATGAGTTTGCAGGGAAAACAAAAGAAGCAGTAAATGCGTCAAGACAGCAGATTGCAGATGCGATTGGAGCAAAAAAAGAAGAAATTTATTTCACAGCAGGCGGTTCAGAATCGGATAACTGGGCATTAAAAGCGGCGTTTGAGGCTTATAAAACAAAGGGAAATCACATTATTACAACAAAAATTGAGCATCATGCCATTCTCCATACCTGTCAGTATCTGGAAAAAGAGAGAGGGGCAAAAGTCACATATCTGGACGTAGATGAAAACGGAAGAATAAAAATTGAAGATCTGGAGAAAGCAATCACATCGGAAACGATTCTCATTTCTGTTATGTTTGCAAATAATGAGATTGGAACTGTAGAGCCTGTAAAAGAAATCGGAATGGTCGCAAGAGAGCATGGGATTCTTTTCCACACAGACGCTGTGCAGGCGTTCTGCCAGATGCCTATTGATGTAGATGAGCTGGGCATTGATATGTTGAGCTCCAGCGCCCATAAGATAAACGGACCAAAGGGAATCGGTTTCCTCTATATCCGAAAAGGCGTAAAAATCCGTTCCTTTGTTCACGGAGGCGCACAGGAAAGAAAGCGCCGTGCAGGCACAGAAAATGTACCGGGAATCGTAGGATACGGAAAAGCAGTGGAAAGAGCACTTTCGACCATGAAAGAGAGAACAGAGAAAGAGGCGGAGCTTCGCGATTATATGATCAGCCGCATTGAGAAGGAGATTCCGTATGTGCGAGTAAACGGTCACAGAGAAATGCGCCTTCCAAATAATGTAAATGTAAGCTTTCAGTTTATAGAGGGAGAATCCCTTCTTCTTATGCTGGATAATTACGGAATCTGTGCATCAAGCGGTTCCGCCTGTACATCAGGTTCTCTGGATCCGTCTCATGTGCTCCTCGCGATCGGGCTGCCGCATGAGATTGCGCACGGTTCTCTTCGAATGACTTTAAGCGAGGAGACAACAAAAGAGGATATTGATTTTACAGTAGATCATTTAAAAGAAATTGTACAGAATCTTCGCAATATGTCGCCATTATATGAAGATTTTATTAAAAAACAGAAATAATTATAAAAGCACTTGTCAGGAGGAAAAAAAGATGTATAGTGAAAAAGTAATGGATCATTTCCAGAACCCACGTAATGTTGGAGAAATTGAAAATGCAAGCGGTGTAGGTACAGTAGGAAACGCAAAATGCGGTGACATCATGCGTATTTTTCTGGATATAGACGATGAGACAAAAGTGATCAAAGACTGCAAGTTTAAAACCTTCGGTTGCGGAGCTGCCGTTGCAACAAGCAGCATGGCAACAGAGCTTGTAAAAGGAAAGACCATCGAGGAGGCTTTAAAGGTGACAAACAAGGCGGTTATGGAAGCGCTGGACGGACTTCCGCCTGTAAAAGTACATTGTTCTCTTCTCGCAGAGGAAGCCATTCATGCGGCTTTATGGGATTATGCAGAGAAGCATGATATGAAAATCGAGGGACTTTCCAAACCCAAATCTGATATTCATGAAGACGAAGAGGACGAGGAAGAATATTAATGGATAAGAAGAAAATAATCGTAGGTCTTTCAGGCGGAGTGGACTCCTCTGTAACAGCTTATCTCCTGAAGGAGCAGGGATATGACGTGATCGGAGTGACAATGGTAAATTTCCGCGATGGAAATGCGGGGGAAAAAATAGCGGGAGATGCAAAGAAGGTTGCGGATTTTCTGGGGATTCCCCATCATGTAGTGGATTTTTGCTCACAGTTTAAAGAGACAGTCATTGATTATTTTACAAAAGAATATTTTTCCGGTCGAACTCCGAATCCATGTGTCGTCTGCAATCGTTATATCAAATGGAAGGCAATGATGGAGCAGGGAGAAAAACTGGGAGCACAGTATATTGCAACCGGTCATTATGCGCAGGTTACAGAACTTCCAAATGGAAGATTTTCTCTTAAATGCTCCGTTACCGCGGCAAAGGATCAGACATACGCGCTTTACGGACTGACACAGGAGCAGCTTTCCCATACAGTTATGCCTCTGGGAGCTTATACAAAGGATCAGATTCGGGAGCTTGCAGGGAAAATAGGACTCCCTGTGGCAGAAAAACCGGACAGTATGGAAATCTGTTTTATACCGGATCAGGATTATGCGGGATATATTGAAAAAACCACAGGGATCCATGTTCCAAAAGGGAATTATGTGAATCGGGACGGTGAAACCATAGGACAGCATCGGGGAATCATTCACTATACGATCGGGCAGAGAAAAGGACTGAATCTCGCTATGGGGCGTCCCGTATTTGTGACAGAAATCCGTCCGGAAACAAATGAGGTTGTTATAGGAGAGAGTGAGGACGTGTTTGCGAAAGCTCTTCGCTGCAGCCAGCTAAACGCTATGGCGGTTCCTTCTTTTGAAAGCGGTGTGGAAGTATTTGCCAAAATCCGCTATAACCATAAGGGCGCACCGGCAGTAATAAAGTCTGTGGAGGAAGACTCTCTGCTCCTGGAATTTGAAGAACCCCAGAGAGCGGTTACTCCGGGACAGGCAGTCGTGTTTTACCGCGATGATCATGTTCTGGGTGGAGGCATTATTGACGGACCGGTACGGGAATAAAGCTGAAAAGCTTGCGTAAATTGGGCGGATGTATTTGCATCTGCCCTGAATGCGTTGCAGGAGGAAAAAATGACAGGGCTTACCAATGAACAGGTACAGGAAAGAATTGCAGAGGGAAAAGTAAATTTTAATGAAAATCCAAATACAAGGACGTACAAGCAGATTATAAAAGAAAATACGCTCACGTTTTTTAACTTTTTAAATGCGGTACTTCTTGTTCTGGTGCTTTTTGTGGGGTCGTATAAGAACTCCATGTTTGTAGGAATCATCATCATTAATACCGTAATCGGAATCATACAGGAAATACGGGCGAAAAAGACAATAGACAAGCTGGCAATCCTGACGGAATCAAAGGCTGTGGTTCTAAGAGATGGCAAGAAATGGAGTATTTCCACAGAGAAACTTGTTCTGGACGATCTGATTTATTTAAAAACAGGAGAACAGGTTCCTGCAGACTGCCGGATTCTTGAGGGAAGTCTTGAGGTAAACGAATCTCTCCTTACAGGAGAAGCGGATAATCTCGGAAAGGGCGAGGGAGACGAACTGTTTTCCGGAAGCTTTATAACGGCAGGCGAGGCTTGCTGCCAGATCATCCATGTAGGAAAAGATAATTATGCATCGCAGATCACAAGTGAAGCAAAGGAATTTAAAAGACATAATTCAGAGCTTCGCAATTCTCTGAATGCGATTTTGAAGGTGATCAGTATTATTATTATTCCCCTTGGACTTCTTCTTTTTTACAAGCAGTTTTACATTGTGGGAGATAGTGTGAAAGATTCTGTTGTCAGTACAGTTGCGGCTGTTCTTGGAATGATCCCGGAGGGACTTGTGCTTCTTACAAGCGTTGCCCTTACTCTGGGAGCCTTAACTCTCGCAAGAAAGAAAACTCTGGTGCAGGAGCTTTACTGTATTGAGACTCTGGCGCGAGTAGATACGTTATGCCTTGATAAAACAGGAACGATCACAGAGGGAACCATGTGCGTGGAAAAGGTGGAGGCATATGATCCCAACTGGAGAGAGGCAGAGCTTGCAGAAAGCATTCTGGAGGAAGATGAAGCAGGTTTTCCGGAAAATGAAATTTCAGAGGAAGAAGACGGTTTTGGAGAAGGAGCTGCAGAAGAAAAGGCTGAGGAAGAGGTTTCGGAGAAAAATCTTCCGGAACTTTCAGAATCAGAAAAAGAGTCAGAAAAAGAAATCAGCCGTATTATGGGAAATCTCATGGCTGTTCTGAAAGACCAGAATGCGACAGCAGATGCGCTCCGAAAATATTTTCCGGCAAAAAAAGATATGACACCAACAAATGTAATTCCGTTTTCTTCTGACAGAAAGTACAGCGGTGCTTCTTTTAAAGAACAGGGAACGTATCTGATGGGCGCAGCGCAGTTTCTGTTTCCGGAAGGAAACGATGCCCTTGTGGAAAAATGCAGCGAATATGCAGAACAGGGATTTCGGGTTCTTGTTCTTGCTCACAGTCAAAATGAAAGCACAGGAACAGAACTGCCTTTGGGACTTGTGCCGGAAGGTCTTTTAATTCTCACAGATGTGATACGTAAAGAAGCGCCGGATACCCTTCGCTTTTTCGACAGTCAGGGTGTAGATCTTAAAGTGATTTCCGGAGATGACCCGGTCACAGTTTCCTCTATTGCAAAACGTGCAGGACTTAAAAACGCAGAACAGTATGTGGACGCAACAACGATCACTACGCAGGAGGAAATGGACGAGGCAGTTGCAAATTACAGTGTATTCGGACGTGTGACGCCCCAGCAGAAAAAGGCGATGGTACTGTCTCTGAAGAAACAGGGACATACGGTTGCCATGACAGGAGATGGTGTAAACGATGTTCTTGCTTTAAAAGAGGCAGACTGCAGCATTGCTATGGCAGAGGGAAGCGATGCAGCAAAGAATATTGCAAATGTGGTTCTTCTAGATTCTAATTTTGCGGCAATGCCTCATATTGTAAATCAGGGACGTCGTGTAGTAAATAATATCCGTACTGCAGCCTCCATGTTCCTGATTAAGACTATATTTTCTGTTTTGTTGTCTTTGATTACGATTTTTTTCGGAGAAGCCTATCCATTCGAACCGATTCAGATGTCGCTTATCAGCGCCTGCGCAGTGGGAATCCCAACCTTCCTTCTTGCTCAGGAAAACAATTATCAGAAGATAGACCATACTTTTTTGCGTCATGTGTTTATGAATGCTTTTCCGGCAGCAGTTACCATTACAGGCTGCGTGTTTGCTGTCATGGTAGTCTGTCAGGACGTATATCATTCCAATGTTATGCTGAATACAGCCTGTGTTCTCGTGACCGGCTGGAATTATATGGCAGCTTTAAAGACGGTATATGCGCCTTTGAACCGCTACAGAAAGGTGATCATCTACAGTATGCAGTGCAGCTTTTTCCTTGCGGCAGTGGTGCTTCAGAAACTTCTGGCGCTTGGCTCTCTGGAGTTTGGAATGATCATTCTTGTATTTCTTCTTATGACATTCTCGCCGATTCTTATTGAGGCGATTACGAATGGAATCCGGAAGATGTACAGCCGCTCCTTCGACGGAGAGGAAAAAGGACGTCTGGCTCTGTTTCTTGAAAAGCTTGTGAAAGTAAAATAAGATAAAAATAAGTCAGAAAAAACCCGGGAACAAACCTGAGCGACAGTGCTCAGAAATGTTTCCGGGTTTATTTTATTGCTGTTTATTTTAAAATTTATTTGCGAAGAAGCCATAAGAAGCCAAAAGCAGGAATGTTTACCCCTTTTGCCTCCATTTCCCGTCCGGAAATCAAATCGGTATAAATGCCGTCTTCTTCATTGATCCAGGCAGTTTTATCGTATTCGCTGAAATTGTAAATGCCGATGAATTTTTCTTCATCTGTTTCACGCACAAGAGCAAGAACAGAAGAGTCCCAGGTTTCTATCGTGAGGGCGGGAACAGAGGAGTTAAATACCTTGTGTGAGCTGCGAACCGCTTTTAACCGGCTAAGAGAAGAAAAAATCTGTCCCTGTACAGTGTGCGCCAGCTTTCTGTTTTCAGCCAGAGTTTTATTAAAATCTCCCGCATGAAGAGAATAATCATTTAATTTTCCGATTTCATCGCCGCTTAACAGAACCGGCATTCCCGGAAGTGAGAGAAGGAGACTGTGAAGCGTAATGTCGTAGAGAACCGCTTTTTCAAGGGAAGGGGAATTTCCTTCAAAATCTGCTTTTTCAATTCCGCATAGGGAAGCGGCTGTGCCGCGCACTCCTTCTTTAAATGCTTCTCCTCTTGCAAAAGAGCCGGGATATTTGCCGGTAAAGAAATCGTTTAAGTATTTTTTGTGAGGAGTCTCTTCCATAGCGCAGTCCTTTAAATAAGAATAATCCAGATTCCACCGGATTTCATCGTGGTTTCTTAGAGCGTTCAGGAACACGCAGTTCTCAGAGAGAGAAGCGCGTCTGTCTATCTGACGGCGGAGAAGAGATGTGTCTCTTGTTGCTGCTGTGTGCCAGATGTCCGCCATGTTTTCAGAGGAAAACAGAAGATGGAAGACAGGGCTTTCAGGTGTTCCAAACCAGGAAAGAGAAGATTCCTTTTCCATATCTGTTTTTCCGAGGAGAAGAACTCCGGGGCATACGATCTCACATACAAGACGCATCATGCGGCCAATAGAATAAAATGGAGGAAGCGGGCTTACACATATCATGTCTGCTCCCTGATCTGCAAGAGAGAGCAGCTGAAAAATCATGTCGTTAAAAGCGGCAGGTGAAAAACTGTCTGAGCTCTGTGCAAATTTTGCGGAAAAATCGAAAGAGAGGTCGGAACAGAGGCAGATGCCGCGGCTGTGGGCGCGGGCGGCAAAGGCGGAACTGTCTTTTTCCGTGCTTCTTAAGAAAAGGAAATTTGCACGGCATTCTTCCGCGTAATTTAACAATTCATTTTGCGCTTCCGCTGTTTCCGGAAGAGAATCTCCGTATATTTCCATTCCTGACAGGTGTCCTTCCTGATACCAGGCAGGATTTTCTGCGCGCTCTGTATCGGATTTTTGAAGCTCCTGATTTCTTTTGTTATAAAAATGTCTCATCTGTAAAGTCAGATCTTCCAGATAAGAGAGGACGTCTTTTGAATTTTCGTAAAGTTCACAGTAAAGCCATTTTAGCTCATCGTAGCAGCGGGAAAAGCGCTGCTGATAAATGAAGTCCTTTTCCGGGGCTGCGGTGAGCCGTGGTTCTTTCTGATTTTCAGTCGCGATTTTTACAGGTTCTGCCTTCTGTGTGCTGATTTTTATATAATCTGTTTTCTTTGTTTCCAGTCGTGAAGCTGCAGCAGCCTTTTTCTTCTGGAGTCTTTTACTTGCCATAATATTTCCTCCTGTTTTAAAACTTTTTAAAACTTAATGTAACAATCTTACATTTCGTCAGGAAAAAAGTCAAGTTCAGACAGTAAGGAAGGGCAATCTGAGAAATTTTGTGAGGTTTTTTAGAAAAAGTCTTGAATTTTTGTTCTGAATTCGGTACAATACTCCTAGGTTGACGTTTCTTTAACAAATAAAGGAAACGCCTAATTACCATTTAATTCATAGGAGGAATTTATCATGGCAGTAAAAGTTGCAATCAATGGTTTTGGACGTATCGGTCGTCTTGCTTTCCGTCAGATGTTCGGAGCAGAGGGATTTGAAATCGTAGCTATCAACGACTTAACATCTCCGGCAGTGCTGGCTCACTTATTAAAATATGACTCTACACAGGGAAGATACGCTCTGTGCGATAAAGTTTCCGCTGGCGAAGACTCTATCACAGTAGACGGAAAAGAAATCAAAATTTATGCAAAAGCTAACGCTGCAGAACTTCCTTGGGGAGAAATCGGAGTAGATGTAGTTCTTGAGTGTACAGGATTCTACACATCCAAAGATAAAGCACAGGCTCATATCGACGCTGGTGCAAAACACGTTATCATCTCCGCTCCGGCTGGAAATGACCTGAAAACAATCGTTTACAATGTAAACCACGAGACATTAACAGCAGATGACCACATCATCTCCGCTGCATCCTGTACAACAAACTGCTTAGCACCAATGGCTAAAGCATTAAATGACCTTGCAGCAATCAAATCCGGTATCATGTGCACAATCCACGCTTACACAGGCGATCAGATGACACTTGACGGACCGCAGAGAAAAGGTGATTTAAGAAGAAGCCGTGCAGCAGCAGTAAATATCGTTCCAAACAGCACAGGTGCTGCAAAAGCTATCGGTCTTGTTATTCCGGAACTGAACGGAAAATTAATCGGTTCTGCACAGCGTGTTCCAACACCAACAGGTTCTACAACTATCTTAACAGCAGTTGTTGAAGGAAACGTAACAGTTGATCAGATCAACGCAGCTATGAAAGCAGCTTCTAACGAGTCCTTTGGCTACAACGTAGATGAGATCGTTTCTTCCGATATCGTAGGAATGACATATGGTTCTCTCTTCGATGCAACTCAGACAATGGTTCTTCCGTTAGACAAC
>URMH01000021.1 GCA_900549015.1 uncultured Blautia sp.
CTGGAACAGCTTGCCCCATGGAGCGAGACTGCGAAAGCGAACTGTCAAAACTAAAATAGAGTAAAACGCTTGCATCTATCATTTTGGTGCAAGCGTGATTCATGGGTAGCGTAGCAATATTTTGCGCTTACTTTTGAGTGATTATGACAAGTCGGATTATAAAGCACTTTTGGACAGCAGTCTGAAGTTTGCAGTGCTGACCGGATGTATGCGTATCTCGAAAGAAAGCATTTTTACAGGTCTTAATAGCTTTACAACCTTTACAATCGCAGATGTGGATTTTGATAAATATTTTGGCTTCACAGATTGGGAGGTAAGGGAGCTTTTAACATATTATGACTGCAATGATAAATACGGAAACCTTGACGCTGCCTGTGAAAGAGCTTTAAAGCAGGCGGAGGAAAGAAAGTACGATGAAGAACTTCGGGAAAACGGTGTGAATGAAATTTTAAAGTATGGGATTGCGTGTTATATGAAACGGTGCAAAGTAAAAGTGCAAAGAGAGGTGGAAAATTATGTCCATAAAAGATGAATTTGCAGGTCTGGATATGGGGAGCTTGCTTGGAGGACCTTTGTCTGCTGCCGCAGATGCCAGCTCACAGCTTGCCGATTCTACGGCGAAATTTATTGATAAAGTTGGTTTTGATGAGAAAAGAAAAAAGCATACAGCGGCTTCTTCTTATCAGAAGCACAGCGTAATGAAGATGACAAAAACTGGGAAGAGATATGGTGGGAGAACATGAATTAAGCATGGAAAAAGTCACATATCACATAGAATTTCCCGGAAAACCGGAATGGGATAGAAAAAACGCACAA
Source organism: uncultured Blautia sp. (assembly GCA_900549015.1). Lineage (GTDB taxonomy): Bacteria > Bacillota > Clostridia > Lachnospirales > Lachnospiraceae > Blautia_A. The sequence goes on from URMH01000021.1 coordinate 817, forward strand.
TTTTCCTTGACTTAATCCCTCTGTATTGGTAAAATTAACTATTATAAGCTGATATAGAGGAGGAATATCAAGTAACTAAAAATATTGATATTAGTGATTGAATATGTTTGAATATACTCATGGAGGTATTATTATGAACACATCAAATATCACTAATTACAAACCAAAAGATTTTGCTGAATTATTAGGCGTTTCCGTCAAAACCTTGCAACGCTAGGATAGAGAAGAAACTTTAAAGGCAAATCGAACTCCAACTGATAGGCGTTATTGCGCTTATAACCAATATCTTCAATTTAAAGGTGTAAATACAGAAAACGATAATCGTCAGATTGCATTATTGTAGACCAGTGTATTGAAGATTACGGAAGTGGTCTCAATTACAATCGTAAAGAGAGGGATGAGGAGATTGCTAAAGAGCTTCAAGACGGAAATCAATCCGACACAGGAACAAAAAGACTTCACGACAATGATGGGAAGTTTATGAATGGCAAAAGTTTTAGTGTCTGGCTTAACAATGAGTATCTTCCTAATCATCCTGAGTATCAGTGGATCAAGGAAGTGAGTTCTAAATCGGTAAAGAAATCCATTGAAGATGGATGTACTGCTTTTACAAGATTCTTCAAAGGTCAGAGTAAATTTCCTAATTTCAAAAAGAAGGGAAAATCTGATGTAAAAATGTATTTTGTTAAGAATAATCCAAAGGATTGTGCCTGCGAAAGACACCGGATCCGTATTCCGACTTTAGGATGGGTAAGACTCAAAGAAAAAGGTTATATCCCAACGACGAAAGAGGGATGGAAAATTAAAAGCGGGACAGTTTCCATTAAGGCAGACAGATACTATGTATCCGTTCTTGTAGAAATCCCGGATACTCAGATTACTAACAACAGCAATGAGGGAATTGGGATAGATTTAGGAATTAAATATTTTGCGATTGTTTCTAACGGTGAAACCTATAAGAATATCAATAAATCAGCAAGATTAAAGAAACTTGAAAAACAATTACGCAGAAAGCAGAGATGCCTTTCCCGTAAGTATGAAAATTTAAAGAAAGGAGAAGCCATTCAAAGAAAGAATATACAAAAACAAAAGCTCAAAGTACAGAGACTTCATCACAGGATAAATAATATCCGGACTGACTATATCAACAAAACAATAGCTGAGCTGGTAAAAACCAAACCGTCTTATATCACTATTGAAGATTTGAATGTGTCAGGAATGATGAAGAACCGGCATTTATCGAAAACGGTTGCATCACAAAAGTTCTATGAGTTTAGAACAAAATTAAAGTCTAAATGTGATGATAATGGTATTGAACTTAGAGTAGCAGACAGATGGTATCCATCTTCAAAACGGTGTCACCGCTGTGGTTGTATTAAGAAAGATTTAAAACTTTCAGATAGAATTTACAGATGTGGATGCGGTTACATTGAAGACAGAGATTTCAATGCTGCGCTAAATCTAAGGGATGCTATGACTTACGAAATTGCATAATGAACGCAAACGTAGGTATGTACCGAAGGCTATTTCGGGAATTTACGACTGTGGAGTGTACGGGAACTTGTGAGTAGCGTATTGCTTGCAATCGCCAAAGCATACACATTGAAGCAGTAAGAAGTATCCGCAAGGACTTCAATTTCTCGATGCGATGAGTATGTTTAATCACATTTTGAGTGGCAGGATGATTATCATGGCTAAGAAAAGAAATATCATTGTAGGACAATCCGGAGGTCCTACTTCCGTTATTAATTCCAGTCTGGCAGGCGTTTACAAAAATGCCATTGAGCGAGGATTTGACAAAGTATATGGAATGCTTCACGGGGTACAGGGACTTCTGGATGAGCAGTATATTGACCTTTCCACACAGATTCACTCAGAGCTTGATATTGAGCTTCTGAAACGGACCCCTTCTGCATTTCTCGGGTCCTGCCGTTACAAGCTTCCGGAAATCCATGAGGACAGAGAAATTTATGAAAAACTTTTCGGCATTTTAAATAAGCTGGATATTGACGCGTTTATCTATATCGGCGGAAATGATTCTATGGATACCATAAAAAAATTATCAGATTACGCAATTTTGACAGGTCAGAAGCAGAAGTTCCTCGGCGTTCCAAAAACAATCGATAATGATCTTGCCCTTACAGATCATACTCCGGGATTTGGAAGCGCTGCCAAATATATCGGTGCATCTACAAAGGAAGTGATCCGTGATGCAGAAGGTCTTACCTACAAAAAGAACATGATCACCATTATGGAGATTATGGGAAGAAATGCAGGGTGGCTCACAGGGGCGACAGCTCTTGCAAAAACAGAAGACTGTGAAGGTCCGGATCTGATTTACCTTCCGGAAGTACCCTTTGATATTGACCGCTTCCTTGCAAAAGTAAAAGAACTTCTGAAGAAAAAATCCTCTGTTGTCATTGCTGTATCAGAAGGAATCAAGCTGGCAGACGGACGTTATGTATGCGAACTTGGAAGTGTGGGAGATTATGTGGATGCCTTCGGACACAAGCAGCTTCAGGGAACTGCCACATATCTTGCAAACTTTCTTGCAGCGGAATGCGGCTGTAAGACACGTGCAGTAGAGCTTTCTACTTTACAGAGAAGCGCTTCTCATATGGCGTCCAGAGTAGATATTGACGAGGCATTTATGGTAGGCGGCGCTGCGGTGAAGGCGGCAGATGAGGGTGATACAGGAAAAATGGTGGTAATTGACCGTGTTTCTGACGATCCTTATATGGCAGCAACCGGAATTTATGATGTGCACCGCATTGCAAATGAGGAAAAACTGGTTCCGAGAAACTGGATGAACCGGGACGCTTCCTATGTGACAAAAGATTTTATTGATTACATCAAACCTTTAATACAGGGAGATTACCAGCCAATTATGGTAAATGGTCTCCCACGGCATCTTGTACTGAACACAAAAAAAAGGGGAAAATAGTATTTTAAATAAGTTTTTCCCCTTTTTTGCCAGATATGCCTTGACTAATGGAAGAAAAATCTATAAAATAGACTATGTGCGTATATAACATACAGAAATGTTTAAAGAACAAATAATTAGGAGGAAAATGTAAAATGGCAAAATGGGTTTACATGTTTACAGAAGGTAACGCTACTATGAGAAACCTTCTGGGTGGTAAAGGTGCCAACCTTGCTGAAATGACAAGCCTGGGTCTTCCTGTACCGCAGGGCTTCACAATCACAACTGAAGCTTGTACACAGTACTATGAAGACGGAAGACAGATCAATGACGAAATCATGGCTCAGATCATGGAAGCAATCACAAAAATGGAAGGTGTTACCGGAAAGAAATTCGGTGACAAAGAAAATCCTCTGCTTGTTTCCGTTCGTTCCGGCGCAAGAGCATCTATGCCAGGTATGATGGATACTATCCTGAACCTTGGTTTAAACGAAGAAGTTGTTGAAGTTCTGGCTGAAAAATCCAACAACGCTCGTTGGGCATGGGACTGCTATAGAAGATTTATCCAGATGTACTCTGATGTAGTTATGGAAGTTGGTAAGAAATATTTTGAAGAGCTTATCGACAAAATGAAAGCAGACAGAGGCGTTACACAGGACGTTGAGCTTACAGCAGACGATCTGAAAGAACTTGCTAACCAGTTCAAGGCTGAATATAAAGAAAAAATCGGCGCAGATTTCCCGGCTGATCCAAAAGAGCAGTTAATGGGTGCGATCAAAGCCGTATTCCGTTCCTGGGACAACCCAAGAGCAAACGTATACCGTCGTGACAACGATATTCCATATTCCTGGGGTACTGCTGTAAACGTACAGATGATGGCATTCGGTAACATGGGTGATGACTGTGGTACAGGTGTTGCCTTCACACGTGACCCAGCTACAGGTGAGAATGGTCTGTTTGGTGAATTCCTTACAAATGCTCAGGGTGAGGACGTTGTTGCTGGTGTTCGTACACCTATGCACATTTCCGAGATGGAAGAGAAATTCCCGGAAGCATTCGTACAGTTCAAAGAAGTTTGCAATACTCTTGAGAAACACTACAGAGATATGCAGGATATGGAGTTTACTGTAGAGCATGGTAAACTGTATATGCTTCAGACACGTAACGGTAAGAGAACAGCTCAGGCTGCTCTGAAAATCGCTTGTGATCTCGTAGATGAGGGAATGAGAACAGAAGAAGAAGCTGTTGCAATGATCGATCCACGTAACCTGGATACACTTCTTCATCCTCAGTTCGACGCTGCTGCTCTTAAAGCTGCTGAGCCAGTTGCAAAAGCACTTGGTGCTTCTCCGGGAGCTGCTTGCGGTAAAATCGTATTCACAGCAGATGACGCTGTAGAATGGGCTGCAAGAGGAGAGAAAGTTGTTCTTGTTCGTCTTGAGACATCTCCGGAAGACATTACAGGTATGAAATCTGCTCAGGGTATCCTGACAGTTCGTGGTGGTATGACATCTCACGCAGCCGTTGTTGCACGTGGTATGGGAACATGCTGTGTATCCGGATGCGGTGACATTGCTATGGACGAAGAAAACAAGAAATTCACACTTGCTGGAAAAGAATATCATGAAGGAGATTTCATCTCCCTTGACGGTTCCACAGGTAACATTTACGATGGCGTTATCCCGACTGTTGATGCAACAATCGCAGGTGAGTTCGGAAGAATCATGGGATGGGCTGACAAATACAGAACTCTTAAAGTTCGTACAAACGCTGATACTCCGGCTGACGCTAAGAAAGCTCGCGAGTTAGGCGCAGAAGGTATCGGTCTTTGCCGTACAGAGCATATGTTCTTCGAAGGTGACAGAATCGATGCATTCCGTGAAATGATCTGCTCTGAGACACTGGAAGAGAGAGAAGCAGCTCTTGAGAAGATTCTTCCGGAACAGCAGGGAGATTTCGAGAAATTATATGAAGCTCTGGAAGGAAACCCGGTTACTATCCGTTTCCTTGACCCGCCGCTTCATGAGTTCGTTCCTACAACAGAGGAAGATATTAAGAAACTTGCTGATTCTCAGGGCAAAACAGTTGAGCAGATTAAGACAATCATCGATTCTCTTCATGAGTTCAACCCAATGATGGGACATCGTGGATGCCGTCTTGCTGTAACTTATCCTGAAATCGCAAAAATGCAGACAAAAGCAGTTATCCGTGCAGCTATCAATGTAAAGAAAGCACACGCTGACTGGAATGTTTGCCCAGAGATCATGATTCCGTTAGTAGGCGATGCAAAAGAGCTGAAATACGTGAAGAAAGTTGTTGTTGAGACAGCTGACGCTGAAATCGCAGCAGCAGGTTCCGACCTCAAATACGAAGTTGGTACTATGATCGAGATTCCGAGAGCTGCTCTTACAGCTGACGAAATCGCAAAAGATGCAGATTTCTTCTGCTTCGGTACAAATGACCTTACTCAGATGACATACGGATTCTCCCGTGATGACGCTGGTAAGTTCCTGAACGCATACTATGACGCTAAGATCTTCGAGAACGATCCATTCGCAAAACTCGACCAGACAGGCGTTGGCAAATTAATGGAAATGACTATCAAGTTAGGAAAACCGGTTAACCCGAACCTGCACATTGGTATCTGCGGTGAGCACGGCGGTGACCCGACATCTGTAGAGTTCTGCCATAAGATTGGTCTGGACTATGTTTCCTGCTCACCATTCCGTGTTCCGATCGCTCGTCTTGCAGCAGCACAGGCAGCTATCAACGAAAAATAATAAATAAAATCATGTAAAAACATGATATGTGTCCAAGCGTAAAGAATGACCTTGAAGGTCTGAAGCAATTCAGGCTTTCAGGGTCATTTTTGTTGCTGATAAATAAACAAATTCAATAAACCGACTTTCTGTCCTGCACAGGAGACATTCCGTAGACTGCTTTAAATTCCCTGCTGAGATGTGAGGCTGTTGTAAACCCGGTAAGTACGGCGATTTCCTGAATGGTATAATCTGTGGTTTCCAGATATAATTTTGCCCGTTCCAGACGCAGATATTTAATATATTTTAAGGGCGGCATTCCCATGCGGTTTTTAAAGTACCGGATAAAAGCAGTAGGGTGCATATAGACGACTTTTGCAAGCTGATCTATGGTGAGAGAGTCTGCAAGATGCTCATCCATATACTTCAGGATAACAGCCTGCTTGGAATGGAGCGGCGCGTCTTCAAGGGTGGCAGGGATTTTTCCCGGGCTGTGGGAAAAAAGCAGAGCGCAGATCTGAAAAAGGGACGCCTGCTGCAAAAGAGAAAGTTCCACTGCGTTGGCGCTTTCCGTGAAAAAAAGCTGATCGAAATATCCGGTCAGCTTTTTAAAAATATCATCTGAGGAAAAATCCCATACGGTAATGTCCGTAAACTGAGAAAAAAGATCAGTTCCTTCAGAATAAGCGGTAAAATGAAGCCAGTATTTTTCAAGGTGACAGGAATCTGTTAAGGAAAAGGAATGGGTGACTCCTTTGGGAATGAACATTAACTGCCGTTCTTTCAGAAGATGCGTACGGCCTCTGGCAGTAATCCTGGCTTCTCCTGAAACAGGAAAGTATAATTTATGATAGGAAGAAGTTACCCGTGTGGCAGCCCAGGAAGAAGGGCAGGAGATAAAACTGCCGCCATACTGTTTTATTTTTAAGTTTGCAATATATTCAGATACCATTTGAGAATTTCTCCTGTGTTTTATATTTTTTGATACGTTATTTCTTCGGATTTTATATGGATTCATCTGCTTTTTATTTTAACATGGCTGTTTGTACAGTGCAATTTAAAATGTGCTAATAATAGCAAAATATATGCTAATTTTGTATCTTGCCAAATGTAAAGAAAAACGTATACTGAAATTGTAAGATGTTGGGAAACAGATTTGTGATGCGTGATTCTATCCTTTGTATTCCGACAATTTCCCATTACAATGAGAAGAAAGCAATAATTTCAGGAGGAATAAGACATTGAAAAATACGATCAGTCCAAGACAGGTGCATCTGGATTTTCATACTTCACCACTTATTGAGGGAATTGGTTCCAGATTTTCGAAAGAAAACTTCCAGGCGGCATTAAAAGAAGGAAATCTTTCCAGTATTACTGTTTTTGCAAAATGTCACCACGGTGTATGTTATTATCCCACAAAGATCGGTACCATGCACCCGCATTTAGATTTTGATCTTTTAGGAGAGATGATAGAAGCCGCACATGAGATTGGTGTGCGTATTCCAGTGTATATCACAGCAGGCTGGTCAGCCCTGGATGCAGAGAAGCACCCGGAATGGTGGATGAGAAATCAGGACGGAACTCCAATGCTCACGAATTTCGATCTGAATGCAGAGGCAGATGATCCAAAGCCAAATTGCTCCTGGATTGATTTATGCTTAAACGACGGAAGCTATGCAGAGCATATTTATGAGCTGACAAGAGAAGTGTGTGACCGATACGAAAACATTGACGGGCTCTTTTATGATATTTGTTTTATGACGGAAGCCTGCTACTGTGAGGAATGTAAAGCGGGTATGAAAAAAATGGGACTTGACCCGGAAAAAGAAGAAGATGCAAAATACTATTACACAGTGAAGCATCAGGATTTTATGAGAAAATGCGGAGAAATCCTTCATGAAAAACATCCTGAGGCTACAATTTTCTTTAACAGCGGCGGCGCGGATCCCAATCGTCCGGAGTACCACGATGGTTCTACGCATTTTGAACTGGAGGATCTTCCTACTTCCTGGGGTGGATATGACAAGATGCCTTTCCGGGCGAAGTTCTTTGGAAAAACAGGAAAAGGTTATCTGGGAATGACTGGAAAATTCCATACAGACTGGGGAGAATTTGGCGGATTTAAGTTGAAGGAAGCACTGAAATACGAAGTGGCATCTATGATGACATACGGTGCAGGCTGTTCCATTGGAGATCATCTTCACCCGGACGGAGAGATGGATATGGAAACCTACAAAAATATCGGATATGCATACCGCTATGCGGAACAGATCGAGCCTTACTGTCTGCACGGCAGCTCCACTGCAAAGCTTGGCATCTACCTTTCAAAGGACGAAATAAGCAATGAAGGCACAGCAAAGATGCTTCTGGAAGATCAGGTAGATTTTGGTATTGTATATCAGGATAATTTCGAAGAATTCGATACCGTTATTTTTCCGGACTGTGTTGTTTTGGAGGAAGAATCTGTAAAGAAACTGGAAGCATTTATTAAAAACGGCGGCAAAATCCTGGCAACAGGGGAAAGTCTTGTAAAAGACGGAAAATTTCAGCTTGATCTGGGTCTTGAATATCAGGGGGCTTACGGATACGACAAAGATTACATTATCGTGGGCGACACTCTGGCAGAGCATATGATAACTTCTCCATTTCTGGCATACAGCCCGGCTGCAAAAGTAGAAGTAAAGGAAGGGGAAGTTCTGGCAAATGTCATGCTTCCATATTTTGGACGCACTTACGGAACTTACTGCGGTCATAAGAACACGCCTTACAACAGAGATGACTTTGACCATGCGGCAGCCGTTAAAAATGGAAATGTCGTATATCTGGCGCATAAGCTTGGCTGGATTTACAAGAAATTTGGTTCTGCATATCACAGACAATATTTCCTGAATACGCTGCGCCAGGTTTACAAAGCGTCAGCTTTTCAGGTGGAAATGCCGTCTGCAGGACGCGCGGCAATGAACTTCCAGGAAGAAGAAAACCGGTTTTGCTTAAATCTTCTGTATGCTTCTCCGATCAGCCGCGGAGCTGTGGAAGTAATTGAGGACGTAGTGCCTTTATACAATATTTCCTGCTGTGTATATACGGAGAAAAAAATCAGCCGCGTCTATCTTGGCGTCGGAAAAGAAGAGCTTCCGTTTACACAGAGGAACGGAGAGGTACGTTTTACTGTGCCTTATCTGCACGGCCACCAGACAGTGGTTCTGGATATAGAATAAAAATAACTGACGAAAAAAGAGTCTGTTTACCAAATAGCTGGTATCGGACTCTTTTTTTGTTCTATTCCTTCTGTTCTTTGCATACACTATATAGGTAGCGCCGTAATCTATCTGGCATTTTGACACGGTGGAGGCATCTTATGAAGCGCAGATTTTTCCGTAGCGTTCTGACTCTTTTACTGCTGGTATTTTTTTCCGTGATAATGGAGCAGGGAATCCGGGAGAGAGGCGAGGCGTCTGTCCTTGGCAAATACGTCTGTGAAGAGATGAATTTTCGGGAACAGTATATGCCGGAAGAGGTGTTTCAGGAAATTTCCGAAGAAAAGAATATATGGGAAGTATTTACGGCAACGATGCTGAAAGGGAAGTTTTATCCCGGTCAGCCTGACAGAGGGAGCGAGGTGTATAAAAAGTACAAAAAAGAAGAATTTTATGCGCTTTGTAATATGTATGAAGCCATATGGGGAGATGTAAAATATTTTCCTCTGCCTGAAAACAGAGAAAGTTTTCAGAAGCAGTTTTTTTATGAGGATACATTCGGGGAGGAGAGGACATATGGAGGAAAAAGAATACATGAGGGAACGGATATTTTCGGAAGCAGAAATCTTGCCGGATATTACCCGGTTCTTTCCATGACAGAAGGCACGGTGGAAAATGTGGGCTGGCTGCCTCTTGGCGGATACCGAATTGGGGTACGTGCTCCGGGAGGCGCATATTTCTATTATGCCCATCTGTCAGAATATGAAAAGGAATTTTCTGCGGGAGACCGGGTAAAGGCAGGGGAGATTCTTGGATATATGGGGAACAGCGGATATGGGGAAGTCGGGACAACAGGGAAATTCCCTGTGCACCTTCATCTTGGGATTTATATCAAAACTCCTCATTATAAAGAGCTTAGTGTAAATCCCTATTGGATTTTAAAAGCACATGAGAAAAATATAAGAAAGTATACATATTAGCGAGAAATTTTTCGGATTTTGTGTTATAATCAAAAAATGTATGGAAATATAAGGAGCGTTGAGTATGGAAATACAGTTATGGAGAAGCATTTTATGCCCCTATGAATTGGCAGTAAAAGAATTAACCGTTAAATTTGAACATATTATTAACGAACACAAGCAAAACGACTTGTATTCTCCTATTGAGCAGGTAAGCGGAAGAGTAAAAAGTGTAAGCAGTATTCTGGAAAAAATGCAGAGAAAGCATATTCCGATGGAGCGCATGGAAGAGGAAGTGGAGGATATTGCAGGAATCCGGATCATCTGCCAGTTTGAGGAAGATATTGAGACCGTAGCTTCCATGATCCAGAAAAGAAGCGATATGGAAATCAAAAGTGAGAAGAATTATCTGAAGCATATGAAGCAGAGCGGATACAGAAGCTATCATCTGATCATTTATTATACAGTAGAAACAATCGAAGGACCAAAACGCCTGCAGGCGGAAATTCAGATCCGGACAATGGCGATGAATTTCTGGGCAACGATCGAGCATTCTCTCCAGTATAAATATAAAGGAGATATGCCTCCCCATGTGACGGAGCGCTTGAGCAAGGCGGCAGACGCTATCATCTCCCTTGACAGAGAAATGTCTTCTGTTCGAAATGAGATTATGGATGCTCAGAATTCTTCACAGATGCAGTCCAATCTTGTAAAAGATATTTTAAACAATATAGAAAATCTTTATAAAGTATCAAATAAACGGGAAGTAATGAAAATCCAGGATGAATTTCTGCGCGTGTTCCGCACAAAAGATCTGCAGCAATTAGAGCGTTTTCACAGACAGCTTGATATTATTGCGGAAGGATACAGAGCGCAGGCGGTTTATCACAATGCTTGACAGAGGTGTTATATGCTGAATAAAAAGAAGGCGGTGCTTTTTGATCTGGACGGAACCCTGGTGGATTCCATGTGGGTCTGGTCACAGATCGATATAGATTATCTTGGCTCTTACGGATTTGCCGTTCCAGAAGATCTGCAGAGGATCGTGGAGGGAATGGGTTTTACCGAAGTAGCAGAGTATTTTAAGGAACGGTTTTCCATTCCTGATACAATCGAAGAAATTAAAAAAACGTGGCAGGAGATGGCGATGGATCAATACTGTCATTCCGTTCCTTTAAAGCCGGGAGTCAAACAGTTTTTACCGTTTTTAAGGGAAAAAGGAATCCGTATGGCAGTGGCTTCCAGCAATGATGTGGCGCTGATAGAAGCATGTCTGCGGGCAAACGGTGTCCGGGAATATTTTGATGCAGTGATCACTGCCTGTGAGGTCAGAAAAGGCAAGCCTGCTCCGGACGTTTATCTGGAAGCTGCCAGACGGCTTCATGTAAGCCCGGAAGAATGTCTTGTATTTGAAGATATTGTTCCGGGGATCCAGGCGGGAAAAAATGCAGGAATGGAGGTATGTGCAGTTCATGATACATACAGCATTCCCCAGGAAAAAGAAAAACGACAGACTGCCGATTATTATATTGCCTCCTATGAGCAGGTAATAGACGGTACATATGAGGAATAAATTATGCAGAAATTTTTACCTGTAACAGAAAAAGAGATGAAAGAACGGGGCTGGGACGAGGTTGATTTTGTATACGTTACAGGAGATGCCTATGTAGACCATGCTTCTTTTGGTTCTGCCATTATCAGCCGTCTTCTGGAGCAGTATGGCTATAAGGTGGGAATGATCCCCCAGCCTGACTGGAGAAAAAAAGAAAGTATCCAGGTGTTCGGACGTCCCCGCCTTGGCTTTTTAGTAAGCGCCGGAAATATGGATTCTATGGTAAATCATTATACGGTGTCAAAAAAACACAGGCAGAAGGATTCCTATTCTCCGGGAGGAGAGATGGGGCATCGGCCGGACCGGGCGGTGATGGTCTACAGTAACCTGATCCGTCAGAGCTATAAAGATACGCCCATTATTCTTGGAGGAATCGAGGCAAGTCTCCGTCGGCTTTCCCACTATGATTACTGGGACGACAAGGTGAGAAGAAGCGTTCTCATGGACAGCGGTGCAGACCTGATCTCCTATGGAATGGGAGAGCATTCGATCTTGGAAATTGCAGAGGCATTAAACAGCGGGATCCCGGTAAAGGAAATCACATACATTCCGGGAACTGTGTTTAAGACAAAGGATTTGTCCTGTGTGTATGAGCCGCTCCTTCTTCCTGATTTTGATGAGGTGTCCGAGAGCAAAAAGAAATATGCAGAAAGCTTTGCTCTTCAGTATAAAAATACAGACCCTTTTACTGCCCGTACTCTGGCAGAATCTTACGGCACAAAGGGATATGTAGTACAGAATCCTCCGTCAAAGCCGCTGATGCAGGAAGAGATGGACGATATTTATGCTCTGCCCTATACGGGAACGTATCACCCCATGTATGAAGAGAAAGGCGGAATTCCCGCTCTTGAGGAGGTAAAATTCAGTCTCACAAGCAACAGAGGGTGTTTTGGAGGCTGCAGCTTCTGTGCCCTTACTTTTCATCAGGGGCGTATTCTTCAGACAAGAAGCCATGACTCTCTTATAAAAGAAGCGGAAAAAATGACGAAAGATAGGGATTTCAAGGGTTATATCCACGATGTAGGCGGCCCCACTGCCGATTTTCGCCTTCCCTCCTGTAAAAAGCAGCTTACAAAGGGCGTGTGCAGGGACAGGCAGTGCCTTTTCCCGACACCGTGTAAAAATATCACCGTAGATCATAAAGATTACGTGGAGCTTTTAAGAAAGCTTCGTGCCGTGCCGGGAGTGAAAAAAGTGTTTATCCGCTCCGGTGTGCGCTTTGATTACGTTGTGGCAGATAAGGATAAGACCTTTTTACATGAGCTTGTAAAACACCATGTAAGCGGACAGCTTCGCGTAGCGCCGGAGCATGTGTCAGATGAGGTTCTTAAATTTATGGGGAAACCTTCCCATAATGTATACCGGGAATTTTTAAGGGAGTATGAAAAGGCAAATGCGGAAACAGGAAAGAAGCAGTATGCAGTGCCGTATTTTATGTCCTCCCACCCGGGCTGTACCTTAAAGGAGGCGGTGCGCCTTGCCGAATATGTAAGGGACCTCGGTTTTACACCGGAGCAGGTGCAGGATTTTTATCCAACGCCGTCTACCTTGTCCACCTGTATGTACTATACCGGCATTCATCCTCTTACAGGGGAAACGGTATACGTACCGAAAAATCCGCATGAAAAGGCAATCCAGAGAGCGCTGATGCAGTATAAGAATCCGGCGAACCGCTCTCTTGTCCTGGAGGGATTAAAAAAAGCGGGACGCATGGATCTGGTGGGATACGACAGAAAATGTCTGATCCGCCCGGAAAAAAAGCAGGGAGAACCGGCTTTGAAGGGCAATGCGGAAAAGGGAAGGAACGTACGGAAAAAGAAAACGATTCGGAATGTACACAATAAGAAGAAAAAAGTCTGAGGAGTTTTATATGAGTACAGAAAAAAAGAAAAAGACAAAAATAAAAAAAGGGGATTTCGGATATTTTAAAGCAGAAAAAAAGAAACGGTTTCTTTATACGTTAATTATGCTTGGAGTTCCTATTTTTATTTTTGTAACAGCGTGGCTTTATTTTGATACGAGGATGACGATATGGACTGTGATCGCAACGGTGGGCTGTCTGCCAGGCTGTAAGTCGTTAGTAGGGCTTATCATGATGCTGATGCGCCGTCCTATGGATCCGAAGCTTTATGAAGAGATTCATGCACATCAGGGTGAGCTTGTGATGGCATATGAAAATTATATGACCTTTTATGAAAAAAGCGCATATATTGATGCTGTGGCAGTATGCGGAAATACAGTAGTGGCATACAGCAGCGACCCGAAGATCGATACAGAATTTATGGCGCAGGAGTGCCAGAAGATCGTCCGGAAAAATGGATATAAGGCAGACGTGAAAGTTTTAAAAGAGCTTCGTCCTTTCCTTGACCGCCTGGATTCCATGAATGCCCGAAAAGAAAGTCTGGAAGAGGGAATTAAATTTGAACCGGACGAACGGTATCCGGAGCTTTCAAGAAATGAGCTGATTCTCCATACCATTCTGGCACTCTGCCTGTAGGAGCGAGACATGAAACAGTTTATAATCGGAGAAAATGAGGCAGGGCAGCGCTTTGACAAATACCTTGCCAAGCTTTTAAAAGAAGCGCCAAAAAGTTTTTTCTATAAAATGATGCGGAAAAAGAACATTGTTTTAAATGGAAAAAAAGCGACCGGAAATGAGAAGCTGAAATCCGGAGACGAGGTACGCCTTTACTTAAGCGATGAGACATTTGAAAATTTTGCGGGAAAAGCGACTGTTTCCAGGGCAGTGTGTAAGCTTTCTGTTGTTTATGAGGATAAAGATATTCTTCTTATCAACAAACCGGCAGGAATGCTTTCCCAGCCGGATAAAACAGGGAAGCCGTCGCTTGTGGAATATGTGATCGGCTATCTTCTTGAAAAAGGGGAGATTACAGAAAAAGATCTTTCTACCTTTAAACCGTCTGTCTGTAACCGTCTTGACAGGAATACGAGCGGAATTGTGGCAGCAGGGAAAAGCCTTCGGGGACTTCAGATGCTTTCCGCACTTTTTCATGACCGAAGCATGAATAAATACTATCTCTGTATTACAGAGGGCGTAATTGAAAAAGAAGCTCATATCAAAGGATATTTGCATAAAGAGGAAAAATGTAATAAAGTAGTGGTATCAAAAGAGAAAAGAAAAGACAGCCTTCCCATAGAGACAAAATATCAGCCTCTTGGAAATAACGGAACGCTCACTCTTTTAAAAGTGGAGCTGATCACGGGGCGCAGTCACCAGATCCGGGCACATCTCGCTTCTGTGGGACATGCCATTATAGGCGATCGCAAGTATGGAAGCAGAGAGAAAAACCAGATGTACGGGGAGAAATATCATCTGGAACATCAGCTTCTGCACGGATACAGGCTTTCGCTGCCCAAGATGCCGGAGGAGTTCAGACATCTTTCCAACCGTGTATTTCTGGCGCCTGTGCCGGAGCTTTTTCTGCAGATTTTAAAAAAAGAACATTTAGAGGAGTATTATTATGAAGAAATGGAATGAATTCTGGGATTATGTAAAAATGATAGTCATTGTGGTAGTGGCTGTGCTTGTGGTAAATAATGTAATATTGATCAATGCCAAAATCCCTTCTCCGTCTATGGAAAACACGGTTATGACAGGAGACCGTCTGTTTGGCTTCCGGCTTGCGTATGGACTTAACATGGATTTATTCGGAAATAAAATTTCAAAGAAATTTAAAGAACCGGAGCGTTATGACATTGTGATTTTCCATTATCCGGATGATGAAAATCAGCTTTTTATTAAAAGATTAATCGGTCTTCCGGGAGATAAGGTGGAAATCCGTGACGGAAAGGTTTACTTAAATGATTCAGAAACTCCTATTAAAGAAGATTACCTTCCGGAGATGCCGGCAGGCAGTTTCGGTCCATACTATGTTCCGGAAGACTGTTACTTTATGCTGGGTGACAACCGAAATAATTCCAAAGATTCCAGATTCTGGGAAAACACTTATGTGCGGTTTGACCAGATTGTAGGAAAGGCGGTTCTTCGTTATTATCCGTCTATCAAGCTGCTGAAATAAGGAGAATTTTATGGCAACATGGAACAGCAGAGGCCTCCGGGGTTCCACCCTGGAGGAACTGGTAAACCGTACAAATGAAATGTACCGGGAAAAGGGGCTTGCTCTGATCCAGAAGATTCCCACACCGATCACTCCTGTGCGTATGGATAAGGAACACCGTCATATTACTCTGGCATATTTTGAACAGAGAAGTACCGTAGATTATATAGGTGCAGTACAGGGAATCCCTGTGTGCTTCGATGCAAAAGAATGCGGCGCGGACTCTTTTCCTCTTGCAAATATTCACCCTCATCAGGTAGAATTTATGAAAGGGTTTGAGGAACAGGGGGGCGTGGCATTTTTTCTTATTTTTTACAGTCATGTCAATTTATTTTATTACCTTCCTTTAAAAAAATTGCTTTTTTTCTGGAAGAGAATGGAGGAGGGAGGAAGGAAAAGTTTCCGAAGAGAGGAACTGGAGGACTGCTTTTATCTTCCGAAAAAAAGCGGATTCCTTGTACCGTATCTTGACGGACTTGCAAAAGATCTGGAAATCAGAGATGTGTAACATAGTTAATACAGGAGGAACACTATGAAGAAACAGATGATACCCTGTCTTTATCTTCAATATGAAAAGGCAGTGACAGGATTTGGGCAGAGAAACCTGTTCGGAGACGGAGATGTAGAGGCACTTGGAAGATTTTACGGAGATAAGGGGGCAGACGGACTCCTTATTTTTGACTTTTCTTCGGAAGAGCAGGAGCACGAGCGCGCCATCAAAAAAATCGGTGACATATGCAGAGCAGTGGAAATCCCTGTTATGACAGCCGGAAACATCAAGTGCATGGACGATATAAAAAAGCTGATTTACGCAGGCTGTGCGAAGGTGGTTCTGAATTTTTCCAAGGAGAGCAATATTCTTCTCCTTGAGGAAGCTTCCCGGCGTTTTGGAAAAGAGAAAATGGTGATCAGTATTTCTTCTTTTCATGAGTTTACAGATAATCAGGAACTGATCGAGAAATATTCTGATGGCATACTTGCTCTCGATTCTCTGCAGGACGAAGTTGCGGCTGTATCACAGATTTCTGTTTTACTTCATACAGACGAGGGAAAAGAGGAGGAGCTGATTGCTCTGCTGAAAGGAAAATATGTATCCGGATTAAGCGGTGCGTATATCAGCAACTTAGATACAAAAATACACAAGTTTAAAGAACGGTGCAGAGAAGAGAATATTTCCGTAAACAGAGAATTCGAAAAAGGTGACAGTTCCAGGCGAAATGGAAAAATTGTTTCGGAAAGTTTTCCCGAAAGTTCCTTTTCTGTTTTGCAAGATGTGTATAAATTGATTCTTGATAGAAAAGAAAATCCCCAGGAGGGTTCTTATATTAATTATCTTTTTGATAAAGGAACGGATAAAATCCTGAAAAAAATCGGGGAAGAATGTACAGATCTTGTGATTGCGGCAAAAAATGAGAATAAAGAAGAAATCACCTGTGAAATCTCGGATTTACTTTATCATATTATGGTGCTGATGGCAGAAAAGGGGATTTTCTGGGAGGATATAGCAGAAGAACTGACAGGAAAATAAAATTGTCATTGCGCTTTTTTGAAAAGCGTGATATACTGAAAAAAATTGAATAAGAAAAACAACAGGTGCTGAAAAAAATACTTTTTGTTTCAGATAATAGGGAAACAGGTGTAAATCCTGTACGATCTCGTCACTGTAATTAGGGAGCACAAACCTTAATGCCACTGGGAAACCGGGAAGGCGGTTCTGTGTGAAGAACTATAAGTCAGGAGACCTGCCTGGTGTTGGTACAGGAACAGAAGTTCCAAAATCACGAGTAATTGGTTGTGCCGCTTTCATAAGCTGATATTTTAAGTCCTTTTGCCCGCCGCAGAAGGATTTTTTTGCTTTATGAGAAATATTTGTTTTGTATGTTTCTGTACCTGGATTTGCTGATGAAAAAATCATATATATTGCATCAGAAAATAAGTGTCCAATAAGGAGGAAGAGAAACATGAAAAACAAAATGGTGAGAGCGCTTGTACTGGGACTTACAATGTCTACAATCATGATGACAGGTTCTGTCGCAACATTTGCAGAAGAAGCAGAAGTTACAGAGGAAACTGCAGAAACAGAAGGAGCAGAAGAAGAGGGCGAAACAGCAGATGCAGACAAAGAAGCTGCGGATAATGCTGCCGCTTTGATTGACAAAATTTATGTACAGGAAAGAACAGAGACAACAGATGAGGACTGTAAAGCAGCAAAAGAAGCCTGGGACGCTCTTACAGATGAGCAGAAAGCTCTTGTAGAAGGCGAAGAGGCAAGCCCGGATTACTTTGGTCTTGACACAGGGGACGCTTCCAAAGATGATCCGAGAAATGCAGATGAAATCGGAGAAAATGAACTTCTCGTTGTAAGTTTCGGTACTTCCTATAATGACAGCCGTGTTGCAGATATTAAAGGAATCGAGGACGCCCTTCAGGAAGCATATCCGGACTGGTCCGTAAGAAGAGCATTTACTGCACAGATTATTATTAATCACGTACAGGCAAGAGACGGAGAAGTGATCGACAATATGCAGCAGGCTCTTGACCGTGCGGTGGAAAACGGTGTGAAAAATCTTGTAGTGCAGCCAACTCATTTAATGCACGGAGCCGAGTACGATGAAATGATGGAGGTTCTGGACTCATATAATGATAAATTTGAGAGCATTTCCGTTGCAGAGCCTATGCTTGGCGAGGTAGGAGACGATGCCACAGTCATTAATGAGGACAAGGCGGCTGTTGCAGAAGCAATCGCAAATGCTGCTGTAAAAGATGCAGGATATGAAACAATGGACGCAGCAGCAGAAGACGGTACCGCTTTTGTATTTATGGGACACGGAACTTCTCATACTGCAAAAGTAACATACAGCCAGATGCAGACACAGATGAATGAGCTTGGATACAAAAACGTATTCATCGGTACAGTAGAGGGCGAGCCGGAAGAAACAGCATGTGAGGCAGTTATTGAAGCAGTCAAAGAAGCAGGATACAAAAAAGTTGTTCTTCGTCCGCTTATGGTAGTAGCGGGCGATCATGCAGAAAACGACATGGCAGGAGCAGAGGAAGACTCCTGGAAGAGCATGTTTGAGGCATCTGGAGCTTTCGAAAGCGTAGATACACAGATTACCGGTCTTGGAAGTCTTCCGGAGGTACAGCAGCTCTTCGTAGAACATACAAAAGCAGCAATGGAGAAATAAGACAATGAAAAAGAAACAACTGGCGATACTTACTATGGCGGCACTGCTTGCGGCAGTGCCTGCCAGTGTTCCTGTTCTCGGAGCAGAAACAGAAGAGACAAAAACAGAAAGCGCAGAAACAAATATTCTGGAAGACGGTGTTTACAGCGCGGCATTTGACACAGACAGCGGAATGTTCCATGTAAACGAATCACTGGACGGACGCGGTACCTTAACAGTAAAAGATGGAAAAATGACAATCCATGTCAGTCTTGCATCAAAAGGTATCCTGAATCTGTTTCCCGGAAAAGCGGAAGATGCGAAAAAAGAGGGAGCAGAACTTTTGGAGCCCACAACAGATAAGGTAACGTACAGCGATGGCTATGAGGAAGAGGTTTACGGCTTTGATATTCCGGTTCCGGCTCTTGACGAAGAATTTGATGTTGCGCTTATTGGAAAAAAAGGAAAATGGTATGACCACAAGGTAAGCGTGTCCGACCCGAAGAAGGAAGAAGAGAAGACTTCAGAAGAAGCTGGAAAAACAGCAGAAGATCTGGGTCTTGAAGATGGAAACTATACGGTTTCCGTAGCTTTGGAAGGTGGCTCCGGGCGTGCAGCTGTGGAAGAGACAGCAGAGCTTGAGATCAAAGACGGCATTTCCACAGCAACGATTGTATGGAGCAGCCCGAATTACGATTATATGTTGGTAGAAGATGAAAAATATACACCGGTAAACACAGAAGGAAATTCCGCGTTTTCCATTCCTGTAAAATGTTTTGATGAAAAACTTCCGGTGACCGCAGATACGGTAGCTATGGGAACTCCTCATGAGATAGAGTATACTCTGCAGTTTGATTCTGAAACGATTGAAAAGGCGAAATAATGAAAAAAACAGTAAAGTACCTTCTTCTGTTTTCAATGATGCTTCTTTTTGCCTGTACTTTTTCTGTACAGGCGAAGGAGGCTTCTTCTGTTTCCGGTCTGGAATATGAAAGAAGCATGGAGCTTTCTTATGCAGAAGAATTTTCGGTTGATTATTATAAAGGCGGATACGCTTTGATCACAATCGCAGACAGCGATAAATTTCTTATAGTTCCGGAGGGAAAAGAAGCACCGGAAAATAGGGAAGAGAATATTGCGGTTTTAAAACAGCCATTAAACAATATATATCTTGTAGCAACCTCCGCTATGGATTTTTTTGTATCTCTTGACGGGTTGGAAAGCATACGTCTCTCTGGTACAAACGAAAACGGCTGGTATATAGAGGAGGCAAAAAAGGCGCTGAAAGACGGCAGCATTCTTTTTGCAGGGAAATACAATGCGCCGGACTATGAGCTGATTCTCGGAGAAAACTGCAGTCTTGCAGTGGAATCTACCATGATTTACCATACGCCGGAGGTAAAGGAAAAACTGGAGCAGTTTAAAATTCCCGTACTTGTGGAGCGTTCCAGCTATGAATCTCACCCGCTTGGACGTACAGAATGGATTAAACTTTACGGCGTGCTCCTTGGAAAAGAGGAGGAAGCAGAACGGCTTTTTAAGGAACAGGAAGAACGAATGGAAACAGTTCTTTCAGAAAAAAACACAGGAAAAACAGTGGCATTTTTCTATATTACCACAAATGGTCTGGCAAATGTACGAAAATCAAATGATTACGTTTCTAAAATGATTGAGCTTGCAGGAGGCAAATACATTTTTGAAAATCTGGGAGAAAACGACAATGCGCTGTCTACTGTTAATATGCAGATGGAAGAGTTTTACGCAAAGGCGAAAGATGCAGATTATATTATTTATAACAGTGCCATTGACGGAGAACTTCAGACAATGGAGCAGCTTCTTGAAAAAAGTAACCTTTTAAAAGATTTTAAGGCAGTAAAAAATGGAAATGTATGGTGTACAGGCAAAAATCTCTTTCAGGAATCCACAGGACTTGGTGTTATGATAGAGGATATTCATAAGATGCTGAACAGTGAGGGAGATTCTCTTACAGAGCTTACTTACATGCACCGTTTAAAATAAAATTAAAATAAAAGGGGAAAGGGAACAAACAGGAAATGACACAGAAAACAGGGAAAAGCAGATATTGGCTTTCTTTTATAGGATTAGTTCTTCTTTTGATGATTTTTACAGTGTGGAACATCAATTCTGGAACAATAGAATTATCACTAAAAGAAATTGCCGGTATTATTTTTCAAAGACAAGGAGAAGAGACTGCTTTTAATATTATCTGGGAAATCCGGCTGCCGCGTATTATTGCCTGCGTTGTTTTGGGGGGCGCTCTCTCTGTATCAGGTTTTCTCCTGCAGACATTTTTTGCAAATCCTATTGCAGGACCTTTTGAACTTGGCATTTCTTCAGGGGCAAAGCTTGTAGTTGCTCTCCTAATGATTTCGTTTCTTCAGAAATCCCAAACTGTGGGGAGCGGAACCATGATACTTGCTGCGTTTATTGGTTCCATGATTTCTATGGCATTTGTACTTTTGATTGCAAGAAAAGTGAGAAATATGTCCATGCTGATTGTGAGCGGAGTAATGATAGGGTATATTTGTTCGGCAATTACAGATTTTCTTGTGACTTTTGCAGATGATTCCAATATTGTAAATCTTCATAACTGGTCACTTGGAAGTTTTTCCGGAATTTCTTGGGAAAATGTACAGGTAATGTCAGTTACAGTACTGGTTTCTATGATAATTACTTTTTTTCTGTCAAAGCCGATCAGTGCCTATCAGTTAGGGGAAGGTTATGCACAAAGTATGGGAGTGAATATAAAAGTGTTTCGTGTTATGCTTATCCTACTTTCCAGCGTACTATCTGCTTGTGTTACTGCCTTTGCCGGGCCGATTTCTTTTCTTGGTGTCGCTGCTCCCCATCTTGTAAAAAGTCTTTTGAAAACATCAAAGCCAATTCTTGTAATACCGGGCTGTTTTCTGGGTGGGGCAGCATTCTGCCTGTTCTGCGATTTGATTGCCCGTACTGTATTTGCTCCCTCCGAGCTTAGTATCAGTTCGGTGACTGCCATATTTGGAGCGCCGGTTGTGATATACATTATGATACGGAAAAAGCAGAAAATTTAGAAGGACGTACAATTATGGAATCGTATTTTTTTCAGACAGAGAAGCTTTCAGTGGGATATGACGGAAAGCCTTTGATAAAAGAAATAGAAATAAAATTAAACAGGGGTCAGATTCTTACATTAATTGGGCCAAATGGAGCGGGAAAATCCACTATTTTAAAAAGTATTACAAGACAGCTTAAAACAGTCGGGGGAACGGTTTATCTTGAGCAAAAAGAAATGCAGAAAATGTCAGATAGAGCTATTTCCAAAAAGCTTTCTATTGTTATGACAGAGCGAATGAATACAGAACTTCTGACATGTGAAGATATAGTTTCTACAGGAAGATACCCTTATACCGGTACCCTTGGGATTCTGTCAGAAGAAGACAGGCGAAAAGTGACGGAGGCAATGGAGATAGTGCATGCCCTTGAGCTTCGTGACAGAGATTTTTCTGCCATCAGTGACGGACAGAGACAAAGGATCCTTCTTGCAAGAGCAATCTGTCAGGAGCCGGAGATGATTATTTTGGACGAGCCGACTTCTTTTCTTGATATTCGCCATAAACTGGAGCTTCTCACCATTTTAAAAGAAATGGTATGTAAAAAGAATGTGGCAGTGATTATGTCTCTTCATGAAATCGATCTGGCACAGAAGGTATCGGATATGGTTATGTGCGTCAGGGGAGAATATATTGAAAAATATGGAACTCCGGAAGAAATTTTTACTTCCTCCTATATCCGCAGCCTTTATGGAATGACAAAAGGAAGCTATAATGCAGAGTTTGGCTGCCTGGAAATGGAAGCACCAAAAGGGAAACCGGAAATTTTTGTGATCGGTGGAAACGGAAGCGGTATTTCTGTTTACAGGAAACTACAGAGACAGGGCATTCCCTTTGCTGTGGGTGTACTTCACAGGAACGATAAAGATTACGAAATTGCAAAAGTCCTTGCTTCTGAAGTGATATGGGAACAACCTTTTGAGCCTATATCAGAAGAAACGCTGAAAAAAGCGCTTGATGTTATGAAACAGTGTAAAAAGGTAATCTGTCCTCTTTCTGATTTTGGGACTGTGAATATAAAAAATAAGGTGCTGCTGGAAACAGCAGAGAAAATGAAGATTCTTGAGAAAAGCGGTGTGTAAAAATACTGCTTTTTTTATTTTAGGGATTGACAATGTTCTCAAAAAGGATATAATGAAGATATGAACAAATGCTCATATATAAATATGAATTTAGATAAGGAGGACATCAAATGGGAGAAGAAAAAAAGACGCACGACCATCATCACGAGCATGGAGAGAGCTGCTGCTGCGGTCATGAACATCATCATGAAGAACATGAACATCATGCCCACCACCATGAACACGGGGAAGGCTGCTGCTGCGGTCATGAACATCATCATGAAGAACACGAGCATCATCACCGCCATGTTGCAGATCATATACCGCGAAAAGTTTATATTATAGAAAATATCGACTGTGCCAACTGCGCGGCAAAGATGGAGAAAAAAATAAATGAGCTTCCGGGAGTGGAGGACGCAACCATCACCTTTGCCACAAAGCAGCTTCGCCTTGCGGCAAAGAATCCGGACGCGCTTCTTCCAAAAATCCGGGAAATCTGTACTTCCATTGAAGCACAGGTTGTGATAAAAGAGCAGAAGGAAGGAAAAAGGGAAGAGCATACAGAGGAAAATCATGGAAAACGTGATTTGTTTGCGATTATTTTTGGAGCTGTCTTATTTGCAGCGGGAGAAATTATGGAGCAGACGGGAATGGGAGGCAGTTTAACCCTTCCTGTTTATATTATCGCATATGTGATCCTTGGCGGCGAGATTGTTCTGACTGCCGCGAAAAACCTTTTGAAAGGCCATGTATTTGACGAAAACTTTTTAATGAGCATTGCCACATTGGGGGCATTTGTGATCCACGAGTATCCGGAAGCAGTGGGAGTTATGCTGTTTTATCGGATTGGCGAATATTTTGAACACCGCGCAGTAGAGAGAAGCAGAAGCCAGATTATGGGCGCTGTGGATATGCGCCCTGAGACAGTAAACCGAATCCAGGGAGAAAATATAGTGGAAATTCCTGCAGAGGAAGCAAAAGAAGGAGATATACTTCTTGTGCGCCCGGGAGACCGCATTCCTCTTGACGGTGTGATCATAGACGGGGAAAGCCGCCTGGATACTTCTCCTGTAACAGGAGAGCCGGTTCCTGTTTCCATAAAAGCGGGAAGTCATATCCTTTCCGGCTGCGTTAACCTTTCCGGACAGTTGAAGCTTCAGGTAGAAAAAACACTTTCTGAATCTATGGTTACAAGAATCCTTGATTCTGTGGAAAATGCAGCAGCAAGCAAGCCGAAAATCGACCGTTTTATTACACGGTTTGCAAGGGTATATACACCTTTTGTTGTGGCTGCAGCCCTTGTTACTGCGATTGTTCCTTCTTTATTTACAGGCGACTGGGAACACTGGGTTTACACAGCCCTTACCTTCCTCGTAATCAGCTGCCCCTGCGCGCTTGTGTTAAGCGTTCCTCTTGCTTTCTTTTCCGGAATCGGCGCAGGCTCCAAAAAAGGAATCCTTTTTAAAGGAGGTGTTTCCCTGGAACAGCTTGCTGATATAAAGGCAGTTGTTATGGATAAAACAGGAACGGTTACAGAAGGAAATTTTGTGGTTCAGAATGTAGTTCCTGCCGCTCAATGGAGTGAAGAGGAAATTCTTGAAATTGCTGCAG
The DNA here is from genome assembly GCA_900549015.1 of uncultured Blautia sp. Lineage (GTDB taxonomy): Bacteria > Bacillota > Clostridia > Lachnospirales > Lachnospiraceae > Blautia_A. Next base: position 25,298 of record URMH01000021.1, read on the forward strand.
AATGTGAACAGATTTCCACCCACCCTATCGCCATAAGCATTGTGCAGGCGGCAAGAGAGAAAGAGATTTCTCTTACAAAACCGCAAAGACTGGAAGAAATTGCAGGACATGGCATCAAAGCTGTGACAGAAAAAGGAACGATTCTTGTAGGAAACAGGAAGCTCATGGAAAAAGAAGGCATTTCTCTTTCCTCTTATGAAAAACAGAGCTTTGGAAGCGAGGTACTTGTTTCCATAAACGGAACTTTTGCAGGACATCTTGTGATTTCCGATACCGTAAAGAAAGATGCAAAAAGTTCAGTTGCAAAAATCAATCGCTTTGGCGCTGCTTCTGTCATGCTGACAGGCGACTCTTTAGAAGAGGCGGAGGCAGTTGCAAAGGAGACAGGGATTCAGGAGGTACACGCCCGTCTTCTTCCGGAGGATAAGGTAACGGAGCTTCAGAATGTTCGCAAAAAATATGAGTCAGTTATGTTTGTAGGAGATGGGATTAATGATGCACCGGTTCTTGCAGGAGCGGACGTAGGTGCGGCAATGGGAAGCGGTGCAGACGCCGCCATTGAAGCAGCGGATGTGGTATTTATGAATTCCAGTATGGAGTCCATTCCTGAGGCTATGGAAATTGCAAAAGCAACGAAGAAAATTGCATGGCTGAATGTAGTATTTGCCCTGATTATCAAAGCGCTCGTCATGATTCTTGGTCTTGCAGGATTCGCTTCCATGTGGATGGCAGTATTTGCAGATTCCGGTGTTGCCATGCTTTGTGTTCTCAACTCTATCCGTATTCTTTACAAAAAACAGAAAAATTAACCCCCAGGGGGGCTTGTATTTCTCAGAGGTTTTGTTAAAATGTTATCAATGACACAGGGAAGTGTGTCAGCCACTCATCGAATCACATCAGACCTCCACAATTATGATGTGTGTGTATGAAAAAAATCCCATAAGAAAGTTACAGAAAAGCGGCAAGAATGGCAGTGATTGCTGCTTTTTTGTATGAAAAAAACTTGCATTTCCTGATAATTTGTGGTAGGATAATGTAGATTTCCGTGAGGGAGTAATCGGCATAGATTATGCGGCAATATCGACATAATGGTAAGAAATTACCCGGTATTACCTGAAATGATGAGACTCGTGGACAGTTTATGCTGTCTGCGTGTCTCTTTTTTTATGCTGATGGAAATAAAAGACTGTCTTTCGGAAAAAATACAATACAAAGGAGAGAAAAAATGGGACTTTTTGAACTGTTTCTTGTAGCAGCGGGACTTTCTATGGACGCTTTCGCAGTTTCTGTCTGTAAAGGGCTGTCTCTGGGAAAAATCAGCAAAAAACATATGTGCATTGCCGGGCTGTGGTTTGGCGGTTTTCAGGCAGGTATGCCTCTTTTGGGATACTTTCTGGGACGTTTCTTTTCAGATGTGATTACAGAATGGGATCACTGGATTGCCTGTATTCTTCTTGTTCTTATAGGAGGAAATATGGTGAAGGAAGCTTTTGGCGAGGAAGAGCATCTTGATTGTTCCATGTGTGCAAAAACCATGTTTCCTCTTGCAGTTGCCACAAGCATTGACGCCCTTGCCGTAGGTGTCACTTTTGCATTCCTGAAAGTGCAAATTCTTCCGGCAGTTTCGTTTATTGGAATCATTACCTTTGTCTGTTCTGCAGCAGGAATTAAGATCGGAAGTATTTTCGGGGAAAAATATAAATCAAAAGCAGAGCTTTGTGGCGGTATTATTCTTATCCTTATGGGTATTAAAATTCTTCTGGAAGGACTGGGAGTTTTATAAAAATATTAAACTGCACAATTTTTATCTTGATTTATACCATATATAGTGTTATCATATCATACATAAACTAAATGTAGATAGGAGAACAATATGACAGTACAAGAATGGCTGGGTGAAGAAAATCAGCTTGGAATAGATATATGGACAAAGAAGTATGCGTCTGAGGGAGAAGACTTCGATTCCTGGCTTGCAAGAATAAGCGGCGGGAATAAAGAAATTGCACAGTACATGAAAGAAAAAAAGTTTTTATTCGGAGGCAGGATTTTATCAAACAGAGGGCTTGATAAGTTGGGACGAAAGGTTACGTATTCCAACTGTTATGTGATAGAGCCGCCAAAAGATGAGATTGAAAGCATTTTTGACTGTGCAAAAAAACTTGCCAGAACGTATAGCTACGGAGGCGGCTGCGGAGTAGATATTTCTCAGTTGAGTCCGAGAGGAGCCAAAATTAATAATGCGGCAAAAGAGACAAGCGGAGCCGTATCCTTTATGGAACTGTACTCTCTTGTAACGGCTCTCATCGGGCAGAACGGAAGAAGAGGCGCGCTTATGATTTCAATGGACTGTTCCCACCCGGATATTCTGGAATTCATTGAGCTGAAAACAGATCTTGAAAAAGTTACAAAGGCGAATGTTTCCGTTCGTATTTATAAAGATTTTATGGAAGCTGTAAAAAAGGGAACGGATTACATTCTTTCCTATGAAAGAGAGGCGACAGGAGAACGTATTGAAAAACGGGTGCCTGCAAGAGCGCTTTTCAAAAAAATCACGGATACAAGCTGGGATTATGCGGAACCGGGCGTTCTTTTCTGGGACAGGATTTCCAGTTGGAATCTTTTAAGCAACACAGAAGAATTTTCTTATGCAGGGGTAAATCCCTGTGCAGAAGAGCCGCTGCCAGCAGGAGGAAGCTGTCTTCTTGGAAGTATCAATCTTTCCGAATTTGTCAGAAATCCATTCTCGGAAAGTGCAGATTTTGACTTTGCGGAATTAAAAAAATGTGTGACTGCTTCTGTATATGCTCTGAATGAAGTGTTAGAAGAAGGTTTGCCTCTTCACCCGCTTCCGGAACAGAGGGAGAGCGTGGAAAAATGGAGACAGATTGGTCTTGGCATCATGGGACTTGCAGATGCGCTGATCAAACTGGGCGTTTCTTATGGTCAGAAAGAAGCAGTGGAAATCTGCGATAAAATCGGCTTTGTGATGGCAGATGCTGCCATAGCTGCCTCTGCTCTTCTTGCAAAAGAAAAGGGAAGATTTGCCGGATGCAACACAGAAGAAGTCATGGAAACTCCGTATTTCCTTATGAATACAACAGAAGAAACAAGAGCTCTTGTAAAGGAATACGGACTTCGAAATTCTCAGCTTCTCACTATTGCGCCAACAGGAACTTTATCTACTATGCTGGGGATTTCCGGTGGAATTGAACCGGTTTATGCTAACTATTATGAAAGAAAAACAGAATCGCTTCACGGAGAAGATGTATACTACCGGGTATATACAAAAATTGTGAAAGATTACATGGAAGCTCACAGAATAGAAGATGATCGTGAGCTGCCGGGCTTTTTTGTCACAGCCATGAATCTCGATTATAAGCAGAGAATTGATATGCAGGCAATATGGCAGCTCCACGTGGATGCTTCTATCAGTTCTACCGTCAATCTTTCTCATGGTTTTACAAAAGAGGAGACAGAAGCTCTCTATATGTATGCATATGACATGGGCTTGAAAGGGATTACGATTTACAGGGACGGCTGCAAACGAATGGGGATTTTGAGTACAAAAAAGAAAGAAGAGAATAAGTCTGCATCCGGAATCCTTCCCTGTCCGGAATGCGGCGGAGAGTTAGTTTCTACAGAGGGATGTGACAGTTGCAAAAGCTGTGGTTGGAGTAAATGCCAGCTTTAAGCTTCAAAAAAATCTTGACAGTTATCACGAAAAATGATAATATGTTTTCAAGCAAATGAAAGGGAGTAGCTAAACGTCCGAAAGGACGGGTTTGAAACCGTCACCCGATACCGAAAGGTATCCGTATCAAATGAGATGGCAAGACTTTTATTGTGGCAGATGTCATAATAAGAGTCTTTTTTTTATAAACATGCACTCTAAGGCAACACATGACAGATTGTCACAAGGCTTGCAGAAAGAGAGGTTAAAATGAGAGAAGAAATGAAAAAGCAAAAAACGGTGGAACAGGAGATCAGAGAGGCACAGTACGCTGGACAGCGGGCTCTTGCCAGTCTTCATATGGCAGAGGAGAAGCTGGGAAGTGCGAGAAACTGGGGAATCTGGGATATGCTTGGAGGCGGATTTTTTACAGATATGATGAAACACTCCAAAATATCAGAGGCTTCCTCCTACATTGAACAGGCGAAAAAAGACGTAGCTGATTTTCAGCGTGAGCTGCGAGATGTAGATACCATGATAGAATTTCATATGGAAATCGGAAGCTTCCTTACATTTGCTGACTTTTTCTTTGACGGACTTGTGGCAGATTATTTTGTTCAGTCTAAAATTTCTGATGCAAGAGAAGAAGTACAGGAGGCAATCCGCAGAGTGGAAGAAATTCTGGCAGGGCTTTCTAATATAAGCAGAAATTTAATCGGAGAGGAGAATTAATATGGGTTGTCTTGGAAATTTATTATGGTTTATTTTCGGTGGGGCAATCAGTGGTCTTAGTTGGTGTCTTGCAGGTGTGCTGTGGTGCATTTCCGTTGTGGGAATACCGGTAGGATTACAGTGTTTTAAATTTGCATCTTTAAGTTTCTTTCCTTTTGGAAAGGAAGTGCGTTACGGAGGAGGAGCAGGTTCTTTTCTTTTAAATATTTTATGGCTTGTTTTATCCGGCCTTCCGCTTGCCCTTGAGCACGTGGTAATGGGATCATTGCTTTGTATTACAATTATCGGTATTCCTTTTGGTCTTCAGCAGTTTAAGCTTGCAAAACTTGCCCTGATGCCTTTTGGCTCGGAGGTATATTAATGAGGAGATTGACGCCGGAAGAAAAAATCCCCAAAAAGCTTCAGGAAACATTAGACGCCGCATTCTCTAAAGCTTTTACGCTGATTTTTCAGAAGGGAAGTCATGTGATTGAAAAAACTTATCGAAAAGAAGAGCTTGAAAAAAACTATCAGATTCAGGAATATGCATATCAGCTTTGTAAAAACAGAAAGTCATTAAAAGCATTTTCCAAGAAAGCAGAAAGAACCGGAAGGAAAAACCTTCTGCTTTCCGGTGTTTCCGGAGTGGGAATGGGCATTCTTGGAATTGGAATTCCTGACATTCCGGTATTTACAGGAATGATGCTTCGAAGTATTTATGAAACTGCTGTAAGTTATGGGTACAAATACGATACAGAAGAGGAACAGTATTTTATACTTCTTCTTATTCAGGGAGCCATTACATACGGAAAAGAAACAGAGAGGATTAATGAAGAAATAAATATATTGATTTCCAATGAGGAACTTCCGGCTGTGTATTGTATTTCAGATACAATTTCCAAAACATCCTCTCTTCTTTCAAAAGAACTTTTATATATGAAATTTCTGCAGGGAATTCCCATCGCAGGTGCCGTAGGCGGGATTTATGATGCGGTATATATGAAGCGAGTGACAGAATATGCAAATTTAAAGTATAAAAGACGTTTTTTGCAGGGGAAAATTTGAATCTTATGTGATGAAATGGGAGTCTCAGTAAGATAAATAAAGAATTTACATTGTGTTGCTTATACGATTATGTTATTATAAAATTTATCAATATATTAGAAATGCAGGCGATTTATAATGACAAAAACAGAGATGAGGATACTGGAAACGTTATGGAAAAGTGAAACTCCTTTATGTGCCGGGGACATTCTGGAACAAAATCCGGACATAAAGGAGATTACCCTTCGTACCGCATTAAAAAATATGCTGAAAAAAGATTTTATTTCCGTGGACGGCATGATTCAACGGACAAAAAATTACGCAAGAACCTTCAGGGCAAATGTATCATCAGAGGAAATTTTATATCATAATGCGAAACAGATAACAAATCTTTCTCCTTTCACGCTTATATGCACATTATTACGGGAAGAGACGTTTTCAAGAGAGGAGTTGGAGATTTTAAAAGAAGTTATAGAGGAAAGAATCCAGTTATGAAATTTACGAAAGTATGCAAGCAGACACGAAATAATCATATTTAAGCTGTCAACACTCACAGAGTAAAATCTGTGGGTGTTTTTTTGCGTGTAAACTGTACATTTACACAATAATACTTGAAATTCAGGGGGGCAATGTATAATAATGATAAAAATAGTGCGGGTCAAATTTTAAAACATGTAAATATTATCAATGCGGAGGTGTGAAAATGAAAAAAACTTTGATTTTTGGAATGCTTTTATTTCTTGGTCTTTGCGGGTGTGCAGAAACACCGGAAAAAGAGGTGGTTCTTTCCAAAACAGAAGGACTGCCGGAGGGCGCTGCCGCGGAGAAATCGGAAGAAAAGAAAAAAATTTCCGTTCCGAAAAAATGGGAAGAAACTATTTCTGAAAATAACGGGGCGGTAACGGTGGAGGCAAAAGGGGTAACGATTTCTGTACCGGAAGTAAAAAACACGCCCATAACTGAGGTGAAGCGGACTGCATTTGGCGAGGAACAGTTAAAGAAACTTGTAGATTACTTCCGTGGTGATAATGTCATTCAGGCCCCCTCTCCTTTGGCAAAAGACGAGGTTCAGGCGTATGTGGAAAAAATCAAAAACAGGGAAGGAGCTTATGGGAACCCTTCTCTGGAAGAAGGTATAAATGCCACAGACCGGTTGTTGAATCTGAAAAAGATCCTGGAAACACTTCCAGCAGAGGATATACAGAACGAGGAAATAAAAGATCCGGCATTTGGTCCTTACAAAGAGGATACATACGAAGCGATGTTGAGCGGTGGAAATGAGGAATACATGCAGGAGACCTTTGGAGACTGCTTTTTCTCAGCGGAAATCCCGGGAAAGGACGGCAAAAAAGCAAGGATGTCTGCTGTAAAATATGATGCGGAGAAAGGGTTAAACGGAGGATTTTTCTATATAGAAGGCGGTGCGGTTACAGAAGATCAGGTACAGAAGGCGGCAGATTTGCAGGAAGAAGCACCGGAAAAATGGAAATCGGAATTTGCAGATTTTTCCGAAAAGTTTAAAGAAGAAACAGAAGGGCTGTCCCTTACGGAAGAAAAGGCAGAGGAAGAAGTAAGAAAACTGCTGGAAGACCTGGAAATCAAGAATATGCAGGTGCGGACAATAGAAAAGGTTTTCTGGAGCCCAGAGGACACAAGATGGGATTTTATGGAGCCGGACTGGGAAATGGGACAGGCAGGTTATAAATTTTATATGGGCATGGATAATGAAGGGCTTGTTTCCTACGGCCAGGCAGGCGGAACTTTTTATCAGGATTTAAGTGAAGCCGTATATAAGCCGTCTTTTGCTCCGGAAGAGATCCAGATTGTAGTAACGGAAGACGGGGTGAAAAGCTTTTTATGGAAAAATATGTCGGAAAAGGGAAAGGTGATCGCGGAAAATACAAATCTTCTTTCTTTTGAAGAGATTACAGAAAAACTGGGAAGCCATATGCTGGCTGTAAAAGTAGCAGTAGACAGCATTAACGGATTTGACGGTAAAGAAACCTCCAATGAATGGGAAGTAAAAAACGTACATCTTCAAAGCTCCTATGTTCCGGCTTACGAAGCTCCTCAAAACTCCTGGCTTGTTCCTGTATGGGTGTTCGAGCTGGAAGGCTGTACCGTCAATCATTTAGACGGCGACAGGAAGGGACGGACGAAGAAAGAAACAGTGGTCTTAAATGCTGTAGACGGCGGGTATGTAAGCCCCGTACAGGAAATGGATTTTTTTAACTGATTTCAGAGAAACAAACAGAGAAGGGGGAGGAAAATGAATGTCCTGAAAACGGAACTGAAACGGGGGATCTGTTCCTGGAGATTTGCGGGGAGTGTACTTTTGATTTTGCTTATTGGACTGGCAGGTGCGGGAGAGAGCTTTTCTGTGGCAGAGTCTTATCTTCAAATGGAACATTCTCCGGCGGGAGTGCAGCAGGCAGGCTGGATTCTTTTACAGGGAGTTTCTCAGTCGGAACTGTTTCTGATGGCAGCAGCCATGTCTGCGGCTTTTTCGTACGCCGCTGTATTTTACGAGGAGGCAAAAAACCGTTTTGTGCTGATGAGCCTTTCCCGTACCAGTTATAAGACGTATGTGGGAACGAAAGTGTTTGTGACGGCTTTTTCCGGAGGGTTATGTGTGATATGTGCCTTTTGTCTTCAGACGATTTTCTGTATTTTAGCTGTATTTTCCTCCGGAGAGTTTTTTGGAGAGTTTATAGGGTATCTGGGACAGCATATGTTGCTTTCCCTGGTACAGTGGGCAGGACTTGCCGCGTTGAGCGGAGCTTTCTGGGCAGTGACAGGCGGAATTTCCGCTGTGGTTATGAAAAGCCGTTATATGGCATATATGGCGCCGTTTATCCTGTACTACATTCTCTCAGAATTTCAGAGCCGCTACTATCCGGAACTGTATTTTTTAAGTCCCAGGGAATGGGTGGTGTCGAAATACCTTTCTGTGGGCGTCCGGTATGGGATTTTAATAACTGCCCTATGTCTGGCAGGCGGTATATATGCAGCCGTGATGAGAAGGAGGGTTGCCCATGTGTAAATGGAAATTGGTGTGGAAGTCTGCTATGTTTCATCTGCGGCAGGAAATGAAAAATCCAAGGTTTCTTTTGTCCTTTGTCCTGGCATTTGTTCTCTGCCTGATGCTTTCCGATAAAGCGGTATTTTTTGCGGAAAGCTACGGAACTTCCATGCAGGTGTTTGAAACCTTTATCCTTGCCTTTGGAGACGGGAAATCGATTATGATCTCAACCCTGCTTCTGATTTTCCTTTTTGCAGACCTTCCGGTAAATAACCAGCTAACCCCTTATTATCTTACAAGGATCACAAAAAATATCTGGATATGGGGTCAGCTTTTATATGTATTTCTTGTGACGGTTTTTTATGTACTGTTTCTTCTTCTCGTGACCTGTGTGATTTCCGGGAATATTTCTTTTCCGGGAAATATGTGGAGCGAGACGATGGCGCTTCTTGGTTATTCCGGAGCGGGGCAGAAGATCGCCCTCCCCGCCTCCTTAAAAACACTGGAAGCAACCTCGCCATATCCCTGTGCTGCCATGATTTTTCTCCTGATTGCCTGTTATGCTCTTGTAAACGCAACTTTGCTTCTGGCATTCCGGCTTGGGAAGCGTCCTGTTCTTGGAAGTGTCAGCGTATTTCTCTTTAATTTGTTCGGACTGTTTTTAAATCCGGAGATTTTTATGAAATTGTTTCACTTTCCAGGTACAGTGGAATATAAGGCGCAGGTGATCACCGGGTGGATTTCCCCGTTAAATCATGCCACTTACTACATGCACAATTTCGGATATGATTATCTTCCCAAAATTGGGACGAGCCTTCTTTTCTTCTGTGTAATAATCGGCGTAAATATTCTTATCATAAAACGGGAGATGAAGCATTTTGAATTTCTGTTTGTGCAAAAAAGTGAATAACCGGAAAAGAGAGGAGCGGGATATATGGGAAACGCAGCCATTGAGATACAGGGGGTTACAAAATATTTCGGGGAAGAGATGATTTTAAAAAATATCACCCACACATTTGAGTCGGGAAAGATTCACGGAATTGTGGGAATGAACGGTTCCGGAAAGACGGTTCTTTTAAAGTGTATCTGCGGTTTTCTCCGCCCGTCTGAGGGAAAAATCCTGGTGGAAGGAAAGTGGATCGGAAAAGAAACGGATTTCCCTGAATCTCTTGGAATGATTATTGAAAATCCGGGATTCCTCCCCAATCTGTCAGGCAGGGAAAATTTAAAAATTCTGGCATCTTTAAGGGGAAAGATCGGAAAAGAGGAAATAAAAGAAGCTATGGAAAAAGTAGGACTGGATTTTTCTTCCAGAAAACCGGTAAAAAATTATTCCCTTGGAATGCGGGAGCGCCTTGGGATTGCACAGGCGATCATGGAAGATCCGCATATTATCATTCTGGACGAACCGTTTAATGGGCTTGATAAAAACGGAGTTCAGGAAGTGTACCGGATTATTCAGAACTTAAAAAATGAACAGCGCACCATTTTGCTTGTCAGCCATAACCGGGTAGACATAGAAACATTGTGCGATACTGTATGCGAAATGGAACTTGGAGTTTTACGCAGGATTTTATAAAATGAATTGCCCATTTATAGAACGCAGCGACAGAATATTTTAGCGGAAGGAAAACCGTTAAAATGTTCTGTCTTTTTATGTGATTTTGTGATAAAATTGTAACGAATAAACAAAGGTGGAGGAAAGAGAGATGAATGAGTATCTGAAACAGGTAAACAGCCTGCCCTTTTATCTGATCGTGGGCGGTGTGCTGCTGTTTATCCTGATCATGTGTGTAGTGTTTCTGGTAAAAAGCTACCGGGCGGGGATTGCTATCGGAATGGACAAAAAAGTAATGCGAAGAGCCATTATGTCCAGCGCAACCTTTTCCGTCCTTCCGGCAGTAAGTATCCTTCTTGGTGTGATTGCTTTAAGTGGAAGCCTTGGCGTACCTTTATCCTGGCTGAGACTTTCCGTGGTGGGCGCGCTGCAGTATGAGCTGAATGTTGCGGAAATCGCGGCAACCGGTATGGGGCTTTCCGGGCTTAAGGTCAGCGAGCTGTCCATAGCGGCCTTTACCACTATTGCTCTGGTTATGACAGCCGGTATTTTAAGCGGTATCACCTGCTGTATTTTCGGACTGAAAAAATATCTTGGAAAGGTTCAGAAAAAAGAAAAAAGGGCAGACAACGGCAGACCCGGGTTTGGAACCTATGCTACCATCGCCATGTTCATCGGACTTTGCAGCGCATACATCGGTTCCTATGTGGGAACATGGACAGCGTTTAAAAACAGTACGCCTCTTCTTGTAGCAGGGATTTCCGGCCTTGCAATGGCTGTATTTGAATATCTGATCGTAAAGAAAAAGATGGAATGGCTGGAGAATTTCAGCATCGCAGTAAGTATGATCATTGGAATGGCTGCAGCTGTTCTTATGAATCTGTAGGAGGAGAACATGGATAAAGAAAAATTTCTTGAAGAATTTAACAGAGGGCAGCATCGTCTTGGAAGGATCATGCTGATACTGGCAGTCATACTGCTTCTTGCAGTTCCTTTTCTCATGGGAGCCATTTACGGGGCTTTTCCGGACCTGAAAGGTTTTATCAGCGGATTTATTAAGGTGGGTATCGTGTATATTCCTGTAGGGATTGTAGAATTTCTTGTGTATGCGCCCATGCTTGGAAACGGCGGAAGCTATCTTACTTTCCTGACCGGCAACGTCACCAATCTTAAAATCCCCTGTGCCATGAATGCGCGGGATATTGCAAAAACAGAGGTCGGCACTGCGGAAAATGAGATCATTTCAACTTTAAGCGTAGCGTCCAGTTCCATTGTTACCATGCTGGTGATCTTTGCGGGAGTGCTTCTTCTGGTTCCCCTTACTCCGGTATTGGAAAATCCGGTGCTGACGCCTGCTTTTGACACGGTGGTCCCGGCGCTTTTTGGCGCTCTTGGATTAAAATATTTCAGAAAGAGCATGAAGATCGCAGCTATCCCGCTGCTTTCCATGACTCTTCTCTGCGTACTTGTTCCGGCGGCAATCTCCCAGACAAGTATTCTGCTGATTCCGGCGGGAGGTATGGCGCTTGCCATCGGATATATTTTATGGAAAAAAGATAAGCTTTGATAAGGAGGAGCATAATGGATAATAAAACAACTGAAAGAGAACAGTTTTACGGAGAAAGACTTGGAAAAATGATCCGGTGTGAGACCATTTCCAATGTCTTTCATCAGGATCTCAGCAAGTTTTACAGATTCCATGAGCTGTTGGAGGAGCTTTTCCCGAATATCCACAGAGTCTGCGAAAAGCATGAATTTAACGGAAGTCTTCTTTTTAAGTGGAAGGGAAAAGGGCAGGGAGAACCGATCCTTTTTATGAGCCATCAGGACGTTGTGGAAGCGTCGGGAAAGTGGAAATATGATCCCTTTGGCGGAGAGATCGCAGACGGTGCTGTATGGGGAAGAGGAACTGTAGATACCAAGGGCAGTCTGTTCTGTTTTCTTCAGGCAGTGGAGGAGCTGATCGCAAAGGATTACGTTCCGGCGTGTGACGTTTATCTTGCCAGCAGCTGTACCGAGGAGATTGGCGGAGAGGGAGCGCCCCTTACTGTAAAATGGCTTCAGGATAATGGCGTACATTTAAAATTCCTTATGGACGAGGGCGGCATGATCAAGGAGGAGCCCATGAAGGGAGTAAAGGGCCGTTTTGCTATGGTAGGCTGTCTGGAAAAGGGATACGGCGATATTCGTTTTACTGCAAAGGGAAACGGTGGGCACGCCAGTGTTCCCCAGAAGCAGACGCCTCTTACCCGTCTGGCTGCGTTTATGATGGATATTGAAAACCATAATCCCTTTACCTCAAAAATGAATCCTACCGTAGCCGAGATGTTCCGCAGAATGGCTCCCTATACGGAGGGCGCTCTCGGCAAGGTTATGAAATACGAAAGACAGCTGGAGCCTCTTCTGGAGAAGCTGCTCCCGAAGGTCAATCCCCTTGGAGCGGCAATGATCACCACAACCCTTAATTTTACTATGGCAAAGGGCTCCGACGGACTGAACGTGATCCCGCAGGAAGCTTCCGTAACAGGAAATATGCGTTTTATTCATCATCAGGGTGTGGAGGAAAGTCTTGCTCTTGTGTCAAAGATCGCGCAGAAGTATGGAATTGAGACAGAGAGGATCCTGATCCACCAGCCCTGCCCGGTGGTAGATTATAAGGGAAAGCCATTCCGCCTTGTTGAGCATGTGGTGAAAAAAATGTACCCGGGAGTGATCGTTGCTCCTTATGCCATGACAGGAGGCACAGACGCCAGATTCTATACTCCTGTCTGCGAAAACAGTATCCGTTTCGCTCCGCTGGAGATCAATGAACAGCAATACCAGAGCATTCACGGAATCGACGAAAATATTAATCTTTCCTCCCTTCCTGTGGCAGTGGATTTTTATAAGAGAATCGTGCGCCAGATGGAAGGCTGGAAGGAAGAAGCATAAATAAATTACAATGGAGAGAATATTATGAGTAAAAACACAATCAGCGGACAGCGCCAGATGGATTTCGTTTTAAAATTTAATTATATCAGAGAAGCAGGAACCCCCACAGAGGAAAAGGCAGCTTCCCTGATACGGGAGGAATTAAAAAGCTTTGGCATGGAAAGTATGCTTTCTGAGTTTACCTTTAATACCTGGGAGATCAGAAAGGCAGAACTTACTGTTACAGAGCCATATAATAAAACGTATCAGGTAACCGGCTATCAGAGATGCGGAAGCACGGCAGGAGAGGGTGTGGAAGCAGAATTCCTCTATGTGGAAAACGGAGACGACATCAGCCTTTCCCATGCGGCAGGTAAAATCGTTATGGTCAATGAAATCGTGCGAAAAGATATGTATCTGAAGCTTTTAAAGGCAGGGGCAGCAGGCTTTGTCAGCATCAGCGGTTCCCCGACAGATACGGGAGAAGATCGTATCCCAAGGGCGGCATCCATTCCCCAGAAGGTATATGAAGCCTTAAATGAAAAAGAACGGATCCAGGGTGTGGGCATTCATTATCTGGACGCAGTGGAAATGGTTACTGAGGGAGCAAAAAGAGTCCGTTTTACCCTTCTTCAGGAGGAAGTGACCCGCACCTCCCGAAATGTGGAGGCAAGGATCCAGGGAAGCGACCGTGCAGATGAGATCCTTACGCTTACCGCACATTATGATTCCGTTCCGGAGGGTCCAGGCGCCTATGACAATATGGCAGGAGCAGCTATTATTATGGAAGTCTGCCGTTACTTAAAGGAACACCAGCCGAGAAGGACCGTGGAATTCGTGTGGTTTGGCGCAGAGGAAAAGGGACTTCTTGGAAGCCGCCATTACATTAAGCTTCATGAACAGGAGCTTGGAAAGCACCGCTTTAATATGAATGTGGATCTGGCGGGCCAGCTTGTGGGCGGCAATGTGATCGGCGTGACAGCGGATCCTTCTGTTTGTTCTATGCTGACTTATCTTGCGGCTGAGACAGGCATCGGCATGACAACAAAGAACCAGATCTGGGGAAGTGATTCCAATACCTTTGCGTGGAAAGGAATCCCGGCTATGACTTTAAACAGGGACGGCTTCGGAATGCATACCCATTACGATACGGTCGATCTTCTTTCCGCCTGGTCTCTTGAGAGAAGCGCAAGACTTCTGGCACATATTGCGGAAAATCTTGGAAATATTGACAGCATTCCATTCCCGCAGGAGATACCTGAGGAGTTTAAAAAGCAGCTGGACGAATATTTTGGTGTTACTTATCAGTAAAGCCTAAGAGCCAGTCAGCGGTGTGCATGTTTTGCTTACCGTTGACTGGCTCGGTTTGATTTGAAGAACTTCTTCCCGCAGTACCTTATTATAGCATATCTTATTACGTTACGTCACAAGCAAGTGTTTCGAAAAGATCTTATTTGTCAACTTTTTTAAATTTTTATTGCCTTTTTTTTATAGGCTTTTGTGCGGATCTTTGTTATAATATAACCAACAGAGAAGGAGTGTGAATGACATGATTAAAGAAAGAAAACGCCTTCCGGTGGGAGTAGAAAATTTTGAGCAGATTATTCATGACAACTATTATTATGTGGATAAGACAGATCTGATTTCAGAACTGCTTCGCAATGGCGGAATGGTAAATCTTTTTACCAGACCGAGACGTTTTGGGAAGACCTTAAATATGAGTATGCTGGAACACTTTTTTTCCATAGAGCGGGATTAAAGTATTTTTGATGGATTGGAAATTTCAAAAGATACAAAACTGTGTGAAGAGTATATGGGGAAATATCCGGTTATTTCCATTTCCCTGAAAGGAATCAATGCCGGGATATTTTTGAAACACAGATCATGGGATACTGCTTGGAATCCTGGGCGTGAAGGAAGAATGGTACGTATCGTCCAATCAGGAAAGCGGCGAAGGATACAGCGATATTCTCGTTGAAACCGAAAACAGTGAAACGGTTATCCTTATCGAAGTCAAGTACGCCAATGACGGAAATCTTGATAAGGCTTGCGAACGGGCACTGCAGCAGATAGAGGAAAAGAAGTATGATGAAGAATTCCGTGAAAACGGAGTGGATAAAATTTTGAAATACGGGATTGCATGTTATATGAAACGATGCAAAGTAAAACTGGCAGATTCATGATCTATTCTGAAACAATCAGGTTTCGGTTCGGAGTCCCTGTTATGATGGCTCTTCTCATTCATTTTGGAAGGAGAAATTATAGATGCACAATGTTTTAATAATTGATGATGATCAGGAACTATGTCTTTTGATTAAACGCAGCGTTTTATCAGAAGATATAGAAGCAGATTTTTGTAATACAGGAAAAGAAGGATTACAAAAATTAAAAGAAAAGCAGTATCAGCTTGTTATACTAGATGTGATGATGCCGGGAATGGACGGCTTTGAAACATTGGAAAAGATCAGGAAAGAGAGCAGCCTGCCTATTTTAATGTTTACTTCTAAAAATGACAGTGCTTCGAAAGTACGGGGATTACGAGCCGGAGCAGATGATTATTTGACAAAGCCGTTTGATATAGAGGAACTGATTGCCCGCATTGTTTCTTTGATCCGCCGCTATACCCGCTTTAATCAGTTAGATGGGACAGCACAGCAGAAACTGGAATTTGATGGGCTGCAAATTGATCTTGAAAATCGTTCTGTTACTACGGAAAACGGCACTTTTTCCCTTCCGCCAAAGGAATTTGATTTGCTCCTGTACTGTGCAAAACATCAAGGGAAAATTTTGACCAAACAGCAGATTTATGAGGAAGTATGGGGCGAAGAATATTTCTATGATGACAGTAACATTATGGCGATTATCAGCCGGCTTCGTAAAAAATTAGAAGTCAATCCTTCAAGCCCAAAGTACATACAAACGGTCAAAGGGATTGGCTACCGCTTTAATAAGGAGGTCTAGTCAGCATGGAAATCATCGTTTTTTTATCCATTGTGATTGCTGTTGTTGCTGTACTGACTTCCATCGTTCTTGTTCGACGCGTAAAAAAGCAGATAGCAGAAATGACCGATGTGCTGGCTGATGTGAAAAACGGAAATGGAAACCGACGTATTTTGTCTGCAGCAAATGAACTGACAGCACCTCTTGCATATGAAATCAATGAGATCGTTGTGGCTTATGAAAGCAGACTTTCGATTGTACGGCAGACAGAGGAAACCAACCGCCAGCTTATGACGAGCCTTTCTCACGATGTCCGGACGCCCCTTACCACTCTGATCGGGTATCTTGACGCCGCACACAAGGGGCTTGCCACGGGAAAAGACCGGGAGGACTATATTGAAACTGCCCGCCGGAAAGCTCACGATCTGAAAGAATATATTGATGTACTCTTTGACTGGTTCAAGTTAAATTCCGACGAGTTTGCTTTGGAAATCCAGAGCGTTGAAGCTGCAGAGTTGACAAGAAATATCCTGATCGACTGGATACCGATTTTTGAAGATAAGCAGGTCGATTATGACATTGATATTCCCGAACAGCCTGTCCGGGTAAGATTGGATACGGACAGCTATATGAGGATTATCAATAATCTCATTCAAAATGTAATCGCTCACAGCCATGCGGACAAAATTAAAATTGCTCTGTCAAAGCAGGGAAATAACTTGAGGCTGCTGTTGGCGGATAATGGTGTAGGAATTGAGAAAGAAGATTTGAAACACATTTTTGAACGGCTTTATAAGTGTGATAAAGGTCGGTCTGAAAAAGGAAGCGGTCTTGGTCTTTCTATTGTCCATCAGCTTGTAGAAAAGATGGGTGGGAGTATAACAGTTGAAAGTTTGCCGGGAAAAGGAACTGAATTTATGTTGCTTTTTCCTTTGGAGATTTAAGCGGGTTCCCGTCTTTATGGCGGGAACCTTTGTCATTTTGCCGGATTTCAAATTGCAAGGTTAATGCAAGGTTGCGGCAAGGTTAATGCAAGGTTGGCATGATAGAATACCTTACAGAACAGGAGGTTTTGAATATGGATACAAATTACATTATTGAAACAAAAAATCTGATGAAGCAATACGGCTCACAAAAGAGTGTGGCTGACTTAAATATCCATGTGAAGCGTGGGAGAATTTATGGTCTGCTGGGCAGAAACGGAGCCGGAAAAACCACTACCATGAAAATGCTGCTTGGCTTAACGAAGCCGACTTCCGGGGAGGTCAAAATCTGGGGAAAGCCCTTGCAGGGGAATGAAAAGAAATTGCTGCCCCGTATCGGCAGCCTGATCGAGTCCCCCGGCTTTTATCCCAATCTGACCGGTACAGAGAACCTGCGTATCTTTGCTACCCTGCGGGGCGTACCAAACAATCATGCCATCAAAGATGCTCTGGATCTGGTAGGACTGCCTTACAAAGATAAAAAGCTCTTTTCACAGTATTCTCTTGGTATGAAGCAGCGGCTTGCCATCGCCCTTGCCGTTATGCACGATCCGGAGCTTTTGATTTTGGATGAGCCGATCAACGGTCTCGATCCCATCGGTATTGCAGAAGTACGCTCCTTTATTCGGGAGCTTTGCGACGCAAGAGGAAAAACCATTTTGATTTCCAGTCACATTCTTTCGGAGATTTCCTTGCTGGCTGACGATATTGGAATTATCGACCACGGCGCATTGCTGGAAGAAGAAAGCCTTGCTGAGCTGGAGCAAAAAAGCAGTAAGCATATCCGTTTTACGCTCTCTGATACTGCACAGGCGGCAAGAATTTTGGAACGCAATTTCCATGAAAACCATTTTTCCATACAGGACGACCACAATCTGCGCCTGCACAACCTTGATCTGCCTGTGGGGAAAATTGTAACTGCCTTTGTAGAAAACGGATTGGAGGTATCGGAGGCGCATACTTGTGAGGAAAGTCTTGAAGATTACTTCAAGCGTGTGACGGGAGGCGAGGGAATTGCTTAAACTGATCAAATGCGAATTTTTGAAATTGAAACGGAAGAAATTTATTCCGCTGATTAT
>URMH01000022.1 GCA_900549015.1 uncultured Blautia sp.
TTTTACTGATATTTCTTGGTATTTCCGGGGCATATGCTACATTTTCTGATTCGGTTACTGTAAAAAATCATATTGCTACGGGAGATATTAATATTTCTTTGAAGGAATACCAGAAGAAAAATGGAAAAGAAACATCTTACAAAAATCCCGTTGAGATTCTTCCTGGAGACTTTATTTCCAAAATACCAAGGATCACAAATCTGGGAATGCCGTGCTGGATCCGTGCAAAGATCTCTTTTCAAAATAAGATGGAAGCTGAAGAGGGGTTTGAGGAAAAACATATTAAAGGAATCTCACAGGACTGGAAAAAGAGAGGGGAATATTATTACTACACAAAAGCTTTAAATACAGGAGAAAGTGCAGATTTTTTTACAGGCGTTTCCGTTCCATCTTTCTGGACTGAAGAGCACAGCGGGCAGAAACTTCAGATAGGGATTCAGGCAGATGCCATTCAGGCAGCAAATTTTCATCCTGATTTTCAGGAAATGTCGCCCTGGGGAAATCAGACTGTGGAAAAATGTATTCATGAAACAAATGGAAAGACAGACTGTAAACTGGAGAATGTAAAACTGAGTGTGAAGTTTCATGGAGACGCACAGAAGCTTCTTGCTGTGCCCGATGATTTTTTCAGGAATTTCGGAGATATTCTTCCGGGCGATACAAAAAAAGATGATATTGCCATTTCCAATACGGATAAGGAGACGGTAGAAATTTTTTTCCGGACAGAGCTTAAAAATCAGACAAAAGAACAGAAGGATCTTCTGGAAAAATTAATACTTACAATTTCTATGAACGGAAAAAATTTCTATACAGGCAGCTTAAAGGCGTCTTCTCTGGAGCAGCCGGTATCACTTGGAAAGTTCAAACCGCAGACAGAAGGGAAGCTTACATTTTCCATAACTGTACCGCAGGATCTGAAAAATGCGTATGCTCTTAGAGATGCTTCTGTAAACTGGATTTTCACTGTAAATAAAAAAGGATCCTCTCTTACAGAGCAGCCGTCTTCACCAGATGCTCCTGAGAGTTCGGCTTCTGTGAAAACAGGTGACAGTACGCCTGTTCTTACCATGATACTGTTACTTGTTGCTTCTGCTGCTTTAAGTATTGCCTATCTCAAACTGAAGAAAGGAGACAGCGAAGTATGAAAAAAGCGTTTATAAGCTTCGTTCTGGCAGCGTCTCTGATGGGAAGCGGGACTTTATCTGTTCCTGTCTTCTCTACAGGGGAGGGGAATCCGGAATCGTCTGTATGGGAAAACACAGAAACGGAGCCGTTTGAGCTGCCCGGGGAAGAAGACCTTCCGTCTGATACAGAAAATATGGAAGAAGATATTACTCCGGAAATTACAGAAACACCGGAAATTTTTCCTGAAACAGAGTCAGAGGAGTTTACAGAAGAAACATACGAGGAAAATCCTGCAGGAGATCCGGAAACAGATGTGTCTTTGGAAACGGAAGAGAACGTGCAGGAAACAGCGGGCGGCTATGAGCCGGAAGGCTGTCTTTTAGATGGAACTCCCAACTATGTCTGGAGAGGAGAAGGAGCTCCGGTACAGGAGATTTTCGGCGGCAGGCTGTACGAAGCTTCTGTTACGGGCGGAAATTACATGAAAAATGCGAAAAGTATTTTGAACAGAGATGCGGAAATGTCAGACAGCGTTTCTTCTCTTGCAGATGGGATTCATAAGACGGATACAGGAGAATTACGTGCATATAAAAAAGGGAAATATTTTAAGAAGGGGCGATTTGCTCTTGACGGGAAGGTTTACTATGCGGATGTAAACGGCTATTTGCTTGGCGGCTGGCTGAAAATCACAGAGAAAGAAAATGGAACAGGAAGCCTGAAAACTTCTGATTTTGTATGGAAATACTGCGATCCTCAGACAAGGGTACGTTTTGAAGACGGGTATCAGAAGATAAACGGCAGAGGACATTATTTTATTCCGGAAGAATCGGGAAATCTTGCATTTAATAAATCGTATGTCATAGAAGGACAGTATTACTACTGTGACAAATATGGCATCTGTGATACGGTAAAATTAGAATATGGAAATATGGTGACAGATGAGGCGGGAAGTTCATTAAACGAATATCTTGCAGTAAACCAGCTTCCCAAAGATCATGTAGTAGATATTCAGACCCAGGTAATGGACGGTGCATACAGCTTTATTCCAAAGTTTAATAAAAATTCCAGTGTGGAAGTCTTCGGATTTGATCCTGTATCTCTTCCAGGGGGGAATATATACGGAACACTTGCGGATGACTCTATGAAAGGAAGAATCGGATGCTGGTATAAAAATGTGGGAACGTATAACGGAAGACAGATCGATATAAAATGCACCATTACGGATTACACCTTTTATTCCCTTGAGGGAGAGCAGGAAATCGGATATTTTCAGGTAGATACGCAGAAAATCGGATTAAACGCCACAAATACAAAGGACATTTCCGCAAATCTGGAATTTTTTGACCACGAAACAGGAGAACCGGTCAGGGTAAAAGGATTTGCTACTTTTGCAGATATAGACATTCGTCAGGGAGTCGAGATTCTCTCTCCTGTAGACGAGGTATTTGTAACAAAAGACTGTAAGCTTTATAAATCTCCGGACAGCAATCTTTTTACAGCTCCGTGGAAGCTTTTTAACACGGTAGACTCCGATACAGCGTTCCAGGTACAGGCAAATTATGATTCTCATAATCTTGCTTATAAGTTTTATTCAGGCTGTGAAAATTACTGCTTTTCTCATGGAACTCCTGTAAATGGAGAATCCCGCCAGGTGTGGAAGAACGGATATACCGGAAATGTAACGGAGTATGACATTGTAAATGAAAAAGAAGGCTGTCTCTGGCAGGGTTGGCAGGGACTGTATTACGGGCGTATGGGGCGTGTTTCTATTTCGGAACCTCTTTCCAAAACAGTCAGCGATGGTGATGAAAAAGATACATCTGAAAATACTCTGAACGCCAGAGAAGAACATTTTACTTATAAATTAAGTCATTATGTGCCCTATGAAATGGAAATGTTCCGCTATGCTTCGTATACGATTTACGATGAAGTTCATAAAGATCTTGCCATTTATCCGGAAGACTGTAAAGTTCTTCTTGATGATGGGAGCAATGTGTCAGAATGGTTTCAGATCACTGTAAAAGGACAAAAGGTGTCCTTCTCCATTAAACCGGAAATAGCGGCAGCAGAAAAATTTTATGATAAAACATATCATTGTTATATTGAGGTTTCCATTTCTCCGGATGCAGATTTAAGTAAGTACGAAGGCGATATATATTCTGTGAAAAACAGAGGTCATGTGATCATGAACCGTTCCCAGGGAGAAGAGAAAAAGGACAGCAATGAAGTGCAGACACTTTTGCGGCTTCCAAAAGGCGAAATTGTCGTTACAAAACGTATCCGGGAAGAGGATATTACATGGACGCATGGCAATCCTACGTTCTTCTTTGTTGCAGAAGGAAAGGATTACAGCGGAGCTCATCATAAATATGAAGCTTATGTGGTATTTACAAAAGACAATTATAAAAAGGAGGAGGATGGATATATTTCTTTAAACACCGTTTTTAAGGATCTTCCTCTTGGAGAATATGAAGTATATGAGAAAAAGGCGCTTCGCTATTACCTTTCAAAGGCGCAGGCAGATACGGAAAATATGAATGTAAAAAAGGGACGGAAGCCTTCCTACGGGCTGGAACCAAAAGAAATTGCATATGGAAAGGCGAGCCTCACCATAGAAAAGTTTCAGGCGGGAATTACTTTCGAGAATGAAAAGCAGAGATATGACGGATACAGCCACAATTCCGTAGTCACAAACAAGGTTTCTTTTACCGGAATAACATCGGGAAAATAAACTGGACAAAAAACCATAAATCATGTAAAATACACTGTAGTGTAACCGGACAACCCCAAAAGATTTCTTCTGGGGTTGTCTTTATGCCGTTTCAGAAAGGATAACATATGTTTAATGAACTTGATTTTAAAGAAATAGATCTGACAGAAGAAGCTCCTTTAGAGGAGACAAAAAGACAGTATTATTATATTGCGAAAGTCCGCGGACTGATCGCGCAGAAAAAAACAGAGGCGGGGAAAGATTTTACATACTGCCTTCAGACATTTGGCTGCCAGATGAATGAAAAACAGTCTGAGGTCGTTGCCGGGATTATGGACGAGATGGGGTATGTAAGAAAAGATACAGAAGATGCAGACGTTGTGATCTATAATACCTGTACCGTAAGGGAAAATGCAAACCTGAAGGTATACGGGCGTCTCGGAAAGCTTCACAACCTGAAAAAACAGAATCCGGATATGAAGATCGTGCTTTTCGGCTGCATGATGCAGGAGGAACACGTAGTAGAGAAAATTAAGAAGGACTATCCTTTTGTAAATCTTGTATTCGGCACTCATAATATTTTTAAGTTTGCAGAGCTTTACAGTGAAATGCTTCATGCAGACAGTCAGCTCATCGACATCTGGGATGGAACAGATAAAATTGTGGAGGAACTTCCCACAGAGAGAAATTATACGTTTAAGTCTGGGGTGAACATCATGTTCGGCTGCAATAATTTCTGCAGTTACTGTATTGTTCCTTACGTAAGAGGAAGAGAGAGAAGCAGAGAGCCGCAAGCCATTGTTGCAGAAATTGAAAGTCTTGTAAAAGACGGCGTATCTGAAGTCATGCTTCTTGGACAGAATGTAAACTCCTATGGAAAGACACTTGAAAATCCGATTTCGTTTGCAGAGCTTTTAGAGAAAGTGGAAAAAATAGACGGATTAAAGCGCATTCGTTTCATGACTTCCCACCCAAAGGATTTATCAGACGAACTGATCGCTGTTATGGCAAAAAGTAAAAAAATCTGCCATCACCTTCATCTTCCCATGCAGTCCGGCAGCAGCCGTGTATTAAAAGAGATGAACCGCAGATACGATAAAGAGAAATACTTAAACCTTGTAGAAAAAATCCGTACAGCCATTCCGGATATTTCTCTTACAACAGATATTATTGTGGGATTCCCGGGAGAGACAGAAGAAGATTTCCTGGAAACCCTTGATGTGGTAGACAAGGCTTCTTTTGATACCGCCTTTACCTTCATTTATTCAAAGAGAAGCGGAACTCCGGCTGCAAAAATGGAAGATCAGATTCCGGAAGATGTGGTAAAGGACCGCTTTAACCGTCTTCTTTCTCTTGTGCAGGAAAAAGGACGTATCGCCTCCGCCCGTTTTGAGGGAAGCGTTCAGGAGGTGCTTGTGGAAGAAGAAAGCAAGGAAAAGGGAATTTTCACAGGAAGAACCCAGTACAATCTCCTCGTGCATTTTCCGGGAACAGAGGAGATGCTTGGAAAATATGTAAAGGTACACCTTGACACCTGTAAAGGATTCTATTATCTCGGAAGTCTTGTAAAATAAAAGTTTAAGATACATCAGGAGGAAATGCAAGATGGCTTTATCACCCATGATGCAGGAGTATGTAAAGACAAAAGAAGAATATAAGGACTGTATCCTGTTATACCGTCTTGGAGATTTTTACGAGATGTTTTTTGAGGACGCATTAACTGCCTCAAAGGAACTGGAAATTACATTGACGGGAAAGGACTGCGGTCTTGAGGAGAGAGCGCCTATGTGCGGCGTTCCCTTTCATTCTGTGGAAACGTATATTAACCGTCTGATCGAAAAAGGATATAAGGTTGCCATCTGCGAGCAGGTGGAGGACCCGAAAAAGGCGAAGGGACTTGTAAAGCGCGAGGTAGTGCGGATCGTTACACCGGGAACAACGCTTGACGCAACCTCTCTTGATGAGACAAAGAACAATTATCTTATGTCAATTGTCTATATAGAGGATCATTTTGGCTGCGCCATTGCCGATATTACAACAGGGGACTGTTTTCTGACAGAGCTTGACAAAGCGCAGAAGCTTCTCGATGAGATCAATAAGTTTACCCCTGCGGAAATTATCTGCAACGAGTCCTTTTTGATGAGCGGAGTGGATACAGAAGATTTAAAAAACAGACTTGGAATCTGTATTTTTTCCCAGGAGCCCTGGTATTTTGATGATGAGCTCTGCCGTAAAACCTTAAAAGAGCATTTTCATGTAAATTCTCTGGAGGGACTGGGGATTGAAGAGTTTGAAAGCGGCGTTCTGGCAGCAGGAGCCCTGTTTCTTTACCTTCAGGAAACGCAGAAGACAGCACTTTCTCATATGGCAGGCATACGCCCGTATTCAGCGGAAAAATATATGCTCATCGACAGCTCCAGCAGAAGAAACCTGGAGCTTGTAGAGACGCTTCGTGAAAAACAGAAAAGAGGTTCTCTTTTGTGGGTGCTGGATAAAACAAAAACTGCAATGGGAGCAAGAACCCTGCGTTCTTATGTAGAACAGCCCTTAATTGATCAGGAGGAAATTGAGAACCGACTCTCTGCCATTGAGGAGCTGAATGAACACCCTATGCTCCGCGATGAAATCCGGGAATATCTTCATCCTATTTACGACCTGGAGCGTCTTATCAGCCGCATCAGCTATAAATCGGCAAATCCGAGAGATATGATCGCCTTTGCTTCCTCTCTGGAAATGATTCCCCATATTAAGCAGGTTTTAAAAGAATTTTCTTCTCCTGTATTAAAGCAGCTTGAGGAAGAGATGGACAGCCTTCTTGATATAAGCGGATTAATTAAAAAGGCGATTGTGGACGAACCGCCTCTGGCGCAAAAAGATGGCGGCATTATACGGGAAGGCTATAATGAAGACGTAGATAAGTTCCGCCGTTCCCGCACAGACGGAAAGAAATGGTTAAGCGAGCTGGAGGCAAGAGAGAGGGAGCGTACCGGAATCCGCACAATGAAAATTAAATATAACCGGGTATTCGGATATTCCCTGGAAATTACAAATACCTTTAAAGACCAGGTTCCCGATAATTATATCCGCAAACAGACGCTCACAAATGCAGAGCGGTATATTACCCAGGAATTAAAAGAACTGGAAGATCTGATCCTGGGAGCGGAGGATAAGCTGTATGCCCTGGAATATGAGCTTTTCAGCGAGGTGAGAGATAGGGTTGGCGCAGAGGTTGTCCGCATTCAGAAAACAGCGAAGGCAGTAGCTGCTATTGATGTTCTGGCATCTCTTTCCCTTGTTGCACAGAGAAACAATTATGTCCGTCCAAAAATCAACAATACGGGCGTTATCGACATTAAAAACGGAAGACACCCTGTTGTGGAGCAGATGATCGAAAATGATATGTTTATTGCAAACGACACGTATCTCGACAGTCAGAAAAAGCGGATTTCTATTATTACAGGTCCGAACATGGCGGGAAAATCCACGTATATGCGTCAGACGGCTCTTATTGTCCTGATGGCGCAGATCGGAAGCTTTGTTCCGGCTGAAAAAGCAAATATCGGAATTGTAGACAGGATTTTTACAAGAGTGGGAGCTTCTGACGATCTTGCAAGCGGACAGAGTACCTTTATGGTGGAAATGACAGAGGTTGCAAATATTCTTCGAAACGCTACCTCAAAAAGTCTTCTGATTCTTGATGAGATCGGAAGAGGAACAAGCACCTTCGACGGACTTTCCATTGCCTGGGCAGTTGTGGAGCATATCAGCAATACAAAGCTCTGCGGAGCGAAAACCCTGTTCGCTACGCATTATCACGAGCTGACGGAGCTGGAGGGAAAAATATCCGGCGTCAATAATTACTGCATCGCCGTAAAAGAAAAAGGAGACGATATTGTATTCCTTCGAAAAATCGTAAAGGGCGGAGCAGATAAAAGCTACGGCATTCAGGTGGCAAAGCTTGCAGGCGTCCCCGATACAGTTATTCAAAGGGCAAAAGAGCTTGTGGAAGAGTTAAGTGACGCAGACATTACAGCGGCTGTAAAAGATCTCACTGCTCCTAAGAAAAAGCAGAAGATACAGTACGACCAGGTAGATATGGCGCAGATGTCACTTTTTGATACGGTGCAGGACAACGACATTATTGACGAAATTAAAGGACTGGAAATTGGAAACTTAACGCCTATGGAGGCTTTGAATATTCTTTATAATCTGCAGAACAAAATTAAGAACAGATGGTGAGAAATTTGAAAAAAATTGCAGTTTTAGATCAGCATACCATTGATAAAATAGCGGCAGGAGAAGTGGTGGAGCGCCCTGCCTCTGTAGTAAAAGAGCTTGTAGAAAATGCAATTGACGCAGGCGCTACAGCCATTACAGTGGAGATCGCAGACGGAGGTAAGAAGCTGATCCGTATTACAGACAACGGTTCCGGCATGGAAATGGAACAGGTTCCTGTTGCGTTTCTCCGCCATGCCACAAGTAAAATTGAAAAAGTAGAAGATCTGGAAACCATTTCCTCCCTCGGTTTCCGCGGGGAGGCTCTTTCCAGTATTGCGGCTGTTTCTCAGGTGGAGCTCATTACAAAAACCCCGTCTGCCATAAGCGGAGTCCGCTATGTGATAGAAGGAGGGCAGGAAAAAAACTTTGAGGAGATGGGCGCCCCTGACGGAACTACCTTTCTTGTAAGAAATCTTTTTTATAATACCCCTGCAAGGAGCAAGTTTTTAAAATCCGATACTACGGAGGGAAATTATATTAATACGCTGATGGAGCAGCTCGCTCTCTCCCACCCCGAGGTTTCTTTTAAATATATTCAGAATAAGCAGGTAAAGCTTCACAGTTCCGGCAATTATAATGTAAAAGATGTGATCTACAACATATACGGCAGAGATATTGCGAAATCCATTCTTGAGGTTTCTTACGAAAATGATTTTATGAAAATAGAAGGATTTGTGGGAAAGCCGGAGATTTCCAGAGGGAACCGCTCTTTTGAAAATTATTATATTAACGGAAGATATGTAAAAAACAATCTGATCACAAAGGCAGTGGAGGACGGGTATAAAGGATTTCTCATGCAACATAAATTTCCTTTTGTCTCTCTTCATATTGAGATGGAAGGAAACGATCTTGACGTAAATGTGCACCCAAGAAAAATGGAGGTCCGTTTTGCAAGGGGGCCAGAAGTGTACGATGCCATATATGAGACCGTCCGGCGCGCGCTTACAAAGAGGGAGATGATTCCTGAAGTTTCTGTTGGAAGAGAAGAGCCGAAGTCTTTATTAAAGGCTCCTGTTCAAAAATCCGTGGAAGTTCCGGAACCTTTTGAAGTGAAACGAAGAATGGAAAAAGCAGAAATTCTTCGTGAAACGCCTCCGGTATATCAAACTCCGCTTACAAAAGAAGAGGAGCAGATGTTTTCCGGCACATTAAAAGAACGTAAAGAGCAAGTAATGAAAGAGGCGGAACGTAAAGAAGCAGTACAAACAACCATTCCTGAAGAAGCCCCAAAAACAATAAAAGCAGAAATTCCGGTAATTTCTCACACAGCGAAAAAGACAGAAGAAAAAGCTGAAACAATAACGGAAACAACTGTAGAAAAAACGGAAGAAGTATCTTATCAGAAGAAAGAAACGGAGACTCCTCCTCCTAAAAAGCAGGAACAGGAGACGGGAGAGCAGCTTGAATTTTTTAAAGAAAAGCTTCTCGCTCCGGAATCCAGAAGCCGTCATCGGCTCATCGGACAGCTTTTTGATACCTACTGGCTTGTGCAGTTTGAAGATTCTTTCTATATTATTGACCAGCATGCTGCCCATGAAAAAGTATACTATGAAAGGTTTGTAAAACAGTTTGAAAATCAGGAAATCTCTTCCCAGTATATCAGTCCGCCTCTCATTGTAAGTTTAAGTCTTGAGGAAGAAGGGCGTCTGAAGGCAAATGAAGAATATTTCAATGAATTTGGATTTGAAATCGAGCCGTTTGGAGGAAGAGAATACTGCATCAGTGCCGTTCCGTCTAATCTTTATGGAATGAATGAGGAATCTCTTTTTCTGGAAATGTTGGACTCCCTGTCTCCTGACGGAGAAAATAACACGCTTTCTCTTTTTACTTCAAAGCTTGCTACAATGGCGTGTAAAGCGGCAGTAAAGGGAAATCATCAGATGTCCTCACTGGAGGCAGATAAGCTCATTGACGAGCTTTTGAAACTGGAAAATCCGTATCACTGTCCGCATGGGCGTCCGACCATTGTCTCCATGACAAAATCGGAAATTGAAAAGAAATTTAAAAGAATTGTTTAGGAGGCGCTATGAAAAAACCTTTAGTTGTTTTGGCAGGACCTACAGCAGTGGGAAAAACAAAGCTTTCTATTTCTCTTGCAAAGGCGCTTAACGGAGAGATTATTTCCGCTGATTCTATGCAAGTGTATAAATACATGGATATTGGCTCTGCAAAGATTACAGAAAAAGAAATGGACGGTGTTCCCCATCATTTAATTGATGTTCTTTCCCCTTTTGAGGAATTTCATATCGTACGCTTCCAGGAGTTGGCCAAAAAGGCGATGGAAGACATTTATAATCGCGGTAAAACCCCTGTTTTTGTGGGAGGAACCGGATTTTATATTCAGGCAATTACAAAAGATATAGATTTCACAGAAGGCGAGGAAGATAAACAATACAGAGAAGAGCTGAGCCGTCTTGCAGCGGAAAAAGGAAATGAATTTCTCCATGAGATGTTGCGGGAAGTAGACAAAAAAAGCGCGGAAGAAATTCATGCCAACAATGTAAAACGTGTCATTCGTGCCCTGGAATTTTACAAGGAAAACGGCTTTCCCATTTCACAGCATAATGAAGAACAGAAACAAAATGAGACGCCTTATAATCTTGCCTACTTTGTTTTAAACGCACCAAGAGATCTTTTATATGAACGAATTGACAGACGGGTTGATGAAATGATGGAAAACGGACTTGTCAAAGAAGTTCAAAAATTAAAAGATATGGGCTGCCGGCGGGAAATGACTTCCATGCAGGGTCTTGGATATAAAGAAATTCTTTCTTTTTTGGACGGAGAAATTCCTCTTGATGAAGCGGTACGGATTTTAAAACGTGATACCCGCCACTTTGCAAAACGACAGCTTACCTGGTTTCGAAGAGAATCCAATGTCGTTTGGGTAGACAAAGATAAGTTTGCATTTAATGATGAGAAAATTTTGGAATATATGCTCTCTGTGTGCAGAGAAAGAAAGATTATAGGATAAGCCAAACAGGAAAGGAACAAAAAATGAAGGAAATGTATGAACAGCTTGGGATTTCTTCCCAGGTATATGATTTTGGAAAAAAAATAGAGGACTCTTTAAAGGAGCGTTTTGAAGAGTTCGACCGTGTGGCAGAATATAACCAAATGAAAGTGCTTCTTGCCATGCAGAAAAACAGAGTAAGCGAAGAGTGCTTTGGGGCTTCTTCCGGATATGGGTACAACGATTTCGGCCGTGATACCCTGGAAAAGGTATATGCAGATACCTTCCATACAGAAGCATGTCTTGTACGCCCTCAGATTGCCTGTGGAACACATGCTCTTGCAATTGCTCTTTTCGGAAATCTTCGCCCGGGAGACGAAATGCTGGCTCCTGCAGGGAAACCGTACGATACTCTGGAGGAGGTAATTGGTATTCGTCCTTCGAAAGGCTCCCTTGCAGAGTACGGAATTTCCTACCGTCAGGTAGACCTTCTTTCAGATGGAACTTTTGATTATGAAAACATTAAAAAATCAATCAATGAAAAGACACGCCTTGTAGCAATCCAGCGTTCTAAGGGATACCAGACACGCCCTTCTTTTTCCGTAAAACAAATCGGAGAATTGATTGCTTTTGTAAAAAATATAAAACCGGATGTTATCTGCATGGTAGATAACTGTTACGGAGAATTTGTAGATACCATAGAGCCGAGTGATGTAGGAGCAGATATGATAGTTGGTTCTCTTATTAAAAATCCGGGCGGCGGTCTTGCCCCTATTGGCGGCTATATTGCCGGAACAAAGGAATGCGTGGAAAATGCTTCTTACCGTATGACGTGTCCCGGACTTGGTATGGAGGTAGGGGCAACCCTCGGTGTAAACCGCTCTTTTTATCAGGGATTTTTCCTTGCTCCTATGGTTACAAAGGGAGCATTAAAAGGTGCTGTCTTTGCTGCAAATGTTTATGAACGCCTTGGCTTTCCTGTTGTTCCAAATTCAAAAGAACCTAGACAGGATATTATTCAGGCAGTTACCCTCGGAACGCCGGAAAGAGTAGTTGCTTTCTGTAAGGGAATCCAGGCGGCAGCTCCCGTTGACAGCTATGTGGATCCGGAACCCTGGGATATGCCAGGATATGACAGTCAGGTCATTATGGCGGCAGGCGCATTTGTGCAGGGCTCCTCTATCGAGCTTTCTGCCGATGGACCTATGAAACCGCCGTACGCCGTATACTTCCAGGGCGGACTTACCTGGGAACATGCAAAACTTGGTATTTTAATGTCTCTTCAGAAACTGGTTGATAAAAATCTTGTGACTCTTTAAACTTGTCTTTCAAAAAAGGAGACGTTATGGCAAAACGAAACATTGTCATCATAGGAGCAGGAGCCGCAGGCCTGATGGCGGCTGTTGCGGCTGCTGAAAACGGAGCGTCTGTCACTGTTCTGGAACAAAATGACAGACCCGGGAGAAAAATCGCGGCAACGGGAAACGGAAAATGCAATTTTACAAATATGGAAATTCCGGCGGACGCTTATCGTGGAACACACCCGGAATTTGTCCGGGAAGCTCTGGAACAGTTTCCTGTTTCCCGCACCATTCAATTTTTTGAAGAACTGGGGATTTTCCCTGTAAACAGAAGAGGCTGCCTTTATCCACGGAGCGGACAGGCACAGAGCATCACAGACGTACTCTGCATGAAGGCGCGTTCTCTCGGCGTAAAAATAAAGACAAACGAAAAGGTAACATCTCTCTCTTCCGGGAAAAAGGAAGGACATCATATATGGAAGGTTCACACAGAGGGCTGGTGCTATGAAAGCGACTGCGTAATTCTCGCAAACGGTTCGAAAGCATCTTCAATTTCCGGTTCTGACGGAAGCGGCTATGTTCTGGCAGAATCTCTGGGACATAAGATCATTGCGCCTCTTCCTGCCCTTGTCCCCTTAAAATGCAAAGGTAAGAAATTTTCTTCCTGGGCAGGTACAAGAACGGAAGGCAGGATTTCTGTTTTTTCAGAGGGAGAGCTTTTAAAAGAGGAACAGGGAGAGCTTCAGCTTACAGAATACGGCGTCTCCGGCATTCCTGTCTTTCAGGTGAGCCGGTACGCTGCAAAAGCGTTAAGCGAGGGAAAAAAAGTCCAGGCATTTCTTGATTTTCTTCCTGATTATAAAGAAGACCAGGTACAGAGTCTTCTGGAAACCAGAAAAAAACAATGCCCATATAAGAATCAGAAAGAACTGTTTACAGGTCTCTTCCCGGAAAAGCTTGTGAAAGTGCTTTTTTTACAGGAAGACCTTGTTTCAGCCATAAAAAAATTCCCGCTCACTGTCACCGGAACCATGCCGTTTTCTCAGGCGCAGGTGTGCGCAGGAGGGGTAGATACGGAGGAAGTCAGCAGCCGTACTCTGGAATCCCTTCTCTGTCCCGGAATTTTTTTTGCGGGAGAGCTTCTCGATATAGACGGGGCATGCGGCGGCTACAATCTTCAGTGGGCGTGGGCAAGCGGCGCCGTATCGGGAATGTATGCGGCAAAGCCTTATAAAACAGAAAAAGGAGGACAAGACCTGTGATCCGTATTACTCAGTTAAAACTTCCCATTGCTCATACAGAAAAAGAGCTGGAGCAGCGCATTATAAAAACACTGCGTCTTGGAAAGCTTCCTTTTACATATGAAATCAGACGGCAGTCTCTTGATGCGCGCCACAAAGACGACAAAAAATTTGTATATACGGTAGATGTGTCTGTGCAGGCAGAGGAAAAAATTCTCCGTAAAGTTCACAATAATAATATTATGTTAACTAAAGAAAAGCCGTACGAATTTCCGCAGGGAGGAGAGGAAGCGCTTTCGTTTTCTCCGGTTATCGCGGGAAGCGGTCCTGCCGGACTTTTCTGCGCCTGGTATCTGGCAAAAGCGGGATATAAGCCCCTTGTTCTGGAGCGCGGCGAGGAAGCAGACAAGCGTCAGAAGCGCGTGGAGGATTTCTGGAAAAACGGCGTGCTTGACCCGGATTCCAACGTACAGTTCGGAGAGGGAGGCGCCGGGACTTTTTCAGACGGAAAATTAAACACCCTTGTGAAAGATACCTTCGGAAGAAATCAGGAGGTTTTAAAACGATTCGTGGAAGCCGGCGCTCCGGAAGAAATTTTATATCAGCAAAAGCCGCATCTTGGAACAGACGTACTTGTTCCTCTCGTACAGACGCTTCGCCATCAGATCGAGGAGATGGGAGGAAGCTTTCGGTTCCGCACGCAGGTGACAGATCTGATCTTTGAAAACGACAGACTTTCCTTCGTGGAAGTAAACCATGAAGAAAAAATTCCGGCAGACGTATGTGTGCTTGCTGTGGGTCACAGCGCGAGAGATACCTTTTCCATGCTGGCAAAGCGGGGACTTCCTATGGAAGCAAAATCATTTGCAGTAGGCGTTCGTGTGGAACATCTTCAGTCGGAAATGAATCTTGCCTTGTACGGAGAAGAGGAAAATGAAATTCTCGGTGCGGCAAGCTATAAAGTAACACACACCTGCGGGAACGAAAGAGGCGTTTATTCCTTCTGTATGTGTCCGGGCGGATATGTCGTCAACGCTTCTTCTGAGGAAGAAATGCTGGCAGTAAACGGAATGAGTTATCAGGACCGTGGCAGCAAAAATGCAAACAGCGCGCTTATTGTCACCGTAAATCCTTCCGATTTTCCGGAGGAAGGTCCTCTCGGGGGGATTGCCTTTCAGAGAAATCTTGAAAGAGCGGCGTGGAAGCTGGGAAATGGGAAAATTCCGGTACAGCTCTATAAGGATTTCCGGGAAAATGTTCCAAGTACGGAATTTGGAGAAATTACGCCCTGTATGAAGGGAGCGTATGCACTTGCAAATGTGCGTTCCATTCTCCCGGAATATGTAGGTGATTCCATAGCGGAGGGAATGGAAGCCTTCGGAAAGAAGATCCCGGGATTTGGCAGAGATGACGCTCTTTTAAGCGGGGTGGAAAGCCGTACCTCCTCCCCTGTAAGGATTTTGAGAAACAGGGAGATGGAATCTGAAAAGCGGGGAATCTACCCGTGCGGGGAAGGCGCCGGATATGCGGGCGGCATTACCTCCGCAGCTATGGACGGAATCAAAACAGCCGAGGCGATTGCCCGGAAATACAGAAAATTCTAAGAGAGAGTATACATCTCTCTCTTTTTGTGCTAAAATGGATACACTGGTGTAAGATTGCTTTAGAGAGCGCAAAGGTAAGATTATGCCGGAAAATATAAAAAAATTGCCAGAACAGCAGCGTCCCTATGAAAAATGTCTCCGCCAGGGAGAAGATTCATTAAGCGACAGTGAACTTCTCGCCGTTATTTTACGCAGCGGAACAAAGGGAGTCAGTTCTGTCACTCTTGCAAATCAGATCCTTGCAGTGACAGAAACCACTTCTTATCCGGGACTTCTTGGACTTCTTCATCTTTCCCTTCCGGATCTTATGAAAATAAACGGAATCGGAAAGGTAAAGGCAATACAGTTAAAATGTATCGGAGAACTGTCCAAGAGAATGGCAAGTGCAGCCGCAAGACCGGGACTTTCTTTTCAGAATCCTTCCACCATTGCCCGGTATTATATGGAACGGCTGCGTCATGAAGAGCAGGAGCTTTTATACTGTATGATGCTGGATAATAAGAATCATCTGCTGGCGGAAACCCTTTTAAGCAGAGGGACGGCAAATGCCACTCTGATCACGCCAAGAGAAGTATTTCTTCAGGCGCTTCGTCATCACGCGTTAAGTCTTATACTGGTTCATAACCACCCCAGCGGAGACCCTTCTCCAAGCGGGTGTGACGTGGAAGTGACAAAGAGGATTCTGCAGGCAGGAGAAATCGTTGGCATTCATCTTCTGGATCATATTATTATCGGGGACAGAAGATATTTCAGCTTTCGAGAGGAGGAGCTTCTTAAGGAATATGAATAACGAAAGGGCAGAGTATGCTGTTTGAAAGAACTTATGGAGTAGATTTGGGAAACAGTTCCGTAAAGGTCTATTCCTTTTTAAAAAACAAAAGCTATATTGAAAAAAATATGATCGCTTCAAGAGGAAGGAATATTATAGCAGTAGGAAACGAGGCCTATGAAATGTTTGAAAAAGAGCCCTCTGATGTTTCCGTATCTTCGCCCATGTCATTTGGAATGATCGCAAATTTGGAACTGCAGGAAATTGTTCTTTATACTATATTGAAAAAAATCAACCATATGCGGGGAATTGGTTCCGTAATGTATTTTTCCGTACCTCTTGATATGACGCCTATTGAAAAACGTGCGTATTATCATCTGGTAAATGGGCACTGGCTTCGAAAAAACAGGGTATATATGGTGGAATCTCCCATTGCAGATGCCATTGCAATGGGAGTGAATCTGGAAGAAAATGTGGGAAGCATGGTTGTGAATATCGGCGCCCAGAGTACAGAATTTTCCATTATCACAGACGGCAAAATCATCATCAGCAGAAAACTTCCGATCGGAGGAAGGCAGATGAACGAAGCAATCTGCAGCGAGGTCAGGAAGCGATACCATCTTCAGATCGGAACAAGGACGGGAAAGCGCTTAAAGCTTGTCATGGGCAGATTGAGCGACCAGAAAAAAGAAGCGAGGAAGGTTGTGGGAATCGACAGTATTTCCGGTCTTCCAAGAGAGGAAGTCATTTCTTCCTATGTGGTAAATGCAGGGATCATGAACTGCATGAACGAAATTGCTTCTGAGATGAAAACTTTCCTGGAAAGAATCCCTCCTCAGATTTTTTATCACATTGCGAAAGAGGGAATTTATCTTACAGGGGGAAGTACACGCCTTCCGTACATAGACACGTATCTTGCCAGCTATACAGGCTTTACGTTTAATCTTTCCAGCCTTTATGAGACGAGCTCGGTAAGCGGTCTGGAAAAAATTATCAAAGAAAAAAACCTGCGGAAATGGGCGCAGCCTGTTACGCAGAGAAAATTATAGAAATTTTTTAGGGGTATGATAAATGAAAAACCTGAAAAAGAAAATCCATTTCCATATCAATTTAAAAAGCAAGCATCTTCTTGGAATCATGACTCTTTTCTGTGGAAGCTGTATTGTGGGAACATTTGCCTCGGGCGTGACAACAGCCCCTCTTCAGGAAGCGGCAGGTCTGATCGTTGTGCCTTTTGAAAAAAGTATTGCCAATATCAGCAGCTATCTGGAAAGTGTAAGAGAAAATTTCCGGGAAAAAGAAGAACTTGTGGCAGAAAATCAGGAGCTTCGCGCACAGATTGACAGTCTGACAACCGAAAATAACAAGCTGATCCAGGATCAGGGAGAGCTGAAGCGTCTTCAGGAACTGTATGAGCTTGATCAGGAATACAGCGATTATCCAAAGGTAGCTGCAAAAATTATTTCCAAAGATCCCGGAAACTGGTATGACACTTTTATGATTGATAAGGGCAGCAACGATGGAATCAAGATTGACAACAATGTAATTGCCGGAAAAGGCCTTGTTGGAATTGTGACAGAAGTCGGTCCTTCCTGGGCAACTGTCCGCTCTATCATAGACGACAGCAGCAACGTAAGCGCCATGACAGTGAGCACTTCCGACAACTGTGTGATCCAGGGAGACCTGGAGCTGATCGATGAGGGAAAACTCCGGTTTGAGCAGCTTTATGACCAGGAAAACAAGGTGACAGTAGGAGAGCGCATTGTCACCTCCAATATCAGCGATAAATACGTAGAGGGAATTTTTATCGGATATGTAAGCGAGGTTGTGCAGGATGCAAACAACCTGACAAAAACAGGGACCATTGTCACACCTGTTGATTTCCGTCATCTGAAAGAGGTGTTTGTGATCACGGCAAATAAACAGGATATGGTAAAGGAGGGAGAAAAAAAGGCAGATGAAAAGTAAAATCGTACTTTTTTTAACTATTGTTTTTACCTTTCTTCTTCAATGTACAGTTATGGACTTTATTTCTATCGGTTCCATTACGCCGAATCTGATCCTGATTCTGTGCGTATCTATGGGACTTATGAGGGGGAGAAAAAGCGGCTTGTGGGTTGGCTTTTTTTCCGGACTTCTCGTAGATATGTTTTATGGTTCTGTCTTTGGCTTCTATGCCCTCATTTATATGTATGTGGGATTTATCAGCGGATATGCGCACAGCATTTATTATGACAACGATGTAAAAATCCCCATGATTCTTGCAGCGGGCGGCGACCTTCTTTACAATCTGGCAGTGTACGGCCTTCAGTTCCTTTTAAGAGGACGTCTTGGACTGGAAACGTATATTTACCGGATCATCATACCAGAGGTTTTTTACACTGTATTTCTTACCTTCTTTGTGTACAGAGCCTTTTACTATATTAACCACCACTTCATGAGTGTTACAAAGAAAGAAAGTGAGTCAATTTGGGTATTAAAATAAAGAAAATCATAAAAAAAATACGTTTAAAAAGAACGACGGTTCTTCTTCTTGTGTTTGGTTCCATGTCCTTTATCCTTTTAAGAGAGCTTTTTGATCTCCAGATCATTCAGGGAGAAAATTATAAAAGCGAATTCCAGACAAGAACAACGAAAACGCGTGTGATCAAAAGTACAAGAGGAAAGATTTTTGACAGAAATGGGAAAGAGCTCGCCAAGAATATCCTTTCCTATTCTGTTACTTTTGAGGATAACGGAAGCTACGAGACAACAAGAGAAAAAAATCTTACATTAAACGGAGTTGCTTACCGTGTGCTTCAGATTTTAAAGGAAAACGGAGATTCCCTTTCCAATACCTTCCATATTATTCTTGATGAAAACGGAAATTATGTCTTTGATGTGGAAGAGGGCTTTACCTTAAACCGTTTCCGTGCAGATATTTACGGGCACCCTCTCATTGATGATCTGAAAAAAGAGGAAAAGAACGCGACAGCGGAGGAGATGGTATCTTATCTTAGCGGAGAGAAAGGTTTTTCTATTATACTGGAAGGAGAAAATGCTTACACTGAGGAAGAGCTTACTTCTCACGGTCTTCCAAAAAGTCTTTCCAAACAGGAGATTCTTCAAATTGCCATTATCCGCTATCAGTTAAATACAAACAGTTTTAAAAAATATATGCCGGTTACCATTGCCACAAATGTCAGCGAGGAATCGGTAGCTGCTATCATGGAAAATCAGAGCCTTCTCCAGGGAATTGATGTTGTGGAAGATTCTGTGCGACAGTATGTGGACGATGAAAGCATGGCTCCGATTCTCGGTTATACAGGAAAAGCCTCTTCCGAGGAGCTGGAAAAGCTTCGCGAGGAAAACCCGGATTATTCCCATGATGCCATTATCGGAAAAGCAGGTATTGAGCAGTATATGGAAACAATGCTCCAGGGAACGGACGGCGAGGAAACCGTTTACGTAGACAACCTTGGAAAGGTTTTAAAAATTGAGGAAAATACCCGTATAGAGCCGGTTTCCGGTCAGGACGTGCAGCTTACTATTGACGCAGAATGGCAGAGAGGCATTTATCAGATTTTAAAACAGAGAGTAGCGGGAATCCTTCTTTCCAAAATTGAGGCGGTAAAAACCTTTGATTATGAAGGCGTGGCAAATGCCAGTCAGATCATCGTTCCGATTTACGACGTATACAACGCTCTTGTGTCGAACAGTGTCATTGATATAGAAAAGTTTGACGACGAGGGCGCTTCTGAGACAGAAAAAAATTTATATGCCAAATTTCAACAAAAGCAGCAACAGGTTTTTGATACAATAAAGAACAGGCTCACAGGAGAAAATCCGCCTGCCTATAAAGAGGAAGACGAGCAGATGCAGGAATATCTTACATACATCTGCAACACCCTTCTTCGCGATACCTTAAATGTGATCTCCAAAGATGCTGTCGATACTTCGGACGAAACATATAAGGCATGGACAAAGGACGAGAGCATAAGCCTCAAAGAATATCTGACATATGCCGCCAGCCAGAACTGGATCGATATTTCCAGGATTTCCCCGGAGGGAGAATATCTGGATTCTTCGGAGGTTTACCAGTCTCTTACCGATTATATTATAGACTATTTAAAAACAGACCTGCAGTTTTCGAAGCTTCTTTATAAGTACATGCTTCATGAGGATACCATTTCCGGACAGGAATTGTGTCTTGTCCTCTATGAGCAGGGTGTTCTCTCAAAAGAGGACGATGCTTATGAAGGTCTTGCTTCCGGCGCTACAAGCGCTTATGATTTTATGATCAATAAGATATGGAAACTGGAAATTGAACCGGCTCAGCTTGCGCTTATGCCATGTTCTGCCTCTGCTGTGATCACAGATGTAAATACAGGTGAGGTGCTTGCCTGTGTGTCTTATCCGGGATATGACAACAATCGTCTTGCAAACAATATGGATACGGAATATTATACCAGTCTTTCTCTTGACCAGTCCAGTCCGTTTTTCAATAAGGCAACACAGCAGGCAACAGCTCCTGGTTCTACTTTGAAGCCTCTTTCTACCATTGCCGGCATGATGGAGGGAGTCATTGATGACGGTACCTATATTGAGTGTACCGGAAAATTTGATCTTGTGGAGCCTCCTATTAACTGCTGGAACCTTGCCGGTCATGGAGCTCTTGATATTCGAACTGCCATTGAAGAGTCCTGTAATACGTACTTCAATATGGTAGGTTATATGCTGGGGCAGAAAGATGACGAGCAGTTCTCGGAAACACAGAGCCTTGCGGTACTTCAGAAATATGCTTCTCTTATTGGTCTTGACAGGAAAACAGGAATCGAA
The DNA here is from genome assembly GCA_900549015.1 of uncultured Blautia sp. Classification (GTDB taxonomy): domain Bacteria; phylum Bacillota; class Clostridia; order Lachnospirales; family Lachnospiraceae; genus Blautia_A. Next base: position 20,800 of record URMH01000022.1, read on the forward strand.
CTTACAGAAGCAGAACCACATGTTTCTGACCAGTTTGCAGTGCCTTCCTATATTGGACAGGGTACGCACCTTTATACGACAAGTGAGCTTGCAAGATACGCTTCTGTACTTGCAAATTCCGGTACGGTATACAATCTGACGCTTCTTGATCAGGTGAAAGATTCAAAGGGAGAAGTCATTCAGGAATATGAGCCTCAGGTGGAAAATATCCTTGATGTTCCGCAGAATGTGTGGAACGATATTCACGACGGAATGTACCGTGTAGTACAGACACATGAACAGTTTAACGGGCTTGGCATGGATGTTGCCGGAAAAACCGGTACAGCAGAAATCGACATCTACCACCCAAACCACGGTCTGTTTGTCGGTTACGCTCCGGCGTCTGAGCCGAAATATGCCATTGCAGTAAGAATCGCAAACGGATATTCTTCAGGTAATGCCTGTCTTGCTGCCAATGATATATTTAAATACATTTTCAAATTAGCAGATGAAGAAACCATTCTTACCGGTATTGCATCCAGCGATACAAGTAATACATCGAATGACTAAGCTGCATGAGAGAATACCAGAATTGTGGAACATATTTTTTAGGAGGAACACAGAACATGAGTGAGGTCATTGTCATTACTTCCGGAAAAGGCGGTGTGGGAAAGACCACAACCGTCGCCAATATCGGAACAGGACTTGCCATGATGGGAAAGAAAGTTGCAGTGGTGGATACCGACATAGGACTTCGAAATCTTGATGTTGTGCTTGGACTGGAGAACAGGATCGTTTACAATCTTGTAGATGTGATAAACGGTACCTGCCGTCTCCGCCAGGCGCTCATTAAAGACCGCCGCCACCAGGAGCTTTACCTTTTGCCTTCCGCTCAGACAAAGGATAAAACAGCCGTATCGCCGGAACAGATGATAAAGCTTGTGGACGATTTAAGAGAAGAATTTGATTATATTCTTCTCGACTGTCCCGCAGGCATTGAGCAGGGCTTTAAAAACGCCATTGCAGGAGCGGACAAAGCCCTTGTCGTCACAACCCCGGAGGTTTCGGCAATCCGCGATGCAGACAGGATCATCGGGCTTTTAGAAGCGCATGAGCTTCACGATATTCACCTGATCATCAACCGTCTTCGTCCGGATATGATCGCAAGAGGCGATATGATGTCTGTGGAAGATGTCATTGAAATCCTTGCAGTGGATCTGATCGGAACCATTCTTGACGATGAACAGATTGTCATTGCCACCAATCAGGGAGAACCTCTTTCCGGAAAGAACTCCCAGGCAGAAGAAGAATATTACAATATCTGCAAACGTCTTATGGGAGAAGAAATTCCGTTTGTTCCGATTTCACGGAAACGTGGATTTTTTAAAAGACTGGGAAGTATTTTTAAGAAATAGTGGGAGGATATTATGCGAAAGGCTTTTTTCCAGGGAAAAAGCAGCTCGGCAGGATATGCAAGAGACAGAATGAAGCTGCTTCTTATCTCGGAACGGATTGACTGTTCTCCGCAAATGATGAAAATGCTTCGAAAAGATATTATTCACAGCGTAAAAAAATACATTACCATCGATGAAGAACAGGTAATGCTGCAGATTTCACAGGAACCGCCTGTTTTATATGCCTCCATTCCTGTTCAAAAGAAAAAGGACAGATAATATATGATTAAACAGTATAAACTGCGTTTTTACAATTTCAGACTGGTGCTCTTTCTTCTGCTTATCAGCGGGATCGGAGTGGAGCTTGTTGGTACGGCAAGACAGGACCTCCAGACAAAACAGCTTGCAGGCGTGATCCTGGGAGTCTTTGTCATGCTGATACTTTCCCTCATTGATTATTCCTGGATTTTGAATTTTCAGTGGATCATGTACGGCTTTAATATTGTCATGCTTCTCGGTGTGCGTCTTTTTGGCGACAGCGCCAACGGAGCTGCAAGGTGGATTGACCTTGGCTTTATCCGTTTTCAGCCTACAGAATTGACAAAGATCATTATTATTTTATTTTTTGCCAAATTCTTTATGGATCATGAAGACGATTTAAACACGCTGAAAACTCTGGTGCAGGCTGCTGTTCTTCTTATAATTCCCCTGGCTCTTGTTTACAGCCAGCCGGACATGAAAAATACGATCACCATTGCGGTTATGTTCTGTATCCTTATCTATATTGCAGGACTGAAATATAAAATCATAGGAGGATCTATTTTAATTGCCATTCCTCTTTTGATCATTTTTCTGTCCATTGTTGTGCAGCCGGATCAGAAGCTGATCAAGGATTATCAGAGAGATCGTATCATGACTTTCCTGTATCCGGAAAATGAGGAATACAGCGATGATGTTGAACAACAGAACAATTCCAAAACAGCCATCGCTTCCGGGGAACTGATTGGAAAACGCCTTTCAAAAGAGGAGAACACCGCCTCTGTAAACGAAGGAAACTTTGTTGCGGAAAATCAGACCGACTTTATTTTTGCAGTGGCAGGAGAGGAGTATGGATTTCTGGGATGTTCGGCTATTGTCATTCTTCTGTTTCTGATTTCAGCGGAATGTATCCGAATGAGCCTAAGGGCAAAGGATCAGGCAGGCAAACTCATATGCTGCGGAGTGGGAACGATTATTGCACTGCAGGCGTTTTTGAATATTTCTGTTGCAACGGGAATCGCCCCGAATACAGGAACGCCTCTTCCTTTTGTAAGCTATGGACTCACTTCCCTTGTCAGTATGTTTATCGGAATGGGGTTTGTTTTAAATGTAGGCCTTCAGGGCAGAGCTTATAAAAAAGATATTGAGAAAAAAGATTTTTATCAGAAAGAGGAATACTTATGACAGCTAGAGAAAGAGAGATTGAAAGAACAAAAAGAAAAACGCCTTCCCGTGCTGTTTCCAGATCCAGAATGCGGCGTATGCGCCGGCGCAGAATCCGAAATACTGTACTCTTACTTCTGATTCTTCTGGTATTTGGCTGCGGGGGAGGCTATCTTGTCTATAAATTGCAGGGAGGAAGCTTCTCCAGTCCATTTCAGGAATTTGATGCTTCCAGAGAATTTGAAAATACTCTTGTATCAAAAGAAGCACAGAAAGCTCCCGCCTTTGCAGAAAATCTCTGCGTGGTGGAAGGAGATGTTCCTCTGGAAACAGTAAGTCTTCAGGAAGAGCAAAAGGGGCTTCTTCTGAATCTGGACAGCAAGGAAACCATGTATGCAAAAGGGGCATATGAACGGGTATATCCTGCCAGTATTACAAAAATTATGACGGCGATCCTGGCATTTCAGTATGGAAACATGGAAGATGTGGTAACGATCAGCCAGGAAAATGTAACGCTTGAGGAGGGTTCTCAGGTATGCGGCTTCTGGGCTGGAGATCAGGTCACAATGGATGAGCTTGTGCACTGTCTTCTTGTATATTCCGGAAATGATGCGGCATCTGCTATTGCAACCCATGTGGGAGGATCCACAGAAAACTTTGTAAATATGATGAACTCCTACGCGGCATCTCTTGGCTGTACAGGAACACATTTTACAAATCCACACGGTCTTCAGGACGAAAACCACTATACAACGCCTTATGATATTTACCTTATGCTCAAAGAAGCTTTGAAATATCCGGAGTTTACAGAGATTACGCAGCTTCCTTCTTATACAGTTACTTATAAGCATCAGGACGGAAGCGAGGCGTCTACGACTCTGGAAGCCACAGATCATTATCTGACAGGAGAGGCGACTGCACCAAAGGATGTGACGATTCTTGGCGGAAAGACAGGAACTACCAATCTTGCCGGAAACTGCCTTGCCTTATTAAGTCAGAATGCTTACGGCAAACCCTTCATATCTATTGTAATGGGGGCGTCTACAAAGGAAATGCTGTACCAGCAGATGAGTTCGCTTTTGCAGAATATTAACAGTGTATGATTTTCTATAAAAAAGTTATATTTTTTCTCAAATAGGCATTGAATTTTATGATAAAATGCACTATAATTGAAACATATTAAATCATGTTTTTGGTTAAAATTTAATATCATATGTGTCTAAGGAGGAAAACATCATGGTTGAACTGATTGTAGGAAAGAAAGGCAAAGGCAAAACAAAAGTACTGTTAGACAAAGTAAACGGAGCGATTAAAGATGCCAGCGGCAGCATTGTTTACTTAGACAAAAGCACAAAGCACATGTATGAGCTGAACAACAAGATCCGTCTTATTGACGTCTCTGCATATCCAATTAAAAATGCAGATGAATTTGTAGGCTTTGTATGCGGTATAATTTCTCAGGATCACGATTTGGAACAGATTTATCTGGACAGCTTTTTAACAACCGCAAAGCTGACAGAGAAGGAAGAAATCGCTGAGGCACTGGCACACCTTACAGAAGTGGGAGAGCATTTTAATGTGAAATTTGTTGTCAGTATGTCTCTTGACAAAGAGGATGTACCGGAAGATTTCCAGGACAAAATCAGTGTCGCCTTATAATTACATACGATGATACATTCAGGGGTCTGCGAGTTTTCGCAAACCCCTGTTTTTTTTCAGTCTTCCCGGAGTCTTACCGCAGTGGCTGCCTTTCTTCTTCTGTTGTCGTCAATGGCGGCATAGTGCTTTTTCGTCGTATTTACGTCTCTGTGCCCCAGAACATCTGCAACGAGATAAATATCACCTGTTTCCTGATAAAGGGTGGTACCGTAGGTACTGCGAAGCTTGTGCGGCGTAATTTTCTTTGTAGTTGTAATTTCTCTTGCATATTTCTTTACAAGATTTTCTACTGCCTGTACGCCCATTCTGCGGCGCTGGGTAGAATAGAAGAGAGCGTGCTCATGTCCGGCTATGGGAGTGATCCCGCTTCGCACTTCAAGATAATTTTTAAGCGCTTTTGCAACCTCATCGCCAAAATACACGATCATTTCATTTCCGCCTTTTCGCGTCACGCGGATCCCGTTATTTTTAAAATCCACATCTTCTATATCAAGCCCCACACACTCGGAAACACGGATTCCCGTGCCTAAAAGAAGAGTTACAAGGGCAAGGTCCCGTTCCTTTGTTTTCTCATAATACACGCGTTTCTGACCGCTTAAAGACTCTCCGCAGTGTTCGATATAATCAAGGAGCATGGCAACCTCGTCCGTATCCAGGCGGACAATGGTTTTCTGATGGATCTTGGGAACGTCGATTAAAACCGTGGGATTGGTATGGATCAGTTCCCGTTTATAATAATAAGCATAAAAGCTTCGAAGAGCGGAAATCTTTCTTTTTAATCCGCGTTCGCCGTTTGTTTCCGTTTTATCTTTAGACTGATAAACCTTCAAATATTCCATGTATTCCTCAAGATCGACAGCCTTGATCTGATCCAGAACATCAACCTTGAAGTCCCGGAGGGTACGGTCTTTAAACGCAGGATTTGTATCAAGAAGAAACTGAAAAAAAATACGAATGTCATACGCATAGGAAATTCTTGTTTTTGTTGTGGTCGTTGTATCGATGGCGCGGAAATAATCCCTGCAGAAATCGGGAAGTGTACTTAAAACTTCGCGGAGCTTTAATGTATTTTGAATATCATTTTGTTCCTTATAAGTTACTTTTTTATCTAAATAATCCATCATAAGAAGCAGCCTCCTTTTTATTTATGTATATCTATTTGAAAAACTATGGTTTGTCGTATAGATGTATCTGTATCCGGATGCCCCATTCTTAAAGAATGGATTCATCCAGAATTATGGTAAACGGACCGTCGTTTTCAAGGGAAACTTTCATGTCTGCGCCGAAAATTCCATGCTGCACAACAGGGATCGATTTTTTCGCCTGAGCGATCATATATTCATAAAGCTCATTTGCCTGATCCGGAGCGCCGGCTTCAATAAAACTTGGACGATTTCCCTTTTTACAATTTGCATATAATGTAAACTGAGAAACAATTAAAAGTTCGCCGTTTACGTCTGCAAGGGACAAATTTGTTTTTCCTGCTTCGTCTTCAAAAATACGAAGTCCGAGCATCTTTTTCAGATATTTATCGGCAATCTCTTTTGTGTCCTCTTTTCCCACTCCAAGAAGGACCAGGAAGCCCTTGTTAATGCTTCCTGTCACCTCTCCATTTACTTTTACCTCTGCGTGATTGACACGCTGTATTACAAGTTTCAATTTTTGCCTCCTTTTTTGACCCTGTCAATCAGTTTCTTGATATTTTCTTTTAAGATCATCCACAGTGCAAGAAGAAATTTAACAAGCGCATTCCAGAGCTTTACAAAAAATCCGTCCGGCTCCTGTTTCTCTTTCACCGGTTTTTCTTCTTTTTTCAGAGGAAGGGGTTTTCTTGTTTCCGGATCCAGACAGTCGATTTCCAGATACTCCTCTTCTACTTCCGGCATCTCCTTTCCCTTCAGAGAATGGCCGATGAGATTCCATATAGCTGCATAAATAACTGCACATACAGGAACACCTATGATCATACCCGGAATGCCGAACAGTCCCCCTCCTATCATAATGGCAACAATAACCATAAAGCTGGAAAGACCTGTGGAATCTCCCAGGATTTTCGGACCAAGGATATTTCCGTCAAATTGCTGAAGAACAAGGATAAACAGCGCAAAATACAGACTCTTCAAAGGATCGATAAAGAGAATCAGCAAAATACAGGGAATAGCTCCCAGATATGGACCGAAAAATGGAATGACATTTGTCACGCCTACGATCACACTGATCAAAATGGCATACGGCATATCCATAAGCGTTGTTCCAATATAACAGAGAACGCCGATGATTGCGGAATCCAGAATTTTTCCGCTGATGAACCCGCCGAAAGTCTTGTGAGTAAAGCGCATGGAATGAATGGTCGTGTTTGCCCATTTTTCCGGCATGATTGCATAGACAAACATCTTGCTCTTTGCCACAAAGCGCTCTTTGTCTGCAAGAACGTACAAAGAAACAATGGCTCCGATCAAAAAGTTTTTCAAAAACAGAACCACGTCAAAAATTCCTGCGGAAATATTCTTTAACATATTCTGCATCTGCGGCAGAATGTTGGTTGTGAGATAATCCTGTGCCTGCGCAGAATACTGATTTAACATATTAATGGTATCTGCGTCCATATTCCAGCCTTTCTCTATAAAAGAGTTAAGCCACTGCTCCACTACAGTCACGTAGCTTGGAAAGCTGTAAATGATGTTCATGATGCTCCGGATAAGCTGCGGAAGAATCATCATCACAAGAGCATAAATTACGACAAGAAGAAAAAGAAGGGAGGATATAACGCAAATCCACCGTGTAATTCGCTGCCCTCTTTTTTCAAGTTTCACTCCTGCTTTTGTCATAAGGGGATAGACAACAGATTTCTCAAGAAAATTTACAACAGCGCTTAAAAGATAAGCAATGGCAATTCCGTAGATGATCGGCGCCATGATCCCCAGAAATGTTTTAATTCCTGCAAGAAGGGTGTTCATATGGAAAATCCCGTAATAAAACAGGATACTTGCGGCAATGACAAGAAAGGCGGTTACCCCCCAGTGCAGATAGCGGTTGTCCCAACGATATTTCATAAACTCCTCCATTCATTCTTTCAGTGACAGTCTTTACTGCCCAATTTCCTATCATTATAACACATCTCTGTGAAAATGTGTCAATATTTTTTCTACTGTTTTGTGTTGCGGAGAGCCCGGAAACAGGATATAATAGCTCCGTACTGATTTACAGACAAATATACCATCATAAGAAAGACTACTATAAGAAAGGATATACTTATATATGAAATTACAGCAGTTATTAAGTGTGACAAGAAAAGCTGTGGACGAATTCCAGATGATACAGGAAGGGGATAAGATTGCAGTTGGCGTTTCCGGTGGAAAAGACAGTCTTACGCTCCTCTATGCCCTTCACGGGCTCAAACGCTTCTATCCCCAGTCTTTTACCATTGAAGCTATTACTGTAGACCTGGGTTTTGAGGGCGTATCTATGGAACCGATCCAGAAACTGTGTGACGAACTTGAAATCCATTATACCCCCATTCCCACCGAAATCTATAAAATCATATTTGAGGACCGGAAAGAAAGCAATCCCTGTTCTCTCTGCTCCAAAATGAGAAAGGGCGCTCTAAATGAAGTGGCAAAAGAACTTGGCTGCAATAAAGTAGCCTATGGTCATCATAAGGATGATGTGGTGGAAACCATGCTCATGTCCCTGATTTATGAGGGGCGATTCCATACCTTCTCTCCCGTTACATACTGGGACCGCATGGGGCTTACGTTAATCCGTCCGCTCCTTTTCATGGAAGAAAAAGATGTCATCGGTTTTCAGAATAAATACGACCTTCCCGTCGTAAAAAACAAGTGTCCTGCTGATGGAAATACAAAAAGGGAATATATAAAAAATCTCCTTCACCAGTTAAACCAGGATAACCCGGGGGTAAAGGAGCGTATGTTTACAGCAATTTTAAATGGAAATATCAAAGGATGGGACAGGGGATTCTCGAAATGAGAATCCCCTGCTTTAAAAATCACGTTATTTTATTTTTCCTTCAGTGAATCAAAAATACGGACTGCTTCTATAATGGCACGTGCGGTTCCCTCTACTCCCAGCCTGCTGCTGTCAATGCAAAGGCTGTATCCGGAAGCTGCGCCCCATTTTTTATTGGTATAATAATTATAATAGCTGGAACGGCTCTTGTCTGTCTTTGTGATCATATCCTTGGCTTCTTTTGCGTTCTTGCTGTATTTTCCGGAAATACGGCGGATTCTCCACTCCATGTCAGCATGGATAAATACACTGAAGCAGTTGGGATTATCGGAAAGGGCGTAATCTGCACATCTTCCTACCATTACACATGGACCTTCTGAGGCAAGTTTTTTGATCGCATCAAACTGTGCCAGAAATACTTTATGGTTCATAGGCATATCTGTAAATCCTGCGGAGGAATATCCAAAAGAATATGTATCCATTACAAGTGAATACAGAAAGCTGTTTGTAGGTTTTTCATCATGATTTTCAAACAATTCCTTGCAGATACCGCTGTCATTTGCCGCATGTTCCAGAAGTTCTTTATCGTAGCATTTGATACCGAAATATTTTGCTACCTCCTGACCAATCTGTCTGCCTGCGCTTCCATACTGACGTCCTATTGTAATAACTGAACTTGTTGTGTTCATAACTGCCACTCCCTTCACTGAAAAATTCATATTATTATTATACTATATTTTCCCGGGAAATGGCAACTATTTTCGTAATTTTTCTAATAATTTCAGGAAATATTCTGGCAAAGGTGCCGTGAATTCCATGTACGTATTTGTGACCGGGTGGAGGAACCCAAGAACCATTGCGTGAAGCGCCTGTCCCTGTAAATGATAGGGATTTTTGGCTGAACCGTACGTAGTATCCCCCAGAAGAGGATGTCCAATGCTTGCCATATGCACGCGGATCTGGTGCGTCCTGCCGGTTTCAAGCTGGCACTCAATATAAGTGGCGTTTCCGAAACGTTCCAGAACACGGTAATGAGTAACCGCCTCTTTTCCGTTTTTATAATTGATCGCCATTTTCTTTCTGTCTGCAGGGTGGCGTCCGACAGGCCCTTCAATGGTTCCCTCATCGTCTTTTAAATTCCCCTGTACGACTGCGCGGTATTTTCTTGTGATGCTGTGTACCTTAAGCTGTTCTGCGAGAATGCGATGGCACGTATCCGTCTTACAGATAAGAAGCGCTCCGGTTGTGTCCTTGTCAATCCTGTGCACAATACCGGGGCGCATAATGCCGTTAATCCCGGACAGATTTCCCTTACAATGAAATAAAACGGCATTTACAAGAGTTCCGGATAAATGGCCGGCGCTTGGGTGAACCACCATATCCTTCGGCTTATTGACCACCATAAGCGAATCGTCCTCGTAGAGAATATCAAGAGGAATTTCTTCAGGAAGAATATCCGGTTCCTCCGGCTCCGGAACAGAAACAGAGACAACATCTCCCTCCTGAACCTTATAATTGGCTTTTATCTCTTTTTCATTTACTGTAATGCTTTTCTCTTTTAAAAGCTTCTGCAGGTAAGAACGTGATATATCCTCCATATTATCGGATAGGTATTTATCAATCCGGATTCCTGCATTTTCTTTTTCTACCTGAAAAATGATTTTATCCATATCTTATTTTTCCTTTTTTCTGAAACTTAAAAAGTCGAAATCGTCGTCTTTTTTATATTTGAAAAAGACAAGGATCACAAGGAGGATCCCGCCGCATACTACATAAATATCTGCCATGTTAAAGACAGGAAAATCAATCAGGGAAATATAAATAAAATCAATGACATATCCGCGAAAAACGCGGTCTATCATATTTCCGAGTGCGCCGGAAAGCATAAGTGCGCAGACTGCCATAAGAGGAATGTAATACCGCTTCTTTGGGACTTTTACAAAAACCCAGATGATCAGGGCAAAAAGAATCATGCTCACAACGGCAAAAAAAGTGGTAGAACCCTGAAACATTCCAAAGGCAATGCCTCTGTTTTCCGGATACAGATATTTCAGTTCCAATATACCGGGAATCAGAGAGACTGCCTCTTTCCCTTTTAGATGTGCTGCGGACAGAAGTTTTGTATACTGATCCAGAAATACGGCGCCGGCAACAAACAAAATACTAAAAAAAGCGCACCGGCCGGCTGATAAAAAGATATTCTCCTCTCTTTTTTTCATATGAGAATCTCCTCAACAGCCTGCAGCAGCTCCTCATCAGTAACCGTTTTATCTATAAAGCTTTTTCCGATCCCGTCCATAAGAATAAATTTAATCTGCCCCTGTTCCATCTTCTTGTCTTTTTTTGTGGCTGCAAGCACTTTTTCTGCCTGTAACCCTTCTGTTTTTAAGGGAAGATCGTAACCCTTAAGTCCAAGAAGAATCTCCCTGTATTCTTCTTCAGTGAGAAGTCCGCGCTCCTTTGAAAGGAAGGCGGCGGCGTGAAGCCCAAGTCCTACGCACTGTCCGTGCCCAAGAGTAAAATCCTTCAGTTTTTCCACAGCATGTCCCACAGTGTGACCGAGATTTAAAAGGGCTCGCTCTCCCTGTTCTTTTGGATCACGTTCCACAACGCCAGCCTTGATTTCGCAGCACCTTCTTACAACAGAAGTTAAAAGTGCAGAATCCAGGTTCCGGATCTTTTTCTGTTCTCTGCATACAAACCGGAAAAATTCTCCGTCGCAGATAAGACCTGTTTTTAAAACCTCTCCCATTCCACAGATAAATTCTCTTTCAGGAAGCGTCTTTAAAGTATTGAGATTCATATACACAAGGCGGGGCTGGCAAAAAGCGCCTACCATATTTTTGTACTGAGCCATATCCACGCCTGTTTTTCCGCCTACGCTGCTGTCTACCTGCGCCAGAAGTGTTGTTGGTATCTGGATAAAATCAATGCCTCTTAAATAAGTAGCCGCAGCAAAGCCTGTGAGGTCTCCGGTCACACCGCCTCCGAGAGCGGCAAGGACACATTTTCTGTCAAACTCTCTTTCTATGAGAAAGGTATAAAGCTTTGATACCGTGTGAAGATTTTTATTTTCTTCCCCTGCCGGAAAGGAAAATACACATACCTCTTCAGCGGCTTTTTCCAACTCCTTTTTTACCTCTTCTGCATAAAGAGAGAAGGTGTTTCTGTCACATACAAGACAAATCCTTCGTCCGGTTAAATGTTCCTTCGAAAGCGCTTCGGAAAGTCCTTTAAAATCCTGTTCAAAATAAATGGGATAGTGAAACTCGTTGTCTCTTTTTACAAGTAATGCGTCCATAATCTGTCTCCTTATGAAGTGTAGCGTAACAATCGTACGCTGTATCTGCCTTTCTTTGTCTGCCCTGTGATCCCGTCATAGAGAAAACGTCCTTTTCCTCTTACGGAAATAATATCCCCTTCCTTTGGTTCATAACCGTTTGATGTAATCAGGCGTCCGTTTACAAATACAAGTCCCCCTTCTATAAAAGAGACCATACTGCTTCTGGAAGACTGAAATACCAGAGAAATCAGGGAATCAAGGCGCACAGATGCACAGGTTCCGCTTACTGGCTCCATCTTGGGTTTCGGAAGCTCGGCGGGGTTTTCTATTTTTTCCACGATCACTTCTGTATGACGGATCCGGAAAAGATTTTCCAGGAAAAAATCTGTCATTTTGCTTAAACAAAACAGATACGCCTCTTTCTCCTCTGTAAGAACATCACCGACAACGCTTCTGTCCACGCCAAGATTTAAAATGGCTCCCAGATAATCTCTGTGTGTAAGAGCCTCTGAAAATTTTGCCGCCCGTGGACGGATCCGTAGACAATCGATGGGATATTCCCAGGGATAAGCAAGAGCATCAGAATGAAATGCCACCATCTGACGCTCTGCATTGTCGTAGCCGCCAAAACTTTCCACGATCACACCAGATGAACGGAAATCCAGGCTGTTTACTATATTTCTTTCATTCAAATTAAGAAAATCCGAAAAAGTTACAATATCTCTCTGAAAAGAGATATTGGCTAATTCCCGGATTCTCTTAGTAAAAAACTCATTTTTATCCATTGGTATTAATATCCTGCCCTCACAGAAGGAACAGAGCCTCCGAGAATATTCTGAAGGTCGCCTGTAATATCTACATTATAAGGTCCAAGTACAAAGATGTAGCTGGAAACTTTCTGAAGACTTCCTCCCAGAGAATAACAGGCGCCGGAAGTGAAGTCAATGATTCTCTGTGCAAGCTCCATATCAATTCCTTCCAGATTTAAAATAACAGTAGAATTATCTACAAGTGTATCTGCAATCTCTCTCGTATCTTCCATAGAAGAAGGCTTGATCACACAGACTTCCATATTTGGTGCCTGTGTACCGCGTTTACTGCTTCTCATAGGTGTGATCTTCGGAGAGGCAACCGGACGAGAAGCACGTTCCTGCCTTGCCGGCGCTTTTGCAGCAGCCGTTTTTACACTTGCTCTGGAAGAAGCTTTCACCGGAACTTCCTCTTCCTCATCATCGTCCTCGTCAAGATAATCCATATCGTCCATGTCATCATCTGATTTTCTGGCAAATTTTTCGAAGAATTTCTTCTTCGGTCTTTCTTCTATTTCGTCATCAAGGAAATCGTCGTCGTCATCCATCAGACTGTCATCTAAGTAATCGTCGTCCTCATCCATATTATCATTCAGCTTGATGGCATTCAAAAACTTACCTAAAACGTCCATTTTAATCTCCAATCTTTATTTCATAATTTTATCTAACTGCATAGTTTCTCTCTCCGAAGATACCTGTTCCAACACGTACCATCGTAGCGCCCTCCTGAACTGCAACCTGATAGTCGCCGGTCATCCCCATGCTCAGGACACTCATAGTAATATTATTAATGTTTTTCTCTCTAATGTCAACACTTAATTTCCTTAATTTGTGAAAAACTTCTCTGTTTTCTTCCGGATTTTCCACAAATGGGGCGATTGTCATAAGTCCCTGCACCTGAACATGGGAATAATCAGATACTTTTTCCAGAAAAGGAAGAACTTCTTCCGGGGAAAGGCCATACTTACTCTCCTCCTGTGCAACATTGACTTCCACAAGTACAGGTACAACTACATTTTTCCTGGATGCCTCCTGCTCAATGGTTTCTGCAAGTCGGAGAGAATCTACGGAATGTATCATGGCAACCTTATCCACAATGTATTTTACCTTATTTCTCTGGAGATGTCCGATCATATGCCACTGTACATCGTCCGGCATCTGCTCATATTTATCCATAATTTCCTGAACCTTATTTTCACCGAAAATCCTCTGCCCACAATCATATGCTTCCATAAGCATGGATACCGGTTTTGTCTTGCTCACCGCGATCAAAGTAACTTCTTCACTCTCGCGCTCGGAAGCAGCACAGCTTCTTTCAATATTTTCTTTTACTTTTTTCAGATTTTCCTGTATCATCATATTCCTCCTGCAGTTTATTAATAGAGAATATCCTCTTCTTTTACCTCTGACGCATCCCGGACAATGTGGTCGTATCTGGAAAGCCCGTAGGACGTTCCCTTTGAAACAATGGCATATTCTTCATTCTGATCAAGAACTTCAATTCTTCTGAATACGGCATACCCCTGATTGATGCAGTACGCACCCTCCAGAACGGCAGTTTCTCCTATAATATAGCGCTCCTGGGAGTCGGGATTGATCACGGCATCTCCCTCTTTAAATGCGTTTTTATCTACATAATATATATAGGAAGGTTCTTTTTCTTCTGTTTCCTCTGAACCAAGAGAAATAGCCTGCTCCTGTTCCACTCTTGCATAAACAGTAGGCGTTACAAAGGTTGTCACGTTATCTCCGGATTTATTTTTACCGGCTATGAAAAATCCCTCTTCTCCGCCTTTGCTGCTGGAAGCAAAAGCAGAAGGAATGGTATAAAATTCTTTTGTCACAACAGAGGATAAAGGAATTTTAAGACCTGTTACTGTATTTGTTACCAGCTCAATATCAAGAAAACGGTCGGAAGCATAACGTACAAGCCCTTTATTGAAATCGAGCTTTCCGTATTTTCCCCCTTCAATTTCTACAATGGAAAAATCTCCGCTCTGGGTCATTCCGTCTTTTAAAAATTTTACACGCATTGCGGTTCGGTCTGCCAGGCGTGACGCCTGCTTTTCACTCAGGGGAATTAAAAGACTCCATCTTTCATCAGTGATCAGTGTGTAAATATCATCTCCTGCTTCCGCTTTTTTCTGTGTTTTTAAATCGGTCTCATGATAGGAATTCTGGTCGAAATCTTCTGCTGTTATTGTATCGGCTGTCTTGCCCTCATATCCATCTTTGGAGTAAAGGACAATCCCGTCAGCCTGCGCTTTACTGATCGTCTGATTGCCAAGAGTAACCGGTTCCATGCTTACAAGGTTTTCCTCTGAAATTTCTTCCTCTCCGTCACTGGAAGAGACAAGAGGCGCTGTTGACTCTCCTGTCACACCGGAATATTGGAGAATACTTCCCTCAAGCTGATATTTAAAGCCGTAAGTATTATGAAACTGACTGGAAGAAAAGCCTTTGGAAAAACTCATCATATCGCTTCGGATCTGGTCAAGCTCCTCCTGACCTAGCTGGACGCCGCCTTCCGGGCTTTTCGATGTGCTTAAAGCGTATACCGCGCCGTTTGCATTTATCTTATTTCCCTCTCTGGCATAATAGTTTACGTATCCGCCGGATTCTGCCTGTACAACCGTCTCCTCTCTGATAGCGAGCCCTGTGTATGTCTCGTTTCTGGATAAAGGTCCTGATGTGACCTGATAAGATTCAATATGATCCGATGTCATATAAAGAAACGCACTGAAAATCATATATATAAAAAGTACGCCAAACATTGCAGTTGCAATATTGCGTCCGAATATTTTTTTCAATCTTGCAAAAATTCCCGGCGTTTTGCCGGAATGATTTTTTGTATCTGGCAAACAAATGCCTCCTTTTTGAATTTTCTTTCATCGCATTTTATAAGTATATCATTTTCTGCCGGCAAAAACAAGGAAAACAAAAGTTTCCATTTCACCGAATATCTGTTTGCTTTTTTCCTAAAAGTATGGTATGATAACAGTAATAAAAAAGAACATAAGAACTTACAGGAGGTACTCCCTATGGCATATGGCAAAATCACACAGAAACAGCTTGAGATTTTGAATTATTTAAAAAACGAGATCATTAACAGAGGCTTCCCGCCTTCTGTCCGTGAAATCTGCGACGCAGTCGGTTTAAAATCCACATCATCTGTTCATTCTCATCTGGAAACGCTTGAGAAAAACGGATATATCCGAAGAGACGCCACAAAACCGAGAGCGATTGAAATTATTGACGACAACTTCAATCTTGTCCGCCGTGAGGTGGTAAATGTTCCGCTTGTTGGCACCGTAGCAGCCGGACAGCCAATTCTTGCTGTGGAAAATATTGAGACTTACTTCCCTGTTCCGGCAGAATTTATGCCCAATGAGCAGAGTTTCATGCTGAAAGTCAAAGGAGAAAGTATGATCAACGCCGGTATTTTTGATGGAGATCAGGTTCTCGTAAAACAGCAGAATACAGCAGAAAACGGAGATATTGTGGTAGCGCTTGTGGAAGATTCCGCCACAGTAAAAACTTTCTACAAAGAAAAAGGTTATTACCGCCTCCAGCCGGAAAACGACAACATGGATCCTATCATTGTGACAGGCAATGTGGAAATTCTCGGCAAGGTATTCGGGGTATTCCGTTTTTATCAGTAAATCTTTGTCTTACAAAACAATATAAGGCGGTTTCCCGTTTAAGAAGCCGCCTTATCTTTTTATTCTGTTTATTTTTCTTCCAGAAACTCGGATACGTCCAGTTCCTTTCCATCTCTCCAGATTCGTTCCAGATCATAGAAAAGACGGTTTTCCTCATCAAATACATGAATAATCACATCACCGTAATCCATAAGAACCCAGGCGGAATTTTTTGTTCCCTCCACCTGTTTTGCTTCATA
Source organism: uncultured Blautia sp. (assembly GCA_900549015.1). GTDB lineage: Bacteria > Bacillota > Clostridia > Lachnospirales > Lachnospiraceae > Blautia_A. Next base: position 37,213 of record URMH01000022.1, read on the forward strand.
TCCGGCACGGCCAAGCTGCTCATCCACATTGTCAACCATAGCCTGTACCTGGTTCTGATTGGAGCCGCTCGCGATAACAAAGTAATCTGCAATGACGGAAACTTCATGAATATCAATTACCTTAATGTCTTTTCCTTTTTTATCATCCAGAGCCTGACATGCCAGAGTTACCATTTCTCTTGATTTACTCATTTTATGCCTCCTTATTTCGTTTGATATGCAGTTCCCTATAATAAGAAAATGCTTCTTTTGTTATATTATCTACGTTCTGGGGATTTTCATCTAAATATTCCAGTGTATCTTTTAAAATTTCATACAGACATTCGTCAAGATCCTGAAAAGCCAGCCTGCGGATCTTATCCAGATTTGGCGCTTTATTCCGCATCGGTTCAATATAATCCGCAATATATACAATTTTTTCCAGAAGACTCATCTCTCTGCGCCCTGTTGTATGATACGTGATGGCGGACAGAATTTCCTCATCTTCAATATCGTACTTTTTTCTGGCAATGTATGCTCCAAGTTTTGCATGAAGGAGCAAAGGATGTTCTTTCTCAAAATCGGTGACCGGAATCTTATGCTGGCTGCACAGCTTCAGTTTCTTTTTCGTGGGTATACATTTTGCACAGTCGTGAAGAAGACCGGCAGCCTGGGCATTTTCCAGATCATACCCGTGAACCATTGCGAGAGATGCGCAGGTATACATGACTCCAAGTGTATGGGCAAATCTGTTTTCGTCCAGATACTTTGCAAGCTTTTTCTCCATTTTTATGAAATCGTATTTTGCCATCTTTTGTAAATCCCCTTTTTTTCAATAAAATCAATTACCGGGTCCGGAACATAATAGCGGATACTTTTTCCCTCCTGTATCCAGGTACGAATCTCCTGACTGGATACGTCCACGTTCATGGTTTCCAACAGGAGAAACTCTCCCTGATATAGCTGAGAAGCCTTTTTCATTTCTTCCAGAAGCTTTTCAGCAGAAGCATGATTTCTGGAAGCGACTACCATAATACAGCATTGACAGATACGTTCCGGATTTTTCCAGGTATGAAGATTAAAAAGGGAATCTGCTCCGATAATAAAATAATAATCCGTATCCGGCTGTTCCCTTTTCAGAGTTTCCAGCGTATGGTAAGTGTAGGTGTACCCATCTTTCTCCATCTCCAAAAGAGACAGGGAAAAATGCGGGTTGCCGGAAATAGCGCGGCGCACCATCGACACCCGCTCCCTATCTGTCGCTCTGCCTTCCCTTTCTTTTTTATGGGGAGGATTTCCTGAAGGCATAAACCATACCTCGTCCAGTCCAAGCTGTTCATATGCCTGCTCTCCCAGAATCAGATGTCCTACATGGATCGGGTCGAACGTACCGCCCATAATTCCTATTTTTTTTCTTTTTTTGCCCATTTCCGCCTCCTGAAATCAGGGAAGGACGATTTTTTTCTTCTCTTTTTTACCTTCTCGGTATAAGACAATTTTTTTTCCGATTACCTGTACCACCTGAGAATGTGTTCTTTCTGCCAGTACGGCAGCCATCTCTTTCGGATCTTCCAGACAGTTCTGAAGAACGCTGATCTTGATCAGTTCTCTTGCAGCAAGCGCTTCCTCGACAGAAGCGGTATTTTCCGGTGTCAGCCCGCTTTTTCCAAGCTGAAGGATAGGATCCATTGTCATGGCAAGGCTTTTTAAATAGGCTCTCTGCTTACTTGTCATTTTCTTCCTCCTGTTTATTTATAATAATCGAAATCAAATCCATACATACGGACGGTGTCGCCTTCCTGGATACCTGCTTTTTCAAGCTCTTCCAAAATACCGCCGTCCTTCAAAAATTTCTGGAAAAATGCAAATCCCTTTTCGGAATCCAGGTTTGTATAACCAAGCATTTTTTCTATTTTCGGTCCTTCCACAACAAAGATATGCTCGTCCTCTTCCAGATGTTCTACTGTAAATGGAAGGTTTTCTGTAATTAATACGTCCTCCGGGAAAAATTCCTGTTCAAATACGATCGGTTCCCGTTCACAGGAATCAAGAAGCTCTTTCACATGGAAAAGAAGTTCGCGAACGCCCTGTCCGGTAACTGCAGAAATCGGATATACGGAAATCCCTTTTGGCTCAAACTCTGCTTTCAGCTTATCAATGGGGCTTTCTTCTCCGTCTTCGAAAATGCAGTCAATTTTATTTGCTGCAATTACCTGGGGACGGGAAGCGATTTCCGGATTATAGGCTTCCAGCTCTTTGTTGATTTTATAAATATCCTCAATGGGGTCTCTTCCCTCTGTAGATGCTGCGTCCACAATGTGGATCATCACCCTTGTACGCTCGATGTGACGGAGAAACTCGTATCCAAGTCCCACGCCTTCAGAAGCCCCTTCAATAAGACCCGGTATATCGGCAATGACAAAACCGCCGTTTTCCGTGTCAACAACGCCAAGATTCGGGCTTAAAGTTGTAAAATGATAGTTGGCGATTTTTGGCTGCGCATTTGTGACACGGGAAAGGAAAGTAGATTTTCCAACATTTGGAAATCCTACAAGCCCCACGTCTGCAATTACTTTCAGTTCAAGAAGAACCTCGAGTTCCTGCGCCGGCTGTCCGGGCTGTGCGTACTTTGGTACCTGCATGGTAGCTGTTGCGTAATGCTGATTTCCCTTTCCGCCGCGGCCGCCTTTTAATACAACCTGGCGTCTGTTTTCTCCGGACATATCTGCGATTACTTTGCGGGATTCCGCTTCCATGATTACGGTTCCTTCCGGAACTTTCAGTACAATGCTTTTTCCGTCAGCACCGTGACAGCGGCGTTTTCCGCCTTCCTCACCGTCCTGTGCCTTATATTTTCTTTTATGACGGTAGTCGCCTAATGTATTCTGCCCTTCGTCTACTTCAAAAATAACGTCTCCGCCGCGACCGCCGTCTCCGCCGTCCGGACCACCGTTTGGAACATATAATTCTCTTCGGAAACTTACATGTCCGTCTCCGCCTTTTCCGGAACGGATTAAAATTTTTGCTCTGTCTGCAAACATAATCTACCTCTGTTCTCTTTTATGAAAAGAGAGGCTCCAAACCATATAGATTTGAAGCCTCCCACTTAACCAAAATTACTCTGCATCTGTTACAACGATAGAAACCTGTTTCTTATCGCGTCCTTTTCTGGTGAATCTTACAACACCATCTTTCAGTGCAAATAAAGTATAATCTTTTCCACAGCCTACGTTTTCACCTGGGTGAATCTTAGTTCCGCGCTGTCTGTAAAGAATATTTCCAGCTTTCACAAACTGTCCGTCTGCTCTTTTCGCACCTAATCTCTTAGACTCGGAGTCACGACCGTTCTTTGTGGAACCAACTCCTTTTTTATGTGCGAATAACTGAAGGTTCATTTTCATCATGTTGTTACACCTCCTTGACTTTTACTGTCAAATATCGATTGTTATAACTATGCTCAATTTCTGTTAATCCGAGAATCAGGGAATCCATGAGAAGTCTTCCCTTTTCTGTATTCTTTCCGGAAAAATGAATGGACACAAACCCGTCCTCTTCAGCCGCCTGAAAATCCTCTTCTGTAAACGTCTCAAGAGAATTTACGGTATTGATGATCAGCGCTGACACAGCGGCACAGACAATATCCTGTCCTGCTTCTGCATAACCGGCATGTCCCTTCGAGCGAAAGTCCACATAATCATTCTTTCTCTTCTTAACTGTAATTGTAATCATAATGACACCAGATTAGCCGTTAATCTTTTCAATCTTAACTTTAGTGTACTGCTGTCTGTGACCGTTTTTCTTGTGATAACCAGTTTTTCTTTTGTATTTGTAAACGATAACTTTTTTAGCTTTACCGTTTTCAACTACAGAAGCTTCAACTGTTGCACCTGCAACTGTCGGATTACCAACTTTTAATCCGTTGTCACTTACTGCAAGAACCTGGTCAAATGTAAAAGTCTCTCCAGCCTCTACACCAAGTTTCTCTACTTTAATGATATCGCCTTCGGCTACTTTGTACTGTTTACCACCTGTTGCTATAATTGCGTACATATGGCACCTCCTATT
>URMH01000023.1 GCA_900549015.1 uncultured Blautia sp.
TCTTTTTCTCTTTCGTCATATTGTAGTTACGCTGCTTGCACTCAGTACATGCTAATGTAATTTTAACGCGCACAACTTCCACCTCCAGTGTTTTCATTTGCATGGTCCTGTTCTTATGGAAATGATGTATCCGTCATCATTTTCGGGCATAAAAAAAAGACCTAACTTCCATGTCGCCCGTAAAGTGTACCACAAATCAAGGGTAAAAGTCAAGTCTTTTTCTATTGATATTTCATTTCAGCAGCTTTAAAAAATCCCCCACTGCCTTTTTATTATACGCTTCAAAGTCAATATTCATCACAGGAACCTCTCCCCTGTCGAACGCCTTCATTCCTTCATAAACGCCGTCCTCCGAATAAGGAACGAGATACCCGCCGAAGCGCCTCATAAAATTGCCCGAACCTGTCACATCTGTGGAAATCACAGGAAGCCCCAGTGTGTCCGCCTCCATGAGAACGAGGGGCTGCCCCTCATACTGGGAGGTGAGAAGAAACAGGTCGCAGGCTTTCATAATGGGCATGGGATTTGCGATGGAGCGAAGAAGGACTACATTTCCCGTAAGCCCCAGGTTTTCCACATGCTCCCATGTTTTTTCATAGAGATTTCCACCGCCGCCCACAATAAGAAGCATCGTATCCGGATTTTCCTTATGATAGCGGGCAAAGGCATCAAGAAGCATGTCGTGGCGCTTCTCCGCGGAAAATCTTCCCACGGAAATAAATTTCCTGCATGGTTTTCTCAGGATTTTCTCCAGCTCTTCCTTCGTGCAGGTGCAGGTGGTGGTATCGTCAAAAGCAAACTCTTCCTCTGCCCGTTCAATCACCTTCTTATAAGCATGGCAGTTATCCACCACGCAAAGCTTTGGATTTTCCCCGTAAATGGGAAGGGTACTCTGGTAAATATCCTCTGATACTGCTGCCGTAAAGTCATATTCCCGGTACGCCTGCTTTAAGGTGAGAAGGTGCTGATTGTGGCTTGTCTGAATCTGCATCAGCATGTCGCTGTGTACAAAAATCCCTCTTTTCACAGGCGCCGCCTGAAAAAGCCCGATCATCTTTCTCTCATATCCGCTGTAGTGAATGCACCACTCCATGTCTGCAAAGCCAAAATTCCGCCTGTACTCTCTCTCGTAAAAGCGATGGAGATATTTTCGCGTAAATCCGTTTTCTATATTGCACTTATAAAAAAGCGCGCTTGCCAATGCCTCCCGAAAAGTGAGAAACCAGCCTTTTGACATAGGCATGATCTGCACAAAGTCCGGAATGATCTCCACTCTTTCCGGGTTGTTTTCCACATAGCTTTCCTGAAATGCCGCATAGTAATTGTACGCATCTCTGTCTATATTTTCCATAAGATTCAGATAAGCAGTTGTAAAGCCTTTTCTCTGAAGACCTCCAGGATAAAAAAGAATATTCTTTTTTCCGTTTGGTATTTCTCTTTCTATGGAAATTCCTTCCGGGCTTTCTTTTTCAAACACAAGACGGCATATATTTTTTGCAGCGTCTTTCCCGTCATAAAAACAGTATTCTCTTAAAAATTCTCCGTCCTCATATTTTTTCGGACTGCGAAGCTCTTCCAGAAGCCCTTCTGTCGTTTCTGTCACAGGGAAGGGCAGATCGGAAATCTCGCCGTATATATCACGCTCACACTCGTATTTTTCCCTGTCATACAAAAAGAGGACGATTTTTCCCTGTTTCTTATTTGCATAATCGTAAAACACGCTGGAATAGTCCGTTACAAGGCAGTCTGCTGCCGCCAGAATCTCATACGGGTCCATCTCCTGCGGCATATACCGGATATGTTTAAATTCCTCGCAGGAAATCAAAGGTCCCACAAAAGGGTGAAGGCGGATCATCATAAGCTCGCTGTCCTTCATTGCCGTATCCAGCTTTTGTAAATACTCCTTCAAAACGTCCGCCTGGAGCTGCCGCTCCTCTTTTGTCTGGCTGACGCTCGTCCCCCTCCATGTTGGCATGTAGCAGTAAAGGCGCTTCTCTTCTGCTCCCAGAAGCTTTTTCACCTCATTCTGCCTTTCTTCCTCAAAAAACGTCTGATTCCTTGGATAACCTGCTAAAACATATTTTCCGGAAAAGAGGTTTTCCAGATTATATGCTTTTCGGAAAATTTCTTTTGTATAAGGATTGGGGAGACAGAGATAGTCGCACATCAGAAAATTCCTCTGGATATTTCCAATTACATGAGCGCCGCCCGGCACATCTTTTCCCATTTTTTTTAGAGGCGTTCCATGCCATGTATTTACATAAATCTGCCCTTCCCGCTTAATAAAACGTCTCGGAAAGGTACTGTCTGTAAAAAGATATCCTGCCGTTGCCAGAAGCTTATAATATTGAAAACTGTTGCACACAACTGTCTTTACCCTCGGAAGCCGATATGTTTTTAAAAGCCCCTCCGCTCTTGGAAGTACACCCTGGTTGCAGGAAAGCCAAATTTCATATTTTTCGTATTCCGGTTTTGAAAGTTCCTCCATAATACGAAGCATATTATTGCCAATGTCTGCTCCGTTTGTAGATTCCAGAAGTACTATATTTTTACGCACCGGCTTCCGGGCGCAGCGCACGTACCAGGAATTTTTAAAAAGACTTTTAAAGCCCATTTGCATCCTCCTTGCATCTCTATATTTCTTCTATATTACATAAATGTTCCTTACTCTTTTTATCATAACTGATTCCAGCCAGTAAAATTTTCCCGGTGTGTTGCTTTAAAGATTCCGGGTATTACTTTTCTCATATTTGATAAATAGCTGTTTCTGCATTTTTATTCCACTTCGAAACCTTCTCTTTGCCTACTATATTATCATCTGAAATCCGAAATAACAAGATGGCTTCATACCGAAACGATAAGGCGCAGAGAAATGAAGAGCCGAAATTTATTGCCTCCTACCTTCAGCTCTTTCTTTACCTGCTCATTCATTCTGCCAATAGCGAAAAATTCGCCCTGTCTCCTGACATAGGGCGAACTTTAAACTATATTCTTGATAATATTACGGAGGAGCTCCCCCTGGAAGAGCTAGCAGCTCTCGCCAACCTTTCCTGTTCACAGTATAAACAGAAATTCAAAAAACAACTTGGAATCTCTCCCAGATCGGCTTTACTACAAGCAGTTATTTTTCTACTGTGTTCAAGAAATATACCCTGTATACACCTACGGAATATCTGGAGAAAGAGGGCCTATAATCCGTTTTATACGTTCACTGTTATCATGCTGATATTCTTTTAAAAAACAATCAAAATCTGAAGCAAGACGAAGCTCCAACTTCTTCGCTTTAATCAACTCAAAAAAGGACTGGCCCTTCGCGATTTTTTCATAATCCTCAATTGTAAATGTAAGGATCACCAAATCCCTTTTGTTTCGGTATTTTTCTATAATACGCAGAACCTTAACAAGGCCGTATGCATCACGAAATTCATTTTCATGTCCTGTTAATCCCTTCTGCGTAAAAATAATCCCAAAAGAGACGTCTGTACTTATCAACAGACTGTAAAATTTTCCAACATAAGTAACACCCAAAGTTGAATTGTAGTTTTTACATTCTCCCAGAACAATATCTGTATTGATTTCCAGAATATCTCTGGAAATATGAAAGGTATGAAGCGCCTGCCTCCCTGTCTCTGATAAAGTAATCACTTCATCAATCTCATTTGTTCCTGTGCGTACATTCTGATACACCTCAAAAAAATAAGATTTTCGTATAAGAAAAGAAACTAGTTGCTCCAGACGATCTCCCTTTTCCTTTGTTGTCTCTACTTTCTTATCAAAAGGACTCTTCAGCTTTTCCAATAACCCGGAAAATTCCTTCCTGTCCTCTTCTGACCAGGAAGTCAGCTCCTTAAATATATTCAACGGCTCCTTAACAATTTCCTGAAGATACTGTTTTATATTGTAATTTTCATTTTTCATATCTGTCATATATGAATCACCTTATATAAAACAATTATATCTTCCAAAACAGATAAAGAATTATTACAAAAATCACAAGTATAATCTTCATTAAAATCTGTAAGAGTATCCAGAAAAATCCCCTTACTTTTATGGCACTGTTTACAGTAAACCTCATAGATATTCGTTACAAATCCCTCTTTTTTCAAATCTTCCATAAAGAAATAAGCCGTTTTTATATCAACCAATAATTTTGATTTTAAGTGACCCGGATAAATAAAATCTCCCGGTTGTATAACCACAAAAAATTCATCGCATTTTTTACTCTGATATGCAGTCAGATTATATGAGATTTTCAAGTTCTCTACTGCATCCAATAAGGTAATTCCTGACATAACTCATCACCTCCTCACCACCCAGCAGTTCACCGTAAAACATAAAGAAGCTATACTCCATATCTTTATAATTATGAGTGATACCAAACTTTATATCCCTGTCATCTAATTTCACTTTTACTCTGGGCATATCTGATTTCACTTCAATTTCCTTAATAAAAGTTTTTAACTTATCACGTATTAATTCAGTATTTATATCCGTATCAAACAACGCTCTGTTCTGTTCTATAAAAGCAGATAATTCTCCAAGAATAGGCATAACACCATCACCATCATCATATGCTTCCAAATATGCAGTTGTACCGTTGCGCTGCATTCGCTGCGCATATACAGAAATATTTTCCTTTTCTGACTTAGCGTAATCAATAACCGCCTTAAAATCAATATTTTCTATTCGCATTTCCAGTTCAGATTCCAGATATTCAAGAATCTCATTAATTTTATCACGATAGAAATTATATGAATTTTTGTATGCAATTCCAACTCTGTCAAATCTGAGTTCAATTATATTATGTTCCTTATCCAGCACGCAAATCACAACAAAATTTATCTGATTTCCTGTATCATTATTAAGGCGGCTGGAAAATTTTAAGTAAATCTGATTTCCCACAATGTGCAAAGAAGGTTTATTGTAACTGTCAATCAAATCGGTACTTTTTTTATCGAATACATTAACTTTTCCATTACCAACAAGCTCTTCTATTTTCGCAGATGCAATGTCAGAACATTTAAAATAACAAAAGTGTCGATACTGGCGTCTGTATTCAAACTCTTCTATAAATTTCAGCACACTATCCGTTTGCATCATAGCATCAATTTTTTCCTCAAGAGAATTATATTCCGACACGTCAAGAATGCCTGTAAAATTTAAGGAAAGCTGCGAGGTTTTCTTTTTATTATTAATTATCACACTATCATTTACGGCCTGATTTAACAATTCTTTCTGTAAATAAACTGGAAAAATTTCTGAAACTGTTTTCTGTAAATTTGTTTTGTATAATTTATCCATAAGTTTATCCTCCATCACTAACTAGTACCATCTGAATACAAATACCTGTGTTCCCTTCTATAATTCCAGTATAAAATCCCTTTTCCAAAATTGCAACGAAATCTTTTCGACAAAAACAGCCGGAGTACTGCACACTTCTTCACAATACCCCGGCTACGTTGCATTATTTTACCTTTTATAATCTCATCTATATTCTCTTATAATCTCCCTCACCATTCTGTCTCCGCATACCTCCCTGTGAGGATTGAAGATTTCATTAAAACGGCGGTAAGTATCATCCACTGCAAACCCCTCCAGAAGCCTCTCCACATCTTCTGAAATATCCCGCTCCTCTTTTATTACAGGACCGGGAAGCAGCTCGATCCCAAAATAGAAGTCCTTCATCTCTTCCCTGTATGCCTCATAATCATACATATAAAAAAGAATGGGACGCTCCAGATTTGCGTAATCGAAAAATACACTGGAATAATCTGTAATAAGCAAATCGGAAATAAGATACAAATCGTTAATTTCGTCATAGGAGGATACGTCCTTTATAAAACCTCCGTACTTTGAAAAATCAAAGGAATTGCTGATAAAATAATGCGTACGGAAAAGAATCACTGCCTTATCTCCAAGGCGGGTCTTCATCTTATCAAAATCAATCCCGAGCTTATACGTAAAGCCCTCGCCTGCCGTGTGCTGGCTCTGTCTCCAGGTTGGAGCATAAAGAATGACCTTTTTATCTGCCGGAATTCCCAGCTCTTTTTTAATATTTTCGCACTTCTCCTCAGTATACCGGAACAAGTCATCGTTTCTCGGATAGCCAAACTCCAATACCCTGGCCTGCGAACCAAGGCAAAAGGCACTTTTTACCTTTTCCGTATAAAAAGGCGAGGGCGACGGCATAAAGTCAATCATCTGACCTTCCCTCTGATATTCCCGGCAAGTTCTTTCCCGTTCTTTTTTGGAAAGTTCAAGGCGAGGCACATCACACCCAATTTTTTTCAGAGGCGTTCCATGCCATGTCTGGACGTAAATCTGCCTGGGACGTTTTTCAATCCCATAATCCAGAAGATAATTTGTAATCCATATGCCGGCGCTGGCATAATATCTGTAATAATCCTCGGAACGGTATTTTACAAGAATCGTATTGGGATATTTCTCCAGATACCTGTGCTTTTCCGGATCTGTAAATGCCCACACCTTCTTATAATCTCTGTACCGGCTATCCTCGCACATTGCCTCAAACATAGAGCGAGGACTGCAGGAATATTTCCTTCCCATATAAGACTCAAACATAACCGTATGCGCGTCCACCGGATATTTTTTCGCATATTTCCTGTAGCGGAGCTGACTGTACTTATGATAAACACAAACAGACGCTTCCTTTATTCCAGGTGTCAGATTAATAATCTTTTTTACTGCTTTTACTATTTTTCCCATATCACTGTTTCTTTCTTAAAAAAATCCGGTAAAATTCTTTTCTGAGATTTCCCGGAATTATCCCAACTATTGTACGCACCGCACAGTTCTTCAAAAACGTGCCTGTTCCAATGATTCCTTCACATTTTAAATACTTCTGAAAACGAAGTACAGATTTAATATAAGAAATGCCGCCTCTCCTCTCATACATTCCCTCACCTGAGCGCATATCAAGAAGCACCTGCTGAAGATTATACGCTTTTGCACCTTTTTGAAGCATTCTTATCCACAGGCAGTAATCCTCAAACCCGGGAAAATCCACATAATTTCCCGCTTTCAGCACAGCACTTTTTCGGTACATTACGCAGGGATGATTAAACGGATTTCGTTTCCCTGCGTAAACGCGGATTTCCTCCTGATGCTCCGGAGAAAATCGGATATTTCCTGTATCTCCGGGTATTTCCTTAAATTCCTCAAGAGCGCAGCCTACAATATCGTAGCCGCCTGTTTCCATTGCCTCCATCTGAAGAAGGCAACGCTCCGGTCTGCTCAGATCATCACTGTCCATACGCGCTACAATATCATATTTACAGTGCGTAATCCCTTCTGCAAGCGCCATTCCAAGCCCCTTGTTTTCCGGAAGACGGATACACTGAAAACGGTCTTTTAGACTTTCCTCTGCCCACTGAATCACTTCCTCGAGTTCCCTTCCAAGAGGTCCGTCACACACCAGCACAAAATCAGAGAAGGGAAGTCTCTGCTTCATCATACTCTCTATGCTGCTTCGGAAAAAAACAGGATTTTCCTTTTGATAAACAGACATCAGAACAGAATATTCTTCCATCAGCTCTCCCCTTCTTTTATTCTTGTATTGTGGTGGTTCATCTCATCTTTGGATGGAGGATTTCTGTAATCTCCATACATCTGGGTCAGCACGGTCTCATAATCTGCCGGACCCCGCAGAACCACATCTTCAAACGGATAATCCGCACCTTCGCCATAATACTTTTTATGAAACATCTCTTTTAACTTATGAATGCCCATAAAATTTATAAGATATTCCGAAGTATCATAAGGATATTTCTGCATCAGTCTGTCAAGACGGCGAAACTCTTTTTCTGTCCGGAAAATCTTTTCCACAGGAAGGACTTTTCCCACAGCAATCATTGCCCGTTCCACAAACGGACGATTTTTTTTCTTTAAATCTATATTTGTGGAAAACATGGAATAATTCACCCTCGCCCTTGCCACAAGAAGGCGGAAGCAGTGAATCTTTCTCTTCCATTTGTTTCCCGGCATTCCGTCAAGAGGAAAAATATCGATCCACGCTTCTTTTTCCTGCTCTACTGCCGCAGAACTGTCAATCACCTTTACACGTCTGTCTGTGAGACGCGGCACATAATATCGGTATCCCGGTGTTTCCTGATAAGTGCAGAAACGGATATATTGGGGAAATTCCTTTTTGGTAATCTCCCCAAAACGAATAAAATCAGGCCGCGGCATTCCAATATCCACATCATCGTCCCAGGGGATAAACCCCTTATGGCGAACAGCCCCCAGAAGCGTTCCTCCGAGGGCATAATACCGAAGATCATATTTCTCGCAGATCCTCAGAAATTCCTTTAATATATCAAGCTCTACAAGCTGTAAATCTCTTAACTCTGTTCCCATTTTCAACTCCGTTTTTCTTCCGAAATTTTTTCTCCGGAATCCTTCAATGCATTTACCTGCGTATCCTCCACGCCTTCCGAAACCTCTTTCTGGAAGAAAATCTTTACTGTCATAAACAGAAGTTTTATATCAAGAAGAAGCGAGTAATTTTCAATATAGAAAAGGTCAAGCTTCAATTTATCATAAGGCGTAGTATTATATTTTCCATAAACCTGGGCATAACCTGTAAGACCTGCCTTTACTTTCAGACGATAATGAAATTCCGGAATCTCCTTTTCATATTCGTCCATGATCACGCGCCGTTCCGGACGCGGTCCCACAAGAGACATATCTCCCTTAAACACATTAAAAAGCTGAGGGAGCTCGTCAAGGTGAAGATTTCGAAGCACTTTTCCTACAGGAGTAATGCGGGAGTCATTCTTTGACGCAAGGCGCGCTCCCTGTTTTTCGGAATCTACACACATACTGCGGAATTTGCAGATTTTAAACTCTTTTCCCTTATACGTAAGCCTGTCCTGAAGATAAAACACAGGACCTCTGTCATATGCCTTTACAAGAATAGCAATGAGAAGCATCAGCGGGGAAGTCAGAACAATTCCGATACCCGACACAATAATATCAAGAATCCGCTTTCCTGCCCGCTCTTCCACAGAAAGCCCGTGATTTCTGGACATAAGAAGCGGCGTATCAAAAAGATGGATTCTCGTTGTTCCGATTAAAATAATATCGGAAATTTTCGGACTCATATAGCATCTGATGGAATTATCAAAACAGTATTTCAGGTACCTGTTTCGTATAGAAGAAGGCAAATCCCATATAATGACACCTTCATATTCATTCATCATCTTATGAATCTTTTCTTCTCCAAGACTTATATGAACCTTTCCGCTGATGTTATACTTATCACTTCTGGAATTCATTTTATGGATCAAATCTCCGGGATCCCTGTCACCGTAAATCACAAGAAGCTTTCTCGCTCTGTACAGTCTGGAATAAATAAATCGCGATCCGAAAATCCACAGAATAATCATCAGAATCTGCACAAAGGTCATTTCAATCATAGGACCCACATTTAAAAACCAGCGATTGATCAGGGTAATCTGAAAGTATGCTACAACATTTGTACAGATTGTCGCCAGCGTCAGGGAATAAAAGACGTCTATTTTCTTTAAATACCCCACTTTAAGACCGCCGTACAATTTGGAAAACAATGTGTTGATCAAGGCATAAATGGCAATCAGCGCCCAGTTACCCTTTCTCCAGAACGGCTCTTCGATCAGTCCTCTGTAATAATCATACCACACATAAGCAAATGCGGCTGCCTGGGCAATAATTACAAGACTTGCCAGACAAAATACAATAAATCTTTTATAATCTTCTCTTCTGCTCACAGCTCTACCTCTTATTTTTATTATCATGATAGTTACTGGATTTCCCTTTAACCTGTCTATTATACCGTATTCTATAGGAGTCCGTCCAGTTTTTCCCGCATTTTTATGAAATTACACATTTTTTCCACATCTTTTTTCCTTACCATGTTCTTTTTCCACTGATACTATGATATTATAATGCCAGAATTGCGGGAGCACGAAGTGCGAAACAATTCGTCAGTCATTTTTTAACCTAAGTATCATACCATTATCAGAAAAGAGGAATCTCTATGGAAAACTGTAAACTCAGCCTTATCCTCCCCGTATATAATGTAGAAAACTACTTAAAACCCTGCCTCGAAAGTCTCGTATCCCAAAATTTTGAGTGTATGGAAATCATCGCCGTAAACGACGGAAGCACAGACAGAAGCCAGGAAATTTTAAAAGACTTTCAGTCTCGCTTTCCGGAAAAAATCAAAATCTTTACAACCGAAAACCGAGGTGTCAGCCACGCCAGAAATTACGGATTTTCCAAATCAACCGGAAAATATGTGTGGTTCATTGACAGCGACGATTTTATAGCGCCGGACGCCTGTTCCATACTCATAAAAAAAGCAGAACAGGACGAAAATGACCTGGTCCTCTTTTCTCATTATGAAGAAAACCAGAAAACAGGCGAAGCTGCTGTAAGCGCCTGCCCATGTAAAACACAAAATTTTTCTGTAAAAGAGCACCCGGAACAACTTGCTCTTTTTTCGCCCTATCCCTGGGACAAACTGATAAAACGAAGCCTTTTTGAAGGTCTTTTCTTTCCGGAAGGAATCCGTTTTGAAGATCTTCCTGTCGCCTTCCTTCTCATGGCAAAAGCAGCTTCCATTGGATATGTTGAAAAACCGCTCTACACCTACAGAAAACGCATTGGATTTTTAAGCGGCCTTACAGAAGGAACGACCGACATTTTCAAAGCTTCCGACTTTTTAAGAGAAACACTGAACGAGCAGGGATTCCTTTCTCTTTACGAAAAGGAACTGGAATACATCACCGTAAAACATTTTCTGTTCCGTTTCCGCCAGATTATTACAAACTACGAAAAAGGAAAAAAAGAGTTAAAATGCAGGCTCATTAACAGCTCCTTTGATTATCTGGAAAAATATTATCCCCACTGGAAAGAAAATCCATACCTCTCCACCCTATTAAACGATTATATTTACAGAATGCTGTTTCTGTACACCTCACGAAAAAAAATGCTTCACCTTGTAAATATCTGCGATGGAAAGCCAAAATATTTCCAGAAACTTTACGTTGTAACACAAAAAAAACTCCACCCAAAAGGCGGAGTTCCCAAAAAATAACTTATTTTATAAATTTTTTCAAAGTATATTTCACCTTGCGCCCTGCCTTTTTATAAAAAGGCTCTTTCCCGGAAACCATAAGATATGTGGCATACCAGCGAAGCTTCGATACCCTGCTTCCAAAAGGCGCAAGGTCAAGCTTTGCGGCAAATTCCTCTGTCTCTCTTTCTATCTCTTCCTGAATCTCCGGTATCTGTCGGTATCTTCTGTACCAAAGAAATACATCTGCAAGCTCACGATCCAGAACGATCCTCTTCGATTCCGCCGAAAGCTTATATTTCTCACACTGCTCCTTCACAATCTCATAGGAAGCAAACTGGCAGGAAAAGTTTCTTGCTCTGCGCCCCATCAAAGAAGCGCCGTTATTAATGCGGTATCTTACAATGGGCTGATTTGTAATCAGAATCGTATCTGCCGCAACTGTCACCTCATTAAAGAAAGAACGGTCATTCACACAGACAAGCTGATTAAATCGGATATTTTTATCCATCAGAAGGCTTCTTCTGTAAATTCCGTTCCAGGGAACGACACTGACATGAGAAAGAATTTCCGGATTTTCCCGGAAAGAGAACGGCTTCTCAATATCCTCCACCGCCACTTCGCGAAGACTCAAAAGAGGAGGCGTATCGCAAAGCTCTCCTGTCCCATTATCAAAGCAAATTCCCCGCCCTTTTATTATATCCGGGTCAAACAGACGCACAAGCTCCCAATATCTCTCATATGCAGATTTTTCCACCCTGTCATCTGCGTCCAGAAAATGAATATACTCTCCTTTTGCAGCTTCAATTCCTATATTTCGACAGCTTCCCGCATAAAGATTTTTTTCATTTTTAATCAGCCGTACACGGCTGTCTTTTTTACAGTAATCCTCAATCACCGCTGCAGAAGCATCTGTGGAAGCATCGTCTACACAGATAACCTCAAGGTCATGTACGCTCTGCCCCAGAACGCTGTCCAGACATTCTCCCAGATACTCCTCCGCATTGTGAACAGGAATAATCACACTTAATCTCATATTTTTCAGCTCATAAACTTATCGTAAGCCGGAAGGACTTCCTCCGGTTTTCCGATCATCTTCATTTCTCCCTCATGAAGCCAGAGAACGCTTGTACAAAGCTCCTTCAAAGTTTCCGAACTGTGAGAAACAATGAGAACCGTTCTGTCTTCATTGGAAATCAGCTCTTTCATTTTATTGTAACTTTTCTTCTTAAATTTGGCGTCGCCTACGCTTAACACCTCGTCTATCAGCATAATATCCGCCTCAAGAATGGCAGTAATGGAAAACGCCAGCTTGGAGTGCATACCGCTTGAATAGGTTTTTACCGGCATATCAATAAACTCTCCCAGGTTCGCAAACTCTATAATCTCATCCATTTTCGCACGAACCTGCTCCTCAGAAAAGCCAAGAAGCATACCGGAAAGAACGATATTTTCTCTTCCTGTAAGCTTTGGCTGGAAACCTACGCCGATAGACAGAAGGGAAACCGAGTTTCCTTTCAAATCGATTGTTCCGCTGTCCGGAGAAAAAATCCCCGCAATGGCACGGAGCATAGTAGATTTTCCGCTTCCATTCTTTCCTACGATCCCAAGGATCTCTCCCTTAGGCACGGAGAAGCTTACGCCTCTCACTGCCTCATATACTTTTGCGTCTGCTTTTTTCATATGAAGCAGACTTTTCTTAATAGAAAAAGACTTCAGGCACTTATAGCTGATATGAAGATCCTTTATCTCTAATGCAATTTCCCGTTCCATAATTACATCACCTTTACATAACTGTTTTCATATTTGTAAATTGTCCGCACACCAATGATGCACAGGATCACCGAAATCACACCCCACAGAACGATCAGTTTCCTGTATGGTGTGGAAGAATATAAAACGCACATTCTTGCAGACTCAATCAGCATGGAAACAGGATTGCAGTACAGAAGAACGTTTCTTAAAGTACCCTCCAGTCTGTCTCCGATAGAGTAAAAAATACCGGACATATAAAACATAAGGCGGAGGATTACGATAGTCACATTGTAAAGATCGTCTACAAAAACTCCAAAATGGAGCACAATGCAGCTTAATCCGAAAGTAAACAGCCCGAGAACGATCATGATCGGGATCAGATAAAATACTTTCAATGTAACGGGAACCCGGAAAATAATCATCATGACTACGATCAGAGAAAAGGACACCAGCATCTTAAATCCGTTTACCATCATTCTCTGAAGGATCAGAATAAATTTCGGAATATAAACCTTCGATACAATAGCGCTGTTATTTCGCACCATTTTTACGCTGCCCTGTACTGTCTTGTTAAAGAAATCCCAAAGTGTCAGACCTACGAATACAAAAATAGGAAAATACTGCACATTACTTCGGAATACAATCTGGGCAATAAAGGTGTAGACCAGCATAAAAAGCATAGGGTCCAGAATCCACCACAGCCAGTTCAGGTAAGAACTGGCAACCTCAGACTTTAAATCTGACCTTGCTGAAAATTTTGCATAGGCAAAATACTTTTTAAAATCACTCTTAAAACGATTCATGATTCTTGCTCTGCTCCTGTTTTTCTGTTTAAATCACTTTTTATCTGCGTTGTTGAAATCTCCGGAGTTCTGGGCAGATATACCACCTCGCAGCCCTCTTCCTCCAGAAAATCAAACTTCCCCTTCCAGTCGTCTCCCATAACAAAGGTATCTACATGATACTCCTTCACATCTGTACGCTTCTGCTCCCAGCCTTCCTCCGGAATCACAAGATCCACATAACGGATTGCCTCCAGAAGCTGTTTTCTCTCCTCATAGGAAAAATAACATTTCTTCTGCTTCTCCCTCCAGTTAAACTCATCTGTAGAGAGCGCCACTATGAGGTAATCACCAAGCTGCTTTGCACGGCGCAGAAGATTAATATGCCCGTAATGAAGCAAATCAAATGTGCCATAAGTAATCACTCTTTTCATTTTCTCACACTTATCCTTTATCTTGTTAAGCTTTCAGCCTGCTCTTTATCCAGCGGAACGGTTTTGTAAGCGCCCTTCCAAGCCGGTAGGAAAAGGATCCTTTTATAGAAGCAATTGATTTCTGAAGTCCCTCTCTCTGCTTTCTAAGCTGTTCTCTGTCCTTTTCCAGAGTCTTTATTTCCTGCTCCTGACGGCGGATTTCATTTCCACGCTCCTGCTTTTCACGACGAAGTGTACGGATTTCCTCTCCGCGTTCCTGCTTTTCGCGGCGAAGTGTACGGATTTCCTCTCCACGCTCCTGTTTTTCACGGCGAAGCGTATGAATTTCTTCTCCGCGCTCCGTCTTTTCTCTGCAGACCTGTCTGTATTTTTCTCTCAGCTCTTCCTCTTTTGCAAAACTGTCGTCGTAATCCTTTACAAGCATAAGGAAATACGTTTTTTCCTCAGGTTTCAGCGCTTCAAAACAAAGCTTATACTCCGGCTCCAGATTGCGATAGAGTTTTCTTGTAAGGCGAAGACGAAGCCTCACAAGCATAGAAAGTCCTTCCGCGTCCTCCGGCTCCAGCCGGTTATCGCGAAACGCCTTTTCAATGGCAAGATAGCCTGCAAAAAACCCATATACCTGCTCAAATTTTCCTGCCGAAGTCATAACAGAGTTTCCGCGTACTCTTCGATGGAAAAACACATCTTTCGTGTGATATACACGATGGGCAGGCATAATACACTGGAAGGTAAAAATGTTATCCTCGCCTATAATCCCCTCTTCAAACCGGAGATTTTCCTGTCTGTAATGTACGGAGCTGATAAACTGAAGACAGAGGGAAGAACGGTACTCATCTGCAAGAATCATTTCATGAAGCATCTGCGGTCCTGTCATAACACGGGAGTAATCTCCCTTCCTTGCATAATACGTAATATAATTCTTCTTTGTCTCCCTCAGCTCTTCTGTCTCAAAAAAGCTTTCCCCGTCAAAATAGAGCACATCCAGAGACTTTTCCTCACTGAGTTTATAAAGCTTTGAAAGAGCGTCTCTTTCCAGAATGTCGTCCCCGTCCATAAAATAAAAATATTCTCCGGAAGCGACCTCCGCCCCATGATTTCTGGCGCTTGAAATCCCTCTGTTTTCCTGGGAAATAATCGTAATACGGCAGTCCCTCTCTCCATACTCTCTGAGAATCTCCGGCGAACCATCTGTAGAACCGTCGTCAACACAGATAATCTCTATTTCTCGAAGAGTCTGGTTCACTATAGAATCCAGACATTCTCTTAAATATTTTTCCACATTATAAACAGGAATAATAACAGAAACCCTGGGGATCCCCATATCAGCCTCCGCTTTCCTGATAATTACAGGTTTTGTTGGAAGAAGCCGCTTCTGATGCTGTATCTCCCACTCAAAGGCATTTAAAATCCCCTTTACAAAAACAAAGTCTTCTTTTCTGCGGAAATATTCCTTCTGATGATCCATAAGCCCCATTTCCGTAAACTCCGGCTCTTCCATACGCCCGCAAATACGCCGCCTTATCTCCCAGTTCTCCACTGTACGAAGATTATGGGCGCAGCCGGACAGAAGAATATTCAGAAAACCTTCTTCGTATCCTTCATAAATTCCTCTTTTTTTCAGCTCATGATATACGCCTGCATACGCTTTTATAAAACAATCGGGATAAAGACTTTTACTTCCCTGAAGGCTTCCCTTCATTCCTACTCTGTAAAATACAAGATCTTCATCCACATACGTAATTTTCTCTGCGAGAGCAAGCGCCGTCAGCACAAAATACACATCGTTGCTGTTCTGAAGCCCCTGAAAAGAAAGTCCCTGCGCTTCCACGAACTCTCTCCTGAAAAGCTTCGTCCAGGGAGCCGGCGTTACAAGAGCAAAAACATCTGTATCCTGCGTTTTTCCGGAAAAAGGATTCTCCTCAGGAAGCGCGTCTCTTTTAAAGTACCAGGGCGCCTTTGAAACGCTGCCCGTTTTCTCATTATACTGCTTTGCACCGAACAGAACAATATCCGCGTCCTCTTTTTTACCCTGAAGATACGTTTTTTCAAGAAGGGTTTCTTCAAAAAAATCGTCCGCATCAAGGAAAAGGAGATATTCTCCCCGGGCTTCTCTCATTCCGTTATTTCTGGCAACTCCCGCATACTGATTTTCCTGGGTCAGAATACGTACTCTTTCATCTCTCCCCTGAAATCTTTTTAAAATTTCAGGAGAGCCGTCTGAAGAACCGTCGTCCACACAAATGATTTCCATCTCCTGAAGCGTCTGGCTTAAAAGACTTTCCAGACATTTCCCCAGATATTTTTCTGCGTTATATACAGGTATGATTACCGATACTTTTGTCATAATCGCCTCCTGCCGTCAAAATCAGGTTTCTTACTTTTTCAGTTTCTTTTTCAAAGCTTTCAGCTTTTTCTTAATTTTTCTCGGAATACTTGTAAGGGCAAATCCAAGCTTATAAGAATTGGAATTTTTAATTTTTTCAATTTCTGCTGCTGCAGCCGCACCACCTGGTGCTGTACAAAGGCGATAATACCCTTCCGGATCTTTTATAAGGAACTGCACACCAGACCACTGCGTTACAGGAAATGCATCCTGACGCAGCTCTCCAAGCTGCTCCGCTCTTTTAAATTCTTTTGAAATACAGTCCACATACTCTTTTTTATATTCATTTCCGATACGATTTAAGGTAAATACATAATTGGAATATTTCTTTCTCCAGTAAACATACTTAAAGCGCTCCCAAACCTGCGGATGCTCTGTAAGAATTTCCCGGATATAATCATACTCTACATTCACACAATAAACCTTGTCTCTGCTGTGAACGGAAGAATTTGGATTATCTCTTCTGTTCATATAATATGGTTTATTAATAATCATAGCGCGTTTTGCAAACGCAAATGTCTGGAAGAAAAATCCATTGTCCTGGAAAGAAGCTCCCGGTGTCTCATTGTGACGAATGCCGTATTCTTCCAGAAATTCTCTCTTATAAATGCCACTCCAGGTGTTCATAATATAATTTACAGCTGCCGGAGTCTGAGACGGGTTAAATACTTTATTATAATTTCCGGCATCATCAGAAAGATGATTATAAGTAAGCTCCATATTTCCATTATTGTCGTTGCGTTTAAAGCGATAGAAATCCGCCTTTACAAAATCCAGATTGTTTTCCTTTGCAATCTCGTATAAATCCTCATACATATTAATAGGGACAAAATCATCCGGCTCTACAATTCCGATGTACTCTCCTGTTGCTTTCTCAAGACCGATATTCATCGCAATTCCATATCCGCCGTTTTCTTTATCTACAATAATAATACGGTCGTCCTTTTCTGCATATCTCTTTAAAATTTCAAGAGAGCTGTCAGTGGAACCATCATTGATACAGATAATTTCAATATCTTTAAGTGTCTGGCGCACAACGCTTTCCATACACTCTACTAAATACATTTCTACATTATAGGTTGGTATAATGATTGATACTTTTGCCATTTATTTCTCCTTAACCGGGTCTCTCCCCGAAACTTATTTTAAACCCCTGCCAGATTACGGAATTTCAGCCAGCGGCTCTTTGTTCCGTATTTTTCAAAATAAGAAATGTCGCATTCCCCAAGAAAAGCCTTCATTTCCTGTTTCAATCGCTCTGTTTCCACGCCCTGTTCCAGAAATTTTCTGTACCATACAAAAATATCGTACATTTCGTGCTCCAGAATCTCAAAACGCACCTTATCATTTACATGGTTGTCATTACATATCTGCCTTATAATGCGATAAGATTCAAACTGGCAGTCAAAATGCTGCACCCTCTTCATTACAAGAGAACCGCTGACATTCATTCTATGACACACGATTTTTTCCCTTGCAATCATCATACGTTCTCCTTTTACGCAGGTATCTACGAAAAAGGAGCGGTCATTTACACAGAAAAGGCTGTTGAAACGGATATTTTTTTCCAGCAGAAAATGTCTCTTATAAATTCCGTTCCACGGAACAACTGCCATATAGTCCATAAACTTCTTCGGAAAATGCTGAAAATCAAGAAGAGTCCCAAAAAAGCCCTCATACATTTTTTCCATAGAATATCTTGGATTTTCTATTGTTTCCCCTGTTTCATCGTCAAATCCCTCTGAGGTTGTCTTCACCCAGTCAAGGTCGTTCTCCTTTGCAAGAGTGTACAACTTTTCATACACATTGTCCACAACATAATCGTCGGAATCAAGAAAATGTACATACTGTCCCTTTGCAGCCATAAGCCCTTTATTTCTGCAGGTTCCCGCATACAGGTTTGTCTCGTTTCGAATCACCGTTACATTCTCATATTTATCCTGATATTCTTTTAAAACAGCAGGCGTTCCGTCTGTGGAACAGTCATCCACACAAATTACCTCAAGGGCAATTTTCTGCTTTGTGAGAATACTGTCGAGACACTGACGAATATATTTTTCCGCATTATAAACAGGAATGACTACAGAGAGCTTTGTATTATACTCCTTAAAGTCATATCTTAAAATATCTGCAAGCTGCTTATACTCCGTTTTATTATAAAAGTAAGCCTCATCATGACCTGTAACCTCAAGTTCCTCAAACCATTCCTCATGAAGCTTTGTATAAAGTTTCTCATAACATTCCCCGGTAATCGTATTCAGGTTCCACAGGCTGAAATGAACGGCATAATTCACAAAATCCTTCTTCAGTTCTTCATAAAGCCCCTTTTCCTTTAGAACATCCCGAAGAGCTTTCAACGCATTATAAAAGCAGAACCATGACTTTTCCCTTGTATTGGAAAGAGATTCCCCGTTATTTCTTCTCTGGTGAGCAAGCACCGTATCAAGATATGTGATTCGTTTTGCAAGAACAAGCGCACTGAACACAAACAGCATGTCATTGCTTGTTCTCTGCTCCTGAAACTTAAGATTGTGCTTCATCACAAACTCTCTGTCATACACTTTATCCCACGCCCATCCTACAAATGCCTTAAATACATTGTCTGTAATCTGACGGAAATTAAAAGGCGTATAAGGGGGAAGTGTCTGTTTTTTCAGCGTATATGCTGCTTTTTTGAAGGTATTTGTATCATTCAGATAATGATCGCATCGAAAAACCACAAAGTCCGCCCTGTCTGCCGCAATCTTTTCCACTGCCTTCTCCAGCATATCTGTTTCAAAAAAATCATCGGAATCCAGAAAAGAAAGATACTTTCCGGACGCCTTTGAAAGCCCGTTGTTCCGCGCAGCTCCTGCGCCTGCATTCGCCTGCTGCAGCACCATAACACGCTCATCCTTAGCCGCATACTCTTTTAGAATTTCAACAGAACGGTCACTGGAGCCATCGTCCACGCAAATAATTTCTATCTCTTTTAAAGTTTGGTTTACTACACTGTCAAGACATTGCCTAAGGTACGTTTCCCCATTATAAACAGGCATAATGACAGATACGATTGGCTGTTTCAATGATTCTCCTCCTAAAATAAGATTTTTACTCATAGGTAGTTTTATATTAACATTTTTACGGAAAATCTGCAACTGTTCATATTTCTGCCGCATCCCCCCGCTCGTCCACAAGACGAAGCCCGATACACTCCACACGCTTCCTTAAATGTTCCCGGCTTTCTGCTGCCTCATCTCCTGTACAGATTTTATTGTCATACAGCTCATACTGCTTCCTGTTCCTTAAGGGAGAAAGATTAGGCATCACCACATTGGCTCCGCAAAGAAGCCCCTTCTCCCTTCCGTTTTCATCCATTGTTCCAAGAGCTGTCGTGGCAGGAAGAAGCACATTGGGAAGAAGAATCCTCACAACCGATAAAAGATACAGGGTCATTTCCACACTTCCCGCCTTTTCATCCTTAAAAATCGTATCATGATGGGGAATAAAAGGACCGATCCCGACCATCTCCGGCTTCAGCTCCTTTAAAAACACAAGATCCTCTGCAAGACAGGAAAGTGTCTGCCCCGGAGAACCAACCATAAAGCCTGCCCCGGTCTGATAACCCAGCTCCTTTAACATAAAAAGACATTTCTTTCTGTCAGAAAGCCGCATAGAAGAAGGGTGAAGTTTTCCGTAGTGAATCTCATCCGCTGTCTCATGGCGAAGAAGATACCGGTCTGCTCCCGCCTCCCGAAACATCTTATAACTTTCATAGGATTTCTCTCCAATAGAAAGCGTCAGTGCACAATCCGGATAATTTCCTTTTATTTCCCTGATAATCTCCACCATTCGCTCATCTGTAAACCAGGGATCTTCTCCTCCCTGAAGAACAAAAGTGCGGAATCCAAGGTCGTATCCCTCTTTGCAGCACGACAGAATTTCCTCCTTTGTAAGGCGGTAACGAACTGCATTTTTATTTCCCCCTCGGATTCCGCAGTAATAACAATTGTTTTTACAGTAATTGGTAAATTCAATAAGCCCTCTTGTAAAAACCTTATTTCCATAATATTTCTCACGAAGAAAAGCTGCTTTCTCGCGAAAAGCAGCTCTCTCCTCTTTATTTTCAAAGCCCTTTAAAAGCTCTTCAAACTCTTCCTTTGTAAAATTCTGATCTTCCAGAAACCGTTTTGCAATCTCTCTCATTTTTCACTCTCCGCTTACTGTTTCTCCTTTTTCCTCTTCGCGGAAAACCTTTGCAAATATAAATATACCAAAGAAAAGTACATTTACCAGAAGCGCCGGAACAAGACTGCCCCATGTAATCACCTGATTCTCAAGGGCATCCGAACCGCCTCCTGACAGTATGGCAGCCATGTTGTTATTCAAAAAATGCGCCATTACCGGAACCCAGATATTCTTTGTCTTCATATAAATATAGGCAAAAAAGATGCCGAGCGTGATACAGGTAATCTGCTGTGCCACCGCCGCCTGAAGCCCCATCTCCGGTGATGTGTAATAAAAGAAATCGACCGGAAGATGCCAGAGACCCCACACAATTCCGAGAATCACTACGCCGCCTCTCAGCCCGAATTTTTTCTGAAGAAGAGGCTGCAGATAATACCGCCATCCATACTCCTCACCGAAAAACGCCGGAACCACCAAGAAGAAATTAAGAAGGATTACCCCCATCATAACCCAAGTAGAAGGTGTTGTCAAAACAAGAGTAAAAATTCCCATCTGTCCGGAAAGAGCACAGGACAAAGCCGTTCTTCCAAAAAACAAAACTACAAAAAGAAGAAGCATAAGAATCGATTTCTTCCACATATTTCCATTCAGCCCGTAAGCCCTTCTTCTCTCTTTCCCTGCCGCCAGAAGAAGAATCCAGAACACAACGCTTCCCAGCATCAGAAGATAATTAATGGCAAGACTCCACAGGGAAACTCCCATTCCTCCCACGACGACAAGCTCATCCGGCATCATAACAGAAAGAACAGAAACCACCGCCATTGCCCCTGTAAGCACAATAAAAAACAGGTAAAACCATTTCGGAACCGTCTTATCGCCCTTTCTTGTAAGAAGAAAACCAAGGGCAACACCTGCCGCCGGATACATCATCTGCGCGTTGGGAAAAGCGCTCACGTCCATTCCCTTCGAATTTCCATACCACATAAGAAGCCCCATCACATACGTCACGCCATATGCGATTAAAATATAAATCAAAAGTCTTTTTTTCTCTGTTTTTTCCATTTATTCCGTCCTCCCTCACAGGCTTTTGTTTTACATCATCTGATGTACATTATTTAATCAGAAACTGAATCAGCTCCATATCCTCATCAAAGCTTACCGTAAACTGGATTTTTCCATCTTCATACTCGCCCACCATCACAGCTGTCGCATAGTCAATATCTGAATTTTTGTCATGCCCTCCTGCAAAAACAGTCTTTGTGATTTCCTCAAATTTCCCGCACTTATCAAGATACGGATCACAGGCTGTCGCAAACTGCTCCTCCGTAATACCGGCTTTCAATTCCTCAGAGCCCATCTGTCTGATTCCCTCATAATCTCTTTCATTAAAAAGCGCAATTGATTTTTCCGCCTCTGCCTTTACCTCTGCCTCCGAAAATCCCTCCGGAAGCTTCGCCTGTCCGCATCCGGCTGTAAAAACTGCCGCCATAAGTGCCATTGCTGTAAAAATTCCTGCTTTTTTCATCCTCATTCTTCCTCCTGTTCTCTGCCCTGCCCCGGAAATACCAGGGTGACAGAAAAAATATTGTCTTTGCATTCTATTTTCAGTTCTCCATGATAGCGCCCCATAGCCTGACGCACATTGGAAAGCCCGATGCCCTCATGACCTGTTTTTCCGGACTGTCCCGGCTCATATGTCCTCAATGCAGGATTCCATATTTTAATTACAGTAAAATCCTGAATCTGTTCTCCTCGTATCTTCACCCAGAAGCTGGGATTTCCCTCTCTTGCCTCCACTGCATTATCAAGAAGATTTGCAAAAATCGTAGTCATATCCATATCTGATACAAAATCAAGGCTGATGCCTCCAAGATTGCATTCTACCTGTTCCGGAGAAAACTTTTTCAGCTTATCGTTTAAAATAATATTCAGCATTTTATTGTCTGAATAAAATTTAAGCCCAAGAGAATTCAACATACCATGTACATCTTCAAAATATCGGCTGTCCTCCATTTTTGCCGACTGCTCCAGTGCATGAAGGTGATTTCTTATATCGTGGATAATCTTTCTGGAACGATTATAATTTTTCTCCATTTCCTCATAATACTGGTGCGTCAGCTCATTCTGCTGCTCCATCAGCTCGATTCGGTGCTTTAACTCCCTGTTTGCAGCCACATCATGCCACACATAAATACACCAGCCATTTATAATGAGAAGGAGAATACAGTACACAATAATCCACTCATATCCGTATCTGATAAAAAATATCTCTCCTGCCCCCATATATAAAAAAATAAGGGCGAAACTGATAATTGGAACAAGCATCATTCCTTTTACCTTCAGATTCTTCCTGTCGGAAACTCCACGTTTCTTCACAAGAAAACGAAGCCCCGCTGTAATAATTATAATAAGAAGAACCTTCATAATAAGAAATCCATAGCTCATTACAATGCTGTCCATAGCAATCCACTGACTGAGCCTGATTACAAGAAAAATGCCGATAATCTGCGCTGCGTAAGTTGCCATGTAAAAAAACACCTGATACAAAAGCCAGTTTCTGCTTCTGTGATAAAAGAACCAGCCCACCGCCATATAATATGCACACAGCACGATCATAGTAATCGTATCATTGAGCCACATATTCGGAACAAACCAGTTTAAAAAACCATACACCACCCAGATAAGAACTCTCACCCATCTGGGACCTTTTGCTTCAAAATCTCCTGCCCATAGAAACCACACAGCACAGAAGGTATAAAAGAACAGGGAAAGAAGCATCAGAAAAATAGTTACTGCCGTCATTTCATTCCCCCTCTTCCTTCCAGCCGCTGGGATAAATATCCCATCAATTCCTGTTTCCATGTTTTCTGTTTTTTCTGAGAAAGGGGGATCTCCATTCCGTTATCAAGAAAAATCTGCTGATTTTTTACATTCTTTACATGGAACATATTTACCACAAAGCTCTGATGCGGCATGGAAAATCCAAACTCTGTCATTCTCTTTGCCACGTTTCCGATTTTATCTGCCATGTAATACTGCTCCTTATCTGTCACGATCCGGATTTTTCTGTTTTCATATTCAAAAAAATATATGGATTCTACAGGAAGACAGAGCGCCCCGTCCACTGTATGAAAATCCAGGATTATTTTTTTCTCCGCAGATTTCATATACCGGAAAATCTCCTCCAGCACGTTCCATATGGCTTTTTTGTTTACCGGCTTTAACAGATACTGAAAAGCGTGAACCCCAAAAGCCCCGGAAACATAATCTCTGTACGCAGTCAGATATACAATCTTTGTATCCTTATCCAGCCTTCGGATCGCCTTTCCCGTCTCAATGCCGTTCATTCCCGCCATATCAATATCAAGAAACACCGCCTCGTAAGACTGGTAATTTTCAAGAAGCGCCTCGCCTGAGGAAAAACAGACCACATCCACAGCAGGATTCCACTCTGCGATCAGATTTTTCACCTGCTCTGAAACAGCTTCCTCATCGTCACAAACTGCAATTTTGTACATCTCTTACAACCATTCCTTTCTCTAATTTACAATATACTTATTATACTTTAAACTGTAAATACAGGATACATAAAAGACGGAATTTGTGTATTAAGGGACGGAAAAAATGCGCGGCATTATAATCCGCGCACCTGCTTTCCATCTACTCTTCTGTTTTGTTTTTATATTCTGTAGGAGTAATTCCACAGTATTTTTTAAAAACCTTTGTAAAATAATTCTGACTGTTAAACCCTACTGCAAAAGTGATTTCCTTCACACTCATCTGACTTCGTAATAATGTTTTTGCTTTTTCCACTCGCTTTTCCGCCAAAAGATCTGTAAAGTTTCTTCCCGTAGCTTTTTTAAATAATTTGCTTAAATAGAAGGAACTTACCTCCAGATACGAGGCTATATCGTCCAGCATAATATTTTCCCCATAATGTTCTTCTATATATTGAAGCGCCTGTTCTATAAGAAAATGATTGTTTATTTTTTTATACTTATACATCGCCTGCATAAGATGATTCAGCCATAATGCGGCATACAGCTCCAGCTCTTTTCTGTTTGTGACCTCCAGCACTTCCTCCAGACTGAACGGCGGTTCAAATATATTTTCAAAAGAAATATCATTCTTCTTTATTTGTTCCAAAACAATCAGCAAAATGCGGTAAATCTGATTTCTTGCATAAGATAAAACCTCTGTTTTCATAATAAACTCTGTACACATCTGTTTCAGGCTGTTTCGCATTGCCTCCTCATCTGTCTTCTTTAAGGCTTCGACAAGATTTTCTATTATATGATAAGACAGCTCTTTTTCATTCCTGTCATTTTCCTTATCATGAAGATATATGCTTTTCTTCCAGGGCTCTTCTCTCTGCTTCATAACTGCCAGAGCCTGTCTGTATGACAAATAAAAATTATAAAGATTCCGCTCCATTTGTCCGACCCCGACACGGGCGCCTTTTATACCCGTTTCTTTTAAAAGCATGGTAACAAAGTTGCCAACTTCTCTTGTTTTTCGCTCCTCCAGCTCTTTTTCACTTAAAACAAAAAATACAATTATATTATGAAACTGTTCTCCCAGACATTTTAAACCCACTTCCGTAAGCGCCTGCCTTACTTTGTATAAAATAAACCTGGGGCGATCCTTAAACTCTATTACAAAACAAAACCCGCTTTTTACTTCATACCCCAGAAAGTCCATGCTGCTTTTAATTTCTTTCTCTGTTTTTTCTCCTATCAGCGCATAAATACATTCGCTTTCTACAAGAGGACGGACTTCTTCAATTTTCTGCTGCAAAAAAGAATTATCTTCCCTGTCTTTTTTCACCATTTCAAGTTTCTCTGCTGCTGCTTCCAGCGCCGCTTTTAATGTGCCGACTTTTGCAGGCTTTAAAATAAAATCTTCCACTCCAAGCTTTACTGCTTCCTGTGCATATTCAAAACGATTATAAGAAGACAAGATTAAAAATCTCATCTGCGCATTTTTCTTTTTCAGGGCTCGTATTGTATCAAGCCCGTTCATTCCGGGCATATTAATATCAACCATCGCAATGTCCGGCAGCCATTTTTCCGCACGTTCCAATGCCTTAAAACCATTTTCTGCCGTTTCAATCTGAAACATCTCTCCACAATTATTATCAAGCATTAATTTTAATGTTTCTCTTTCAACAGGCTCGTCTTCTATAATAAGCAGCTTAAACATTCTCTCCCTCCATCTCAACCGGAATAAATAAAGAGACGATCGTTCCGCAACCCGGATTACTCTCTATCCGCATTAATCCTTTTCTTCCATAAAACATTTCCAGGCGCTTGTACACATTCCACACGCCAATGCTTTTTCTTGTCTTTTCCTTTGAAATATTTTCTTTGCCATTTAAAAGACAGATAATCGTTTCTTCTTCCATTCCACAGCCATTATCCTCTATCTGTATCAATATATTCTGTTTTCTTTTCGCAAAAGATACCCGGATATACGCCTGTTCCATTAAATCTTTTACTCCATGCTGAACTGAATTTTCTATCAACGGCTGGATAATCATTCCCGGAACCGTAATATTCGGAAGGCTTTCCTCTACACTAATATCAAAAAAAATCCTTTCTCCGAATCTCTGTTTCTGGATTTCAAGATAATTTTTCACGCACTCTATTTCCTCATATAGACTAGAAGCTCCGCTTGCCTTATCCAGACTGTATCGAAGTAAGTCTGACGTAATTTCCATTAAATGATTCGTCTTTTCTGCACCTTCCAGATATGCCATTTTCGATATTAAACTTAAAGTATTAAAAAGAAAATGCGGATTTATCTGCTGCTGCAACATCTGAAGCTCACTTTGTACAAGAAGACGACTAATCTCTAAATTAGCATTTTCCTTCTCTAAAAGTTCTTTTTCCAATTCTGCCTTTTCCTCCATATGAAGAATATTCTGCCACACTCCCTGAGCCATCTGTTTTACAGCCCGGTCCAATACTTGAACTTCTATATATTTACTTTTAATATTTCCAAACTGATAATTTCCTTCTTTTATGTTTTTCACATTTTTTACAATTCTATCAAGAGGTTTTGTAATGCTCTTAGTCGCGCCCACTGCAAAAACAATAGCTCCACATATCAGTATGCCTACTGTAAAAGCGCTCCATGCCATTTGTTTCTGCCATTTCTCCTGCAGAACAATATTTTCCTTTTTCATTTCCTCTGCAAGCATCATAGAACACTGCTGATAACTTCTTTCTATATTATCAGGTATACCGTTAAAAAATTCATACGTTTCTGACACCGTCATTTCACCAGGCGTTTCTCTTTCATTTATCATGTAAAAAAATTCATCATATGTCTGCAACATTTTCCCCAGCTTCTCATATTTCCACTGCATCTCTTCATCATCGGTATTTTTTTCCAGATTATTCAAAACCTGCAAGGCAGCTTTCCATTCTTTGTCATAAAACGCCTCTGTTTCCGCACTTTTATTATAGAGATAACTTTGTGCTGCTATATCCATCTCGTTTACATGCTCATAAAAGCTGTTTAACTGTTCATATTTTTCAGAATAATCGTCATATGTTTCCAAAGAATATTTGGTAGAAAGATTTGCGATTAAGATTGCCACCAGCATAATGGCAAGCATAAGAATATTATACAAAATGAGACTTTTTTTAATATGATACACTTTCCTTCCAGACATCTGAATCCTCCCAGTATTTTAAGGCTGCCTTGGAAATTTCCAGAGGCAGCCCTTTCTTGTTTTTATTTATAATTTTTTACAGTTTCTGAAAAGATACGCAGATTTTCTTCTGGTACTCCTGCCGGAAGAGCACAGCCTGCTCCAATTACAAGCCCCTTTCCTCCGCATATAGAAAGCACTCTCTCCGTCTCTTTCCTTACCTGATCTGCTGTTCCTGCAAAAAATATGCCGGAAGGATCAATCGGACCAAACAACACGGATTTTCCCTGCAAAATACGGTGAGCAGCTTCTATGTCTGTTTTATAATCCAACTCTACTGCATCAAATCCTACTTCTGCAAGATCTTCCAGAATAATATCCGTTTTTCCGCAAATGTGGCAGAGTACGGGAATCCCGGAATCTTTCAAATCCTTCTGAAGTCTTTTATGATACGGAAGCGCATACTTTCGGTACATTTCCCGGCTAATAAGATCCGGTCCTGTAGAACTGTCACCAAAGCTTGTCATATCTGCTCCTGCTTCCTGCATCATCTTATGAAACTCAAGATGAACTTCATATGCTCTGTCCATCAACCGGAAGATCCCTTCCTCACATTCTTCATCAAGAAGATCTGCCATAAAATCTTCCATTCCATATGCAAGCATTGCAAGACTAAATGCCATCTGATCACAATTTCCTCTCACAAAGAGCTCTCCGCCGACTTCTTTTTTCATAAGATAAACAGCTTCTACTGCCTTCTTAATTCTGTCATCTTTACGAACCTTTGAAGCATCCATCATTTCGATTAATTCTTCAATATCATCAGAGGCAGCGCGTATTACCCTTGCAGGCTCATGCTCCGGAAAATCTATCGGCACTCCAATAGCTCCTGCTTCCAGACATGTATCCACATCAAGAAGAACTCCGTCTAAATCATATTTTCTTGCCATATCAATATGGACTCTTGCCATCTTTTTGGGGTCTTCCCTGTACTCTCTCATAGAAATCCCCGCTTCTTCTGCTGCCGCCATGAAATTATGCAACATCATCGGAACTCTGTCCACGGGTTTTCTGTTCAGCACTGCACAAATTCTCTCATACCCATTCATTATACCACCCCACTTATTTCAAGTCCACTTTTTCGCGAAGAGTTTCTGAGTATGTCTCCAGATTGTCATTTGTTACAAGAATTGTTCCTGCGTCATTTACAACCTGCTCAGGATTTTTCCCTTCTGTAATATGCTGATACAGCCAGTAAGTTGCCTGGTATCCATAATTCCAGAAAGATGTAACAACTGTACCGTCTAAACTTCCCTTTTCAATTAAATCCAGTGTTTCCTCTGTATCATCTACGCCATAAACCAAGACTTGATCACGAATTCCTTTATCTTCTACTACCTTAGCACATGCGGGACCTGCCTCTGCCGCCAGGTTAATTGCCACGTTAATTTCAGGGTATGCCTTAAATGTATTTTCCCATTCTGTAGTGGATTTCATTTTATCAGATTTGGATTCTGTTTTATTAACTACCTCAAATCCACCCGGATGTTTGCCAAATACCTCTTCAATAGCTTCAATCTGATCATGTGCGATCTGATAATTTAAAGCAGCTACCTGCACAGATGCTTTAATAGGATTATCTTTCCCTATTTTTTCTTTTACAGATTCATAAAGCACCTCAGCCTGTACGTCCACGTCTTTTCCAAAGAATGCCATTCTGTCTGCGTCCGGTATATCAGAATCTACTACAAGCACCGGTATATCCTGTTCAATCGCAGTCTTTACAGGAGCTGCCGGAACAAGACCCTGTGTAATAATGGCATCTGCCTTCTCTGCCACTGCTGTCTCTACAAGTTTTGTCATCTCCTCAGGAGAAATATTCTGAGGGCCTACCCAGTCTCCCTTAATTCCCAATTCTTCACACGCCTGTTCAAATCCATCTTTTGCTATCAGCCAGATTGGGTGCGCCAGAAGAGGAGAAACATAAACAAAATGAAGCTCTTCTTTTTCCTCTGCCTTTACTTCTGTTGTCGGTACTGCTCCAATAAGTGAAACTGCCATTGCCATCGTTGCTAATAATGCGGTAAGTCTTTTTTTCATAATTTTTTCCTTTCTTTCTTATCTTTTTTTGATTTACGCTCTTCAGGTATTTGATGCTGCTTTTAATAACGAAACCTCATTTGCCTCCTCTCTGTTCATAGTACAGCAAACCTTTCCTTTACTTAACACTACAAACCGGTCGCATATTGCCGCCAGTTCCGGCAGCTCTGAAGAAATCATAACAATACTGATTCCTTTATCTGCCAGTTGATAAATCAGTTTATAAATTTCTGCCTTTGTTCCAACATCAATTCCTCTGGTCGGTTCATCGAGAAGAAGAACTTTCAAATCCGTCATAAGCCACTTTGCAAGAATTACCTTCTGCTGGTTTCCGCCCGAAAGATTGGAAATCAAGGTATCCATATCCGGCGCTTTTACACGAAGACGTTCAAAATATTCCTCCGCCTTCTGTCTCTCTTTTTTCTCATCAAGCAGTATATGATTCCTGATTTCTTTCAGAACAGTGAGCGTCATATTGTGACAAATAGACATCATACTGATAAATCCGTTCTTCTTTCTATCTTCTGTCAAAAGCCCTATTCCACATTTCTTTGCGTCTCTTGGACTTTTAATTTTAATTTCCTGTCCGTCCAGATATATTTTCCCTTTTGTTTTCGGTATTACACCAAACAAAGCATTAATAAGTTCAGAACGACCGGACCCGACAAGCCCCGCAAGTCCCAGGATTTCCCCTTCTTTTACAGAAAAACTTACGTCTTCAATAATATTCTTACCATAGGCAAATGTATGAGGTACACAGAAATTTTCAATCCGCAGTCTCTCTTTTCCTGTTTTTCTGTTGCCCCTGTCAGGATACATTACATCTAATTTACGCCCTATCATTTCTTCAATAATAACCGTACTGTCGTATCCTTCTGCCTTTTTGTGTTCATTAATGTACATGCCGTCTCTTAAAATCACCATTCTGTCGCAAAGTTCAAAAACTTCGTCCAGCTTATGCGATATGTACAGACAGGATAACCCCTCGTTTCTGAGCCCTTTCAATATCTCCATAAGCTTTCTTGTCTCTGTTTCCGTCAGTACAGAGGTCGGTTCATCGAGAATCAGAATCTTAGGATTTCTTACAAGAGCCCTGGCAATACACACAAGCTGCTGCATGGAAGGACTTAAACTTCGCGCCGTCACTGTTACGTCAATATCTGCATGAAGCTTATGCAGCGCTTCCTTTGCAATTTTTTTTGTCTGATTCCAGTCTATCAGGTTACTTTTTGTTCTGGGCATTCTTCCGAGAAGAATATTTTCCGCTACTGTTAAATCAAGTTCCAGATTCAGCTCCTGATAGATCATGGCAATTCCCATATTCTCAGAATCTACAGGAGAAGAAAACTTACATTCCTGTCCACCCAGATAAATTTTTCCTTCATATTCATTATGCGGATACAACCCGCTTAAAATCTTCATCAATGTAGACTTTCCAGCTCCGTTTTCTCCCATTACCGCCAGAATCTCATTCTCATATAGTTTCATAGATACATCTTTCAACGCCACTGTACCCAGAAAGCGTTTCACAATATGTTCTACAGAAAGAACAGTCTTTTTATCTGCCATGACTATCCCTCCTACTCTCTTCCTTTAACAGAATTTTTCAAAATAATTTTTCTCTTATACTGATCTAATAATACAGCAAGAATAAGAATTGTTCCAACAACCAGATTCTGCCAGTATACAGATACGCGCATCAGTGTAAGCGAATTTGTAAGGATTTCCATAAAAAGTGCACCGATTGCAGCTCCTGCAACGCTTCCCATACCGCCGAACGTAGACACACCTCCGATAATCGCGCCGCAGATAGTTGTCAGCTCATATCCTGTACCTGCCGCTGCCTCGGCAGAGCCTAATCTTGCAGCCATAAACACACCTGCAAGGGCTGCCAGAGTAGAAACAATTACGTAAACCATAAATTTTGTCTGCTGCGTATTAATACCGGAAATCCTGGCTGCTTCCTCATTTCCTCCAAGTGCATAAACAGATCTTCCAAATCCTGTTTTTGTAAGAATAATATGCCCCAACACTGCCAGAAGTACTGCTACAATTACTACCATTGGAATACTTAAAATCTTTGTCTGTTCAATTTTCATAAGCCCTTCCGGAAGAGGATAAACCGGTACTCCCTCTGTCAGAACAGAGACAAGTCCTCTTGCCGCATACTGCATACCGAGTGTTACAATTAACGGAGGGATACCTGCTTTCACAATAATAAATCCGTTAATACAGCCGATTACTGCTCCCACACTCACTCCGATCAAAACTGCGATCCAGACAGGAATTCCTGATGTACACGCCATACCGGTCGCCACTCCGCCTAATGCAAGCACAGAACCGACTGATAAATCCAGCCCTCCTGTGATAAGCACCAAGGTCATTCCAACTACTGTGATCAGGGTAAATCCCGTTGCTCTCAGAACATTAAAAATATTATCTGCCGATAAAAATGTAGGATTTACAACCGTAACAAAAATCACATAAACCAACACTGCCAGAATGATACTGCTCTCCTGTCTCTTCATAAATCTGCCGATATATTTTTTCACAGCAGATTTATTTTTGTTTTCTCCCATAACTTTTTCCTCCCGTTTCTGTTTTCTTTGATACATTTATTATAGCGGAAAGAAAAGAACAAAAATCTGATTTTCCGGGTACAATCTTGCTATTCATGATTCATTTTTGCAAACCTTTCCAGATCAATAGCAGTATTTTGTCGCAGAGCAAAATATTGCTATTATTAACCTCCAGTTCTCAAACTTAACGATTAAATTTACTCTTTCTTAATTTACTTTCCCTTTCCGGTCTGCTACAATCTTCTTATAAGGAGGTCCATTAGAATACCATTTTACAAAAGATACTCTGCTTTTGCAGCATAAATACAAAAGCCAACATTTTCACTGCACATAAGATAAGCATACTTAACGAACAATAAGGAGGTGCACCTGTAGTTGCTCCACGGAACAATTACAAAATCTTATGGGAAATACGAAACACGAAGATGCGTTTATGAAAATGGGCTTTGATTATTTTCGAGACACTATTTTAAAAACCCTGGGAATCAACTACGAATTTCTGGAATCCTCTCCAACAGAGCTGGTAGATTTAAAAATCTATTCTCTGTATATGGATTTTACCTTTCTTACTACGGAAGGATTTTATGTACATTTTGAATTCCAGACTACAGATGACAAAGTCATTGCAGATCTTCGAAGATTCCGGGCTTACGAGGCACTTTATTCCCACAATACCGGCAAAAATGTAATTACTTATGTAATTTACTCCGGAGGTATCAAAAATGTTCAGACCCGACTGAACTGCGGCGCAAATATTTATCAGGTTATTCCAATCTATCTGACAGATAAAGATGCGGATAAAGTTTTTAAACGTCTGCAGGAAAAGCAGGAAAGAAAACAGCCTTTCACAGAAAAAGAATTTGCGGAACTTTCCCTAACACCGCTTATGTCGGGAAGCCTCAGTAAAAAAGATACTATTAAAAAAGGAATTCTGATGGCAAAACAGTGCAAAACTGCTACATCAGGAAAAGTAACTGCCATGCTTTATACCCTGGCAGACAAATTTTTAACCGGCACAGAGCTGGACGAAATTAAGGAGGCGGTCAGAATGACTAGACTTGGCGAAATGCTTATGGAAGACGGACGTAAGGAAGGCGCCGAAAATAACTGCAGAAAAATTGTCCTGAATATGCTTTCCAAAAAGCAGTTTTCCTACGAAGAGATTGCGGATTTAGTTGATATTTCCGTAGAAAAAGTGAAAGAAATCGAGCGAGAAACACTTGTAAAGAATTAATTGAAACAGCCGGCCGGATTTCTCCAGTCGGCTCTTCTTTTGCATCTTTTCGCCTCCATCTACACCCTGCTTAATATCACATTTCTAAGCTTCCTTGTAAGCCCGAAGGTTCCCCCATTTCTCTTCTGTGTTCCCATGAGAATCGTCATCTTCTCTTCCGGAAAATTAGCAAAATACGCTCCAAGCCAGCCGTCCCAGCCATACTCTCCCTTTCGCGTCATCATGCCTGACCGGGACGGATTCTTGCACACTCTCATAAGATTCCCATAGCTGTACCCTTCCAGTCCAACCCAGTTCCGGAAAGAATCCTGCTGCGCTGGAAGAAGCTCTCCGCTTCGGAAAAACTCCACAGTCTTTGGTTTCAAAATCTGAACCCCATCAAGAGAACCTTCATTTAAAAGCATCGCAGCAAATCTGCTGTAATCATCAAGAGTCGATGCAAGACCGGCGCCTCCTGCCTCGTAAGCCGGAGGATTTGCCATATCGTTTCGCACCGCCAGATTATCACCTGTATATAAAACCAGTTCCTTCCCGCCGTTTTCTTTCTCCACTGTCTCATAAGACTTTGCGAGACGCCCCTGTTTCTCCTTCGGAACCCAGAACGCCGTATCCTTCATTCCAAGCGGTTCAAAAATTTCCTCCTTCATAAATTCCGACAGCCTTTTTCCGGAAACCACTTCTATCACAGCTCCCAGAACATCGGCGGAGGCGCCGTAAGTCCAGGAGCTTCCCGGTTCAAAATCAAGCGGGCAGGCAGCAAACTTATCTGCCAGTTCTCTCGTTGTCATTGGGCTTTCACCGTGAAGCCGGCTGCATGCCTCCCCAAATACCTTATCTGCTGCCCGTCCTGCTTCCGTTCCTTCGTCCGGATATACAAGACCGGAGGTCATATTTAACAAATCATTTACAAGAATCTGTCTTGTACAGGGAACCCGTTCCCCGCCTTTCGCCACGTACATCTGCGCGAAAGAAGGCAGAAACTCCGATACAGGCGCATAAAAATCAAGAAGCCCCCTCTCCATCAAAATCATGGCAGCTGCGGAGGTCACCGGCTTCGTCTGAGAATACAAACGGAAAATCGTGTCCCTCTCTATTTTTCTTCCTGTCTCTCTGTCAGCCAGCCCTTCCTGAACATATACCACTTCTTTTCCGTCTTTTACCACGAGGAAATTTGCTCCCGCGATTTCAGAATTTTCTACCGAAGTCTTTATAATTCCTTTTAAAATACTTTCCAGTTCCATATAGTTTGCCCCTTTTCTCTTCTCTTTTTTCAACTTCTGAATCTAATATCAGATTAACACAATCTAACAAAAAAACAAGAAAGAAAAACGCGCAAAAATTAAATTTACTTTCCCTTTCCGGTCTGCTACAATCTTCTTACAGGGGGGTGTATCAAAACATGAAAAAGAAACTTCCAATAGGAATTGAGAATTTTGAGAAATTACAGACCGAAGATTTTTATTATATCGATAAGACTAACCTTATTAAAGAGCTTCTTACCGGTCTGGCGGAGGTAACTCTTTTTACACGTCCAAGGCGATTCGGAAAATCTCTGAATATGAGTATGCTGAAATATTTCTTTGAGCTGGGAACCGATAAGAAACTTTTCTCAAAGCTGAAAATTTCAGAGGAAACAGCTCTCTGCGAAGAATATATGGGAAAATACCCTGTAATATCTGTTTCTCTGAAGGGAATGAATGCAGGAAATTACGAAAAAGCTCTGGAGATGGCTGTTGAGGTAATACGCAGCGAAGCGAGACGATTTCAATATCTTTTAGACAGTGAACGCCTGACTTCTTACGATAAAGAAGCGTTTATTGCCCTTTTACAGGAAGATATGAAAGAGGGAACTTTGTGCAGCAGCCTGAAAGTTCTGTCTGAACTACTGGAAAAGCATCACGGAAGCAAAGTAATTATTCTGATTGATGAATATGATGTACCTCTGGCAAAGGCTTTTGAACGGGAATATTATGACCCGATGGTACTGTTTATACGAAATATGTTTGAATACGCTTTAAAAACAAATGAAAGCCTGAAATTCGCAGTTTTGACAGGTTGTATGCGAATTTCAAAAGAAAGTATTTTTACAGGACTGAATAATCTCAAAGTGCTGTCTGTAGCGGAGGTACAATTTGATGAAGCCTTTGGCTTCACAGACAAAGAAGTAAGAGAATTATTGGAGTATTATGAGCTGTCCGACCATTATAACGAGATAAAAGAATGGTATGACGGCTATCAGTTCGGAAATGCAGAAGTGTACTGTCCGTGGGATGTGATTAATTACTGCGATGCACTTCGGGTAGAGCCAGACGCACAACCTAAGAATTACTGGTCCAACACCAGCAGCAATGAGGCAGTAAGACGGTTTATTCAAGAATCTGATAAAGCGTCAGTCCGTCGTGAAATTGAAAATCTCGTTGCGGGAGAAGTAATAAAAAAAGAAATCCATCAGGAATTAACGTACAAAGATATGTATACTTCTGTTGACAATCTGTGGAGCGTTCTGTTTACAACAGGTTATCTCACTCAGAAAGGAAAACCGGAAGACAATCGTTTTCCGCTTGCGATCCCAAATATGGAAATACGAAATATTTTCACTACACAGATTATGGATTTTTTTAAGGAAAATGTGCCAAAAAACAGAGCAGCTTTAAGTGAATTCTGCGAAGCCCTGAAAAATAGAGATGCCGAAAACGTAGAAAAACAGCTGACGGAATATCTGAGACGGACAATCAGTATCCGAGATACTTTCGTAAAAAAACAGATGAAAGAAAACTTTTTCCACGGCATTCTCCTGGGGATTTTAAGCTTTGGAGATACCTGGAGCGTTTCTTCCAACAGAGAAGCCGGAGATGGATACAGCGATATTCTGGTAGAAACAGATGACGGAGAAACCGGCATTATACTGGAACTGAAATACGCAGATGACGGAAACCTTGATACAGCATGTAAAAAGGCATTAGAGCAGATCAACCGGAACAGATATGAAGAAATTCTTCTTGACGAAGGCGTTCCACATATTCTGAAATACGGAATTGCATTTTATAAAAAACGATGCCGCGTAATGGCCAACACTGAGCTGCCCGAATAATTCCCACTGTCGCAAAAACCAGCGCCCCGGCGCTGGTTTCGCTTTGTGTGTCTGTTTTATTCTGCCGCTTTCACATTGTATATTCCATTTAAGTAGTGCACTTTTTCCG
The DNA here is from genome assembly GCA_900549015.1 of uncultured Blautia sp. Classification (GTDB taxonomy): domain Bacteria; phylum Bacillota; class Clostridia; order Lachnospirales; family Lachnospiraceae; genus Blautia_A. The sequence continues at coordinate 36,373 of URMH01000023.1, forward strand.
GGAATTCAGAGCACCTAAATCCGATATTTCAGAGCAGGTATTTCCGCCCTATAGTGCAATCACCTATAATGAATCCATGCACATAAAAATGTGTAAATTCATTACAGGAGGTCGATAACCATGACTGATTATCGAGAAATCATCAGACTACATAGTCTGAAGTTCAGCAATGTATCTATTGCCAACAGCTTATGCTGCTCACGCAACACAGTTTCAGAAGTGCTGAAGCTTGCTGAAACACATTCTCTGGAATGGCCTATTCCAGAAACTCTTTCCAACAAAGATATCGAGTATCTGTTTTATCCAAACAGAGGCAATAATGAGGGAAGAAGACTCCCTGATTATGAGTATGTTTACAATGAGCTGGCCAAGCCGGGTGTAACGCTCTCGCTCTTATGGGCAGAATACTGTGCCAAATGTGAGGCAGAGCATACGATTCCGTATCAGCATTCACAGTTTAATGACAAGTATCATGCCTATGCTGCATTAAAGAAAGCAACTCTCAGAATTAAGCGCAAACCAGGAGAAACAATGGAAGTAGACTGGGTAGGCGATACGCTTAAAGTTTATGATGCTGCCAGTTGCTGCGATATACCTGCATATATATTTGTTGCTGTTCTTCCATGCAGTTTGTATGGATATGCAGAAGCATTCCCAGATATGAAATCCAACCACTGGATAGAAGCTCATATCCATGCGTATTCATTCTTTGGTGGTGTAACACGTATTCTTATACCAGATAATCTTAAAACAGGTGTGATTAAAAACACACGGGCAGAGCTTGTACTTAACCGTTCCTACCACGAAATGGCAGAGCACTATGGAACTGCAATTATTCCTGCCCGACCGGTAAAACCGAAGGATAAACCGAATGCGGAAGGCACTGTAAAAGTTCTTGAAACATGGATTCTTGCAGCACTAAGGAACCGGAAGTTCTTCACTTTTGAAGAACTCAATAAAGCCATCCATGAAAAGCTTGAGGAATTCAATGCAAAGCCTTTCCAGAAAAAGAAAGGAAGCCGGTTATCTGCATTTCTTGAAGAAGAAAAGGACTTCCTCATGCCATTACCTGCTTCCCCGTATGAAACGGCTGTCTGGTCAACTGCCACCATACAACCTGATTATCTCATAAAAATCGGGGATTGCAAGTATTCTGTTCCGTATGAATTTATTGGCAAGAAGGTCGATATCCGCGCTACGGAAAACAGTATTGAAGTTTTTTACCATAGCAACCGTATAGCATCGCATATGCGCAGGTCTTACTCTCCGGAACCGATTTATGTACCGGAGCATATGCCTGAAAACCACAGAAAATTTTTGGAATACAACACAGACAGTTTTCTGGACTGGGGAAAGAGTGTTGGCCATTCCACCCTTATTGTAGTAAAACATTTTTATACATGCATAAGGTAGAGCAACAGGGATATAAATCCTGTGCATCGCTGATGAAGCTTGCTGACCGCTATGGTACGCAACGTTTGGAAAATGCCTGTATCAAGGCACTTAGTTACACACCAAGCCCAAGTTTAAAAAATATCAGCACCATTTTGAAAAATGGTCAGGATAAAGTGGCAGTAGCAAAGGTTGTTTCCAATGCTGCCAATAAAGAGAGTTCCAAGTATGGCATCACCAGAGGTGCCTCCTACTACGAAGGAGGTGACCGTTTATGATTCGTCAGTCAACCATAGACAAGCTGCATGATATGCGATTATCTGCAATGTCAGATGCCTTTGAATGCCAGTGCAAGGATCCTGACACCTATCAGGGATTATCTTTCGAAGACCGGTTCGGTATGCTGGTTGATAAAGAATGGGATAAGCGAAAAAGCACAAAGCTGCAAAAACTTATCCGCAGTGCTGAATTCCGTTATCCCAATGCGTGTATGGAAGATATTGAGTATCATCCTGACCGAAATCTGGATAAAGGACAGATGCTGGAATTCTCCACCTGCCGGTATATATCTGATGACCACCATATCATTCTAAAAGGAGCATCTGGGAATGGAAAAACATATATCGCATGTGCGCTTGGAATCGCAGCCTGCAGGAACTTTATCAAAGTACGTTATGTGCGCCTGCCTGATCTATTGAATGAGCTGGCTGTTGCACATGGGGACGGCACGCTGAAAAAAGTAATTAAAGCATATCAGAAGATTGATCTTTTGATTCTGGATGAATTCTTGTTAAGCCCCGTATCCACGGAACAGACACGGGAACTTCTTGAAATCATTGAGGCCCGTAGTGTGAAAGGCTCTGTAATCTTCTGCACACAGTTTGAACCGAAAGGCTGGTACAGCCGCATCGGAAATGACTGTGATGCCACTATTTGCGAAGCAATCATCGACCGGATCATTCATAATTCCTATGAGGTGATGCTTGATGGCCACATATCCATGAGGGAACGTCATGGCATTCATGCTTCCCGGAAAGGAGCTGCCAATGACTGATTATTGTGCTTTCAGCAAAGACCATAAATGCGTTAAGTTTACGGATTATGAAATAACCCGCCACGAATTAGAAGAAGCCGATGAACTGTGTCATGGTAATTGGATAGAAATCCAGCATCTAAGAGAATACATTGACCGTTTACAGGCACTTCTTATAGAGCATGGGATAACTATTCCAGATGAATACTAATTAAATGACTGCACTCTGCTCCGGAAAGATATGCACTATTTTTCCGGAAAAGGGTGCTCTGAATTTCTGGAAATCATGCACTATTGCATTGGAATACTCATTTATCTCTTTGATCGTATTATACCAATATGGAAAAACATTTGTGTAACATGTATTTTCCGAAAATTTCTCCTTATACAAAGAAAAGCAGGACAGAAATCTTCTTTCTGTCCCGTTTTCTTTGTATTTATCCGGTCATATCTCGAGAATCCGCTATATAAACAGCCGTTTCTCTTCACGTTCTATTCTGTTTTCTCTGCTGGAATTTCTGTTTCTTCTGCAGTTTCTGCAGTCTCCGCCTCAAAATCTTCCGGAATTTCTCCTATTTCTTTCTTAACCTGTATCGTAGCTGCTACTACAAACACAATTTCTGTGCTGCTTATACAAATATTTGCTCCCACTAAAGGGAGATACACACGTGGGATATACGCTTATTTTTTATTATTTAATTCATCATATTTCCCTCTTTGTATAATCTTGCCGTTTGCCATAATAATTATTTCATCATATCTTCTGAGTATTTCGGCATTAATATTATGTGTTATTGTCAAAACTGTTACTCCTTTCATATCCAAAATAGTGTTTTCTATTTCAATTGAAGTACTGGCGTCAAGCGCAGAAGTTGCTTCATCCAATATTAATATTGGTCTATTCTGAATAAGCGCTCTTGCAATAGCAATTCTTTGTTTTTGCCCCCCAGATAAATAAGAGCCATTTTCTCCTACCTGATAATTTATATCCTTCAAATCGAGAAATCTATATAACCCACTATCCAAAATTACCTTTTGTAATGTTTCTTCTGGAAAGATATTTCCAAGAACGATATTCTCTTTTATACTCTTATTAAACATATAAACATTTTGATGGATTATTGATGATAATGACATAAGACCACAGTCCTTTTGGGGATTGATTTTATGATGATCTATATATATTTCTCCTGTATAATCTGTATAATAATTTGCTAAAATCTTCGCCAGGGTTGATTTTCCACAGCCACTTTCTCCCAAAACAGCATATTTTTTACCTTTTTCTAATGTTAAAGATATATTCTCTAATGCAAAATTTTCATCTTGAGTATAAGAAAAACTTATGTCTCTTAGTTCTATGCTATGATGAAATTCTGTTATACTAGTTTCTGTTTTTTCGTTTTCCCCTAACATCATATTTAAAAGTTTTTTATTAATTTGTGCACTTCCTTTTATTAGAGTAAAATATTTTACAATTTTCTGTATTGGACCAAATATTCCATTGCCTAGCTGCATGACTGCTGTTAGCACACCAATAGACAATGTTCCCTTAAGAACAAAATACCCCGCCAAAATAACGCCGGAAAACTGGCACACAAGAGATAACAATAATGAAATCGCTCCTGTTAAAGCTATAAAAACATTGAATTTTTCTCTGGCTTTTTCCAACGCAATATTAGAATCTTCAAATTCCTTTTCGCTAGTCTGCTCCATTGAATACGATTTAATAATTTCAAATCCATCAAGCAAATCCTTTAATACACTCGTAAATACCGATGTATTCTCAGAAAGACATGTTTGTTTGCTATTAATACTATTATTAAACAAATACGGAACTGAAAACATAATAAGCCCTGTAAAAATCAGTACTACTGTAATAGGTACGCTAATTTGTAATAGCACGTAAAGGGTCACTACAAATGTAATAATTTCTCCTGTCAACTCTATGATAGGTTCGATATAGTTTTTTTCCAATAAATTAATATCGTTTGTCAATGCACTAATATAATCTGTAGATACTCTTTCTTTAAAGCATCTATAATTTTTATAAATAATTCCTTCAAACATCTGCTTTTTTAAGTATTGTATCGTATTTTTTATGTAACACGCTTTCATAAAATCGCTAATAAAAAGAATAACAACAAAAGACAAAAAATATACAATTGTCATAACTGTTGCTCTTAAAAATTTTTGCATATTTCCCCCAACAGCAGTGTCAACTAGATTTTGAATTATTATCGCTGTATATACCCATAATGCAGATGAAATCATTTTTAAAAACACAGTAAAAAAGAATTTACTTTTAAATTTTAAAATATATCTCTTCATATATTTACCTACATATATTTTTCCAGATTTTTCTCAATCTATAGTGGTTCAGTTGTCAAGACACAAATTTAATCTTTTCATAATGAACAGATAT
>URMH01000024.1 GCA_900549015.1 uncultured Blautia sp.
TATGATAGGGGTCTCCAAAACCTTTGGTGGGAGTTCGATTCTCTCATCCCCTGCTAAATAAAAATCTCGGAAGTTTATATAAGCTTTCGGGATTTTTTTGTAAATGTATTTTCTGTAAAAGTTTGAATGGAGGCGATCTGTATGCTTTTAAATATTCCTGTAGGCGTGTCCGATTTCTGTGAAATTCGTACAAATCAGTATTATTATATTGATAAGTCTGCCATTATATCCGAGCTTTTAAAAACGCCAGCTACAAAAGTCACTCTAATCACACGACCTCGCCGTTTTGGCAAAACCCTTGCCATGAGTATGCTTGAAAATTTTTTTGATATTCGCAAAAACAGCAGGGAACTTTTTGACGGACTTTCTATCTCTCAAAATCAGGACATCTGTGCAAAATGGCTGAATCAATATCCCACCATTTTTATTTCTTTTAAGCAGGTAGACGGACTGAACTTTACAGATGCCTGCGAAATGCTTTCCCTTGTTATCTCACAGCTCTACAAAGATCATTTATATTTACTCGAAAGCAGTAAAATTAATATCTATGACAAGCAGATTATGGAACGCATTATAAAAGGAACTGCCTCTTCCGGAGAATTAAAAGGAAGCCTTCTTCTCCTTACCCGTGTAATGCAGATTTATTATGAAAAACCTGTTATTCTTCTTATGGACGAATACGATGTTCCTGTGGCAAAGGCAAATACAAATGGATATTATACAGAAATGTTAAATATGATGAAGGGAATTATGCAGTCTCTGAAAGATAACTCTGCTCTTCGCTTTGCCGTGATCACCGGCTGCCTGAAAATCGCAAAAGAGAGTATTTTTACCGGTACAAATAATTTTATTTCCGATACGATCGCTTCAACCAGATTAGATGAATATTTTGGCTTTACGCAAAATGATGTAGATAAAATTTTAAAAGACGCAGATGCCGAAAACAAAAAAGAAAGTATAAAAGCATGGTATGACGGTTATCATTTTGGAACTTTTGATGTGTACTGTCCCTGGGACGTAATGAATTATCTTCTGGAACTCCAGCAAAATCCTTATGCAAAACCTGCCAGCTACTGGAAAAACACAAGCGACAATGCAATTATCCGCTCCTTCATTGATTATGCCGGAAGCAATATCACTTTAAAACTGGAAACACTCCTGTCCGGCGGATATATTATACAACGCATCGAGGAAAATCTCACATATGATTATCTTCATTCTTCCGAAGAAAATCTGTGGAGCATTCTTTATCTGACCGGTTATCTAACTCAGGTAAGAAACCGGGAAATTTCTGATACACTTCCAGACGGTATGACTGCATTAAAAATCCCTAATGAAGAAATCAGAGAGATCTTTAAAACCACAATTATAAACTGGTTTTATGATAATGCAAGAACATGGAACCGTCAAACTTTATTTGACGCCGTATGGAAAGGCGACAGTGACAGCATTACGCAGGAAATGAATAAGCTTCTGCGCAAAACAATCAGTTATCATGACTATAAAGAAGATTTTTATCACGCATTTCTCGCAGGAATTTTTACAGGTGCAGGATATGTCGTAGAATCTAATCGAGAACATGGTGAGGGAAGAAGCGACGTAATCGTTTATGATTCTGTTAATGGGCAGGTTGCCATATTTGAAGTGAAATATTCCAAAGCCCTGGACAAAATGGAAGACGCCTGTCAAAATGCACTTTTCCAGATAAACGAACGCAGATATGCCGAAGAGTATGAAGATAATTACGACAATATCCTGTGCTACGGAATTTCCTTTTTCAAAAAAAGATGTCTTATACGCAAAAAATAGAAAAAACTGCCGGCAGATTCTGCCGGCAGAAAAAATATCCTTTTTATTATGCAGAAGCTTCCTCCGCTTTTTCAACTTCTGCAATTGCCTGTTTTCTCATCGGAATACGGCAGTTTTTGTTGTTACCAAATTCTACGATTACGTCTTCTTCTGTCATATCAATGACAACTCCATAAAAGCCACTTGTTGTAACAACGCTGTCACCAACTTCCATTGCGCTTAACATAGCTGCAAGTCTCTTCTGCTCTTTCTTCTGAGGACGAATCATCAGGAAGTACATAATTCCAAAGAGAATTACCATCCAGATAATCGTAACTCCAAGACCCATTCCGCTCTGTGCGTCCATTTTAATTCCTCCTAATTGCCTTAATGATTCTATGCCTTTTCTTCAGGGCACTAGAACATATCATACACAAAAATCTGATTTTCTTCAAGTGCTTTTGCTATTTTTCCCAACATTTCTTTTTTATCTGTTACTATTTATTTTTCCTTCCTCAAAACCGGCAAGACGCATTTTCTTATATTCTGCAAAATTGCCATTATCAAGGGCATCCCTGATCTCTTCCATCATGTGGTTATAGAAATACAGGTTATGAAGAACGCAGAGACGCATTCCCAGCATTTCTTTTGCTTTTAAAAGATGGCGGATATAAGCTCTGCTGTAATGACGGCAGGCAGGACACTGACAGCCCTCCTCGATCGGTCTTGTATCCAGCTCATACTTTGCATTAAAGAGATTCATTTTTCCATGATTCGTGTAAACATGGCCGTGACGTCCGTTTCTGCTTGGATATACGCAGTCAAAGAAATCCACGCCGCGTTCTACCGCCTCCAGAATATTTGCAGGCGTTCCCACGCCCATAAGATACGTAGGCTTGTTCTGTGGAAGATGCGGTACTACCTCGTCAAGAATATGATACATTTCCGCATGGGTTTCCCCTACTGCAAGACCGCCCACTGCATATCCATCCAGATCCATCTGAGAAATTGTATCTGCATGTGCAATACGAATATCCTCATAAATTGCTCCCTGATTGATTCCGAAAAGAAGCTGCTCTTTATTGATCGTATCCGGAAGGCTGTTTAAACGAGCCATCTCCGCCTTGCATCTCGCGAGCCACCTTGTGGTTCTGTCTACAGATTTCTGCACATAATCTCTGTCAGCCACCGAACTTGGACATTCGTCAAATGCCATTGCAATCGTAGACGCAAGATTTGACTGGATCTGCATACTTTCCTCAGGTCCCATAAAAATTTTATGTCCGTCAATGTGAGAGCGGAAATATACGCCCTCCTCTTTGATTTTTCGAAGTCCGGACAGGGAAAATACCTGGAATCCACCGGAATCTGTAAGTATCGGTCTGTCCCAGACCATGAATTTGTGAAGACCGCCAAGCTGCTTTACAATTTTATCTCCGGGGCGCACGTGAAGGTGATATGTGTTAGAAAGCTCCACCTGCGTTCCAATATCGTAAAGGTCCATTGTGGAAACTGCTCCCTTAATCGCCCCGATGGTTCCCACATTCATAAAAACAGGAGTCTGAATCGTTCCATGTACTGTATGGAATTCCGCCCGTTTTGCTCTTCCTTCTGTTTTCAGGATTTTATATTCTGCCATTTGTTTTCCTCTTTTTCTAATATAAATGTTATCGTATGAGTTCAAAATATCTGGTGCATCATTTCACATTTGCTGCTCCGGTCTTTTCACTCCTGCATTATTATATATGCTTTGGACAATTCTGTCCAGCGTGAAGAGGATAAAATTACGCAGCCAGAGCATTTGCGTTTATCATATCGATGGTATTCTTTATTCCCAACCATACGGATACATCGGTAAACACTTCTGTAATACTTCCCCTATCAGTAAAAGGAGCTTCCTGAAGTACAGAAAAATCCGTCATCATTCCATTATGAACAATATATTCCACAATCTGATTTACAAAATATATCTGACGACTGTCAAGATTTGTTTCATCCAGAAATTCTGCGAAAGCAGCTTTCGCAATTCCCATATCAAGTCCCACAATTTCCCGTACAAACACGCCTAGCGGTTTCGAACCGTATTCTTTCTCATAATCCTTTTTACTGCCCACTTCACTCCACAAAATACTTTCCAGTTCCTTCATATCGTCCGCTGTAAGCGGAATATTTTCCTTCAATTTTAAAATCACCTTATTGTCCTGATGCTGCCGCACATAATATTCCGCTTTTGCCTTATAATTTTTTAAGTCGTCATTTTCTAACTCTGCTTCATTCCATTCTACAGACAAAATTTCCTCAGAAAAATCTGTCTCATAAATCCTTCTGGAACTTTCCGGTATGTACTTCATCAGATTCCGTAATTTGCTTCGGATATTTTCAAAATCATCTATTTCTCCCCGTTCCAGATAATCTGTATGCAAAATTTTCTTTATCAGCTCCGACTGTTCTTTAATTTCCGGTATATTTGCTATCTCACTGAGATCTTCTGCTTTTTTCCGTAAATCCCGCTTTGCCCGTGTATACGTTTTCCCTGTCAAAGAACCCAACTCAATTCCATATATAAGGGCATCAAAGCGGAGAGCTTTTACATCATCTTCATCAGGAATGATTAAATGTGCCAGTTCCTCCCTGACAGCCAAAGTATCTTCGTAAGATAAGACCAAATAATTTTCCGGGACAGAAAAACGCTCCACATATCTCAAATGCTGTCTTACTGCAAAATTGTCGCGTCTTAACTGATTTACTTTTCCTGCCATATGCTTTACAAGCTGATTTCTGTATTTCGTCAGTCTCTCCGTCTGGCACTCTATTCCCTGCAATTTATATGCAATCTCAAATTCCAGATTAAAAATCGCTCCCTGCAAGGAAAGGCGCGTCTCTGCAGACGTTCCTCTGTTCATACGGAAAAATGCAAAATTATTACAAAAATCAAAAATATAAAATTTTTCTTTATCCCCGCCGTCAATAAGGTTTTTGCAAAGCCTTGTACCTCTTCCGATCATCTGCCAGAACTTCGCCTTGCTCATTACTTTCTTAAAAAATACTAGATTCAATATCTCCGGAATATCAATTCCGGTATCCAGCATATCAACAGAAATAGCAATTTGAGGCAATTTTTCCGGCTGGGAAAACTCATCAATAGCAGCCTGCGCATAAGAGGTATAATTATCTATCACACCTGCATATCCCACATAAGCAGGATATTCTTCTCCAAACACTTCCAGAATTTTTTCTGCATGTCTGTGATTCTTTGCAAAAATAATCGTTTTCCCTAGCTTATTTCCATAATCTATCTTTAATCCCTGTGTCATCAAAATATGAAGAACCTGACGAATGGTATCTTTGTTAAAAAGCCATTCATTCAGCGCGGAAGACTCTATTCTTTCCGGCATCTGCCCGTTTTCATCTATAAAAGTCTCCTCATATATCAACTGCTCCTCTTTCGACAACTGATCGTACACAATTCCCTCTTCCTGAAATTTTAAACGGGTTTCTACAGATAAATAATCCACCAAATAACCGTCCTTTACTGCCTGATCCAGATCATACGCGTAAGTTGGAACACCGTTTTCCAGATTAAATTCTTCATACGTATTTTGTACCTCGTCTTTGGGCGTTGCTGTAAGACCCACCAAAGGTGCATCAAAATAGTCAAAAATCTCTTTATATTTATTATAGATAGAGCGGTGTGCCTCATCACAAATCATAAGGTCAAAATGTCCATTCGTAAACAATCTGCCCTCTTCATCTCGAACAGAATCAATACAGTTCATCATTGTCTGGTATGTAGAAAATACGCCATGCGCGCTGTAATTATTCTTTTCTTCACATAAATTTGTCACAGATAAGTCCGGAAGTAAATTTACAAAACTTCTTTTTGCCTGTGTAACAAGCGAGTTTCTGTCTGCAAGAAACAATATATTTCTAATCCAGCCGTGCTCCAAAAGAACTTTACAAAGGGCAATTACCGTTCTTGTCTTTCCGGAACCAGTTGCCATAACAAGAAGTGCTTTTCTTCTGTTCTTTTTATCAAAGGTATCACATACCGACTTTACCGCCGCCTCCTGGTAATATCTGCCCGCTATTGTTTTATCCACAGTAACTGTCGAAAGACTTGTTCTCATAGTTTGAAGATTAAACCATCTTTCCAGGTCACGTTTGGAATAAATCTCTGAAACTTTTCGCTCCGGATAACAGCCGTCAATAATTCTGGTATCAAATCCATTTGTCAAAAAGATAACCGGGCGGCGTCCCTGCTTTTTCTCAATTATATCTGCGTAGAGCTGTGCCTGCTTTCTTCCCTGTACCACATCTTTACAACTGCTTTTTGCCTCCACAACAGCCAAAACCCTGCCGTCATTTCCGTACAGCAAATAGTCGGCACGTCCTGTTCCGCTTTTATTCGGCATTCCCTGTAACGATACTTCATTGAGCCAGTCCACTCCCTGCACCCAGCCTGCATCTTCAAGAAGTGTATCTATATACATCTTTCTTGTTTTATATTCCGAAATGTCCAATGGCTTCGGAACATACGTCTGGCGCTGCTCTTCGCGGCGCAAAGTAAGCTCTTCTTTTAGCTTTTCATTTTCTTTTATAAGCGCCTGCAAGTCCACTTCTGAAATAATCGGCTCCGGAACTGCATTTATCTCTTTATTTTGCAGAACAAGTTCCGGTTTAAAGTATTGTCCTTCTTTATAATCTTCTCCATAACAATATGCAATAAAATCCATAAAAACATAGAGATTCTCAAGACAAAGCATTGCTTCGTCCTGCGTGATCCTGTTTCCTGTATGTACTGCACTGTTTCCCTTTTTTCGAATAAATTCCAGTCGATTCCATAAGTCATCGTCTACAATCTCCCGAAACTCTTCCGTCCGCATCAAATTCACAAGCTTATCGTCCCACGGCTTCTCAAGAGCTTTGTCCACGGAATACAGCCACTTTATAGCAAACTCCATCGCCCGACGACAGTTTATGACAGAGGAAGCCAAGTCTATGGGTAAAATTTTTTCTGCCGCAACTGTAACGTCTGCAAATGTATGAAATTTCGGCTCTGACTGTAAGAAAGCAAAATTCGTCATACTACCGCCCCTATCCTTTGTTAGTATGTATATTTTACCACAGAAAGTCCGGGAAAAACAGGCAGTTTGAGAAAAAGCGCTTTTAATTTGTCGATTTGGGCAACGAAGGCAGAAAACTGGTTTTGTTCTTCAATAGGTGGTATCAGAAACAGATACTTCTTCTGAGCCGTAATCGGAACTTGATTCCTTGTCGTCTGCTTCATGTCTCCAGAATACTGTCGAACAAATCCATCGCTTAGCATATACGCCTTCAAATAATTTGGCATTATTTCTTCCTTGTTACACCTATACGCTGTTAATGACGTTCCAAGAATGACTTTCTCTTCATCAGTATGTAAAACAACTGTAGGTCCTACCGTTGCATTATGAGCAAATAACACATCATCATCTTGAGCAATGCCTTTTCTCAGTTTTCCTGCTCTTTCAGGAGTCAAAAATTTAGCTTTTGAGAAATCAATTTCGTCATTCACAATACAATTAGCACTGATATAAGGAACTCCACTATCAACAAATTCCTCACTTCTTGGATAATCCCCACCATGATTACCATCCAAATGATACATAATGAATCCATTATTAATCAGTTCTTGAAGCGTAGCAACATAATACCCTTTAGGATTTTCCACTGGATCTCCAAACATCTCTGTAAATCGTGATTTGATAAGGGTGTTTAAATTATTTATTTCTTGTCTTTTTACATTCATTATATGAACTATCTTATCCAACACTTTAACTATATTTGTCTGAATTTCAATCTCTGGATATTCTATTTCTACTTCTTTCAACCACTTAAAATGCCTGTTATAACCAGTATTAGGAATTTTTACATTTCTTAAAGCATAATATAAATATTTATAGTTTGCATCTTTAAACTTGCTTTTTAGTATTTTTACACCATCAGCACCTAAAAAGAATGGTCTATCTACATATTTAATTATCCTCGTATGATCTCCAAATATAATTGCAGGTACATCTTCAAATAAACCTTCTTGAATGTCTGTATATCCGGAAATTATTTCCTTTCCTTGATCAATTATTATATTTTTTCCCTCTTTCTGATATTGTTCTGTTTTGATTTTTGTTCCGTATTTAGTTTTATCTTCAAATACCTCTTCAAAAGTTTTTATCATTAATCGTCTCCCGCCAAATCCGAATTTATTTTTTTAACAACTCTTCCAACTCGTCCATTTCCACTTTAATTTCCGCTTCCAGTTTTCTTAATTCCTTTAATATCTCCTCTGTTGGCGGATATTCTACCGGTATGTACTCTATTTTTTTATATTTATTGATGGAAAGGTCGTAAGCATTCTCCACAATTTCCTCTTTTGGCACAAAGAAGCTCTGCTCTGTGCGTTCTCTCTCAGTTTCTCCGTCCAGATTATGAAATCTTTTCACAATATCCGATATATCATTATCTGCAATTTCACTTCTCTTATCGTCAAGACTGAATCCATCCGCTTTCATATCGTAAAACCAGACTTTATCTGTTCCGCCATGTCCTGTTTTTGTGAAAACAAGTACGGCTGTCGATACGCCGGCATAAGGTTTAAACACTCCGGAAGGCATAGAAATAACAGCTTCCAGACGATTGTTCTCAATAATTTCCTTACGAATGGCTTTATGCGCTGCGGAAGAACCGAATAAAACCCCATCTGGAACAATGCAGGCGCATCTTCCGCCGACTTTCAGCATTTTAAGGAATAAAGCCAGGAACAAAAGCTCTGTTTTCTTTGTCTTGCATACTTTTAAAAGGTCGGCAGATACAATATCGTAGTCCAGTGATCCCTTAAAAGGTGGATTCGCAAGAATCAGGCTATATTTTTCTCTGTCACTGTTCTGGTCTGAAAGGCTGTCCCTGTACTCGATATGTGGATTATCCACACCGTGAGTCATCATATTCATAGCGCCAATGCGAAGCATAGTTCTGTCCATGTCAAATCCATGAAACATATGGTTCATATAATGTTCTTTATTTTTTCGCTCAAAAAACACTTTTTCTTTACAATTCTCTTTTAAATATTCACTTGCTGCCACAAGAAATCCGGACGTACCACAAGCCGGATCACAGATTACATCATCTGGACGCGGCTCCATCATATCCACAATCATACGAATAATATGTCGTGGCGTACGAAACTGTCCATTTACACCTGCTGTTGCCAGTTTTGAAAGAAGATATTCATATATATCTCCGCGTGTATCTGCTTCTTTTAATTTCGCCATCTGCTCATAAATACTATCCATAGAAGTTACAATTTTATCCAGCATCAAAGGAGTAGGGATTTTAAAAATCGCATCTCCCATATATTTTGCGTAGGCGCTTTCCTTATCCCCATGAAGATTTTTAATAAAGGGAAATACAAGCTCCTGAACAACCGCGTACATTTGTCCTGCCGGAAAATCATGGAATACGCTCCACTTTAACTGACTTCCTTCGATTTCACGGCTGCCGATTTGTATTTTCCCATCAAAAATACTTTTATGCGGCAGTCCAAGCATAGCCGCTTCTTTTGCGTGTATATTGTCTGCATCGTCCAAGTCTTTGATAAACATGAGGTATGTCATCTGCTCAATCACATCAAGAGGATTCGTCAGTCCTCCTGTCCAGAAAATTTCCCAAAGACTATCTATTTTATTTTTTAATTCTCCTGTAATCACGTACTTTTCCTCCCGGCGTGTCATCTATCTGCGTGCTCATCGCACGTTTCGTATTTTAGTGCTGCCCTTATTCTACCATGTTTTGACCTGGATTAAAAGTTCCCTTAGCGTTTGACATTTCCCTCCAACTCTATATCCTTGCGCAACTTTCATATTACGTTTTTCATCGATTATCGCATAGTCCCGTCTTTGACAGTTAAAGAAATTAAAATCTGATGTTAGCCCAGTGTTTATAGGCTTCACGACAGTTTGCATCTAAATTTCACTCTATAAAAAAACAGATTATTTAACAAAGAAAATGTAGAGTTTATAATAAACTTGAGACATTTGGGCAAAAGTGAACTGTCAACTTCTCGGAGAGATTTTTTGTTTTTTAAGTAGAAAAAATCGTTTTATAAACAATTTTGGAGAGATTTTTTGTTTTTTAAGTGGAAAAAGGCGTTTTATAAACAATTTTGGAGAGTTTTTTTGTTTTTTAAGCGGAAAAAGGCATTTTATAAACAATTTTAGAGAGATTTTTTGTTTTTCAAGCGAAAAAAAGCGTTTTATAAACAATTAAATTCCCGGCATCAGAAATTTCTTTCTCCCCATTGCACCTACGACTTTTTCTAATGCACTCCCATTTTTGACGGTTTGCATCTAAGTTTTACTCTATAGTAATATTTTCATGACCGATAGATTCTTGAACTGTCCAATTCCTGCGAAAACAGGTATAACAAATACTAAGTTTTCGTTATACTTGTTGCTTCCGGCGAATTAAAACGAGAAGAAAACGGAAAATCTACCTGCTACATTCGTTTAAAGTAATTTCCCCTTATCTCTTCTTAATACAAACCTAATCCCTCCAAATTTCTCCTTCTCCAAATCGAAATCCTTGTGTAACTTTCACATTGCCATTTTTCGTCGATTATCGTATAATAACATGTACCTTTACAGATAACATTTAAATAAGAAGTAATCTGTTAAATACTCACGAAAAAGATTTACGGAAATACACAATATGAGGAGGCAATCTATTTTTTATGAAGAATCATACTCTCGGAATTGACATTGGTTCTACCACTGTCAAAATTGCAGTCCTTGATAAAAATGAAACTCTGCTTTTTGCAGATTATGAACGGCATTTCGCGAATATTCAGGAAACACTGGCAAACCTGCTCCAGAAAGCTTACGACCAGCTTGGGGAGCTTTCTCTTTGCCCGGTCATCACCGGCTCAGGCGGTCTTACCCTTGCCAATCATCTGGATATTCCCTTTGTCCAGGAGGTAATCGCCGTATCTACTTCTCTGGAACATCTTGCGCCTAAAACTGATGTAGCGATTGAGCTTGGCGGCGAGGACGCAAAGATCATTTATTTTGAAAACGGAAACATTGAGCAGCGTATGAACGGAATCTGTGCAGGCGGAACCGGCTCCTTTATCGATCAGATGGCATCTCTTTTGCAGAGCGACGCTTCCGGTCTGAACGAATATGCAAAGCATTACAAAGCCCTTTACCCTATTGCCGCACGCTGCGGCGTTTTCGCAAAAACGGACATTCAGCCGCTTATTAACGACGGCGCCACAAAGGAAGACCTTTCCGCTTCTATTTTCCAGGCAGTGGTAAACCAGACCATTTCCGGTCTTGCCTGTGGAAAACCAATCCGCGGACACGTTGCCTTCCTGGGCGGCCCCCTTCATTTTCTTTCAGAGCTGAAGGCTGCCTTTATCCGTACTTTAAAACTCGATGAGGAGCACACCATTGTACCGGAAAACTCCCATCTTTTTGCAGCTATCGGTTCTGCCTTAAATGCAAAGGAAGACGCGGCGTCTGTGTCTCTCACTGACTTAAAGGAACGCCTTCGAAAAACTATCCACCTTGATTTCGAAGTGGAGCGTATGGAACCTCTCTTTGAGACAGAGGAAGATTATGAATCGTTCCACAAACGCCAGAGCCAGTATCAGGTAAAAACTGCAGAACTTTCTGCATATAAGGGAAACTGCTATCTTGGTATTGATGCAGGCTCTACCACAACAAAAACAGCCCTTGTAGGAGAAGACGGCTCTCTTCTCTACTCCTTTTACAGCAACAATAACGGAAATCCCTTAAAAACTACGATACGCTCCATTCAGGAAATTTACAGCCTCCTTCCAGCGGACGCGCACATTGCCTACTCCTGCTCAACCGGATACGGAGAAGCCCTTATTAAAGCGGCGCTTCTTCTTGACGAGGGAGAGGTGGAGACAGTTTCTCATTATTACGCAGCTGCATTTTTTGACCCGGAGGTTGACTGTATCCTTGATATTGGCGGTCAGGATATGAAGTGTATCAAAATAAAGGACAATACCGTAGACAGCGTACAGCTTAACGAAGCCTGCTCCTCAGGCTGCGGTTCCTTTATTGAAACCTTCGCAAAATCCTTAAATTACAGTGTGGAAGACTTTGCAAAAGCAGCTCTTTTTGCGAAAAATCCCATTGATCTGGGAACACGCTGTACGGTATTTATGAACTCCAAAGTCAAACAGGCACAGAAGGAGGGCGCTGAGGTTTCCGATATTTCCGCCGGTCTTGCATACTCTGTCATTAAAAATGCACTTTATAAAGTAATCAAGGTTTCCGACGCTTCCGAGCTTGGACGCCACATTGTTGTACAGGGCGGAACTTTTTATAACGACGCAGTTCTTCGAAGCTTTGAAAAAATCGCAGACTGTGAGGCGATCCGCCCTGACATTGCAGGAATTATGGGTGCTTTTGGCGCAGCCTTAATCGCAAGAGAACGATACGAAGAAGGCACAGAAACAACCATGCTTTCCATACAGAAAATCAACGAGCTGAAATACACAACCTCCATTGCAAACTGTAAGGGCTGCACAAACAGCTGCCGTCTGACGATCAACAAGTTTACAGGAGGACGCCAGTTTGTAAGCGGAAACCGATGCGAGCGCGGAATCGGCAAAGAAAAGAACAAGGATAATATCCCGAATCTTTATGAGTATAAATACAAACGGCTTTTTTCTTACCAGCCGCTCACTGCCGATAAGGCAGAACGTGGAAAAGTAGGAATCCCCCGCGTCTTAAATATGTTTGAAAATTATCCGTTCTGGTTTACCTTTTTCACAGAACTGAAATACGAGGTGGTGTTATCCCCCACTTCCACAAGAAAGCTTTACGAGCTTGGTATTGAATCCATTCCAAGTGAATCAGAGTGCTACCCGGCAAAGCTTGCCCACGGACACGTTACCTGGCTTTTGAAAAACGGAGTGAAATTTATTTTTTACCCCTGCATTCCTTACGAAAGAAACGAGTTCCCGGACGCAGTCAATCATTACAACTGTCCAATCGTTACTTCTTATGCAGAAAACATCAAAAACAATGTGGACGAATTAAACGATCCTTCCGTTGATTTCCGGAATCCGTTCCTTGCCTTTACTTCTGAGGAAATCCTCACCGGGCGTCTTGTAGCGGAATTTAAAGATATTCCGGCAGATGAAGTAAAAGCTGCAGCACACAAAGCCTGGGAAGAGCTTGCTTCTGCAAGAAAAGATGTACAGAAAAAGGGCGAAGAAACACTGAGATATATGGAAGAAACAGGACGAAGAGGTATTGTTCTTGCAGGAAGGCCGTACCATATCGACCCGGAAATCCACCACGGCATTCCAAGCCTTATTAACAGCTACGGCATTGCTGTCCTGACAGAGGATTCCGTATCTCACCTTGTTCCCGTTGAGCGTCCGATCCGTGTAAACGACCAGTGGATGTACCATTCCCGCCTTTATGCTGCCGCAAACTTTGTAAAAACAAGGGAGGATCTCGACCTGATCCAGTTAAACTCCTTTGGCTGCGGTCTTGACGCGGTGACAACGGACGAGGTATCCGAGATTCTCTCCGGAAGCGGCAAAATTTACACCTGTCTCAAAATTGACGAGGTGAATAATCTGGGTGCTGCCAAAATCAGGATCCGCTCTCTTCTTGCCGCGCTTCGGGCAAAAGAGGCACAGAAACGTACCAGGATCATTCAGCCGTCCTCCATTAAAAAGGTATCCTTCACAAAGGAAATGCGAAAAGACTTTACGATTTTATGTCCGCAGATGTCTCCCTTCCATTTCAGCTTTATCCAGGCCGCCTTTAACACCTGCGGCTACCATTTTGAGGTGCTCCCAAACGATAATAAAGAAGCGGTAAACACAGGCTTAAAATACGTAAATAACGACGCCTGCTATCCTTCCCTCATTGTTGTTGGGCAGATTATGGACGCGCTCCTCTCCGGCAAATACGACTTAAACAGGACGGCTGTCATTATGTCTCAGACAGGAGGCGGCTGCCGTGCTTCCAACTACATAGCTTTTATCAGAAGAGCGCTGAAAAAAGCAGGAATGGAACAGATTCCCGTTATCTCTGTCAATTTGAGCGGTCTTGAGAAAAATCCCGGCTTTAAGCTGACTCTGCCATTGGTCAAGAGAATCTGCTACGGCGGCGTATTTGGAGATATTCTTATGAAGTGCGTGTACAGAATGCGTCCGTACGAGCTGGAAAAAGGCATTGTAAACAGAAAATATAAAATCTGGGAGCAAAGATGTATTTCCTTTATTACAGGAAACACCATAAGTCACAGCCAGTTTAAGCATATGTGCCGGGAAATGGTACACGATTTTGACACCATTCCGATCAGCGATGAAAAGAAGCCGCGCGTGGGAATTGTAGGCGAAATCCTTGTAAAATTCCTGCCGGCTGCAAATAATCACCTTGCAGATCTTCTGGAGGAAGAAGGAGCAGAAGCCGTCGTACCCGACCTCATCGACTTCTTATGCTACTGCTTCTATAATCAGAACTTTAAAGTGGAGAATCTTGGTTTCAAAAAATCAAAGGCAACCATCGGAAACTGGGGAATCAAGCTCATTGAATATATGAGAAAATCTGCAAATGAAGCCCTTGCCCAGAGCCGCCACTTCACTCCGTCCGCAGACATCACAGATCTGGCGAAAATGGCTTCTCCTATTGTATCTCCCGGCAATCAGACAGGCGAAGGGTGGTTTCTTACAGGAGAGATGATGGAGCTGCTTCACGGAGGCGTTCCCAACATTGTGTGTATTCAGCCATTTGGCTGTCTTCCAAACCACATTGTGGGAAAAGGAGTTATCAAGGAAATCCGCCGCACAAATCCGGAGGCAAATATTGTAGCTATTGATTACGACCCTGGGGCAAGCGAGGTAAACCAGTTAAACAGAATTAAGCTGATGCTTTCCACAGCACAAAAAAATCTGAATAAAGAGTCTGAAAAAGACGCCTGACCTTACAGGCAAAACAAAAAGTACTGCAATACTAAGTTTTCATCACTTAGTACAGCAGTACTTTTTATCATTTATTTCAGTTTCATAAACGCTTCATATGGACGAAGAACCATTCCTTCCTCCTCTTTATAATTGTGGATCAGAGTTTCTGCTCCCTCCCACTCTTTTAAAAGAGGACACGGCACTTCTTTTTCTGTAAAGTTTCCTGCCACAAGAAGTTTCTTTCCATTATATTCCCGCTCATATGCAAAAATATTTTCATCTTCCTCAAGAAGGAGACGGAAACTTCCTTCTGTAAAAATCTCATATTTTTTTCGAAGGGCAATGAGCTTTTTATAATAATGAAATACAGAATCCATATTTTTCAACTCTTCTTCTGCATTAATTTCTGTGTAATTGGGATTTACGCCAATCCAGGGCGTTCCCTGTGTAAAGCCTGCGTTTTTTCCGGCACTCCACTGCATGGGAGTTCTTGCATTATCTCTTCCTTTTGCGTAAATGGACTCCATAATATCTGCTTCTTTATACCCTTTTTCCAGACGTTCTTTATACATATTCCGGATTTCAATATCCTGATATAGAGAAATATCTTCAAAACGCACATTCGTCATGCCAAGCTCTTCTCCCTGATAAATGTACGGTGTTCCCTGCATTCCATGAAGAATTGTTGCAAGCATTTTGGCAGACTCTGTTCTGTATTCCGTATCATTTCCCCATCTTGACACAATACGGGGAAGGTCGTGATTATCCCAGAAAAGGCTGTTCCAACCGCAATTATGAAGCTCGTTCTGCCATTTTGCCAGATTTTTTTTGAGTTTCACAAGGGAAAGCGGGCAGAAGTCCCATTTCTCTTTTCCCTCTTCCTGGTCAAGCATCATATGTTCAAACTGGAATACCATAGAAAATTCGCTTCCATCCGGCGCGCTGTAAAGCTTCGCCCTCTCTGTATCTGCACCCCAGGCTTCACCAACTGTAATCAAATCTCCCTTCTGGAAGGTTTCCTTACTTAATTCCCGGATAAATTCATGAAGACGAGGACCGTTATTGGTAATTTTTAAATCCGGATCTTTCGCAATCTGGTCAATTACATCAAGGCGAAAACCTCCAACTCCTTTTTTCATCCACCAGAGGATCATATCATAGATTTCTCTGCGAAGCTTTGGATTTTCCCAGTTTAAATCCGGCTGCTTTACAGAAAACTGGTGAAAATAATACTGGTTCAGCTCCGGAACCCACTCCCAGGCAGGTCCTCCGAACGCAGAGCCCATGTCGTTGGGAAGCGTACCTTTCTCTCCATCCCGCCACACATAGTAATCGTGATAAGGATTTTCTCTGCTTTTTTTCGCTTCCTGAAACCAGAAATGTTCATCAGAAGAATGATTTAAAACAAGATCCATAATAATGCGGATATTTCTTTTTTTTGCCTCCTGAATCAGCTCTTCCATGTCCCTGATGTTTCCAAACATAGGGTCAATATCCTGATAATCAGAAATATCATATCCATTGTCATCCTGCGGGGATTTACAGACAGGAGAAAGCCAGACAGCATCAATCCCCAGTTCCTCCAGGTAATCCAGCTTTGTAATAATTCCTCTTATATCTCCGATTCCGTCCCCGTTGCTGTCCATAAAGCTTCGCGGGTAAATCTGGTAAACTACTGCGTTTTTCCACCATTTTCTTCCTTCGCTGTTCATATTTACATCCCTCTCTTATATTCTGCGAATCAGTGTTCCATCTGGAGCAAGTTTTCCATTTTCATATCCTCTTGAAAAGAGAATTTCCCCTCCCTCCAGTGTATCAACAAAATCTTTTGTGCAATTTAAAACTACCTGAATTTTATTTCCCGCTTCGTCCAGTTTAATGTATTCCACGCAGCGTTTTTCCCTGTATGTATCCGGGAAATGGAAATAAAGACTCTTAAATGTTTTCTCTGTTTTTCTAAGAGAAATCAGCTTTTTCATTTCTTTCAGACGCTCTCTGTTTTCCTCAGAATCCAGCTCGTCCCAGGGCATACACCTCCTGCAGTCCGGGTCGTGTCCCCCTTCCATCGCAATTTCTGTCCCGTAATAAATACAGGGACTTCCCGGCATGGTAAAGAGAACGGCAAGCTGCTGATAAAAGACGTCCAGATTTTTCAGACGGTTCATAAGCCGCTCTGTATCGTGAGAATCCAGAAGATTAAACAAAACATTGTTGCACTGCTGCATATACATGGTATAACAGCGGTTCACCATATATTCAAAATCTTCTTTTGTGCTTTCCTTATCAAGGAAAAAGTCATGGATCCCGCTCATAAGAGGGTAATTCATAACAGAATCATACTCGTCTCCCATAAGCCACTGGCTTGCATCGTGCCAGATTTCTCCCAAAAGATAAATATCCGGTTTTAGAGATTTTACCCTCTCCCTTACACGTTTTAAGAAGCGGTGGGATACCTCATTTCCCACATCAAATCGGATGCCGTCAATATCAAAATCGTGAATCCAGCTTTCGCAAATATCAGAGAAATACCGAATCACTTCTTCATTATTTGTATTTAATTTCGGCATATATTCATTAAATGCAAAGGAATAAAATCTTCCGTCTCTTGTATCTCCCTGCTTTTTTAATGCATTCCAGTCGTGAATCATAAACCAGTCTGCAAACTCAGATTTTTCTCCTTTTTCCTCCACATCAAGCCACTGAGCAAAACGCCTTCCACAGTGATTAAACACAGCGTCCACCATTATCCGGATACCAAGTTCATGGGCTTCTTTTACAAGAAGGGCAAACTCTTCATTATCTCCAAAATAAGGGTCTATTTTTGTGTAGTCTCTTGTATCATATTTATGGTTAGACTCTGCTTCCATAATGGGATTTAAGTAGATTCCATTAATACCGAGCTCTTTTAAATATGAAAGACGCTTTCTGATTCCTGCAAGATTTCCGCCGAAACGCTCCTGATTTGTGACAGGTCCTGTGCGCCAGGGCAGAATATCCTCCCCGTTTTTCTCCGGCGTTCCATTGCAGAAGCGGTCTGGAAAAATCTGATACCAGACCGTATCGTTTACCCAGTCCGGAGTTACATTTATATCTGCCGGATTCATCCAGGGCACAATAAAACACTGAAGCATACGCCCTTCCATGTGAAGCTGCTCTTCCTTTAAAAAGCCGTCCTCAAAGTAATACCACACTTCTTTATCTGTATGAAGTTCAAAATAATACTTACATCTTTTATACGGTGGAACAAGTGTGGTTGTCCACCATATCTGATGCTGTAAGCGCTTTTTATAGCAGATTTCTTCCCGTTTTCCAACCCATTTTTCATTTCCGCCTAAAATGCCGGCTTCAAACGGATCGCCCTGATGAAGAAATACGCGTTTTACGTCATATCCTGTTTTTAAATTGATAATCAGCTCCCTCTCATTACAGGGGTAGCTCATCTGCTCTGATGTTTTGTGATAAACTCCTGCAAATTCCATCTGCTGTCTGTCACCTTTCCGTCATCTGTTTCTTATATTGATAAAGCTCCTCTGCCAGATGCTTCATATCCGGCATTCTCCACTCCCAGTTTGGACTTCCCACGGTTCCCGGCGTGTTTAAATGGGCTTCTTTTCCAAGCCCCAGAATATCCGCCGCCGGAATAATGGCATACTCCGCCCTGCTTTTCCATGTGTAGGCAAGGAGCCTGTCTTTTACGGAACCTGTTTTCATTCCCTGCTTTTTCAGGAAACGGCGAAGCTTTCTCTTCGCTGCGCAGGACATTTTTCCATACCACTCCATAAGCGTATCGTTATCATGGGTTCCTGTATAAATAATGAGATTTTCTTTTTCCTCAAAAGTGTCCCTCGCATATTTTCCCTTTGTATCTATGGAAAACTCAAGAATTTTCATTCCCTTTAATCCATAGTGGTCTTTTAAGGTAAGCACCTCCGGGCGAAGATCTCCAAGGTCTTCCGCTACAAGATGCGCCTCCGGCACTTCTCGTTTTAGGGTGTCCAGCACCTCATATCCGGGCGCCTCGATCCACTCTCCCTCCACTGCCGTCGGACAGGAAGCCGGAATTTTCCAGAATGTATCAAAGGCACGGAAATGATCAATACGGATTAAATCAAAAAGTTGACTGTTATATCCGATACGCTTCACCCAGAAATCGTATCCTGTTTTTTTCAGATAATCCCAGTCGTAAACAGGATTTCCCCATCTCTGCCCTACTGCGCTGAAATAGTCCGGCGGAACGCCCGCGATAAAGGAAGGCTGTCCGTCTGCCCCCAGGAGGAAGTTTTCTTTGCCCGCCCACACGTCAACAGAATCGATTCCCACGTAAAAAGGAACGTCTCCCATAATACGGATTCCGTTTTTATTTGCATATTCCTTTACCTTTTTCCACTGGCAAAGAAATTCATACTGTAAAAACATATGGTAGGAAGCCTCTTTTTCGATTTCCTCTGATAAGTCTTCCCCATTCCAGTTTTTGTGCGCTTCCTTCCACTCATTCCAGCAGCGGTCGTCATTTTCTTTTTTCAGAGCGCGGAACACGCCGTAGGCGCGCACCCATTCCTGGGAAATAAAGGCGCGGTATTCCTCTGTCTCCTGAAAATTTCCAAAGGCTTCTCTTAAATACCCTTCCTTCCATGCGCGCACCTCCTCATATGCCACTTTTTTCGCGTATTCAAGATGAGAAGGAGGAAGCGCTTTTAAAAGTCCTTCTTCAAAGAGAAGGTCAAGGCTTAAATAAAGTTCGTCTCCTGCACAGGAGGAATACGGCTGATACGGAGAATTTCCATAGCCGAGCGGATTCATAGGCAGAACCTGCCAGATTTTCACTCCCGCTTTCTTTAAAATATCGAGAAATTCATATGTTTCTTTCCCCAGCTCTCCTACCCCCGTCCGGGACGGGAGAGAAGAAACCGGCATTAAAATTCCAGTTTCTCTCATAGTCCACACCTCTTATGCAAGCTTCCAGATGTCGCGGTTGTACTCTTCAATAGTTCTGTCTGCTGAGAAGAAGCCTGCCTTTGCAATGTTTACAAGCGCTTTCTTTGCCCATGCAGTTTCGTCCTCGTAATCTCTTAATATCTCTTCTTTTTTCTGAATGTATTCTTTTACGTCGAGAAGCGCCATAAACCAGTCTTTTGATACGATTTCTTTATAAAGTCTTCCGAGATTGACCGGATCTCCGATCTGAATCAGCTCCTTGCTGATGATAAAGTCAACAAGCTCCTCCACCTGGGGATCGTTTTCGTAAATCTCTTTTGAGCAGTAGGAAGCCTCCTCGTAAAGCTTAATAACCTCCTCGGATTTCTTTCCGAAGATATAGATGTTTTCATCGCCTACAAGCTGATGGATCTCCACATTTGCGCCGTCCTCTGTTCCGAGTGTCACAGCGCCGTTTAACATAAACTTCATGTTTCCTGTTCCTGACGCCTCTTTTGACGCAAGAGAAATCTGCTCGGAAATATCGCAGGCAGGAATGAGTTTTTCCGCCTTTGTTACATTGTAGTTTTCCACCATAACAAGCTTCATATATTTGCTTACAACAGGGTCATTGTCAATTAACTGCTGCAGGCAGAGAAGAAGATGGATAATATCTTTTGCAATGGTGTAAGCCGGCGCTGCCTTCGCTCCGAAAATCATAGTGATCGGTCGTTTCGGAAGGTTGCCTTTTTTAATCTCTTTATATTTGTAAATAGCATAAAGAGCGTTCATCTGCTGTCTCTTATACTCGTGAAGACGCTTAATCTGAATGTCAAATACAGAATCTGCATCAATTTCCACATTCTGTGTTTCTTTCAGATAATCTCTTAAATGTTCTTTTGCGTGATGCTTGATCTCCATCAGACGTTTTAAAACAGTCTCGTCCTCTTTGTATGCGAGAAGCTTTTCCAGTTCCATCGCGTTTTCTTTAAATCCGTCTCCGATCAGCTCTTCAATATATGCGCTTAACTCCTGGTTGCAGTGAAGCAGCCATCTTCTGAAGGTAATTCCGTTTGTCTTATTGTTGAATTTCTCCGGATAAATATCGTAAAACGGTTTTAACTCGGATTCTTTCAGAATTTCTGTATGAAGAGCAGCCACGCCGTTTACTGCATATCCGAAGTGAATGTCAATGTGCGCCATGTGTACGCGGTCCTGCTTATCGATAATATATACGCGCTCGTCATGGAAATCTCTTCTCACACGGCTGTCCAGCTCGCGGATAATCGGAAGAAGATGCGGAACCACCTGTTCCAGATAAGAAATCGGCCATTTTTCCAGAGCTTCTGCAAGAATAGTATGGTTTGTATACGCGCATGTTTTTCTCACTACATCAATGGCTGTATCCATATTGAAGCCTTTCTCCATGAGAAGGCGGATCAGCTCCGGAATTACCATTGTCGGGTGCGTATCGTTAATCTGGATCGTTACATAATCGTAGAGCTGATACAGGTCTGCCCCTCTCTCCTCTGCCTCTCTTAAAATGAGCTGTGCAGCGTTGCTTACCATGAAATACTGCTGGTAAATACGGAGAAGCTGTCCTGCCTCGTCACTGTCGTCCGGGTAAAGGAAAAGGGTAAGGTTTTTCGCAATATCCTTTTTGTCAAACTGGATTCCGTCTCTGATGATTCCCTCATCCACAGTATCTACATCAAAAAGATGAAGACGGTTGCAGCCGTTTTTATATCCCGGAACATCAATGTCGTACAGCACAGACTGCAGGGTAAAATCCTTAAACGGAACAGAAAAGCTTACGTCTGTTTTTGTCAGCCAGCTGTCGTCTGTGATCCACGGATTTTTCTCTTCGCTCTGCTTGTTGTCCTTAAATTTCTGAAGAAACAGACCGTCGTGGTAATTCAATCCCACACCGTCTCCGTTTAAACCGAGTGTGGCAATGGAATCCAGGAAGCAGGCAGCGAGACGTCCAAGACCGCCGTTTCCAAGAGACGGCTCATTTTCCATCTCCTCAATGGCTGTAATGTCGTGTCCGTTCTTTGCAAGCACTTCTTTTGTCTCTTCAAAAAGTCCAATGTTGATAAGGTTGTTGGAGAGAAGCTTTCCAATTAAAAATTCTGCGGAAATGTAGTAAAGCTTTTTCTTTCCTTCATTTCTTTTCATTCCCTGCATCTTCTCTTTTGTGAGAATGAGAAGAGCTGTATAAATCTGTTCGTCAGACGCTTCTTTTATGTTTTTTCCGTATTTTTCCTGTAAAATCTGCTCTAATAATTTTTCCATATTTACTCCTTATCTCCGCATCTTTCAACGGCTTCATATACTCTTAAAATTTCTCCCACACTCCATGCCTGGGCAAAGCAGCCCTTTGACCTTGTGGGATTTTCTCCATCGTAAATCTCCGGAAGCTGTCCGATGCAGCCCTCTCTCATGGCGCTTTCCATGACCTCAAGCTGTTCCTTTACAACTTCCCTCGCCTCTTTATTGTAATCATTTACTTTAAGATATGCAAGATAATATGCTCCCAAAGGGAAAGTCCACACTGTTCCCTGATGATACGCCATATCTCTTTCTTCCATTTTCCCCTGATAGAGAGGCTTAAACTCTTTATCTGACATTTCCAGGGTTCTAAGACCATACGGTGTATAAAGTGTCTCAAACACGGTCTCTACAACTGCCTTTTCCTGCTCCTTTGTAAGCATGGCAAACGGCATGGACACTGCCCATATCTGATTGCAGCGAACCTGTTCGTCCGCCTCTGTACCGGATACCAGGTCTTTTAAACAGCTTCTTTTTTCCAACCAGAACTTCTGAAGGAAGGATTTTTTTACCTGATCTTTTAATCCTGTTTCTTTCCAGTCCTGTTTTAAAATCCCGGCAAATTCTTCCATAATACAGAGGGCATTATACCAGTAGGCATTAATTTCCACAGGCTTTCCATGTCTCGGTGTGGGAAGGATTTCTCCTACGCGCACGTCCATCCATGTTACCTGCCAGAGCCCTTCTCCTGCCTGGATCAGTCCGTCTGCATCCATATGGATTCCAAAATCAGTTCCCTCTTTATATCCCCTGATGATCCGTTCCATCACAGGATACATCTCTTTTACAAAATCAAGATCCTCTGTTTTTTCATAATAAAGATACACGCAGTTAATAAAAAGAAGCGCCGCGTCTACAGTATTATAAAGAGGCTCATTTCCTCCTTCCGGGAAGAGATTCGGCATCAGACCATTCTTCTCGTTTAAAGCGAAGGTTCTTAAAATCTCCTTTGCCGTATCATATTGTCCCGTAGAAATGCAGATACCCGGAAGGGCGATCATAGTGTCCCTTCCCCAGTCCTCAAAAAACGGATACCCTGCAAGAATGGTGCTTCCGTTTGTGGATTCTCTCCTGGAAACAAACTGGTCTGCGCTTTTTACAAGCTCCTGCGCCATCGGCACGGAAAGACCGGCTGTTTTTATAAGAGACTGTCTCCGCTCCTTATATTCTTTTATCATTTCTTCCGCTTCCGGGAATTTTACTTTCTCCAAATACTTCTTTTCCACAGAATATACGAGGTTTAATTTTACTTTCTCTCCCGGCTGCGCAGAAACGGAAATCACATGGTTTGCCTTTGCGTGCCCCGTCTCTCTTCTTCCATCGCACACATCGTAAGAATAAAAATAAACCTCTGTCTTTTCCTCAATCTCTGCCACTTTTCCGTTTGTCTCAAAAAACAGCGTCATTCCCTCAGAGGAAATCTGATTTCCCTTTTTCACTAAGGTCTGGGACAGTTTCATATCCTCTCCCTTTTTTGCAAACTGGAAAAACGGCGTCACCTCAAATCCTGCCTCGCATTTTCCCCTGTTTTCTATGGTATAAACAACTGCCACTGTATTTTCTCCATGCTTCATGGCGATTTCTTTTGAGAGAGAAACGCCGTTTACATGGTAGCGCCACAGAGGCGTATCTTCATATATAAAAGAAGAAAGATAACGATACCCGTCCTCTGTATAGCCGTCTGCAAATTCCTGGGTG
The DNA here is from genome assembly GCA_900549015.1 of uncultured Blautia sp. GTDB lineage: Bacteria > Bacillota > Clostridia > Lachnospirales > Lachnospiraceae > Blautia_A. The sequence continues at coordinate 23,723 of URMH01000024.1, forward strand.
GAAAGAATTTTTTCCTCTCCGTCAAGAAACAAACGCTCCGAAAGGCGGTGTACGATATTGTAACGGTGATTCGGCGCTTTCACACACGCCATAAAAACGCTGTGATCGTTTCTTGAAGCCGCCCCTGTTATTGTAAGAGCGGAAAATCCTCCAAGACCGTTTGTCAAAAGATAATTATTTTCAAGACCGCGTTTTAAAGTATTCCAGTCCTGCTTTCCGTAAATCCATCTCATATGCTTCCTCTTCGTCCAAGGACAAGCGCGCTCATCGGAGCGGCTGTCGCTTTCTCTGCTTTTTTCCGTTTTTTCCATGCAAAGCTGTCTTCTTTCGTAAGAAGGACTTCCCATTCTCCTTTCGGAAGGGCAGTTTCAACCTCTTCCTCTGTGGCGTTATAAATAATATACAGAGTTTCCCAGGGCGTATGTTCTCCTTCTTTTCTATTTTCCACAAAAAATCCTGCTGCGCCCTGCTTCTTCCAGTGACCGTAAATTCTCTTTCCTGCTGCCTCCGACTTGTCGCAAAGCCCCGGAAGCTGCTTCCTGAGAGCAATCAGTCCTTCATAATAGATACGGAGCTCTTCATATGCATATGCTCTCTTCCAGTCCAGACGATTTAAAGAGATGGAACTGTTATAAGTATTTTCCTGCCCGTCCTTGGTTCTTGCAAATTCCTCTCCGGAAAGCATAAAAAGATATCCCTGACAGGTCATGTAAATGGCTGCTGCCAGTTTATTTTCCATCATTCTCCGCTCTTCGTCCGGCGTTGTGATGGAAAGCTTATCCCAGAGCGTCCAGTTATCATGAGCGGAAACATACGTGATCACCTGAGAGGGCGCTTTGCTTCCCGTCTCTTTCGTACACCATGCTTTTACGCTGTTCAGGATTTTTTCTTCCATATTTTCCGCACCGTTTACAAAGCCCGGGATTTCTCCCTCAAACACATGACCCTTGATTGCATCTCTTGTATCGTCGCAGAACATTCCCACATATTTATCAAGATGGGAAATATTCTTTTTAAGAGCCATTATTGCATCTCCCTCAGCCGCTGTCTCATCTGCTGCCCAGGGCTCTCCGAAAAGAAGAATTTCTCCTCTTCCGTATTTTTCGTCAAGAGCTTTTCGAATACGGTTCATAAGCTCTGTATCGAGAAGTCCCATAAGGTCAAAACGGAATCCGTCAATATGATACTCCTCCGCCCAGTAAAGAACAGAATCCAGAATATACTGCCCGCACATTTCACGTTCGCTTGCCACATCGTTTCCGCAGGCAGAGCCATTGGAAATCTCTCCGTTTTCATAAGTCCTGAAATAGTACCAGGGCACCGCCTTATTCAAATTGGAATCCAGGTCGTACATATGGTTATATACCACATCCATGATCACACGAAAGCCGTTTTTGTGAAGAGCCTGAACCATTTCCTTAAATTCCCGGATACGAACCTCTCCATGATACGGATCGGAAGAATAAGAGCCCTCCGGCACATTATAATTGACCGGATCGTATCCCCAGTTAAATTCTCCGTCATTCTTCTCATTGACAGATCCGTAATCATAAGCCGGCATGATCTGTACATGGGTAATTCCAAGTTTTTTCAGATAATCAAGGCCTGTCAAATGCACTCCATCTTTATTAAGGGTTGTATGTTCTTCTGTAAATGCCAGGTACTTTCCTCTGTTTTCCTTCGAAAATCCACCTGCCTCGTCCCAGGAAAATTCCTTTACATGCAGCTCATAAATCACGGTCTCTTCCTGTTTTTGGGGACTTCTGTCTTCCTCCCAGCCTTTCGGGTCCGTTTCTTTTAAATCTACAGACATACTTCTTTTTCCGTTTACTCCGCAGGCTCTTGCATAAGGATCTCCGAAAACAGCTTCTTCCCCTTTTGTCACCGTGCGGAAATCATAATAAACGCCGTGAAGATTTTCCTCTGTTTTATAAGACCACATTCCCTTTTTTTCTTTTTTCATTTCCGTCTGAAAAAATGAGCTTCCGCCTTCTCCTTCCTTATAAAAGCGAAGCTCTGCTTTTTCAGAAAGAGGACTCCACAGGAGAAAGGAAGTCCCTTCCCCCGTGCATACCGCCCCCTGTTTTCTTTCTGTATCTATATAATTCTCTTTAAATTCTGAAGTGTTATAAAGTCTCTTTAATTCCTGCCTCTTTAACATAACTGCTCCTTTTCGCTTATCAGCCTTTTACTGCGCCTGACACACCGTCCACATAATACCTCTGCATATAGAGGAAGAGAATGGCGATCGGAATGGAAATCAGAACTGCGCCAGCCGCAAAGCTTGTATACCAGCTGTCAATATATTCTTTTTCCAGCATCTTCCAGAGACCGATCGCAACCGTATACTGGTCTGAGTTTGCACGGCAGATTACCTTTGCAAAAATAAAGTCGAGCCAGGGCGCCATAAATGCGGTTAATACTGTGTATACGATGATCGGCTTACTTAACGGCAGCGTAATCTTTGTAAAAATCTGCCATCTCGTGCAGCCGTCCAGAATGGCTGCCTCGTCCACAGCAACAGGAATGGTATCAAAGAAGCCTTTGGCAATCTGAAATCCAAGACCAGCCCCTCCCGAATAACATAAAATCAAAGCAACACGAATCAGATTCCCTTCTGTAAGACCTAAAGCCTTTAAAATAAAGTAAACAGCGATCATGGACATAAAGCTTGGAAATAATCCCAAAATCATTGCCATATTCATATAAGGTTTCCGAAGACGGAATTTCAGTCTTGACAGACAGTAGGATACAGCCAGCGTATAAAAGGTTGCCAGAACACAGGAACAAACTGCAATAATCAGCGTATTCGCAAACATCTTCGGGAAGTTTAAAATAGAAGTATCTGTAAAAAGCCGGATATAGTTATCGAGGGTGTATCCCTGAGGAAAAAAGGTAGACACATAAGAACCTTTTTCTGCACGGAAGCTTGTAAGTATGACCCATAAAATGGGGAACACCCATACAGCCGCTAAAATGCCAAGGGAAATATGGACTACTGTATTTGTGATAAAGCGTTTCTTTTTTGCGGATTTGATTCCCATGTTTAAAACTCTCCTTCCTTATAAGATTTGCTGTTTCTGTATGTGAGAAGCGCTCCTGCCGCCAGGATAATAAATGTAAGGATTCCGATCACGGCTCCGATGTTATAATACTGTTTATCTACTGTCAGCTTATAAAGCCATGTTACAAGCAAATCTGTTTTTCCCGCTGTGGAAGCAAGGTCTGTAACAGGATCTCCTCCTGATAACAGATAAATAATGTTAAAGTTATTTACATTACCTGTAAAGGTTACGATAAGGTACGGCGTTGTCACATATAACATATAGGGAAGCGTGATCTTAAAGAATCTCTGAATGGCATTTGCTCCGTCCACCTTTGCCGCCTCATAAAGCTCCGCCGGAATATTCTGAAGCACACCGGTAAGCTGAAGAAGGGTGTACGGAACGCCGACCCATATATTAATGACAATGACTGTCACTCTCGCCCATGTAGGATCTGTAAAAAACGGAAGGCTTGCGTCCTGGGCAATAATTCCCAGATTTCGAAGAAGCACGTTCACCGCACCGTTTGGCTGAAGCATGGTTCTCATAATAAGAAGAGAAACAAACATCGGCACTGCGCAGGAGATAACAAAACAGAATCTCCAGAAGCCTTTTGCCCTTGTCTCCTTTCTGTTTATCACAAGAGAAAGGATCATACCGAAAATGTAGTTTGTGAAGGTTGCGAAAAACGCCCACACAAGCGTCCAGCCAAGGACTGACCAGAAGGTACTTCCAAGAATGCTGTTGGAATCAAATAACGCCTTAAAGTTTTCCAGTCCCACCCAGTCAAAAAGCATCAGATGGTTACCAAGCTTGCTGTAATTTGTAAACGCCATACAGATCATAAAAATAAGCGGCAAAATAGTAAGCCCGAAAATAAAGATCATTGGAGGCGTCATGAGAAGTCTGTGAAGATTCTCATTGAGAAGAGATTTTAAATCTTCTGCAAATGTATTTACATGATGCCCGTTTTTATCAAGCAGCTCCGCTTTATACGCGCTTTTTAAAGCGCCTCTCCAGCCCCATACCATGAGAAGGGACAGAAAAACGGTTGCCACACCGTAAAGGAGGATCAGAACAGACTGATCGCCCTGTGTGTAAATGTATACCTGCTGCGCCTCATCCCACACTTCTTTCTGAGGTACGCTTCCAAGAGAACCTAACATACTGATCAAATGAATGCCGTTTACAAGCATAAACACAATATATGCAATTTCCGCAGCCATAAACAGAAGACCTTTTATTTTCTGTTTATGCACAATATTTCCAAAGCCCATCAAAAACATGGAAAGCTTTGTCTCAATTCCGCCGTTTTTTATGGCGGCAATACAGGTTTCTTTCTCTTTCATCTTCTTTCACCTCATCAGATTCCATCACTGTTCATTGCTTCATTCATCGCTTCTGTCTGCTCTTTTGCATTTTCATGTGTCACACTCTTATTGCGAATTCCCTTGCCCATATTTTCCACCGGAACCCAGCAGTTGTTCATTTTTGCCACGAAAGGCTGCAGAATAGATGTGTAATTAAAAGTATCGTTCTGTGCCATAACAAGCGGATCTTCTGAAATCTCAGCGTCCTCTAAAAGTTCTGTATTGCAGGGGATCACATTTCTCAGTTTATAATGGGAAAGCTGCGCTTCGGCAGACCCAAGATATACGGCGAGCTCTACGGCAGGAACCATATTTTTGCTGTAAGGATTCACACCGATTGCCTTTGAGCCGGCATAAGACATCATCTGCTTTTCCTCTCCATTGAGGGTATACATCGGAAGCACGGCCACGCCCATGTTTTCTCCCAGAGTCTCTCTGACTGCGTTTGCGTCCCAGGAGCCTGAGAAAATCGCGGAAATACTTCCGTCACGAAGACCTGCAAGGCCGGAACCGTCCGCATCTATTTTAAAGTTCGGATTTGCCGCAAGATCAACCAGATATTCTGTAACCTCCACCGCATTTTCTCCGCCAAAATCTACGCCCTTGTCTTCCTGTGTTCCGTCTCCGAAAAGCGTACAGCCGTTTCCAATATAAAATGCCGGAAGATACCAGGAATTTGTAAACGGAAATGCAACCGTTCCCTTTTCCATCATGGTATCCAGATTTTTAATATCTTCCTCAGAAAAAACACTCTTATCATAATACATAAACCATGTGTTTGTGGTAAACGGAACTCCGTACAGATTATCCTCTTTAATAAGGGAAGAGAGAACCTCATCTGAGTTCGTAGCTTCGATTTCATCCCTGTATTTTCCGCCAAATTTTGCAAGTGCACTGGCATCTGTCATAACCGTAAGAGTATCGTTCGCATACATAAATACGTCCGCGCTTGCCTCAGGATCCTGCGCCACCTGTGTTGCCGCCGTTGCCTCGTCCGCAACCCCGTATACAAAAGTAATATCCCATTCCGGGTGAAGCTTCGCAAAATCCTCACACGTATTCTGAAGCCATTCTCCGCTGTCCTTTGACTGGTCCTCTGACGGAGACCATACCATCAGACGGACGCTTTCCTTATCTTCGCCTGCTCCTTTACTGCATCCTGCAAGCCCTGTCACTGCAAGCACCGCTGTCATACACAATGCTGCTGCACGCTTTCTCATCTTTCTTCCTCCTATTTGTTTCGTTTTGTTTCGTTACCTGTAATATACATCACTTTATAAAAAACGTCAATATCTCAGATTACTTTCTCCGTTTTCTACAGTTTTTATACATTGTTTTTGTGCACTTTTTACATATTCACTTTCATTTTTCTTGTTTATCGAAACTAATCTGGTGAAAGGAATTGATTTTTTCCTTTTGATTTGCTATAATAAATAAAATTTATCTTGGTTTTTTTACAGAGAAAGAAAGGCACGTATTATGGCAACAATACAGGATATTGCTGATAAACTTGGGGTTTCCAAAGGAACCGTCTCAAAGGCGATCAATAATGCCCCGGACATTAGCGAAACTTTACGAAAAACAATTCTTGATACTGCAGTAGAAATGGGATATACAAAGCTTCGCAGACAGAAAGGCACTGCACCAAAGCTCTGTGTCCTTATAGAAAACATGGAATACGAGGAGCCACACCAGTTTGGATATGACTTTATTATCGGTTTCCGCCAGATGGCAGAACCTGCCGGCTTTGCAGTGGAAGTCGTTCCCATGACCGTTCCATTCCAGAAAAAAACGCCTTATGATGTTTTTATGCTTCAAAACGATTATGTAGGGGCTCTTGTCCTTGGTTTTTCCCTAAACGATCCCTGGATGAAGGATTTCGAGACAAGCCATACCCCCGCTGTTCTGTACGATAACTACATTCCTGCCAATCCTTTTATTTCTTCTATCGGAATTGACAACAATGAAGGAATGGAGCTTGCCGTCTCCTGTTTAAAAAAACAGGGGCATAAAAAAATCGGCTATTTAAGCAGCGCTCTTGGCTCTCATATTATGCAGGTACGGCACAAAGCATTTTTTCACGCTATGAAGCAGAATGATCTGCGCGCAGAAGCTGACTGGGCAGGCGCTTCTTATTATATTACCCAGTGCGTGGAAAAACATTTATCCAGATTTTTGAAAATGGGAATGACCGCCGTTATCTGCAGCCATGACCTTATTGCCAACGCAGCCATGATCCAGTGCCAGCAGCTAGGATACCACATTCCCAGAGATTTAAGCATCATAGGCTTTGACGATCTTCCCATGTGCGCTTATACTTCCCCGCCGCTTACCACCGTACGCCAGGACAGGGCAGAGCTTGGAAAATGCGGGTATTATGCTATAAACAGCCTTCTGAACAATGTTTCTATCGGAACCATTCTTCTTCATGCCCAGCTTATCGAGAGAGGCTCCACAGGGGAATGCAAAACTTCTTAAAACAGAGTTAAGAGAAAACCTCTTTTCAATCGCATCAAAAAAACACAGCCGGAAAGCATCTCACTGCTTTTCAGACTGTGTTTTATTTATACCAGATTCAGTTTTCCTGCCACACGATAAAGAATCCTTCCTCCCGGAAGCATAGTCAGTTCTTCTTTGGAAGGTCTGCTCACAAAGAGATACACTACAAAATATACAATCACTGCCAATACTACAGAGACGCAGAGACAGAGGAAGTTGGACGGCACAAGGAAGTAAAGTCCGTAATACACGCCGCCTGCCACAAGTCCCATAGGAACAGACGCAACCAGAGGATACAGATACGCCTTTTTCCAGGGATTTTTATGACGCATATATTTCTTCATCGCTCTCTCATTTAAGAGACACATCACAACTGCGTATACAACCATAGAAAGTACAATGGCATAAACTCCAAGGTCTGTCAGAAGCAGAAGAAGCGCCATCACGATCACATCTGCCCCAAGCGCAATAGCCGCATGGATCATAGGAATATTCGGCTTTCCGATTCCCTGAAGGACACCGTTTGAAATATTGGAATTTCCGTTTAAGATAATTGTGATTCCTCCGATGATCAGAAGCTGCGCTGCCACTCCGTTTGTCTCTCCGAATATCAGTCTTGTAACAGGCCCGGAAAGAACGGCAAGCCCCACTGCTGCCGGAATGGAGATGATCATGCTAATCCAAGTCGCCCTGTCAATTTTTTCATTTGCACCTTTTCTGTCATGCATTGCATAATGAGCTGAAACCTCCGGTATCATGGATGTAGGAGCTGTACTTGCAAGTGTCAGTGGAATATTAATTAGCGTCATGAAATAACCGTACTCTGCATAAAGGGTTTGAAGAACTGTTTCATCCATTCCTCTTTTCCCCAAAATGTCCGTGTACATATAGCTGTTGATATATCCGTTTACATTATAGATAAATGCACTGAAAATAATCGGCATCACAATCAGGATAATGGTTTTCATCACCTGGGAGGTGCTTTCATTTACAGATACCCGGTCCCTTCTTATCTTTCTTCGAATAGTCTTTCTGTTAATGCCGTACACAAAAACCATAAAAAGAAGCGCTGCCAGAACTCCGGCTCCCGTTCCCATTGTGGCTCCCGCCGCTCCCCAGCTCTGTATCACTTCCTCACCTTTTCCGCTGTGGGAAGAAATCATAAGAGAAGACATGAGAAGGGCAAAGACAGCCACAAAGATCTGCTCTATGATCTGGGATAGGGAAGTCGGCATCATGTTTCTGTATGCCTGAAAATATCCACGGAATACCCCAAGTATCCCGGAAAGGAAGATTGTCGGCGCAAGCATCTGAAGGGCAAGCCTTGCCCCCGCCATTTTATCCGGAACCATAATGGAAGCTCCGAAAAGGCAGAAAAGAGCTACAATACCGCCTGCGATCACGGCATAAAGAAGGGCACAGTAAAATACCTTCTGGGCATCTCTGTACCTCTTAAACGCAATCTTTTCCGCCATGATCTTCGATACCGCCTGGGGAATGCTGAATGACGCGATCATAAGAAGAATGAAATATGCATTCTGGGCATACTGGAAAAGCGCAAAGCTCTGACTTCCAAGCGTAGCGGAAAGGGGGCTTTTGTAAAGCATTCCGATGATCTTGGAAATCAGCGCCGCCATCATAAGGAACGATGCGTTTTTTACAAGTGTGTTATCATTTTTTTTACTCATTACAATCCGTTTCCTCTTTTAAATGTTTTCAATCTGCCAGTCGATCGGCGCAATGCCATGCGCCTCAAGAAAAGCGTTCGCCTGGCTGAAATGCCTGCAGCCGAAAAATCCTCTGTACGCAGAAAGCGGACTTGGGTGAGGCGCTTCCAGAACAAGGTGATTCGGGTTATTCAGCATGGAATGCTTCATCTGCGCAGGTCTTCCCCACAAGAGAAATACAATGGGACGGTCCTGTTCATTTAATATCTGAATGGCAGCGTCCGTAAACTGTTCCCAGCCGATTCCTCTGTGGGAATTTGCCTGATGCGCCCGAACTGTCAGAACGGTATTTAAGAGCAGCACACCCTGGCGCGCCCATTTTTCCAGATACCCGTTATTGGGAATATAACAGCCGCAGTCATCATGAAGCTCCTGATAAATATTTACAAGAGAAGGCGGCGTTTCCACGCCTTTTTTCACAGAAAAACAAAGACCGTGCGCCTGCCCGTCATTATGATAAGGGTCCTGTCCCAAAATCACCGCTTTCACCTCATGGAGCGGAGTAAAATGAAAGGCATTAAACATCTCGTCCGGCGGAGGAAAGATTTTTCTTGTCCTGTACTCTTCGTTTACGGTTTTATATAATTTTGCATAATACGGCTTATGAAACTCATCTTTCAGAGCGTCCAGCCAGTCTCCTGAAATGGGAGCCATGTGATTCACCTCTTTGTCCGGCGCATATTACGCCATTTTTCATAATTTCATTGTTACAGTATAACGCAAAAACAGACAGTTGCAAAGAGCTTTCTTTACTTCTGCCTGCTTTTCTTACCATAAAATGCTATTTTCTGTCAAGAGTGAACCAGAATTCTACTCCGTTTTCGTAATTCTGCACACCGAATTTCTGGTCCATTCCCTCCATGATCGCCCTTACGATAGAAAGACCGATGCCGCTTCCGCCGTACTCTCTTGTCCTTGCCTTATCCACCTTATAGAACTTGCTCCAAAGATTTGGAAGGTCTTCCTCCGGAATAGGCTTTCCTGTGTTAAAGACAGATATTTTCACCCTGTCTCCTTCCATTTGAAGCTTCAGTTCAATCTGACGTTCTCCTTCCAGATGATTCAAAGCGTTGCTCACATAATTTGTCACAACCTCTTCTACCTTAAATTCATCTGCCCATACATAAACAGGAGACTCCTCCTCAAAAATCACATTGGCTTCCTTCTGCTGGATCATGATGTCCATTGTCTGGAGAACCCCGCGAATGAGAGATACAATATCAAAGCGCTCCATTATCGTCTCATCTTTTCCGGACTCCAGCTGATTTAAGACAAGAAGATTTTTTACCAGCTTATTCATTTTCGAAGCTTCGTCCATAATAACGTCGCAGTAAAATTCCCTGCTCTCCGGATCATCGGAAACGTTTTCTTTTAACCCTTCCGCATATCCCTGGATAAGCGCGATCGGCGTTTTCAACTCATGGGAAACATTATCCAGAAATTCCTTTCGCATTTTATCGATTTTTACTTTATCCTCAATATCCTTCTGAAGCTTAATATTTGCAGATTTCAATTCAGATATGGTGCTCTCAAGCTGCTCTGACATTCTGTTAAAGCTTTCTCCCAGAAGATCGATCTCATTTCCCACGCTGCTCTCATATCTTGCGTCAAATTCCAGATCCGACATTCTTCTGGAAAGCTTTGTAAGCTCGCTGATGGGCTTTGTAATCTTATTTGTAAACACCATGATGATCATTCCGCTGAACAGCACAATCAAAATTCCCACAAAGAAATAAAACTTGTTGGAAATTCCCGCACTTTCCCGGATACTTTCAAGCGGCGTACGAATCAGATAATAGTATCCGTTATCAAACTGTCCCCAGCACTCCACGTAATCCATTCCTGCAAACCGGTCATGGATCTGCTGAATGGTACAGTGCTCGGATTCCCGCAGGATCTTGCCTTTTGGCTTGTCCTGTTCCAGATCGTAGATGTAGCCGAACAGCCGGACGCGGAGCATATCCTTGCTTTCTCCCCAGCCGTATTCAAAGCTGTTTGCCTCATCTGTAATAACCCAGGAAAAATTATTTCTGGCGCTGTCCCTGCCGATTTCATCTGCCACAGAAGCGTCTCCCTTTTCAAGAATCGATTCTATATCCAGCTCGCTTAACGTCTTTTCCGCCTCAAGAAGCATTTCCACTTTCTGGGAAATATAATATTTTTCAAGAAAGAAACCATTGATCACAGTGATGGTTACAATGGAAAACAAAAGAACTGCCGTAAAAATCATGGAAATCTGATGGCGCAGGGTGTGAAATTTCTTCCCTTTCTTTCCTGCCCCCTTTTTCACCGGCTTTTTCATTCTTCCACCTCAAACTTATATCCCATTCCCCATACGGTTTTAATATATTCGCCTTTATTTCCCATTTTGCTTCTCAGCTTCTTCACATGAGTATCAATGGTTCTCGCATCTCCAAAGTAATCATAATTCCACACAGAATTTAAGATTTTTTCTCTGGAAAGAGCGATGCCCTCATTTTCAAGGAAATATGTGAGAAGTTCAAATTCCTTAAAACTCAATTCCATTGGCACTCCATCTACAGAAGCAATATGCGCCGCCTTGTCAATGACAATTCCTCCGCAGGAGATCACATCTTCCGGATTGCTCTGCCCTGTTCTTCGAAGAATTGCTTCTACCCGCGCGACGAGGATCTTGGGGCTGAACGGTTTTGAAATATATTCGTCCACTCCAAGCTCAAAGCCTAAAAGCTCGTCTCTCTCATCACTTCTCGCTGTCAGCATAATAATAGGAACTTTTGAGGTTTTTCGGATTTCCCGGCACACTTCCCAGCCGTCCATTTTCGGCATCATTACATCAAGAATAATCAAGTTAATATCTTTTTCCCGGTAAAAAATATCCATTGCCTCTTCTCCGTTTCCAGCTTCCAGAACTTGGAAATTTTTTCTGGTAAGGAAATCTTTTACCAGCTTTCTCATACGACTTTCATCATCTACTACAAGGATTTTTAATGCGTCCATTCTCTGTCCCTCCATTTATTCATTCGTCTCTTCTGTATTTGTACTATAACAGAGAAATATGTTCCTTCTGTGAACGATTGTAAGAATTTCTCAAAAAATCACCCTTGACAACTCAAACATATGTGCCTATAATAAAACGACAGGCAGATTTCTGCCCTTTCGTCTGTTTTCCAGCACAGAATTTTCTGTGAAGTCTTCGGGCTTGTACTGGTTTCGACGGGGGTTTTGAAGCTTGGGAAGCCATCCGCAGATTCCTGGACTGCGCACCAACCGGGAACCTAAATATAAACGCAGACGAACAGTACGCGTTAGCAGCCTAATTGCTGCTCGTCAGCCCTGAAGCACTCACACTTCAGGAATCTGGCGCCAACTATGTGAGAAACCTTGTCGGGTAAGCTTTGCCCCGGCAGATGTATCATGAAGCTACTGAAGCAGTAAGCCTGTCGGTGGGCGTGCTGCCGAGGGAATGTTAAAACAGCGACTGTGATGGGAGATGCCTAAGGGGATAGGCTTTCGGACGCGGGTTCGATTCCCGCCAGGTCCACTTTTAAGAAAACTCAGCAGATACGGGAAAAGCCTGTATTTACTGAGTTTTTTGATTTTGCACAACAAAGGAGAATTTTATTATGAAGCACAAAAAGAAACGCTTTTCACTTTTTCTTCCGCTTCTTCTCGCTCTCACTCTTCTGCTGCCTGCAGGAACCCTTCCTGTCCATGCAGAGAGCGGCGCACAGGATATGGCGGTTCACTTTCTGGACGTCGGTCAGGGACTTTCCATTCTCGTTCAGTCCGGCGGAGAAAACCTTCTCTACGACGGAGGCGACACCCGCCACAGCGATAAGGTAGTGGAATACCTTCACAGCCAGAATGTGGAAAACATTGACTATATGATTTCCTCCCACTATGACGCAGACCATCTTGGAGGACTTTTAAAATGCCTTCAGAATTTTTCTGTAGAAAATATTCTCGGCGCAGACTACTACCAGGGCACTGATTTATATATGGATTTTGTAAATGCGGCAACTGCAGACGCCATTTCCATTCAGTACCCCAAACCCGGAGATACCTTTTCCTTTGGAACAGGAAGCTTTACCGTTCTTGCTCCTTCCGGGATTGACCCGAACGACAGCAACAAAAACTCCGTAGTAATCCGCCTTACAAACGGAAACAACAGCTTTCTCTTTACAGGAGACGCGGAAGAGACAAGCGAACAGGACATGATCCGCGCCGGCGTAAGCCTTGACTGCGATGTTCTCTCCCTCGGCCACCACGGTTCCCAAAGTTCCACAACCTGGGATTTTCTGGAGGCTTCCACCCCTTCCTGGGCAGTCGTAAGCTGCGGAGCGGGAAACAAATACGGTCACCCTTCCGCCGATACGATGGGACGCCTTTCCTCCATGAACATTCCTGTTTTCCGCACAGATAAGCAGGGAACAGTAATCGCCCTGTCTGATGGGGAAAACATTTCCTGGAATCAGGAGCCGTGCAACGATTACTCTGCAGGAGATTCTTCCTCAGAAACAGATGCACAGTCTTCCGAAGATTTCTCTACGGAAACCTCCCCGCCGTCCTCACAGGCTTCTGAAACCTCATGCGCTATGGTCTGGATCCCTGCAACAGGCGAAAAATACCACAGCATTCCCGACTGCGGGCGTATGAATCCTGATAAAGCTTCTCAGATAACAGAATCAGAAGCTATTGCCCGTGGATACGGTCCCTGCAGCAAATGCTTCTGATTCTCTGAATGTCGCTTTTATAAGATGCCGGACAAATTTTCCTGCATCACAACAGATATTTATGAATTAAATACACAGGCGTACAGCTCCACGCATGGCAGTAGCTGCTCACGATCGGATTTCCATAAGGAGAATAATCCGGATTTTCCGGCTCAAATGCCTCCCAGAAGGTATCAGCCCCCAGGCGGAGCATTTCTCCCCAGTAGGATTTCAAAAGGCGGATTGCCTCCTCCTGAAGCCCGGCTTCAAAAAGCGCTTCTGTCACATGATGGTACATATAAGGCGTTGCGATACCTTTTACAGGAAACAGCTCTTTTACGGCTCTTGTCATAATCGCCTTATTTTCCTCTTCACTCATCACATGAGCGAGCACCATCCACACCTGACTCGCAAGATTACATTCCTGTTCTTCTCCTGAGAGAAACATTCCTCTCTCCGGGGAAAACAGGATTTTTTTTTGCATAAGAAATCATTTTTTCAAGAACATCTTCATATGCCTCTGTTTTCTCACCCATAAGCTTCGAGAGGGCAATAAACTGTTTCAGCACATAAATCATGACACCCTGCCCTGCTGTATCCTTATTAAATTCATTTGACCAGTCTATAAAAACAGGATATTCTTCCCGGCATACAAGACGCCCTGTTTCGTCTACCATAGAAAGAGACAGTTCCATCTGCGCCTTTGCAACAGGAAACAGCTCCTTTAAAAACTCCATATCCTTATGTGCCATTTCATAATCATAAAGAACAGAGATAAAGAAAAGGCTGTAATCAAAAAGGAAGGTGTCATCCGGGAGACAGGAAGGCTTTACAAATACATTTGCCGGGATTTTCCCCTCTGTTGTGTTCATCGCCCCGAACAGATAAAGACATCTTTTTACAAGCTCCACATTGTCAAAAGTCACATAATTTGCAAGCGCCTGCAGACGCAGATCCCCGATCCACAGACGTCTGTCTCTTTTGGGCCCGTCCTCAAATACGTCCTGCATACATTCTGCCAGAGTTTTTACGCTGACCTCATAAATCTTTTTCAGCTCTTCTTCCACTGAAATCTCTTTTAAGTTCCCGTAGTCTGCTGAAGTTTCTTTTACCACTTCCGGGTTTTCAAAAACTGCCTGCCACTTTGGAGATGTATCCAGAACTTTCAGTTCCACATACCGGAAACTGTATCTTCTCGGAAGAGACAATTTTGCCGGAAGCTCGTCAAGATGAATATACTCCTCCTGTATCCAGGATTTGCTAAGCCACCCTTCATAAGAGGAAGAATCTCCTGCAAGCTCTGCCGGAATCTCTCCGAAGCGGATGCGCATATATAAAGGCGCGTCCATAGGAGAGCCGACAGAGGAAATATCTACGGAAAAGCGTCCCACACAATGTTCTCCGAAATCCAGGATAACAGAATCGTCCCGCTTCATTCCTAAAGAAGATAAATTTCCCGGAGAAAGCTCCGATTCTTTTACACCCCAGCCGTTTAGCTTTGTCTCATCTTTGACAAGCTCTACGATCCTTTTTGGAACAACTTTTGTCTTAAAAATCTCCGGGCGGTTTTCCTCTGCTTTTTTTAAAAGAGCTTCATTATGATTAAATTTTACGTCTCTGTTAATCTGAAAGGTAAATGCCATCTTCTATCCCTCGATTTCCTCTTTAAAATAATCCTGGAATTTTAACAGTTCCTCTTCCTCTTCTGTGTGAAGGACAAGAACCAGCGGTTTTCCCACGTCCATGCTGAAAATTCCCATAATGGATTTTGCATCTACAAGATATTTTCCCTGCTGCAAATCTACATCGTAATCGCATCGAAATGCAATTTTATTAAAATTCTGTATATCGCTCATTGTCTGAAAAAATACTTCTTTTTTTACCATGTCTTTTTTCACTCCTTATTCTGCTGACGCTGCTCAAGCTCTCTCTTTATCTGCGGATAAATCTTATCCAGTTTGTAGAACATCATAATCACAATGGAACATACAAGAAGGATCATTGGAATGTAAAGGTACATGGCGCGGATTGCAGTCACTGCGTTCGCACTCTGCACGGCTGCGCTTCCCTCGTATCCTCCCCAGGCAAGAAGAAGTCCTCCGATCCCGCCTGCCGCTGCCTGTGCAACTTTTCCAAGGAATCCGTTGATCGCAGATAATGAGCCGGCTGTATTGATCCCTGTTTTCCACTCGCCGTAATCTACAGGGTCTGCCTGCATGGAGAAGTAAATACTTTCTTTTACTCCATATCCAAATGCTGTCACAACTGCGCCTGCAAGAATTACCATATGGTTCATTCCTGCCCCCAGATTACGAGAAGACCTGCAAGCTGCACTGCTGCCGCACTGACATAGAGATTTCTCTTTCCAAGCCGTTTTGCAAAAGCAGGGACAAAAAAGTTTGCAGCCATAGGAACCACAGACATGATTGTTGCTACTGTGACAGAAAGTGACACGCTTCCGATCACTGCCTTATAATAGTATACAATGGCGCTTGTCTGAATAAAAAATCCGCCCCACATCACAAGGACATTTAAGGCAAAAATAATCCAGGGCCTGTTTTTAGCCGAAGATTTCAGACTTTCCACAAGTGTTGCCTGTGTGGAAACTGTTGTCACACGCTCCCTTACAGATGCAAAGGTGAAAAAGAAGATCGCGCAGCCTACAATGCCAAATATGATCATAACAATACGAAAGCCCAAAGCCTCGTTTCCGCCGCCGAATGTGTCTACAAGCTTTAATGCAGTAGCGCTTACAACAGAAGCCCCCAGAAATCCGAAAAACTTTCTTGATGTGGAAAGAGCCGTTTTCTCCTCTGCGCTTGCCGTAAGGCTTGGGAGAATCGATGCCATCGGAATATTTACTACTGTGTACATAAAAGAAAGTCCGATGTAAGTCACATAAGCATATACAAGTTTTCCTGCTGGTGAAATATCCGGCACGGAAAATGCCAGAACTGCAAAAATTGCAAAAGGCGCTGCTCCGAAAAGAAAATACGGGCGTGATTTTCCCCACTTTGTATGCGTCTTGTCAATACAGTACCCGATTAACAGGT
>URMH01000025.1 GCA_900549015.1 uncultured Blautia sp.
AAATGATGCACGGCCTTAAAGTTGCAAACATCGACATCAACAGAAAGATGCTTGCAGAGATGGCTGTAAATGATGCTGCTGGATTCACAGCTCTTGCAGAAATCGCAAAGAAAGCAATCGCTTAATCGAAATATACTAAATATATAATACTGCACCATCAAAACAGTTTTCTGTTTTGATGGTGCAGTATTTTTTTTACTTGCTGTATATAAATATAAGTAAAAAAGATAAAAATTTTGTGAATTTTTATCTTGAAATCACCACTGTGAAATGCTATAATTTTAACACTACATTAAATGAAAGCGAAATGATATAGTATAAAGGAGGAGAATATTATGAGAAATTTAAAAAAAGCATTTACAATTACAGCCGCAGCGGCTATGGCAATGACGGCTTTTGCACCAGTATCTGTATTTGCAGAGGAGGAAACTTTTAAAATCGGCGGAATAGGACCAATGACAGGCGCAGCCGCTACATATGGTGCTGCTGTAGAAAATGGAATTCAGCTTGCAGTAGATGAAATTAATGCAGAAGGCGGAATTAACGGCACAAAAATAGAATTTAAAATGGAAGATGATGAGCATGATGCGGAAAAATCTGTGAATGCGTACAATACTCTGAAGGACTGGGGAATGCAGATGCTCGTGGGAACAGTTACAAGTGCTCCCTGTATTGCTGTTGAGGCAGAGGCGGCAAACGACAATATGTTTCTTTTAACACCTTCTGCAACAGCAATCGACTCTATTGCTGGAGAGAATGCTTTCCGTGTATGCTTTTCTGATCCGGCGCAGGGAACAAAATCTGCACAGTATATTGGGGAACATAAGTTGGCATCAAAGGTTGCAGTTATTTACGATGGTTCTGACCCATATTCCTCAGGAATTTATGAGAGCTTCCAGGCAGAAGCAGAAAACCAGGGACTCGAGGTTGTAGCGGCAGAAGCTTTCACAGCAGACAGCAAGACAGACTTTAAAGTACAGCTCCAGAAAGCAAAGGACGGAGGGGCAGAGCTTGTATTCCTTCCTGTATATTATCAGGAGGCAGCCCTGATTCTTCAGCAGGCAAAAGATCTTGATTTTGCACCGAAATTCTTTGGCTGTGATGGACTGGACGGACTTTTAAGTGTGGAGAACTTTGATACTTCCCTTGCAGAAGGAGTTATGCTCCTTACACCGTTTGCAGCAGATGCAGAAGATGAAAAAACACAGAAATTTGTAAGTGCATATAAGGAAGCGTTTGATAATCAGATTCCGATTCAGTTCGCAGCAGACGCGTACGATGCAGTGTATGCAATTAAGCTTGCGGCAGAGGACGCAGGACTTACACCGGATATGGAAATGTCCGATATGTGTGAGGCAATGAAGGTTTCTATGACAAATATTGAACTGGAAGGTTTAACAGGAACGATTACATGGGATGAAACAGGAGAGCCTGACAAAGAGCCGAAAGCAGTTATCATTGAGGACGGTGCTTACAAGGCAATGTAAAGCTGACAGCGTAAGAAAAAAAGTCTGAATATTGGGGACGGTCACTGTTAGACTGTCCCCTTTTGCCATAAAATTTAAAGGTTTGAGAGGTGTGCTATGAGTTTTATATCTTATTTAAAAGACGGTATAAGCCTGGGCAGCGTATATGCCATTATTGCACTTGGGTACACCATGGTGTATGGAATTGCGAAAATGCTGAACTTTGCTCACGGAGATGTAATTATGGTAGGCGCATACGTGGTGCTTACACTTATGACAAAAGGAGGAGTTTCCCCTGTAATAGCGGTTCTGATTTCCATGGGCGTCTGTACTGTTCTCGGAATGACGATTGAGGCGGTGGCATACAGACCTTTAAGGAAGGCCTCCTCACCTCTTGCAGTTTTGATTACTGCTATTGGAGTGAGCTATCTTCTTCAGAACCTTGCCCTGTTAATTTTTGGGGCAGACGGAAAGACATTTGTAAATATTATTACGGTTCCCTCCCTTTCCCTGTTTGACGGACAGCTTACTATAAGCGGTGTTACCATTGTTACCATTGTGGCATGTATTGTGATTATGACAGGTCTTACGTTCTTTGTAAAAAAGACGAAGCCGGGTCATGCCATGCTTGCTGTTTCTGAGGACAGAGATGCAGCTCAGCTTATGGGAATTAACGTAAATGCGACTATTTCCATGACCTTTGCCATCGGTTCTGCTCTTGCAGCCATTGCCGGTGTTCTGCTCTGCTGCGCATACCCGACTCTGACTCCATACACGGGGGCAATGCCTGGCATTAAGGCTTTTGTTGCAGCGGTGTTTGGTGGAATCGGTTCCATTCCGGGAGCTATGATTGGCGGTCTGCTGCTGGGTGTGATTGAAATTCTCGGAAAGGCATATATTTCCTCCCAGGTGGCAGATGCCATAGTTTTTGCAGTGCTTATTGTGGTTCTGCTTGTAAAACCTGCCGGACTGTTCGGAAAGAATATCCAGGAGAAAGTGTGAGGTGGGTTCATGAAGAAATTAAAAGATATGAATAAAACAACAAAAAGCAATATGCTCACATATACAATGGTTATTGTGATTTACCTTGTGGTACAGGGGCTTGTGACAACGGGAAATATTTCCAGTCTTTTAAAAGGACTTCTTGTTCCTATCTGTGTGTATGTGATTGCGGCAGTATCCCTGAATCTTGTAGTTGGAATTTCCGGTGAATTAAGCCTTGGTCATGCAGGGTTTATGTGTGTGGGCGCGTATTCCAGCGCATTTTTCTCAAATGCAGTGGGGGATGCAATGCCGGATATGCTCCGATTCGTTCTGGCAATTCTGATTGGAGCGGCAGTAGCAGGAATCTTCGGTATTTTAATTGGAGTTCCCGTACTTCGTCTTCGTGGAGATTATCTCGCCATTGTCACACTTGCTTTTGGAGAAATTATTAAAAATCTGATGAATGTTCTGTATATTGGAATTGACAGTAAGGGCATTCATGTGGCTACAAGCTCTATGGGGCTTAAGATGGAACCAGGAGCCAAAGCCATTGTAAAAGGTGCATTGGGCATTGCCGGAACACCGAAAAATTCAACATTCACAATTGGCGTAATTCTTATTTTGATTACTCTGGTGATTGTTTTGAATCTGATTAATTCCAGAAGCGGCCGCGCCATTATGGCAGCCAGAGACAACAGGATTGCAGCAGAATCTATTGGAATTAATGTCACAAAATACAAGTTGCTGGCATTTTCTGTTTCTGCGGCTCTTGCAGGTGTTTCCGGTGTTCTTTATGCTCATAACCTTGCAACCTTAAATGTGAAGAAATTTGATTACAATACTTCTATTCTCATGCTTGTATTTGTTGTGCTTGGAGGAATTGGAAATATCCGCGGCTCTATTATTGCAGCCATTGTACTTACGGCTCTTCCGGAAATGCTGAGAGGTCTTTCAGATTACAGAATGCTTATTTACGCTATTATACTGATTCTGATGATGTTGTTTAACTGGGCCCCTGCGGCAATTAACTGGAGAAAACGTATGAAAGAAAAATTAAGACCAGGGAAGGAGGCTGCTTAATATGGCTATGCTGGAAGTAAACAATCTGTCAATTTCCTTTGGAGGTCTTCACGCAGTAGATAATTTTCATCTGAAAATAGAGGAGGGGGAGCTTTACGGGCTGATAGGTCCGAATGGAGCGGGAAAAACAACAGTTTTTAACCTTCTTACAGGCGTGTATAAACCGGATGAGGGACATATTCTTCTTGACGGGAAAAATATTGCAGGGAAAAGTACGATTGAAATAAATCGCTCTGGCATTGCCAGAACATTTCAGAATATCCGTCTTTTCAAAGAGCTTACTGTTCTTGACAATGTAAAGGCAGGTTTTCACAACGGTCATAAATATTCCGTTCTCACAGGGATTTTACGTCTTCCGCGCTATTACAAGACGGAAAAAGAGATGGATGAAAAGGCAATGGAGATTTTAAAAGTTTTTGACCTTGATAAAGAAGCTGGGTGTTTAGCGGGAAATCTTCCATACGGCAAACAGAGAAAACTGGAAATTGCAAGAGCACTTGCAACGGAGCCCAAGCTGCTCCTTCTTGACGAGCCAGCGGCAGGCATGAATCCAAATGAGACAGCAGAGCTTATGGATACCATTCGTTTTGTGCAGAAGCATTTTCATATGACCATTCTTCTGATTGAGCATGATATGAAGCTTGTATCCGGTATTTGTGAGGAACTTACGGTACTGAATTTCGGAAGCGTCCTTGCACAGGGGAAAACAGCAGATGTGCTCAGTGACCAGGCGGTTATTACAGCGTATCTTGGAGAGTAGGAGGATAAGAATATGGCAATGTTGGAAGTGGAGAATCTGCATGTATATTACGGCATGATTCAGGCGTTAAAGGGAATCTCCTTCCATGTAAACGAGGGGGAGGTCATTGCCCTGATAGGAGCGAACGGAGCGGGAAAAACAACAACCCTTCAGACAGTGACCGGACTGGTTCCTGCAAAAGGCGGCTCTATTACATTTTGCGGAAAAGATATTACAAAAGTCCCTGCTCATAAAATCGTGAGTATGGGAATTGCCCATGTGCCGGAGGGACGGCGGGTGTTTTCTGATTTAAGTGTATATGACAATCTGAAAATGGGTGCGTATACAAGAAAAGACAAGGACGAAATTGCCCGGGATTTAGAAAACGTTTATAAAAGATTTCCAAGGCTTGAGGAGCGGAAAAATCAGCGGGCAGGAACGCTTTCAGGAGGAGAACAGCAAATGCTTGCAATGGGAAGAGCCCTTATGAGCAGGCCAAAACTGATTGTAATGGATGAACCTTCTATGGGACTTTCTCCCATTTTTGTAAATGAAATTTTTGATATTATACGAGAAGTAAGTGAGAGCGGCACAACTGTTCTTCTTGTGGAGCAGAATGCAAAAAAAGCCCTTTCCATTGCAGACAGGGCATACGTTCTTGAGACAGGAAGCATTACTCTCGAGGGAGAGGCAGATAAGCTGCTCCACGATGAATCTGTACAGAAAGCATATCTTGGAGAATAAGGGAGGCAGGGAATATGGAAAATTGCGTCATTACCATAGCAAGAGAGTATGGAAGCGGAGGTCGCACCATAGGTGAGCGGCTTGCTCAAAAATTAAGTATTCCTTATTATGACAAAAATATTATCCGGATGGCATCAGAGGACAGCGGCATTCATGAGACGCTTTTTGGAAGAGTGGATGAGTATACAAGTGCAAAGCCGCCTCTTTTCGGAAAAACGGGCATTTATAAAGGCGAGCTTTTTCCGCCTCAGAGTAAGGAGTTTACATCTGATGAAAATCTTTTTAACTATCAGGCAAAAATCATCAGAGAGCTTGCGGCAAAAGAATCCTGTGTAATCATAGGAAGATGTTCCAACATGGTTTTAAACAGGGAAGATTACCCCCATGTTCTTCGGGTGTTTGTTCATGCTTCCTGGGAATTCCGCCTGGAAGAGGCTGCCAAAAAGCTGAACAAAAGTCGGAGAGAAATTGAGAAATTCCTTCAAAAAGACGATAAGAGAAAAAGAGAGTACAGTCTTCGTTTCACAGGGCAGGAATGGACAGACAAGTCGAATTATGATTTATATCTTGATAACAGCGTTCTTGGATACGAGGGAACGATTGCGGAAATTGAGAAGCATTATCTTGCGTTAAAAGAAAAATAAGACCGGGGAGGGCGAAAGCCTTCCTCTTCTTTTTTTTACAGTGTGCACATATATTGTGGGGAGAATGTAAAAGAGCTTTGCCATGAAAAAAATAAGAACTCTTGCGGTCACCCTTTCCTGGATGTTCCTTCTTTTTTTGTGCCTGTTGTTTCTGAGAGAAAATAAAAGTGCGGAGGTTTTTCATATTGTGCAGGAGAGAAATGTGCAGGAACTTCCGAAAGTCGCTCTTACGTTTGATGACGGACCAAGCCGAAAATACACGCCAAAGCTTCTGGAGGGGCTGAGAGAGAGGGGGATTTTGGCTACTTTTTTTCTCACAGGAAAAAATATAGAGGGAAATGAGGAACTTGTAAGCCGTATACAGGAGGAGGGACATTTGATTGGAAATCATACTTATAATCATGTATGTCTGAATCAGATTTCAAAAATAAGGGCAAAAGAGGAAATTGAAAAAACAAGCAATAAAATATACGAAATTACAGGAGAATATCCTGATTTTATCAGACCGCCTTTTGGAGAGTGGCGGCAGGACATTGAACTTTCCGTTGATATGCTGCCTGTTTTCTGGGACATAGACACTCTTGACTGGAAAAGTAAAAGCGTATCTGGCGTTCTGGAGATTGTGGAGTCTCAGATTCATGAAAATGCCATTATTTTAATGCATGATGGGTATGAGACGTCGGTAGAAGCAGCATTTAAAGTCGTAGATTTACTGAAAGAAAAGGGGTATGAGTTTGTTACAGTTGACCGGCTTTTGATCCTGTAGTATAATAAGAACAGATGTACGAATCAGAAATGTTCAGTATGAAATGGAGAAATACGTATGGATTTATTTGAATATGCAAAATCAAAAGCGCTTGACAGGGAGTCCCCACTAGCCTCCAGACTGCGTCCAAAGACACTGGAGGAGGTTGTTGGCCAGCAGCATATTGTAGGGAAGGATAAGCTGCTTTACCGGGCTATTAAAGCAGATAAGCTCACGTCCGTTATTTTTTACGGACCGCCGGGAACAGGGAAGACAACTCTAGCAAAAGTGATCGCAAATACAACAAGCGCTGATTTTACCCAGATCAATGCCACAGTAGCCGGAAAAAAAGATATGGAAGAGGTTGTGAAGCAGGCGAAAGAATCTCTTGGAATGTACGGAAGGAAAACCATACTTTTTATTGATGAGATCCACAGATTTAACAAGGGACAGCAGGATTATCTTCTTCCCTTTGTGGAGGACGGAACTCTTATTTTGATCGGTGCGACAACAGAGAATCCGTATTTTGAGGTAAACGGAGCTCTCCTTTCCCGCTCTGTTATTTTTGAACTGAAATCGCTCGGAAATGAAGAAATTAAAACGCTGATCCTCCGGGCTGTAAATGACAAAGAAAAAGGAATGGGAAGCTACGAGGCAGTGATAGAAGAGGAAGCGCTTGATTTTCTTGCAGATATGGCGGGAGGAGACGCAAGATGTGCCTTAAACGCTGTAGAGCTTGCGGTTCTTACCACGCCGAGAGGGGAAGACGGGAAAATCCATCTCACTCTTTCTGTCGCGGAGGAGTGCATTCAGAAGCGGGTGATACGATATGATAAAAGTGGGGATAATCATTATGATATTATTTCTGCGTTCATTAAAAGTATGCGCGGCTCTGATCCGGATGCGGCCGTTTATTATCTTGCAAAAATGCTGTATGCAGGAGAGGATGTAAAGTTTATTGCGAGAAGAATTATGATTCTTGCATCAGAAGATATAGGAAATGCAGATCCGCAGGCTCTTCAGGTGGCAGTAGCGGCAGCGCAGGCAGTGGAGCGTGTGGGTATGCCGGAATCGCAGATCATTCTCTCCCAGGCAGTCACGTATATGGCGTGTGCACCAAAGAGCAATTCTGCTGTAAATGCCATCTTTGCGGCAATGAATTCTGTGAAAAAAACAAAGACAACCGTTCCGCCGCATCTTCAGGACGCGCATTACGGCGGACACGATAAGCTGGGACACGGCGTAGGCTATCAGTATGCCCACGATTATCCCAATCATTATGTAAAGCAGCAGTATCTTCCGTCTGAAATTCTGGGAGAACGGTTCTATGAGCCGGGTGATCTGGGATATGAAAGAGTGATAAAAGAACATATGAAGAAAATAAAAGGGGAGGAGCTATAAAAGCTCCTCCATTATTTTTGCGTAGATTTCACGGGATTTATCCGGCCAGTTCTTACACATGGATTTCGCAGCCTCAAGATTCGGGGCGACCAGATTAATATCAAGAAGGCTTGCGTTCCGCTCGATGATCCTGCAGTTTACCGCATAGCTTCCCTGGCTGTTTGTATAATAATCTGCCGGTGTTAAAATGCGCTGCTGCATTTCACAGCCTGCTGATTTTAAGTATTCCTTTACTTCTTTTCTGATGTCAGCAGAAAGCTCTTTTTCAAAATAGGAGAGTGTGTTTTTCCCATCTTCTGTCAGATAGTAGTAAGAAGTATTGGAAATAGTATGTTTTTCAATTAATTCCGCCTCCACAAGCTCAGAAACAGCCTCCTGAAGATGAAAATAATTGGTGTATTCCCGTTCCAGGATAAATTCTGAAATCTGGGAGTTCGTAAGAGAGGATTCTGCGTGTTTCAGCATATACAGTACAATTAATTTGTAGGTGGTAAATGGTGTTGCCAATTTTTATATCCTCCTTAAAAAAAATCCTTTCCCTGAAAACTGCCGCGCTCCTTCATGCGGTGATGGAGAAGGTTTAAAACTTCCCGCTTTCTTGACGCCCATAAGGGGGCGAGGAGAAGCTCTTTCGGACCGTCGCCTGTTACACGGTGAATGACAATGTCGGGATTTAAGTGTTCCAGGCAGTCGATGACAAGGTCAAGATATTCCTCACGTTCCAGAGCGGAAAACAGTCCTTTTTCATAATCTGCCGCAAGATCTGTTCCTTTCAGCACATGGAGAAGCTGAAGCTTGATCCCCTGAATATCCATTGTATTTAAGTAATCCATAGTGGCTAAAATCCTGTCGTGGTTTTCCCCGGGAAGTCCCAGGATTGTGTGGACAATGACCTCGATATTTTCTTTTCGAAGTGCATAAACAGCTTCTTCGAAAACAGAGAGAGGGTAGCCTCTTCGAATATAAAGAGCCGTATCCTCGTGCATGGTCTGGAGACCAAGCTCCACCCAGACAGGTTTCTGCCTGTTTAAGCGGGAGAGAAGATCGATCACCTCGTCTTCCAGACAGTCCGGGCGTGTTCCGATGGAAAGCCCCAGAATATCCGGGTGGGAAATTGCCTCTGTGAAAATTTTCTCCAGATATTTCACGGGAGCGTAGGTGTTCGTATACGCCTGAAAATAGGCGATGTACTTTCGAATAGGGCGCTTTTCGGAAATTATGGCAATCTGGCTTTCTATCTGCTCCGTTATGGAGAGCGAAGAAGAGGCTGCGAAATCGCCGCTTCCTCCTGCACTGCAGAAAATACAGCCGCCGGTTCCCACTTTTCCATCGCGGTTTGGGCAGGACATACCGCCGTTTAAGGTGACTTTATAAACTTTTTCTCCAAAACGCTCTTTCAGCATATAGTCGAGAGAGTGATACGGTTTTCCATTCCAGTTTTTTATCATAAAGAGGGATCCTCTGTGTCAGGAAGTTCTTTTGGTGTTTTATCAGTTTCCTGCTCGGTCTCTTCAGGATTTTCTTCCATGTGCCATTCGCCGTCTTCAGTTTCTTCCTTTTCTTCTTCCGGAATATATTTGTCAAAGATTTTTACAAGGAAGCAGGAATTGATGTATGCGATGGTTGCGCCTCCCATTAAGATGAAAAGCATGATCAGGAAGGACTGTACCCGAAAGCTTGGGATAAAGAGAATGGCAAAGGGTACAAGGCTGATCACAATCATTAAAATGCTGTATGGAAGATGACGGATAGACATCAGGAAAGCATTTATAAAGGTGCGCTTGATGGTATTGTAAAATTTGGCAAGTACAGGGTAAATGTATAAGTAAACCAGCATACTCAGGAACAGAAGAACCAGGAATATGTAGAAGAGAACCTTGTACATTGTGCCTTCCATAACGCGCACAAGAGAAATATCAAGGGACAGCATGATAAAGGCTGCCAGTGTAATGATATTGATGATAATTCCCTGTCTTAAGTTTGCCTTGAATGAATGGAAGAATCCTTTTACGATGTAGGCTTCTTCGTTACGTACCATTTTCATAGTCACGTAAAACATGGCGGTGATGGCAGGACCGATGGTTACGATTGGAATACAGCAGACAATGCATAAGAGATTCAGGATAATAAGGTCTGCGATTCTTCCCATAAAGGTGAAGAACTTATTATCCATATTGAAAATGCGATTCATAAGTTTTAACTCCTTTTGTGTGAAATTTCTTAACAGATTACCTTTAAGTATACCGAATATGGAAGAAAAAAGCAAACTGAAAATACAGGATTGTGGGGCGTACAGGATTGGCTTATAATGGAATTTATAAAAAGAGAAAGTAAGGAATGAATATGAGAAAAAAAAGCGTGGGAAAAATAGCGACTACAGGAGGAATTGGTATTCTGGTACTCGGCATTCTGATACAGAATTCGTATTACAGAGGTATTATGGAAAAAGCCGGACTCCCGGAGAAAGAAGAAAAACATTATGAGTATCAGTTTGAAATGATCGTCAGCAGCCCCCATTCCACATTTTGGCAGGACGTATATAAAAACGGCAGGGAAACAGCGGAGGAAAACAATGTGCTTCTGGAACTTAAAGGGACAGACTGGGAAACAGAATATGATAAAATTGATTTTATGAATATGAGTATTGCTTCAAATGCAGATGGAATTATTGTAGAATACAATGGCGAAAAAGGACTGGAAGAAAAGATTCAGGAAGCTATGGACAGAGGAATCCCTGTTGTGACAGTGATGGGGAATGTTCCTCTTGTAACTACGCAGAGCTTTGTCGGGGTCAGTGATTATCAGCTTGGAGTAGCATACGGAGAACAGGTGGCAGCCTGTGCAGATGAGGATACAGACGACATTTTGATTCTTCTTCGGCGGACAGATGAAAATACACAGCAGAATCAGATTTATACGCAGATCAGCAAAGCAGTTTTAAAAGATGCGGCAAATCCTGACAGTATTCGTATAGAAGGAAGAAATTTTATGACGGCAGACGCTTTTGAAACAGAAGAAGCAATACGTGATATTTTTCAGAAAAAAAGTGGTCCTCCGGATATTCTTGTCTGTATGGACGAAGAAACAACAGAATGTGCAAGACAGGCTTTGATTGATTATAATATGGCAGACCGGGTAAAAATCATAGGGTATTACACTTCGGAAAATATTCTGGAAGCAGTGGAAAAAGGCTTGATTCCTGTCACCTGCCATGTGGATACACAACAGCTTGGAATGTACAGCGTACAGGCTCTGGCAGAATATTGTAAGGAGGGAAGAGTCAGTTCTTATTACAATGTAGACGTAAGCTTTGTAGATAGGGATACAGTGGCAGAATATAAAAAGAAAGGGGCGTTTTCATGAAGACAAAGTGGAAAGATCTGTCGCTTACCAGCAAACTGATTTTGGAAGTGGGATTTATTGCAGGCCTTCTTCTTTTTATGAATATGGCATTTTATACGCAGATTAACCGCTCGATAAAAAAACTGGATAATGTATATGCCAGTAATGTAGATATGACTCTTCTCAGTTCCTCATTGAATGCAGTCCAGGATAATATGTATCAGTATTTAAAAGTGAAAAGCTCAGAGTCTCTTATGGATTATTATGAGAGTGAGGGAACCTGCAGAGAGCTTCTGGGAAAACTGAGCAATGAAAAAACAAATAATTCGGTAAAGCTTCTTGAACGGAATATCCGGCAGATGTCGGAGACATATCTGGAAAATACAGCGGAGACAGTAGCGGCAAAAAGAGGAAGAAATGTAAAAAAATATAAGACAAAATACGAAGAAACGTCAGAACTGTACGGGTATATCCAATCTGCGATGGACGAGCTGAACAATCAGCTTTTTCAAAATAATACCCAAAGCTATGATTCTTTGAGACAGGTATTAAAATATCTGGAAATCAGCAATATGGCAATCATGTTTGCCATTGTGATATGCGGTTTTTTTCTTGTGCTTTATGTGACAGGGGATATGGTTTCTCCATTAAAAAATATGGCGGAGACGGCAGCTCTTGTAGGACAGGGAAATTTTAATGTGAAAATGCATGCATCTGATGCGAGAGACGAACTGGGAGCGGTTACAAGAGCATTTAATACGATGGTGGAAAATCTCGATATTTATATGGCAAAGACGAAAGAAAGTATGGAAAAGGAGCAGCAGATGATGGAAAGAGAGCTTCTTATGGAAAATCATCTGAAAGAAGCGCAGCTTAAATATCTGCAGTCGCAGATCAATCCGCATTTTCTTTTTAACTCGTTAAATGCGGGAGCGCAG
Source organism: uncultured Blautia sp. (assembly GCA_900549015.1). Classification (GTDB taxonomy): domain Bacteria; phylum Bacillota; class Clostridia; order Lachnospirales; family Lachnospiraceae; genus Blautia_A. The sequence goes on from URMH01000025.1 coordinate 12,084, forward strand.
CTTGCAATGATGGAAGATGCAGAAAAGACAGGGATTTTTGTTCAGAAAATGGCTGATTTTTTCCGATATAATGTAAAGAAAGGCGAGGAAGATGCAACTCTGGAAGAGGAGCTGGACGCAGTAGATAACTATATTTACATTTTAAATGTCAGATTTGCAGGAGATATACATTTTGAAAAAGAAGTAGATGAAACAGTGGAAAATATAAGAATCCCCAGTATGATTCTTCAGCCAGTTGTGGAAAATGCGGTAAATCATGGAATACGGGATATAGAGTGGGAAGGCAAAATTAATCTTTCTGTACACAGACAGGAAGAGAATGTAGAAATCTGTATCCGGGATAATGGAAAAGGAATGACAGAAGCGCAGATCAAAAGTGTGCTGGAAGGAAGCAGTATGCAGGAGGAAGACAGAGGGGATTCCACCGGAATCGGCATGAATAATGTGATCAGCAGGCTGGAACTTTATTATGAAAAGAAAAATCTGGTAGAAATATACAGCGATGGACCGGGAAAAGGGACAGAGGTTATTTTGAACCTTCCGGCAGAGAGGAGACAGAATGTATAGGATATTGTTGGCAGATGACGAAGGCATTATGCTGGAAGCATTAAAAAGTATTATCGAAGCAAATTTCAGAAAGGAATGCGAGGTACACTGTGCAAAAACAGGAAGGGCAGTTGTAGAGCTAGCGCAGGATTATCCTCCCGATATATGTTTTATGGATATTCAGATGCCTGGTTTGAATGGAATACAGGCGATACGGGAAATTCAGAAGTTTAATAAATCTGTTGTTTTTGTCATTATCACTGCATATGATAAATTTCATTATGCAAAAGAGGCTTTAAATCTCGGAGTAATGGATTTTGTCACAAAACCGGTAAGTAAAAAGACAGTAGTGGAGATCTGTACAAAAGCTATGGGACTGGTAGACGAGAATCGGAAGAAAAGAAGCGATGATTTGAAGATAAAGGAAAAACTGGAGACAGTTGTACCCATGATTGAGAGCGGATATATTAATAATCTTTTGCTGCAGGACGATTTTCGCACTTATCAGGATCATTACAGAGAACTTCTTGACATCACAGAGATGTATGGGTACATGATTGTCAGTGAATTTGGAGATGGGGAGGAAAACGGAGTTCTTACAAATGCTGTCGGAGCAAGTATTAAGGCAAATAGCTTTTATTCCGTATTTCGTGAGATTGCAAAAGGTTTTTTTGACTGTTTTGTAGGGCCTATTATGGGAAACAGAATTGTTCTTCTAGTACCATATAAGAATCAGACAATCACATATGAGGAACGTGTGGAAATCGTTACAAAAGCGAGAAATATGGTACACAAGCTGGAGAATCATATCGACAGCAGATTTCGGCTTGGAATAGGAGGGATTCGCTCTCTTGATGGAAAGGAAATAAAAGAATCCTATGGAGAAGCTCTCTGTGCTTTAAGAGAAGGCAGCGGACACGCAGTCCACATAGAAGACATTCCGGCAGTGCAAAAGTATGACGGAGAGTATCCGAGAGAACTGGAAAACCGATATTTCCAAAGAGCAATGGAAAAAGATGTGGCAGGTACGGTAAGCTGTGCGCGTCAGCTTTTTTTATGGATGCTGAAACATCCCGGCTGCAGCAGAGAAGAGGTGGAGATAAAGGTTCTGGAGTTTACAATTTCTCTGGAAAAGAAAGCGTTTCAGGCAGGCGGTGTCAGATATGGCTTTGGCTACAGAAGCAATTATATCCGGGAGATTCAGAGCTGCGCAGATTATGAAGCTTTATTAAAATGGTTTATCACAAAAGTCAAGCAGGTCTGTGCAAATATGGAGAATGCGAAAGAAAAAGAGACGCTTTCTGTTGTAGAAAAGGCGAGAACGTACATAAGAGAGAACTTTCATAAAGAAATTTCTCTTGATGACGTTTCCAGAGAATTTGATATAAGTCCCTACTATTTCAGCAAGTTGTTTAAACAGGAGACAGGAAAAAATTTTGTAGAGTACCTGACAGAAGTGAGACTGAAAAACGCAAGAGAGCTTCTCTGTAATTCCAAGGCATCTATAAAAGAAATCTGTGTGGCATCGGGTTATAGCGATCCTAATTATTTCAGCCGCATTTTTAAGAAATACGAAGGAGTGACTCCAAGTGAATTCAGAGAAAGGCTGGTATAAAATGAAAAAAGTTTTGATGTTGTTAGGAGCAGTTATGATTTCTGTTTTGGCTGTGGGCTGCACTTCTGAAAAAAAAGAAGATGAGGGACATGAAACTTTCAGTGAAGAAAAAGAAGAGGCAGTGCAGATCGGACTTGCTGTAGATTCTTTTGTGATAGAGAGATGGATACGTGATCGAGATGTGTTTGTTGCTGAGGCAAGAGAGCTTGGGGCAGAAGTGAATGTGCAGGACGCAGGCGGAGATGCAGAAGAGCAGATAAAGCAGATTGAGTATTTTATTCAGAAACAGATGGACTCCATTGTGGTAATTGCCCGTGACTGTACAGTTCTGGCAGATGTGATACGAAAGGCAGAGAGTGCAGGAATCCCTGTGATTTCTTATGATCGTCTCATTGATAATGCAGGTACCGATTTATACATATCTTTTGATAATGAAATGGTAGGGGAATTGATGGCGGAGGCGCTAATCGAAGCTATTCCCGATGGCGGAGAGGTTTTTATGATTCAGGGGTCTGTAGAAGATAATAATGTAGAAATGGTACGAAAAGGCTTTACGGAAAATATAGAAAACAGTAATCTGCAGGTGGTTTATGAGGCGAATTGTGAAGGCTGGATTGCAGAAGCGGCAGCAGAATATGTAGAAGAAGGTTTGAAAAAATATCCAAATGTAAAAGGAATCATGTGCGGAAATGACGACATTGCAAGTATGGTGGTGCAGGTTCTTGCAGAAAATCAGCTTGCAGGAAAGGTCGCTGTCGTAGGACAAGACGGAGATCTGGCAGCCTGTCAGAGAATTGTGGAGGGGACGCAGTATATGACTGCCTTTAAGTCGATCGAGGAACAGGCACAGGAAGCAGCACATTATGCAGTAGCTCTGGGAAAAGGAGAAAAGCCGGATATGTCCGGGGAAACTGTTTGTGACGGAACTTATGAGGTTCCGGGAAAAATCCTTACGCCTGTAGCTGTGACAAAGGAAAATATGAATGCAGTCATTATAGAAGGCGGTTTTCACAGAAAAGAAGATGTGTATCTGAATGTTTCCTGCACAGACTAAAAGTCAATAGCATATTTTTGTCGCAAAAATGTCTTGCTCTTTGCAGGACATTTTTCTTTTTGGCGAAAAATTCTTCCAGGTTGCCAAGTAAGTCCAGACTTCTCTGTGCTATATTAAAGGCACAAAAGAAAAGCGGAAAGCTTAAAACGGAAAAAGAAACGGAGGATTTAAAAATGAAGAAGAAAGTGATTTGCGCTCTGCTTTGCGCAGCAATGACAACAGCCCTGGTAACTGTTCCGGGCGTGGCTGTACACGCAGAAGAGAAAAAATTAATCGGCGTTACTATGCCGACAAAAGATTTGCAGAGATGGAATCAGGACGGCGAAAACATGAAAAAAGAGCTGGAAGCAGCAGGATATGAAGTAGATCTTCAGTACGCTTCCAATGATGTAAGTACACAGATTTCTCAGGTTGAAAATCAGATTTCAAATGGCTGCGATCTGCTTGTAATTGCTTCCATTGATGGAAGCAGTCTGGGCGAACCGTTAAAACAGGCAAAAGAAGCAGGAATTCCGGTTATTGCTTACGACCGTCTCCTCATGAACTCTGATGCAGTTTCTTATTATGCAACATTCGACAACTATATGGTAGGACAGAAACAGGGCGAATATCTTGTAGAAGCTCTCGACCTGGAAAATCAGGACGGACCATTCAATATTGAATTATTTACAGGCGATCCCGGAGATAACAATTGCAACTTCTTCTTCGGCGGTGCTATGGACGTTCTTCAGCCATATATTGATGAGGGCAAACTTGTTGTAAAATCAGGACAGACAGAATTTGAGCAGGTTGCAACTCCAAACTGGGACAGCGCGAAAGCACAGGACAGAATGGATACAATTATTGCAGGAAATTATGCGGACGGAACAAATCTTGACGCAGTTCTTTGCTCCAATGATTCTACTTCCCTTGGTGTTCAGAATGCTCTGGCAGCTTCCTACACAGGAGAATATCCTGTGATCACAGGTCAGGACTGTGATACACCGAATGTAAAAAATATCGCTGCCGGCAAACAGGCTATGTCTGTATTTAAAGATACACGTGCTCTCGCATCTCAGGTTGTAAAAATGGTAGATTCCATTATGAAGGGCGAAGAAGTAGAAGTAAACGATACAGAAACATATGACAATGGTTCCGGTGTAGTTCCGTCCTACCTTTGCGAGCCGGTTGTAGTGACAAAAGACAATTATCAGGAAATCTTAATTGACTCCGGATATTATGCAGAAGACCAGATTAAATAATCTGAGGACAAAATAGGCAGGCGGGATATTCCCGCCTGCAAAAATGACAGGGAGGGATTCAGTTGGCTAAGATACTTTTGGAAATGAAAAATATCACCAAGACTTTCCCGGGTGTAAAAGCGCTGGATAACGTAAATCTTCAGGTAGAAGAAGGCGAAATTCATGCACTGGTGGGAGAAAACGGTGCGGGAAAATCTACTTTGATGAACGTATTAAGTGGGATTTATCCCTATGGGACATATGAAGGAAATATTATTTATAACGGAGAAATCTGTAAATTCAATAACATTAAAGACAGCGAAGAAAAAGGAATCGTAATTATTCACCAGGAGCTTGCCCTTGTGCCTTATATGACAATCGGGGAAAATATGTATCTTGGAAATGAAAGAGGAAAATCCTTCTCCATCAACTGGAATGAAACATATGGAGAAGCAGATAAATATTTGAAAATAGTAGGACTGGAGGAATCCTCCAGAACTTTGATCAAAGATATTGGAGTTGGAAAACAGCAACTTGTGGAGATTGCAAAAGCACTTGCAAAAAATGCGAAGCTTTTGATTCTTGACGAACCTACAGCATCTTTAAATGAAGATGATTCCAAGGCGCTTCTTGAACTTTTGCTGAAGTTTAAGAAAAACGGAATGACTTCTATTATTATTTCTCATAAGTTAAATGAGATTTCTTATGTGGCAGATAAAATCACGGTAATTCGTGACGGCTCCACCATAGAGACTCTTGATAAGAAAAAAGACGATATGTCTGAGCAGCGTATTATTCAGGGTATGGTAGGGCGTGAGCTGACAGACCGTTTTCCGAGACGCTCCGGAAAGCCGAAATCGGAGCTTGCCATGGAAGTAAAAAACTGGAGTGTATATCACCCTCTGTATACGGAAAGAAAAGTGGTAGACAATGTTTCTTTTAAGGTTCATAAAGGAGAGGTTGTCGGAATCTCCGGTCTGATGGGAGCAGGACGGACAGAGCTTGCCATGAGTATTTTCGGAAAAAGCTACGGCACTAAAATTTCCGGTCAGATATTTATGAATGGCAGGGAAGTGCATTTGAATACGGTGCAGGCAGCGATTGACAACCATCTGGCGTATGTGACGGAGGACAGAAAGGGAAACGGACTGATTCTTTCTAAATCTATAAAAATGAATACTTCTCTTGCGAATATGAGAGGAATCAGCAGCAGAAATGTGATTGATGGTGATAAGGAATTTGCTGTAGCGGAGGAATACAGACAGAAGCTCCATACAAAATGTCCTTCCGTAGAACAGAATGTGGGAAATTTAAGCGGTGGCAACCAGCAGAAAGTGCTTCTTGCCAAGTGGATGTTTGCAGAACCGGATATTTTGATTCTTGATGAGCCGACGAGGGGAATCGATGTAGGGGCGAAATACGAGATTTACTGTATTATCAATGATCTTGTGGCAGCAGGAAAATCGGTAATTATGATTTCCTCAGAGCTTCCTGAGGTTCTGGGAATGTCCGATAGAATTTATATTATGAATGAGGGCAAGATCGTGGGCGAAGTAGGAAGAGAAGAGGCAACGCAGGAACTTATTATGTCTCGGATTGTAAAATCAGGAAAAGGAGAGTAAAAGAATGGAGAAGAAGATTCAGTTTTCAGAAGTTCTGAAAAAATATACAATGGTACTTGTACTGGTTGTAGTGGTCGTTCTTTTTACAATCAATACAGAGGGAAGAATGGTTCTTCCACAGAATGTAAATAACCTTATTGCACAGAACGCATATGTATTTATTTTGGCAACCGGTATGTTGTTCTGTATTTTAACAGGAGGAAATATCGACCTGTCAGTAGGTTCTGTTGTTTGTTTTGTGTCAGCAATAGGCGGCAAAATGATGGTGGAAAGCAATATGAATCCTTATCTTACAATGATTGTTATGCTGCTTGTAGGAATTGTAATCGGCGCATGGCAGGGATTCTGGATTGCATATGTCCGTATTCCACCGTTTATTGTAACACTTGCAGGAATGTTTGCTTTCCGTGGACTTTCCAATGTTGTTCTGGAAGGACAGACACTGGCGCCAATGCCGGAATCTTACCTTGCATTGTTTAACAATTATGTACCGGATCCATTTGGAACAGAAACCTTTAACGTAACCTGTTTTGCAGTGGGAGTGATCGTGTGTGCGGTTTATGTGATTCTTGTAATGAAAGGCCGTGCAGATCGTGTGAAAAAAGGATATAAAGTTGAAGCTCTCGGTGGAACTCTTATTAAAATGGTAGTTATCTGTGCGGCAGTCCTTCTCTTCATGTTCCGCCTTGCACAGTACAAAGGAGTTCCGAATTCTCTTGTATGGGTTGTTGTAGTCATTGCTATTTATACATATATTGCCTCGAAAACAACAACAGGACGTTATTTCTATGCAGTAGGAGGAAATGAAAAAGCAACAAAACTTTCCGGTATTAATACAAACCGCGTATATTTTCTGGCTTACCTGAATATGGGACTTTTATCAGCAGTTGCAGGAATGATTACTATGGCTCGTATGAATTCTGCAAATCCCCAGGCAGGAACAAACTTTGAGATGGACGCAATTGGCGCATGTTTCATCGGTGGTGCTTCTGCATACGGCGGAACAGGAACCGTTCCCGGTGTTATTATCGGTGCACTCCTCATGGGTGTCTTAAACCTTGGCATGAGTATCATGGGTATTGATCAGAACCTTCAGAAGGTTGTAAAAGGTCTTGTTCTTCTTGCAGCCGTAATCTTCGATGTAGTAAGTAAGAGAAAGTCTTTCATTGTAAAATAAAACTTCCGGCAGGCAGCTCGCAGAAATGCGGGCTGTTTTGCATGGGTGTAAGATAAAATTGCCCGGGGTAAAGAGATGGGTAGAATAAGGACAAGAATTAAATGGAGAGTGAAGGGAAAAAATATGGAGCAGTCTACAGGCAGAGAGAGTAGAAAAGACAATGACTTGTTTTTTACATGCAGCCTGATTGATTATATTGGGAGAAAAACAAAAAATACAAGAGCAGATGTTGTAAATGCTCTTGGGAAAAAGAGACTTGAGAAAATTTATGACCTTGCGGACGTATATCACAGCGATAACATAGACAGGGTAAGTGATGATTTTATCGAAGAATGCAAAATCACCAAGGGAAATTTTGACAATGTGGGAGAATTATCTGCAAAATAAGGTTCTGTAAAATTCCTGTACAATCGCGGGGAAACATCGTATAATCATTTTGATAACGAAGGGAGATTCACACGGAAAGGAAATGAAAAATTATGAGTTACGAATACGTTCTTGATTTACATACACACACGATCGCAAGCGGACACGCTTATAATACGTTAAGGGAAATGGCAAAGGCGGCGTCAGACAAAGGGCTTTCTGTTCTTGGAATTACAGAACATGCGCCGAAGATGCCGGGGACATGTCACAGCTTTTATTTTCATAATTTAAAGACAGTTCCAAGAGAGCTTTACGGGATCAGGCTGCTTTTAGGTTCTGAAGTGAATATTATGGACTTTGAAGGAAATATTGACCTGGAAGAGCGGGATTTAAAAGGCATAGATATCATTATTGCAAGTCTCCATACGCCTTGTATTAAGCCGGGAAGTATCAAAGAAAATACAACGGCATACTTAAAAGTAATGGAAAATCCATATGTGAATATTATCGGACACCCGGATGATGGAAGGTATCCGGTAGATTACCGTGCGCTTGTGGAAGGCGCGAAAGAGAAGGGAAAGGTTCTGGAGCTTAATAACCATTCTCTGGATCCAAAATGTTTCCGAAGAGACGCAAGAGAAAATGATTTAAAAATGCTGGAGCTTTGTAAGGAGTACGCAGTTCCCGTTATTATGGGAAGCGATGCGCATTTTGACACTCTCATAGGAGAATTTTCTATGGCAAAGAAACTTCTGGAGGAAGTGGATTTTCCGGAAGAATTGGTACTTAACAGAAGCGTAGAGGCTCTGCAAGGGCACGTAAATGTGAAGTTATAAAAGTTTTGTAAGAATTTTCGTTCTTTTTTGAAAAACACTTGCTTATCATATTTTAACGTGTTAAAATAATAATATATTAATTGGATGTTATTTCAAAGGAGTATGAACATGAGTAAAAAAATCAGAACTGAAGCCGTAGACCATCTATTTGAAGCGATTCTGTGTCTGAAAAATAAAGAAGAATGCTATACATTTTTTGAAGATGTTTGCACTATAAATGAGCTTCTTTCTTTATCACAGCGTTTCGAAGTTGCAAAGATGTTGATGGACAAATGCACATATCTTGATATTTCTGAAAAAACAGGAGCTTCCACAGCGACTATAAGCCGTGTGAATCGTTCCCTGAATTACGGAAACGACGGATATGAGATGGTATTTGAAAGAATGGCGGAGAATAAAGAAGACAGCGAAGAAAATAAATAAGTATAAAGGAAGAAGACAGAGGGTGAGAGCCATCTGTCTTTTTTATAAAACAATAAAAGGACAAAGGAAAATGTATAAAATATTGATTGTTGATGATGAAAGACGAGAAAGAGAAGGTTTGAAGAGACTGATTGAGAGATATAAATACCCGTTGGAGGTTTATACTGCTGAGGACGGGGAAGAAGCTCTGCAATATTTTGGAAAAATGGAAATAGATATTCTGCTGACAGATATAAAAATGCCTTTTATGACAGGAATTGAGCTGATAGAACAGGTAAGAAAGGGGGGATATACCCCGTTTTGTATTATTTTCAGCGCTTATGGCGAATTTGAATATGCACAGAATGCGATTTCTCTCGGAGTAATCCAGTATCTGTTAAAGCCAATACTCCTGGAAGATTTCCAGAAACTTTTTGATAAAGTATGCGCTTTATGTGAGGAAAAATACAGAGTATTAGAAGAGAATAAACATCATCAGGAAGAAGAAAAAACACAGAAAACAATAAAATCTTTTCGAAGCTTTCTTCTTTACCTGGAGAGCGGATTTTTATCAGAGGAGGAAAAGGCGGAACTGGAAAAACCCTTTTCAGATAAAAAATATCGTCTTTTTGCTGTTTTGAGCTATTCTTTTTTATTTTCTTTCCGATGGAAAGATTTTAAAGAAGATATAAAAAGAATTTTAGGCGAAGATGTTGTGATAGTAAATATGGACGATTCTCAGATTCTGCTGCTCCTTCCGGAAGAAAAAGAATGCAGGGAAAAACATATTAAAGAATATTGTGAAAGTCTTATTAAAGTATCAAAAGATTCTTATCAGTCAGACATTTTAATTATTGCAGGACCAGTGTGCAAAGGTCTTGACGAAATGAAAAAAGAATATGAGAAAATACGGGAAATGATGGATTATCAATTTTTTATTTCCGAGAGTTCATATATTCTTTATGACAGTGATTTTGTGATAAAAAAACAGAGCGATATGCTTCCTGTGTATTTCAATAAAATTCTTACATGCGGAAAATTAAAGGACTATGCGGGAATAAAAACAGAATTTGAAAAGGTGTTCCGGTATATAGATGACAATATGGGATTCAGCTCGATTTATATTAAATACAACTTTACGGATATTATGAAAAAAATTTGCGAGTGTCTTCACAGTGAGGAGTGGCTTGTACAGGGGATTGAGGAAATATATGAAGCAAAATCACTGGACAATATAAAGGCAATTATTATGGATTTTGTGGAACAGGCAGAGACAGGAGAGGAAGAAAGCTGTTCTGAAAACCGTCTTGTGGCAATGGCGAGAAAAATAGTAAGCGAGCGTTATCAGGATATTTCTTTAGGTGTATCCGTAATTGCGGAGGAGCTGGATGTGACGCTTGCATATTTGAGTACCCTGTTCAAAATGGAAACGGGACAGTCTCTTGTAAAATATATTACATCATACAGAATGGAGCAGGCAAAATATCTTCTGGAAACTACGAATATGAAAATTGCAGATGTGGCAGAAAAATCCGGGTATTTAAACACGTCATATTTTATTTCATTATTCAAAAACCGGGAAGGCTTAAGTCCTGCCCAGTACAGGGAGAAAAAATTCAATCATGAAGAGGCATAATAAAAATTCTATATGGAACAGGCTGAAATATTCTTTTATATTAATTTTGATTGTGCCGGTTCTGGCACTTGGAAGTTATATGGTGTATTCTTCTATTGCCTTTGTGAAAAATGAGAGAAATATGGAAGCAAAGCAGATGATGGAAACGAATATTCTGGATTTGAATAACCGATTGGAGCAGTGCGAAAATTCTTTAATTTATGCTGCGAGTAATTTTACGCTTCAGGAATTTCTCCAGATGAATCCGGAGGAGTATATTCAAGTAAACAAAGCGTCTAAAAATGTGGGACCGCTTTTGTATAATGTGCTTCTTTCTAATCAGTATTATAAGAAGTTAAGCGTATATGCAGAAAAGGATTTTCATGTAATGAGCGCTCTCATTAGAAATTCTTCAGAAGTGGAAAATGAAACGTGGTATCAGGAAACATTGAAAACTTCGGACATTTGCTGGTGGTATGAAGAGGAAAAGTTTTTTCTGTCCAGAAAAATAGCCACTGCATATCCCAAAAAGACAATTGGTGTAATTTGTGCGGAGATAAAGCCGGAATTATTTAAAAAAAGCTTCAATATTTTTGAAAATATACCGGTTAAAATAGAATTAAACGGAAGCAGCCTTTTGTATAAAAGCGATGACTGGAAAGATGGATATTTAAAAAAGGACCTGGAATTAAAGCTCACGAGCTGGCATCTGGAATATCAGATAAGCAGGCGGTATTTTTATCCGCGCACATGGATGACAATTTTAATGCCCGTCTGTATTATTGCGGTAGTTGTGGCGCTTGCAGGACTTGTAATTTATTTCATATTGAAAATGTTGGTAAAGGAAGTAGATTACCTTGTAGAGCAGGTGGGAAAAGTAAAAGCAGGAAATCTGGATGTTACTCTTCATTCTGTGCAGACAGAAGAATTAAATATTCTTGTGGGAAGCATTAATGGAATGCTGGGGAGAATCCGGCAGCTAATTAAAAAAGTTTATGAAAATGAGCTGGAACAGAAAAAACTGGAGTTGGAAGTTCTGCAGTCAAAAATAAGTCCTCATTTTCTTTATAACAACCTTTCAGCAATTAACTGGATTGCCATAGAAAAAGGACAGGACAGTATTTACGAAATTACAACACAGATGGCAGCTTTTTACAGGACAGCCTTAAATAAAGGAAAAAAAGCAGACAGGCTGGAACTGGAAATTGCCAATATCAGGGCATATATTAAGTTGCAGCTTATTTCACATGAAGATTCTTTTGATGTTGATTATGAAATTGATGAAGGGATTCTTTCCTGTATCGTACCAACCTTTATTCTGCAGCCACTTGTAGAAAATGCTATAGAGCACGGAATCGACCTTTTGCGGATAAAAAAAGGAAAGCTGACTGTAAGAGCATACCGAAGCAATTCTTGTATTTATCTGGAAGTGGAAGATAACGGAGAGGCGTTATATAAGGAAATGGGAGCGGGGATTTTTGACAGTGAGAAATATGGGTATGGCACAGGAAATGTTCACAGAAGAATCCAGCTTATGATGGGGGAAGAATACGGACTGACTATTTATACTTCGAAAAAAGGAACAATATCCAGGCTTCGTTTGAAGGCGGATGATATAAATTTTTTAATAGTACAGTAGGGTACTGAAAAAATTTGATACGTATCCAAAGTATCTGTTATATCTTTCCCGGAGGGCTTTTCTTATAATAGACTTATCAAAAGAAAGACGAGGGAGGAATCCAAAATGAAGAAAAAAGCAGTGAGTATTTTGCTGAGCGCGGCTCTGGCAGCAGGGATGACAGCAGGATTTTCCGTGAATGTCATGGCAGATGACAATACCATTACTTTTATGGGCTGGTACGAGGAAGATGAGATGGAGAAAGTTCTGGAAGCGTTGGACACGGAACTGGACGGAAAGTATCAGGTTGAGTATACCTATGTAGCTCAGACTGATTATAATAACGTATTAAGTACTCAGCTTGCAGCAGGGGAAGGACCGGATATTGTAGCAGACGGTACAAATTTTCCGGCAAGAATTAAAGCGGGAAATGTAGTGGAGATTACAGGAGAAGACTTCCTGGGAGAATTTAATGAGGCAGGCTTCGCTCTCTGCGCAGATGGAGATAAGACGTACGGCATTCCTTCATACGGCTGGTTTTCTGGTCTCTGGTATAACAAAGCTCTGTTCGAGGAGAACGGAATCACAGAGCTTCCGAAAACCTTTGATGAATTTGTAAAAGTATGCGATACCTTTGCTGAAAATGACGTGAAGCCTCTCGGTTTCGGACTGGCAGACGGAGATACAGCCTTGCATTCTGTATTAGGGTATCTGGAAAATTCATTCTACCATAATAATGAGGAAAATCCGGATGGAATAGATTTCGATGTGAAATTTGCCAACGGGGAGAAAACCATGAATGGAAATCTGAATCCTTATGTGGAAAAATGGGCGGTCTTAATTGAAAAGGGTTACATTAACGCAGAAATGCTGGGACTTTCCAATGAACAGGCGCTGTCTGATTTTGTTGCGGGAAAAACAGCAATGTTTAACGGAGGACCGTGGCAGTACACGAATTTACAGGAGGCAGGAATGGAGTTTGGAATGATGCCCCATCTTTCCGAGAATGACGGAGACAGATATATGATTGGCGGTCCAGCAGTAAACTTTGGGGTAAATGTAAATTCCCAAAATCAGGAAGGGGCAATGGCTGTTTTGGAAGCACTTTCTTCTGTTTCTGTACAGCAGGCGTTTGTAGATGCAAATGTAGGCGGATTTAGCTATCGCGAAGGCGTAGAAGCGGAAATGCCGGCAGAGTATGACGATGTAAAAGATATTATTAATTCCGGGAATATTGCATGTACATGGGATCGCTGGAGTGTAAATATGCCGTCTCAGTCCCTTTTCGATGAGGCAAGAGCACAGTTGCAGGGATTGGTTACAGGAGATTTAAGTGTGGAGGATTACCTTCAGTCTCTGGACGATGCGGCATCTTCTATCCGCTATCAGTAAAATAAAAAAAGCTGCCTCGAAAGAGACAGCTTTTTTTATCAGAGATGATATACATAAGGAGGCAAAAAATGAAAAGAAAGAATCAGATAAAAAATACTGCTCCCTATGTTCTGATGGTGATTCCGGCGCTTGCTGTTTTTATTATATTTTTTATTATCCCATTAATTTTTACAGCAAAATACAGTTTTTATAACTGGACAAATTATTCTCCGGAGATTACATTTTCAGGACTGGCAAATTACGAAAAGCTCTTATCCGACAGAACGCTGACAAGAGGAATTACGAATACGCTTACATATGCTATTGTAAACGTCCTTCTGCAAAGTGTAGTTGCACTTCCTGCTGCAGTTGCCTTAAATTCAAAACTGAAAGGAAGAAATTTTTACAGGTCGGTTTACTTCTGCCCGGCAGTACTCAGCACGCTGATTGTGGGATATTTATGGAAATATTTATTGTCTACAAGCGACTATGGATTTCTGAATCAGATTATTACAGGGCTTGGATTTGAAAAGGTAAATTTTCTGGGAAATGGAAAAATTGCTCTTGGCGCTATTATCTTAATTGAAGTGTGGCAATGGTTTGGCTGGGCGATGGTTATTTATCTTGGAAATCTTCAGAGCATCAGCGAAGACTTATACGAAGCGGCTTCTGTTGACGGCGCAAATGGATGGAATAAATTCTGGCATATTACAGTTCCGGGACTTGCTCCCGCTATAAAAATCAACCTTGTTACAGGTATGATTTCCGGTTTGAAAGTATTTGATATTGTGCTTTCTACTACAAACGGAGGACCGGCACATCAGACAGAGACAATTCTTACCATGATGTTTACAAAATTTTCAGATGGCAATTATGGATACGCGGCATCTTTTGGAATGGTATTTCTTGTGGTGAGTATGATTCTTGCAGGCATATTACTGAGCATTTTTCATAAATGGGAGAAAGGACTGGGACAATGAGGAAAAAGAAAATATACCATACAGTGATTCTTCATCTTATTCTGGGAATTCTTGCAGTAATTGTTCTGATTCCCATATATTATTTGATTGTTACAACATTTAAATCAGGAACAGAGGCAGCTCTGCACCCCATGTCCCTTCCGGAATCGTGGAGTTTTGACGGATATATCCAGGCGTTTCAGGATATGCAGTATCCAAGAGCTTTCGGAAATACTCTGTTTATCACAGCAGTTTCTGTAACAGGGATTCTCTTAAGCGCCTCTATGTGCGGCTATGTTTTAAATAGAAAAGAGAGGTATAAATCAGCAAAACTTGTATTTCTCATTATTTTATCAGGAATTATGTTTCCGTATCAGATGTCCATACTTGGACTTTATAAGCTGATTCGCGGGCTGAATCTTATGAATACGCTGTGGTCCGTTATTTTTGTAGATATTGCAGTGAATCTTCCCTTTGCTACATTTTTATTTAAGAGCTTTGTTTCCACAATTCCGTTGGAACTGGAAGAAGCTGCCAAAATTGATGGTTCCGGAGTGTTTCGAACATTTTGGACAATCACCTTTCCGCTGTTAAAGCCTACGCTGGCTACAGTGGCAATCTTAAATACCTTAACAATATGGAATGATTTTATGGGACCGCTTTATTTCCTGCAGTCAAGAGAAAAGGACGTAATTTTGCAGGAAGTATACCGTAATATCGGTCAGTTTTCAACAGACTGGACAAGCCTGTTCCCAATGATGGTGCTGGGCGTTCTTCCGCTGCTTGTTTTTTATCTTGTAATGCAGAAATTTATTATTGGCGGCGTTATGAGCGGCTCTGTAAAAGGTTGATGGAGGATAAAAAATGCAGAATTATTTTAATGTAGAATATACAGAAGAGGGCTGTTTAAAAGTCCTTGAAAATGCAGAAGATAAATTTCATATGAATTGGAGTCGGGGGAAAATTTTATGGGGAAGTACGAAAGCACCGGAAGGTATTTTGGTAAAAAGAGCGCATGCTTTTACAGAAAAAGGCGCGTTAAAAGAAAGCTTTTTCTTTCAGAATACTTCTGAATTTCCCATTTATTTTAAGGAGACAGATCTGGGTATTTTTCTTTCGCTTCCCGACAGCTACACAAGTGCAGAAGAATGTATGAAAAGTCATTGCCACACACACTTGTGGTGTGGGAAAGAAGCGTCCTGGTTAATGGCGCTTCGAATGAGTGGGACAGCTCCTCATCTGGGGCTTGTTTTAAGAAAAGGAAGCATGAAATCCTACAGTATTGTAAGAGATGAATCAAAATTAAGTAACGACAGAGGCAGCTTTCTTCTTCATCCGGAGACAGAAGTACTTTTGCCAGGTGAAAAACTGGAAATTACATGGGAGCTGTTCTGGTTTTCCAATCGGGAAGACTTTTTCTGTAAATTACTGGAATATAGAGACTTTCCGTTGATTGATGCAAAGAGATGTACGTATTTCACAGGCGAGGAGGCAGAGTTTACAATCTGGAAAAAAGAAAAACCGGAAGAGGTTTGGCTGAGCTGTGAGAAAAGTCGTATATTCTGGGATATAGAAAATCACGGCGGATTATACAAAATTCAGGTGCGGATTCCTGTAAATACTCCGGGAGAATATCATATTGAAATAATGGTTGATGGCATATGTACTGAAGCTGTACTTATGGGACAGATAAGTCTTGAAGAATTGACAGAAAAGAGATGTCGCTTCATTGCAGAAAAACAACAGGAAACAGAAGGACATTTAAACGGTGCATATTTAATTTACGATAACGAAATAGAAAAGCGTTATTACGCACATATGCCAGACGACCACAATGGAGGAAGAGAACGTGTCGCAATGGGAGCCTTAATTGCTTTGTGGCTGCAAGGTCACAGAGATGAGGCTCTGGAAAAAAGCATTACAGAATATATCGCATATGTATACAGGGAACTGTTTGATAAAAATACAGGAGACGTCTACAATGATATTTGCAGAAACAATGACTGGGATAGATTGTATAACTATCCCTGGATAGCTGTGTTTTTTATGGAAGTATATAAATGGAAGGGAGAACTTTCCTATCTTCTGGACGGATACCGGGTTATGCTTCGGTATTACGAAAAAGGAGGAACTGATTTTTATGCAATAGGAATCCCGGCAATAGAGATGATTTCTCTTCTGGAAAAAGAAAACTGCAAAGAGGAAGCGGAAGAGCTGAAAAGATGGGCTTTATGTCACGGAGAAAAAGTAAAAAATATAGGACTTCATTATCCAAAATCAGAAGTTAATTATGAGCAGAGCATAGTAGCTCCAGCTGTGAGCATTCTTCTTCAGGCATATGAATTGAGTAAAGATGAAGGATTTCTTGAAGCTGCGAAAGAGCAGATGGAGGTACTTCGATTGTTTCATGGAACACAGCCGGATTATCATTTGTTTGAAAATGCAATCCGTCATTGGGACGGTTATTGGTTTGGAAAACGAAGAAAATTGGGAGACACCTTCCCGCATTACTGGAGTGTAATGTCTGGCGTAGCATATGAAATGATGGGAAGATTAACCAATAAAGAGAAATATATGGAGTTGGCATCTGAATCTTTCAGAGGAAGCCTTTGCCTGTTTTTCCAAGATGGGAGAGCTTCCTGTGCAATGGTATACCCACAGAGTATAAATGGGGAACATGGATTTTATTATGACCCGTGGGCAAATGACCAGGACTGGGCATTGTATTACGGCTGGAAATTCCGGGAAATCGTATGGAGAAAAGAGGGAAGAAATGAGGAAAAAAGGTGATTTTACCCTTCCGGGAGAAGCAGGGTATGAGAAACTTACATTAAAACTCGCAGAAAAATGGGGAGCGGATGTAATCCGGGACAGCGATGGAACTGTGCTGTCAAAAGAGATTCTGAATGCGGGGTATGAAATTTATTCTACAATATGTCTGATTCGCGGACATAACGAATGGGCAAAAGAACATATGGAAACCGTACAGCAGACATTTCTTATGACAAATCCTGTGATGGCGGAGAAAAATTACATCTCCATATATCTTATGAAAGATTTTTTTGAGGATCAGTTTAAAATAAATGATACCCCGGAATCATTAAAATACTGGCAGGTATTTGACAGAACGACGAACAGAGAAATTTCGGAGAGTATGTGGGAATATAAACAAGAGACGCAGGAAGTTGTGATTAAAGGCTGCGTTCTCTGGCATCAGTATACAGTCAATTTTCTGGCTTATCGAATCTGGGAAGAAATATCTATGTACAATCATGTTACGAATAACTGGGATAAAGAGCATCTGATTCCCATAGATCCCAGATACCCGGAAGTACAGAATTATTTGAAAAACTGGCTGAAGGACTGGTGTGAATCGCACCCGGATACAGATGTAGTACGGTTTACATCTATGTTTTACAATTTTGTGTGGATATGGGGGAGCAAGGAAAAAAACAGAAACAGATTTACAGACTGGGGTTCTTATGATTTCACTGTCAGCCTCAGAGCTTTGCAGGATTTCGAAAAAATTTACGGATTTTCTATGAAATCAGAGGACTTTATCAATCAGGGAAAATTTCATGTAACCCATATGCCGCCAGATAAAAAGAAACGGATATGGATGAGTTTTATTCAGTCGTTTGTGCTGGATTTTGGAAGAGAATTGATTGATATTGTGCATCAGTACGGAAAGAAAGCGTATGTATTTTATGATGACAGTTGGGTTGGAATTGAGCCTTATAATGGAAAATTCTGTGAATTTGGATTTGACGGTATCATAAAATGCGTATTTTCCGGGTATGAGGTGCGAATGTGTGCAGGAGTTCCTGCGGATACTCACGAAATCAGGCTTCACCCCTATCTTTTTCCGGTAGGTCTTGGAGGAAAGCCGACATTTACAGAGGGTGGAAATCCGGAAAAAGATGTAATGGAGTATTGGGTTTCTGTAAGACGGGCACTGATGCGACAGAGCGTGGAAAGAATAGGGCTTGGTGGTTATCTCCATCTTACAGAGGATTTTCCGGAGTTTCAGGACGCGGTAGAGAAAATAGCTGACGATTTCAGAGAAATCAGGCAGCTTCACAAGGAAGGGAAGCCGTATACAATTCCAGGAAAAGTTGCAGTTTTACATAGTTGGGGCAGTATGCGCCCGTGGACTCTGTCGGGACATTTTCATGAAACGTATATGCACGATTTAATCCACGTAAACGAAGCGCTTTCCGGCTTGCCGTTAGAAGTTGAATTTTTGAATTTTGAAGAAATCTTAAAATGTGATTTGCAGGAATATAAAGTCATCATCAATGCCGGAAGAGAAGGCGACGCATGGAGCGGGGGAAAAAACTGGAATGATGAAGTGACAGCGTTGCTGACAAAATGGACGGCGGAAGGAGGTATCTTTATAGGAATTAATGAGCCTTCGGCGGTTTCTGGTTATCATCAGCATTTTCGTATGGCGCACGTTCTCGGGGTGGATTATGATACGGGAGCTTATGTATGTCACGGAAGGGAGAGAATAGGGGGACATCTGTTTCTTATAGACGAAAACGCAGAGGTTCAGAAGAAGGACAGAAAAAATGTATGTGTGATACACGATTTTGGGAAAGGAAAAGGTATTTATCTATCTTTTTATGAATATTCTCTTCAAAATGCAGAATTTCTGTTTCGGCTAATCTGTTCGGGCTGCGGACAACCGGAAGTTATAAATGGAAACTATAATACTGAATGTGCATATTTTCCGGAAGCAAGAAAGGTAATTATTGTAAATAATACGGAAGAGAAGCAGAAGGCGGAGGTGCATGTTTTTGGGAAAAAAGTAACAGCAGAGCTTCTACCCTATGAACAGATAATTAAAAATGTAGAATGACAAAAAACCACACAGACTGATTTTCAGGCAGTCTGCGTGGTTTTTTCACACCAGTTTATTTTTTATGCTTCTCTTTTTTATCTCCGTCTTCTCCAAGTCCGTCTATCAATTGTTCAATCAGCATTTTCTTTACATACACATCAAAGCTTAAAAGGCAGATAAACGAGAATTTTTTCAGAAATTCCTTATCTTCGGAATCTGCGTCCTCAAAAGTTTCCTGGGCTACATTGTAGCGTTTCAGAAGATCCTTTTTCAGATACTCGATCTGGCTTTTTTCCATACTGAATACTTCGTTGTAGATATAGGTCAGATCCTTGTCCGTATCAGATTTAAAATATTTTTCCGTAATAGGGGAGAGAAGCGCCTGAATATCGCTGATGGACAGGATATTTTTAAAATAGTAAATAAAAATCAGCATCAGCAGATGTTCTTTGGAATAACGCTTCTTCTCAGGAGAGGGGAGAAGCTTATTCTTGGCGTAATTATTGATCATAGTTTTTGTAAGGACTTTATCGTCGGGATACCGCTTTGTGGAGGCAAGCTGTTCCTCCATAAAAGTCGTTACCTGATCCATATAAAGATCAATGTTTGGCAAATCCTCGGGTTTGATATAGTCGATCCGGGATATACTCTCCAGAATGCTGTTGATCATATTTTTTGTGTCAATCGTCATGTGAATCACCTCTAACCCCTATTATATAGTTTTGAATACTACTTGTAAATCCTTTTTTACAGAATCTTTTTCTTTTTCCAGTTGCCCGTACGGTACCAGAGGAAAGAAATCAGATAGTTTACAAACCAGCCAAGCGGTATGGCGTACCAGATAACCTGGATTCCAAGGACAGGAGATAAAAATCTGGCAACAGATACGCGAATGGCAAGATTGATAAGATTCGCCAGCATATATACTTTTACGTCGCCGGAACCACGGAGAATGCCGTCGGTGATGGCTTTAAATCCCAAAAAGGAAAAGAAAATACCGACAAAGCGGAAATATGCGGTTCCTGTCTCAAAGGCAACCGGAGACTGTACCGGGTCTACAAATGAAGAGACAATGGGACGGTACAGAAGCTGGGAGGCAAGCGCAAGAACAATTCCGAAAGAAATAATGATCTGGTAAGAAGCCCGGTATCCCTCTTTTACACGCTCCGTTTTTCCGGCGCCAAGATTTTGTGCAGTAAAGGGAGACATGGCGTTTCCCGTTGCAATCATAGGGACGATTCCCAGAGATTCCAGGCGGCTTCCCGCAGAATATCCGGCAAGAGCGGAAGAGCCGAAATAGTTGACAGAGGACTGGGTAAGCAGCATACCGATACTTACGATGGACTGCTGTACAATCGAAGGAATCGCGATTTTTGTTCCGGTTTTCAGCATTTTCCTATCGAAAACAGCGTATTTTTCATCATTTTCATAAGTTTTCAGCAGGCGTAGGAAAATCATAAGGGAAAGCACTGCGGAAATTCCCTGTGCGATCACAGTTGCAATGGCTGCGCCTGCAACACCCATGTGAAAACCTCCTACCATCAGAAGATCTATTACAATATTCAGTATGGAAGAGAAAATCAAAAGTACAAGGGGAATATTTGATTTTCCAAGTGCATTAAAGTCGGCAGATAAAATGTTGTACATGAACATAAAGGGAAGACCGAGAAAATAAATCTGCAAATATAAAAGCGCATCTTCCATAATGTTTTCCGGCGTTTTTAAAGCGCGAAGAATCGCGGGGTTATATAAAAGTCCAAGGACCGCAAGTATCACGCTGATCACTCCGAAGGCAATAAGAAAAGTGTAGGCGGAGGTGCGCATTTTGCCGTATCTGCCTGCGCCGAGATACTGGCTTGTAAGGACGGAGGCGCCCATTCCTCCTCCTATGGCGATCATAATAAAAACGGTTGTGAAGGAGTAAGAAGCTCCCACAGCAGCGAGGGCGTTTTCCCCGGCAAACTGTCCCACAATAATAGAGTCTGCCATATTGTAAAACTGTTGAAAAAGATTTCCAACAATCATGGGCAGGGCAAAGAAAAGAAGGGTTCTGCCCGGTTTTCCCTGTGTTAAATTTTGTTGTTTCTGCAAAGTATCACCTCAAATATCTGTAGTTTTGTTTATGGAATAAGAAGTCCGCATACAAGGACAAAGTGATGGGGAAGACGTCCTTCCTCCAGCCATTCCAGATGAAGTCCCATAAGCTTTTCTATGGTGAGTCCCACATTTCCTCCGAGAGATTCAATGGAATAGCGCATTTTATCCGGGAAAAGGCAGGGCTCTCCCTTTTCGCGGGAACAGACAGTACATTTTGTGCAGCTTCCGGCGGAAAGGCTGATGCTTCCGGGGTATTTTTCCTCTTCCTTAAAAAGCTCGAGAGAAAGCCGTTCTTTTTCTTTTATCAGAACTTCGTCCAGAATGTGGTTTATTTCTTCCTGTGAGTAAGTTCTGTTCAGGGCTTCTTCTGAAAAAGTAATCTTTGAAGCAAGGAGATTCAGGGTTTTATATTTTTTCCAGAAATCCAGCACATGAAAATCATAGGAAGGGCAGGACCATTTTTTATTATAATTAGGACAGGCTCTGCAGGCTTCCAGAAATGTTTCCACATCTACAAATCCGTCTATATATTCTGAAACGGAGATGACGGCAGTGTGTCGGGTGATGTTATAGCTTATATCTGACATAATTTTTTCCTTTCTGATTTTGATGATCAACATCTGATGAGGCGTTTCGTACATAAATATAATTCTGTCAGTGATATTATAGCAGTTTTCATGGGAAAAACAAGAAAAGCCTTTTTGACTTTCTCCTTTCCCTCCGCTATACTATAGATAAAGTAATGTTTTGCAGGAGGAGATTATGGAATTTCAGCATGAGCTTATTATTCCAAACGAAGGGCTTCCCTTTAAGCTTTTTCTGTTTGAGGGCGGAAACGGGAATTATGTAAGAGAAAAGCACTGGCATACTTCTGTTGAGATTTTTGCAGTTATGGAGGGAAAATTAAGCTTTTTCCTGAAGGAGGAAGAATATCCACTGAAAGCAGGGGAACTGATCATCATTAATTCCAATGAGATCCATTCGATCCATGCTCCTGAAAAAAATCAGACGGTTGTTCTTCAGATTCCCCTGAAGCAGTTCGAGGATTATTTTACAGCAGAGCGTTTTATCCGTTTTGCAAGTACCGGGCACCCCAGAAACAGAGAACTGGCAGGGCGTATCCGGGAGTTGTATGAAGTCAACAAAAAACAGGAAATCGGGTGCTCGTTTAAAATAAAGGCAGTCTATAATGAAATCATGTATCTTCTTGTGAGCGCTTACCGCATTACCGAGGTGGCGGAGCGGGAGGTGCGTTACAGCAGAAGGCTTGATGCTTTGTCAAAAATTACCACATATATGAGAGAACACTACAGGGAAGATATAAAGCTCTCGGAGCTGGCGGCAATGTTCGGATATTCCGAGGCGTATCTTTCCAGAATGTTCCGTAAATATGCAAAAGTAAATTTTAAGACGTATCTTCAGGATATTCGCATGGCGTATGCTTACAGGGAGCTTATGAATACGGATCACACCATAAGCGCCATTGCCTTTGAAAATGGTTTTTGCAGCAGCAGAGGCTTTGCAAGGGAGTTTCGGAGGCGCTATGGAATCCTTCCAAGCGAGCTTATAAAAGAACGGGAGAAAAAGTAAAAGGTCAAAAAACAGCACTATAAGAGACAAGAAAAGCGGCGAAAAGTATATCGGATTTCGATATACTTTTTTTAGCTTAAGAAAATACTTAAGGAGGAGAAAAGTGGAAATTAAAAGTGTATTGGACGAAAGTTTCCGTAAATACGGAAAAGTTCTGGAGGGGTATGATTTTTCCGCTCTGTTAAGGGCAATGCGCCACACGCCTGTTCCGGAAGATGTGGTGTATGTTCCTTCCTGTGAGGAAATGGAAGCCCTGGATGTGGCAAAAGAACTGCAGAACAAAGGGTTTGGCGGTCTGCCCATTCAGATTGGATACTGCAACGGACATAATAAAAAGTTAAATGCAGTGGAGTATCACAGAAACTCAGAAATCAATGTGGCAGTGACAGATCTTGTTCTTCTTTTAGGCTGTCAGCAGGATATTGAGGAAGATTTTACATACGACACTTCTAAAATAGAAGCGTTTCTTGTGCCTGCAGGAACAGGAATCGAGGTTTACGGAACAACGCTTCACTATGCGCCGTGCAATACGGAAGACAGCGGCTTCCAGTGCGTTGTCGTTCTTCCGAAAGGAACAAATACAGAGCTTACTTTCCCTGTAAAAGAGACAGGAGAGGAAAAGCTTATGACTGCAAAAAACAAATGGCTCATCGGTCATGAGGAAGCAGCCATAGAGGGCGCTTTTAACGGACTGAAGGGTGAAAATATTACGTTATCATAATCATAAAGGAGAAGATGAATCATGAACAATATGCCAAAAGTAAAAATTGGAATCGTAGCAGTAAGCCGTGACTGTTTCCCGGAAAGCCTTTCCGTAAACAGAAGAAAAGCGCTTGTGGAGGCTTACACAAAGAAGTATGACGCAGAGGAAATTTATGAATGCCCGATCTGTATCGTAGAAAGTGAAATCCATATGGTACAGGCTCTTGAGGACATCAAAAAAGCAGGCTGCAACGCTCTTGCCGTTTATCTTGGAAACTTCGGACCGGAAATTTCTGAGACACTTCTTGCAAAACATTTTGACGGACCGAAAATGTTCCTTGCAGCAGCAGAGGAATCAGGAGACAATCTCGTACAGGGACGCGGCGACGCATACTGCGGTATGTTAAATGCAAGCTATAACTTAAAGCTTCGCGGCGTAAAAGCATATATTCCGGAATATCCTGTGGGAGATGCTGAGGAATGTGCAGATATGATCCACGAGTTTGTTCCGATCGCAAAGGCAATCGAGGGATTAAACAACTTAAAAATCATAAGCTTTGGACCACGTCCGTTAAACTTCCTTGCATGTAATGCACCGATCCAGCAGCTTTACAACATCGGTGTGGAAATTGAGGAAAACTCAGAGCTTGACCTTTTCGAGGCATTTAATAAACATGCGGGAGATGAGAGAATCCCGGAGATCGTAAAAGAAATGGAAGAAGAACTCGGTGCAGGCAACAAAAAACCGGAAATCCTTTCCAAACTTGCTCAGTATGAGCTTACTTTAAAAGACTGGGTAGAGGAGCACAGAGGATACCGCAAATATGTGGCTATTGCCGGGAAATGCTGGCCTGCATTCCAGACTCAGTTCGGTTTTGTTCCATGCTATGTAAACAGCCGTCTTGCGGCACAGGGAATCCCTGTATCCTGCGAAGTTGATATTTACGGCGCATTAAGCGAGTTTATCGGAACAGTAGTAAGCAACGATACCGTTACTCTTCTTGATATTAACAACTCTGTACCGAAGGATATGTACGAGAGCGATATTAAAGATAAATTCAATTACACACAGAAGGATACCTTTATGGGCTTCCACTGCGGAAATACTGCATCAGGAAAGCTTTCTTTCTGCGAGATGAAATACCAGATGATCATGGCAAGAACACTTCCGGAAGAGGTAACACAGGGAACTCTGGAAGGAGATATTGTTCCGGGTGATATTACATTCTACCGCCTGCAGAGCACAGCCGACAATAAGCTTCGCGCTTATATTGCACAGGGCGAGGTGCTTCCTGTTGCAACACGTTCCTTTGGTTCTATTGGAATCTTTGCAATTCCGGAGATGGGACGCTTCTACCGCCATGTTCTGATCGAGAAAAATTATCCGCACCACGGCGCAGTTGCCTTTGGCCACTTTGGAAAACAGCTTTTCGAGGTATTTAAGTACATCGGCGTTCCGGTAGAGGAAATCGGATATAATCAGCCGGCAGGTGTTCGCTATCCAACAGAGAATCCCTGGGGATAAGATGAGGTGAATGTATGTACTATATAGGTATTGATTTGGGGACTTCTGCTGTGAAGCTTCTTCTTATGGAGGAGTCCGGAAAAATCTGTAATATTGTTTCAAAAGAGTATCCGCTCTTTTTTCCGCATCCGGGCTGGGCAGAACAGAATCCTGAGGACTGGTTCACACAGAGTATGGAGGGAATGAAAGAGCTTACAAAGGACATTGATAAAGAAAAGATTGCGGGGATTGGTTTTGGAGGACAGATGCACGGTCTTGTCACTCTGGACGAAAAGGACGAAGTGATTCGTCCTGCAATCCTCTGGAATGACGGACGCACAGGAGAAGAGACGGAATATTTGAATCAGGTCATCGGAAAAGACAGGCTTTCCGCATATACTGCGAATATTGCTTTTGCCGGTTTTACAGCGCCGAAAATCCTCTGGGTGGAAAAAAATGAGCCGGAAAACTTTGCCCGGATTCAGAAGATCATGCTGCCGAAGGATTATCTTGCATATCGCCTTTCCGGTTCTTTCTGCACAGACGTTTCCGATGCCTCCGGTATGCTTCTTCTTGATGTGAAAAACCGCTGCTGGTCAAAGGAAATGCTGGAAATCTGTCATGTGAGTGAAGAACAGCTTCCGAAGCTTTATGAGAGCTGGCAGGTTGTGGGAACATTAAAGCCGGAAATCGCAAAGGAGCTTGGCTTCTCTGCTGATGTGAAGGTAGTGGCAGGCGCAGGAGATAATGCTGCCGCTGCTGTCGGAACAGGAACGGTTGGAGATGGGCAGTGTAATATTTCTCTTGGAACATCAGGAACAATCTTTATTTCCAGTAAAGAATTCGGCGTAGATGAAAACAACGCCCTTCACTCTTTTGATCATGCAGACGGAAGCTACCATCTTATGGGCTGTATGTTAAGCGCTGCTTCCTGCAATAAATGGTGGGCAGAGGAAATCCTTGGCACAAAGGATTTTGCAAAGGAGCAGGAAGGAATTACAAAGCTTGGTGAAAATCACGTATTTTTCCTTCCGTATCTTATGGGAGAGCGTTCTCCGCACAACAATCCGGACGCAAGAGGCGTATTCTTTGGAATGTCTATGGACACTACAAGAGCAGATATGACCCAGGCAGTTCTGGAAGGTGTTGCTTTCGGACTTCGCGATTCCCTTGAGGTGGCAAGAAGCCTCGGAATTAAGATCGAGCGCACAAAAATCTGCGGCGGCGGTGCCAAGAGTCCTCTCTGGAAAAAAATCATTGCCAATGTAATGAATTTAAAGGTAGATGTTCTGGAAAACGAAGAAGGACCATCTATGGGAGGCGCTATGCTGGCAGCAGTGGGCTGCGGCGCTTATCCCGACGTGGAAACCATCGGAAAGAAGTTTGCAAAAGTGGTGGATACGGTAGAACCGGAACAGGAGCTTGTTGCAAAATATGAAGAAAAATATCAGAAATTCAGGAAACTGTATCCCGGAATGAAAGAATTGTTTTAAGATAGGATAAAACATAAAAATCTCCCTGTCATGACAGTGATAAAAGCTGTCAGCAGGGGATTTTTTTGTGTGATTATATGGAACAACACTCACTTTTTTTGTTGACATTACATAAGCGCCTACTTATAATGAAAATACAGAAAATTTTAAAATAAAGGAGGGATTCGCATGAAAAATAGAAGAAAAATATTAGTAATTCTGATGACATTAAGCACAGTCTGTCTCTTCTCAGGTTGGGACAGAGATGAGGCGAAAAAAGAGAAACTGCAGTACCTTCAGTTTAATTCTACGAGAATGGACGTAAAGAAATATCCTCCGCAGCAGCTTTCCAGATTTTGGGAAGACCTGGGGAGTACGACTCCAACAGAGAATGAAAAACCAGAAGAGCCTGCGGAAGATAAAAATTTTCCTTCTGTTCTTCTTATTTATGAGGGCGGAGAAACAGAATCCCTCCAGTTTTTTAAAGACAGTGACAAATGGTTTATGGAAACCCGGGACGGCACAGTCTATGAAAATGCGGACTTTATAACGGAGTGGATTCCATATGAAGAGCCGGAAAATACGGAAGATCAGCCAAGCGTAATCACCAGTGCAGAGATTGATGAAGAATTATTTGTCACATATCTGGATGCTTTGAAAAAACAGGAGCTTTCAGATCTGGAAGGAGAGGTAGTATATAAAATCGCAGCTTTCAGACAGCAGGGGACTCCTTCAGAGAAAATAGAAGATCAGGTTCGCCAGATTTTTATAAAGAGATGGAAACTTTTTGACTATGCAGAAAAAGAGGGATTTTTTCCGACAGAAGAAGAGCAGGATCAGATGGTCGAGGACTGTATCGCAAGAATTAAAGACCAGTCTTATTATGCAGAGTATGATAAAATCTGTAAAGACGCAGGGCTTTCTTTTGATGATATAGTGCGGAAAAATAAAGATCTGATATGCGAACTGGAACTGACGAATAAATTTTATGATGACAGAACAGCAGAGTTCAGGGAAGGAAAAGACATTTCAGACGGGCATATTTATGAAAACTTCAGAGAGTACAGTATAGCTTTTATGGAGGAAAATATTTACAGTCAGGAGCCGGAAAGTGAGGAATATAAGGCAAGGCTGCAAGAGCTGGAAGATGCTTTTGAGAAAGCAGGGAAAGCATAAAACTGAAAAGTATAATAAAAAAGGTACCGGATTTCTCCGATACCTTTTCTTTTTGAACTCTTATTATTAGAACAGTCCTGTGATCTTTCCTGTCTCGTCTACATCGATTTTCTCTGCAGCCGGAACTTTTGGAAGACCTGGCATTGTCA
>URMH01000026.1 GCA_900549015.1 uncultured Blautia sp.
CAGAAAGCCGGAAAAGCCCGGAGTATCAAGGGAAAACAGCTCAAAAACTCGCGCAATACGGTCTCAAAGCTGCTCGTAGAGCACCACAGTTCTCTAAACGATAATTATACGAGAATATATATGGACCTCAGAAGTATTGTGCTTCTGGGGTCTTTCCTGTATATGATCGTTGTCGAAAAAAGCAAAAAATCAGCGAAAATCTTCAATTCAACTCTTTAAGCCTATAAAAAATCAGTCAAAATAGGCGAAAAATCCATAAATCCATTAAAAATCCTACAAAATTCAAAACAAAATAAGATGAAAATCAAAGAAAGATAAAAGTATCCTATAAAAATCCATCAAAAAATAATCAGAATTTAAGAAAATGAAAAAAGTAGCCTATTTGTTTTCAAAAAAAGTAGGTGTTATTCTGGCAAGTTTAAAAAGTAGCTTATTTAGGCTTTCGAAAAGTAGGCGTAAAACAAAGAAAATAAAAAATCACTTTATAATTCACAGAGAAAGGACAGGTGTATATGAAAGATTTAAAAGAAATTCTGTTAAAAGAAGAAAAGAGACTGGAAGGTATTGTCCTGAGGACAAAAAAACAGATGGAAGGCGCTCCGGAAGGAAGTTTGCGGGTTTCAGTTTCTAAAAATGGAATCAGTTACTATCATTATACAGATGCTGCTCACAAAAACGGGAAGTATATTTCGAGAAAGAATAAAGAATTGATTCAAAAGCTTGCCCAAAAAGAATACGATAGAAAAGTGCTGCGTGATACGGAGAAAAAATTAAGATATATAAAGCTTCTGATAAATATGTATGAAAGCCAGGAAACAGAAGATATTTTTTACAGGGAGCATCCAGAACGGAAAAAATGGATATGTCCGGCAGAACCGGTGTGGGAAGAAAGGGTGAGAGAATGGCAGGCAGAGGTTTATCAGGGGAAAAGTTTCGAAGAGGAAAACCCTGTTATTTATACAGAAAAGGGAGAGAGGGTGCGCTCAAAGTCTGAAAAAATTCTGGCGGATTACTTATACAGGCATGGGATTCCTTATAAATATGAGCGCCCGCTTTATCTGGAAGGTTTTGGAATCGTATATCCGGATTTTACAATTTTAGCGAGAAAAACAGGAGAAGAAATTTACTGGGAGCATAATGGAAAAATGGACGATCCTGTTTATGCAAGAAGCGCGGTAAAGAAAATAGAAACGTATGAAAAAAATAATATTTTTCCAGGAGAAAAACTGATTCTGACGTATGAGACGGACCGAACTGTGCTTCATACAAAAACAATCGAAAGACTGGCAAAGAAATATTTGTTATAGCAGCATTAAAAATAATGAAGGATAATTCATCAAAGAATTTTATACAGATAGAAAATCTGAAAAAGCAAAAATCAGCGAAAATCTTCAATTCAGCTCTTTAAGCCTATAAAAAAACAGTCAAAATAGGTGAAAAATCCCCAAAACATTAAAGAATCCTACAAAATCCAGGTTAAAATAAGGTGAAAATCAAAGAATGTCAGATGCAGCCTATTAAAAAGGCGTTAAACATAATCAGAAATCAGCAAATCAAAAAAAGTATCCTATTTGCACCGGGAAAAAGTAGGAGGAATTTTTGAAAAGCTGAAATATCGCTTATTTATCCCATCAAAAAGTAGGCGTAAAACAGAGAAAATAAAAAATCACTTTACAACTATCATGGCCTTTGCCGGAGGAATAATCAGGCGGTCTGCAAAAAACCACCTTGACATTTCCTCGATTTTGCTCTAATATTAATTTAAATAAAGATAGAGAATAAATTCGTTGATGGGAATAAGTAGTATATTGTGAAATTCACAGAGAGACAGCGGCTGGTGGAAGCTGTTAAGGAAGCAATATTATGAAATCATCCCGAAGAAGTAAGCTGAAATGAAGTAGGTGCACCGGAGTCGAGCCACGTTATAGGCGAAGCGCATTTATAGATGCGAAGTGAGTCTGATGAAAATCAGAGAAATAAGGTGGTACCACGGCAGAGTCGTCCTTTACAGGATGGCTCTTTTTTTAGTGCTATAGGAAATTACTTCGTAATGTTTCATAGCATAAAAAATGCTACGTGTCTGTACGCACATACAGCACACAGAAAAAAAGGAGGAATTAAAAATGAAATTAGGAAAGAAAAAAATGGTTCTTGTAAGCTTTATGCTGTTTTCACTGTTTTTTGGGGCGGGCAATCTGATATTTCCACCGTTCCTCGGACAGAATGCAGGGGATAAGATGCCCTTTGCGATTGCAAGCTTTTTGATTACTGCAGTGGCGCTTCCTGTATTGGGTGTTATTGTAGTAGCACGTTTTGATGGACTTGACAGACTGGCAAAAAAGGTAGATGCCCGTTTTGCTGTTATTTTTACGATTTTGATTTACGTTTCCATTGGACCGGGACTGGGAATTCCCCGTGCGGCATCGGTTCCTTTTGAGATGGCAGTGGCACCATATCTTCCGGAGAATGTATCATTGAAACTCTGTATGGTATTATATTCGCTTGTATTTTTCCTGATTGCAGGATGGCTTGCGTTAACACCGAACAAGCTGGTGGAAAGAATCGGAAAATTCTTAACACCAAGTCTTTTGATTTTACTCGTATTCTTATTTGTGAATTTCCTGTTCCGGGGAACTGCAGATGTAACATCTGCGCAGGAGGCATATGCGGCCGCTCCGGCTGTGAAAGGATTCCTGGAAGGATACCAGACTATGGATACGATTGCAGCTTTGAATTTCGGACTTGTAATTGCTGTCACAATCCGTTCCCTTGGTGTGGAAAATAAAAAAAGTGTTATGAGTTATACGGTAAAGGCAGGTATTGTGGCTGGAAGTATTTTGTCAGCAGTGTATCTGATGCTTGCCTATATGGGAATGAAAAGCTCCGGTGTTTATGAAATTCAGGAAAACGGAGCATGGACACTTCGCTGTATTGTACAGCAGCTTTTTGGAAATCCGGGAGCAATCCTTCTGGCAGCAATTTTTACACTTGCATGTTTGACTACATGTGTAGGGTTGATTACATCAATCTCTCAGTTTTTCTCAAAGCTTACAAGTAAGTTGTCTTACAAGCAGTGGGTATATTTAATTTCCGGATTTTCTTTCCTTGTATGTAATCAGGGATTAAATACGATTCTTGGAATTTCTGTACCAGTTTTGGACGCTATTTATCCGATGTCCATTGTACTGATTATTCTTGGCCTTTGTGATTCCTGGATTGGTTCCAATCGCTACATATATCCTTGTACGGTAGGAGCTGTAGGCTGCATCAGTATTCTGTATGTGCTTGACCAGGCTAAAGTATCTCTTGGTGCAATCGGCGCTGCATGTCACAAGCTTCCTCTTTATTCTATGGGCTTGGGCTGGGCAGCAGTAGGAATTGTAGCAGTGGCAGTAAGCCTTGTTCTGGAAGCTGTTACAAAAAATATAAAAGCAAATGCAGGAGAGTTGGCAGAGTAAAGAATCTCCTGGTCTTATCGACTTATACCTCTTTCTGTGATATGATAGTCATTGACTATGATAGAACAGAAAGGGGTATTTTTTATGGAAGCTCCGTTTAAAAATAGAAATTTAAGTATCGGGATTCTGGCCCATGTAGATGCGGGAAAGACAACATTATCAGAAAGTCTTCTTTATTTAAATGGATGCATCAGAAAGCCGGGACGCGTAGACCACGGAGATGCATATCTGGATACGTTTGAACTTGAGAGGGAGAGGGGAATTACCATATTTTCCAAACAGGCAGTGCTGCCTCTTGGTGACAGAACAGTGACGCTCCTTGATACGCCGGGCCATGTGGATTTTTCTGCAGAGATGGAGCGCACCCTTCAGGTAATGGATTATGCCATATTAATTATTAACGGCTCTGACGGTGTGCAGGGACATACGGAGACTTTATGGCGGCTTTTAAAGAGATACGAGATTCCCGTATTTCTTTTTGTAAATAAAATGGATCAGGAAGGGGCGGATAAAGAGGCACTTTTAAAAGAACTGAAAAAAAGGCTTCACGAAAACTGCATGGATTTTTCAAAAGACCAGGACAGAGATGAATTTTTGGAAAACCTTGCCATGTGCGACGAGGAGGTTCTGGAACAGTTCCTGGAAACAGGAGAAGTGAAGGCGGAGGATACGATCCGCCTGATCCGTGAAAGAAAAGTATTTCCCTGCTGCTTTGGTTCTGCGCTTAAAATGACAGGTGTGGAAGAGTTCTGGGAAGATGTGGAAAAGTATACGGAGATTCCAGAATATCCGGAGAAATTTGGTGCAAAAGTTTTTAAAATTGCAAGAGATGAGCAGGGAAACCGCCTGACTTATATGAAAATCACAGGGGGAAGCCTGAAAGTAAAAACTCTTCTCACAGAAAAAGAGAAGGCAGATCAGATCCGCATTTATTCCGGGGCAAAATACGAGCTTGCCAATGAAGCGGAAGCGGGAAGCATCTGTGCAGTGACAGGACTTACCGCAACGTATCCGGGACAGGGGCTTGGTATCGAAACAGAATCTGAACTTCCCGTTCTGGAACCTGTATTAAATTATCGGGTGATTCTTCCGGAAAACTGCCGGGTACACCAGATGCTTCAGAAATTAAAGGAGCTTGAGGAGGAAGACCCGCAGCTTCATATAGTGTGGGACAGCACCCTTTCGGAAATCCATGTTATGCTGATGGGTGAAGTGCAGACGGAGATTTTGAAGAGGCTTATCTGGGAGAGATTTCATGTAGCCGTGGAGTTTGATACAGGAAATATTGTATATAAGGAAACGATTGCTTCTGCCGTGGAAGGTGTGGGACATTTTGAACCTCTGCGTCATTATGCGGAAGTACATCTTCTTCTGGAGCCGGGAGAAAGAGGAAGCGGACTGCAGTTTTTTACTGCATGCAGTGAGGACGTGTTAAGCAGAAACTGGCAGCGCCTTATTCTCACCCATCTGGAAGAAAAGGAGCATAGAGGAGTTCTCACAGGCGCTCCTGTTACAGACGTGCAGATCACTCTGATCACGGGACGGGCGCATTTAAAACACACAGAAGGGGGAGATTTCCGCCAGGCAACGTACAGAGCGGTGCGTCAGGGACTGAAAAAAGCAAAAAGCATTCTTCTTGAGCCGTATTATGAGTTTCGCCTTGAAGTGCCCTCGGAGAGTATTGGAAGAGCCATGTCTGACATTCAGAAAATGCAGGGAAGCTTTCAGCCGCCAGAACAGGACGGGGAAACATATATCTTAAAAGGAAGCGCAGCCGTCTCTGCCATGCGGGATTACCAGAAAGAGGTTCTTTCTTATACCGGGGGAAAAGGACGCCTTTTCTGCAGCCTGAAAGGATATGAGCCGTGTCAGGAGCAGGAGAAAATTGTGGAAAGCATCGGATATGATTCGGAAAGAGATCTGGAAAACCCGACGGGCTCCGTGTTCTGCGCCCACGGGGCGGGTTTTGTTGTGCCCTGGGATCAGGTGGAGGAATATATGCATCTGGAGGGTATGGAGGAAAGTTCCCAGGAAGACACGGAAACAGTTTTGTCTTACGTACCTCCGGCATCTGCGATTCGGGGAAGCTACGAGGAAGAAAAGGAGCTGCAGGAAATTTTTGAAAGGACATTTGGACCTGTAAAAAGAGATCGTCTGGCACCGGGAAAAAGGGTGACCCGCACATCAGAGGTACCTGTGCGAAGGACATATGTGAAAAAGAAGGAAGAAGAGTATCTCCTTGTAGACGGGTATAATATTATTTTTGCCTGGGAGGATTTAAGAGAGCTGGCAGCAGAGAATATACACGCTGCGCAGGATAAGCTGATGGATATTCTTTCTAATTATCAGGGAATAAAAAAATGCACATTGATTCTTGTGTTTGATGCATACAAGGTAGAGGGACATCGGGAGGAAATTTTGCCGTATCATAATATTTTTGTTGTGTATACAAAGGAAGCGGAAACGGCAGACCAGTATATAGAAAAAACAGTGCATAAGCTTGGACGTGAACACACGGTTACAGTGGCAACCTCAGACGGGCTGGAGCAGATGATCATTATGGGGCAGGGAGCTGTCCGTCTTTCAGCCAAAGGACTTCGCCAGGAGATTGAAGAGGCAAAAGAGACGCTTCTTTCAGACTGGCATACAAGACGGCAGAGCAGCAAGACGTATTTATTTGACGACGCGTCTCATGAGGTGAAGGATTTTGTAGAGAAAGTGAGAAAAGGGTAACGTTTGCAGGTGCAGAAAAGGAGAATCGAAAAAATGAGAGAAAAGCTTACAAAAAAAGATGTGGAAAAAATTGAGCAGGAAATTGAGCACAGAAAGCTTGTCATAAGAAAAGAAGCAATCGAGGCGGTAAAAGAGGCGAGAGCCCAGGGAGATTTAAGCGAAAACTTTGAGTATTATGCGGCAAAGAAACATAAAAACCAGAACGAGAGCCGGATCCGCTATCTTGAGAATATGTTAAAAACAGCAACCATCGTATCGGACAGTTCCAAAGAGGACGAGGTGGGCATGGACGATATTGTGGAAGTGTATTTTGAGGAGGACGATGAAATTGAAAAATATAAGCTCGTCACCTCCATTCGCGGAAATTCTATGGAAAACAGGATCAGTATTGAGTCTCCTATCGGAATGGCGCTGAAAGGTCATAAAGTGGGAGACAGGGTGGAAGTAAAGGTAAACGACAATTACAGCTATTTTCTGGAAATCCGTTCCATTCAGAAAACAGGTTCAGAAGATGAGGAAATCCGGGGATTTTAAAAAATTTTACACAGATTTTACATTCAGGTGGGGAAAACTTTACAGAGGCTCTTTAAAATAAATATATGTAAAATGTCTATGAAACCTAAGAAAAGAGGAAAAGGAGAGAAACCATGGATTTTTTTAGCATATTAACACTGCTTGGAGGACTTGCCATGTTCCTTTACGGAATGCAGGTAATGGGAGACGGTCTTGCCAAGGTTTCCGGCGGAAAGCTGGAGCGCATTCTGGAAAACCTGACTTCAAGCCCGATTAAAGCAGTTCTTTTGGGAGCGGCAGTAACGGCTGTTATCCAGTCTTCTTCCGCGACAACCGTTATGGTAGTCGGATTTGTAAACTCAGGAATTATGAGACTGTCACAGGCAGTCGGCGTTATCATGGGCGCCAATATCGGTACAACTGCAACTTCCTGGATTTTAAGTCTTGCAGGAATCGAAAGTGAGAACTTTTTCATTCGTCTTTTAAAACCGACATCCTTCGCGCCAATTCTTGCGCTGATCGGTATTGTGCTTCTGATGTTTGTGAAAAACCAGAAGAAAAAAGACATCGGTATGATCATGATCGGATTTGCTGTCCTGATGTTCGGCATGGAATCCATGAGCGGCGCTGTAAAGCCTCTTGCTGACGTACCGGAATTTACAAATATTATGACTGCATTTTCCAACCCGCTGTTCGGTGTGCTGGCAGGTACGATCCTGACTGCGATCATCCAGTCTTCTTCTGCATCTGTCGGTATTTTACAGGCTCTCTGTATGACAGGCGCAGTTCCGTACACCGTTGCCCTTCCGATTATTATGGGACAGAATATCGGTACCTGTGTAACTGCTCTTCTTTCTGCGATCGGAGCAAACAAAAACGCGAAACGTGCGGCTATGGTACATCTGTATTTCAACCTGATCGGAACAGCGATCTTTATGGCTGGATTTTATGCAATTAATGCGGTTATCGGATTTTCCTTCTTCAGTGACGCGGCAAATCCGGCAGGAATCGCAACACTTCACAGTACATTTAATATAACGGCAACGATTATTCTTCTTCCGTTCTCCAGAGTTCTGGAAAAACTGGCATGTCTTACAATCAAAGACAAAAAAGAAGATGTTGCTGTGTCTGCAGAAGACAAAGAGTTTATGATTCTTGAGTCACGTTTCCTTGAGAAACCGGCGTTTGCTCTTGAGCAGAGCCGCAATGCAGCAAGAAACATGGCGAACGATTCCCACAAAGCTCTGTTTACCGCTATGAAACTGATTGATAACTACAGCGAAGAGCAGGCAGCGTGTGTGGAGGCAATGGAATCAAAGGTTGACCGTTATGAGGACGAGCTTGGAACATATCTTGTAAAATTAAGCCATAAGGATTTATCTGAGGCGGACAGCCACAGTCTTTCCATTATGCTTCACTGTATCGGAGATTTTGAGCGTATTTCCGACCATGCGGTAAATCTGATGGAATCTGCGCAGGAGCTTGCAAAAAAAGGACTTCATTTTTCTGATAAGGCAAAGGCAGAGCTTAAAATTCTGGAAAATGCCGTACATGATGTGGTAGATACTGCATATGAAGTATTTGACAAACAGGACGTAAGCCTTGCAGAAAAAATCGAGCTTCTGGAAGAAGTGGTGGACGAGCTTTCAAAAGAAGTAAAACGCCGCCATGTACAGCGTCTCCGCACAGGGGAATGTACAATCGAAATGGGATTTATTCTCTCTGATATTACAACAAGTCTTGAGAGAATTGCAGACCACTGTTCTAATATCGGTGTCTGTGTGACACAGGTTCGTGAAGACCTTTACGATACGCACAGCCATCTTGATACTGTAAAGGATTCCTCTTTCTATCACGAGCTGGAAGAGGTTCGGGAAAAATATCAGCTTCCGTGATGGGAGAGAGGCTTGTCTAAGCTTAGTTAAAAGGAGCAATAGAGATGATTTACTGTGTGGAAGATGAGCGCAACATCAGAGAGCTTCTGATTTATACGCTGGAAACGACAGGCTTTCAGGCGAGAGGATTTGAGACAGGAAAGGAGTTTCGGGCAGCACTTGAAGAAGAGCTGCCCGAGCTTGTTCTTCTCGATATTATGCTTCCTGGAGAAGACGGATATACGATTCTTGAAAAACTGAAAAATAATCCGGAAACGCGAAACATTCCGGTTATTATGGTGACAGCAAAAGAAGCGGAATATGATAAGGTGCGCGGACTGGAAGGTGGCGCAGACGATTATATTACAAAGCCTTTCGGTATGATGGAGTTTGTGGCGCGTGTAAAAGCCGTTCTTCGGAGAAGCGCAAGCAGCAACGGAGACAAGGAGCTTCACTGCGGAGAACTCTATGTGAAGGTAAAACGCCACGAGGTGCGTTATAAAGAAGAAAAAATTGAGCTTACAAGAAAAGAGTTTGAACTTCTTCTTTATCTTATGGAAAACAAGTCCCTTGTCATGACGAGAAATCAGATTTTATGTCATGTGTGGGGGTATGACTTCGACGGGGAGACAAGAACCGTGGACGTTCATGTGAGAAGTCTCCGGCAAAAGCTTGGAGGAGCAGGCAATTTAATTGAGACAGTGCGCGGCGTAGGATACCGCATAGGAGCATAGCCTATGAAGCAGAGGATTTTAAATCATGCAAGCATTCTTGTTGTGGTATCGGTGCTTGTCACTTTTATTGCCGCAAGCAGTGTTTTATACGGGCGTTACGCTGCAAATATGAAGCAGGGAGTACGGGACGAGGCAAAATATGTCCAGATCGGGATTGACGAATACGGGGAGCAGTATCTTACGGAAAAGGTTGGAGATGCCACAGAAACGCGTATTACTCTTGTGGATAAAGAAGGTACGGTTCTTTATGACAGCGACGCTGAGGCAGGAGAGCTTCCCAACCACGGAGACCGCCCTGAGATCGAGCAGGCACAGAAAACCGGAACAGGAGAGAGTATCCGGTATTCGGAAACACTTTCCAGAAAAAATTTTAATTATGCCGTGGAATTAAAAAACGGACATATTCTTCGCGTTTCCAAATCCACAGACAGTATTTTTCCAACAATGATGTCAAGTTTTACTCTTCTTGGAGTTCTGATGATCGTCATTCTTCTGTTTGCCTTTTTCTTTGTGCAGAGGCAGACAAAAGAGCTGATAGAACCGATCAACGGTCTGGATCTGGAACACCCCCTTGACAATGTGTGTTATGAGGAACTGCGGCCTCTTCTTATGCGTGTGGATCAGCAGAATAAGCAGATTGCCCGGCAGGTGGAGGAATTAAAAAGTGCGGAGGCAATGAGAAGAGAGTTTTCCGCAAATGTTTCTCACGAGCTGAAAACCCCTCTTATGTCTATTTCAGGATACGCGGAGCTTATGATGAACGGAATGGTGCAGCCGGAGAAGGTGCCGGAGTTTTCCGGAAGGATTTATCATGAGGCAGTGC
This sequence comes from uncultured Blautia sp., assembly GCA_900549015.1. Classification (GTDB taxonomy): domain Bacteria; phylum Bacillota; class Clostridia; order Lachnospirales; family Lachnospiraceae; genus Blautia_A. The sequence goes on from URMH01000026.1 coordinate 10,136, forward strand.
GTCTTAGCAGTCTTGTGGCAGATATTATTCAGCTTTCCAGAATGGACGAGAAAAGCAGCGATATGCCATTTGAGGCAGTTGACCTTTATGAGCTTTCCGAGGATATTGTAAATCATCTTCAGAACGCCGCCATGAAGAAAAAGATCAGCCTTTCTTTAGATGGAGAGACTGTGGCGATCCGCGGCGTCCGCCATGTGCTGTACGAGATGTTTTATAACCTTGCGGACAATGCGGTTCGTTATACAGATGATGGAGGGACTGTAAAAATCTCTGTGGGAAAACAGGAAGGACAGCCTTTTTATACTGTGGAAGATAACGGGATCGGAATCCCTGCAAATGAGCAGAACCGGATTTTCGAGAGATTTTACCGTGTAGATAAAAGCCACTCCAGACAGACAGGAGGAACCGGCTTGGGGCTTTCAATCGTAAAACACGGCGCAGTTCTCCATCACGCGAAAATTAATCTGGAAAGTGAGCCTGGAAAAGGAACAAAAATGACTCTTCTTTTTTCGAAAAAAATAAAATAAAGAAAAGTGAAAAAGACCGCGCCGGATATTATTTCCGGAGCGGCCTTTTTCAGTGCGCGTCGGACGCGCGTTTTGAAAGGGAAAATGAAATTATGCAAGCTCTGTTTTGGAGAGAGCTGCCTCGTCTGCTACAAGGATTACATTTGGGTGGAAACGGAGAATCGTTCCCGGAATCTGTGGGGAAACAGGTGCTGTCAGAACTTTATTTAAGATGTCAGCCTTGTCCTCGCCGCTGACAACAACAAGAAGCATTTTTGCACGCATGATTCCGCCGATACCCATTGTGTAAGCCTGACGCGGAACATCTTCTTCTTTTTCGAAGAAACGCTTATTTGCCTGGATGGTTGTCTCTGTAAGCTGTACGCAGTGGGTTCCGTCTTCAAAATGGTCGTCCGGCTCATTGAAGCCGAGGTGTCCGTCATGACCAAGACCGAGAAGCTGAATGTCAACTGTGCCGACACTGTTTAAGATTTCATCATATGCGGCGCAGGCAGCAGCAGCATCTTCTATTGTTCCGTCCGGAACAAAGGTGCGCTCCATTGGTACGTTTACTTTTGTGAGCAGATTTTCGTTCATGAAGTAACGGTAGCTCTGATCATTTGTTCCGTCAAGACCCTTGTACTCGTCCAGGTTTACTGTTGTGATTTTAGAGAAATCAAGGTCTCCGTTTTCGTACATAGATACAAGATTTTTGTAAAGACCCACAGGGGAAGATCCTGTTGCAAGACCGAGAACGCTGTCCGGCTTTAAAGTGATCTGCGCAGCGATAATGTTTGCCGCTTTGCGGCTTAATTCATCGTAGTTTTTGACTTTGTAGATTTTCATGTTTTATTTCTCCTTTATATAAAAAAATTATAAAACCACCGTTGTCATTGCCCGTCAGCGCTTCTGTTCAGAGCGGGCTTTTATGGAAGTGGAATATTCAGACGGCGTCATTCCCGTTACTTTTTTGAACTGGCGGGAAAAGTAGTGAATGGAAGAATAGCCCAGGAAATCGGAGATCTGTGTAAAATTCAACTGATTTTCCCGGATAAGCTGTTTTGCAAATTCTACCTTCATATCTGTAAAAAATTCGATGATCCCACACTGGTGCTGTTCTCTGAAAAGCTTCTGAAGCTGGGAGCGTCCAATGAGATTGTCGTGACAGATGTCTTCTATCGTAACAAATTCCCGGATATGTTCCTCCAGATAAAAAATAATCTTGTTATATATATCGGAACCATTTTTTGGCGCCGGAAGCCTGTTTACAGGAGTGGAAATCTGCGGCAGGGTGTAGCGTCGTATCATGGAAATTAGAAGTTCCTGCAGATAAAGAAGGATAAGCTGCTGGGAACCGAAAAGGCTGTCCTTTTTAATTTCCATTTTCTGAAGATACGGATCGTTGAGCGGGGAAGCAATGCACTTTCCCGCCTCTGCGATGATCATTCCGATCAGATTCCTCTCAGTGTCGGAAAGGGTTAAAATGCGTTTCTCAAAAAATTCCATACAGGGAGAGGTGCATGCAAAAGAGATAACTACAATATTGGGGGCAGTCTGTCCCACAGCCGTCAAGTTATGAAATTCATTGGGGCGGTGGAAGATTACCTGTCCTCTGTTTAAAATATGTACGTTATCATCTGTCTGAACCTTTGCGCTCCCTTTGTCCACGCACTGAAATTCCCAGAAGTTATGTCGTTCTCCGGGATAAGAAAAATCGCTTCTGTACTCAAAATAATGTACGGTATAAAGTTTCTCTATATGTATATCCTCCGAAAGAGGAATGCTCTCGTAAGCCATGCGTTATAACTCCTTGCATGAATGTTCTGAATCTGTTTTTATTATAGCCCAAAAGTGAGAAAAAAGCCAGCACAAAAACTTATATCCTGTTTTTATTCCTGGTGAGATTTCGATAAGCAAGGGCAGTCATGCCGCAGTTCTTGCGAAAACACTGGGCGAAATAGCTCGGTGATGAGAAACCGGAAAGCTGGGCGATTTCTGAAATGGTGTAATCGCTGGATTCCAGAAGGTCTTTGCTTGTTTTTAGCCGTATTGCAGTGAGATACTGGATAGGGGATTGCCCGTAAAACTTGGTAAAAGCGTGAACAAAATAATATTTGTTCAGATGGGCCATTTTTGCAAGAGAATCAAGGGTAATGTCATCCTGATAATGGGAATCAATATAACGCTTAATGCGGCTGCATTCACGTGTGGTGTTTTCTACAGGAATCAGTTCAAAGGCGGAATCTGTTTGGCGCATCAGAAGCAGCGTTAAATTTTCGAGAAAATTCTGACAGATAAGCTCATAACCGGGAGCTCTGTGTTCTACTTCTTTTAGGATAGAAGAAAAGTAAATTCCCAGATTTTTTGTGACAGATTTATCCTTTAATGCAAGGTAACTGCCTTTATGGGAAAAGGAAAACTGAAAATCTTCAATACCGAGAGTTATATATTCAAGGGGCGGATCGTCAAGGGATACTTCCGTATGTTCTACATTTGGATTTATGATGATCAGTTCGTCTTTTGATATGGGAAAGCTCTGGTCTTCGATGAGAAAAGCGCCGGAACCGGATTTTACATAAAAAAGTTCTACAAAAGGGTGGGTATGGCGAATGCTCTTCCAGTCTCCTTCGTATAAAGAGGAGGAAACAGAAATAAGCCGTCCCGGGAGATGGCTGACGGGCTCGCCTTCCAGCTGGTATTTACGCATACTCATAGGCAGGTCTCCTTTAGTAATATTGCTTTAAAAATATAAAAATATTTTACCAGATACCGTGATGGAGCACAATAAAAACTTTGTGGGAAAAAATTTACAGACAAGAGCAATATTTCTAAATTTTACAGCAATATACGAGTTGAAAAAAATTTCTTTTTCAGATATGATAAGAACAACAAAGCAGTTCCGTATTTTTTATGCAGAATGCAGAGAATCTAAAGGAGGAAACAAATATGAAAGCGAAAAAAGTGACAAGCCTTGTACTTTCCGCAGCTATGGTAGCAGGAATGACAACAGGAATGGCAACAACTGTTATGGCAGATGACGAGCAGGTGTTAAAGCTGGCAGTAGTTGAAACAGCATACGGACAGGATATGTGGAAAAACGTATGTGCAAAATTCGAGGAAGCAAATCCGGGAGTGAAGATTGAATTAACAATCGACAAGAAGCTGGAAGATATTATTACACCGGCTATGAAATCCGGAGATTATCCAGATGTTATCATGAGAGCTGTAGGTTCTGAATCTGCTCTGACAGAAACTTTCATAAAAGATAACAACGTGGAAGAGATGACAGACGTACTGGAAATGACAGTACCGGGCGAAGATGTAAAAGTAAAAGATAAAATCCTTCCGGGATTTGTTGATAACTCAATTACAAACCCATATGAAGACGGAAAAACATATCTGATGCCGATGTTCTACGGACCATGCGGACTCTTCTACAACAAAGGTCTCTTTGAAGAAAAAGGCTGGGAAGTTCCGGAAACATGGGACGAAATGTGGGAGCTTGGCGATAAAGCCAACGAAGAAGGAATCGCATTATTTACATATCCTACAGCAGGATACTTTGACGCATTCTTCTACGCTCTGCTCCACGAAGCAGCAGGCGCTGATACTTTCCAGGAAGCTTTAAAATACGGTGAAGGCGTATGGGAAACAGAGGGAGCAACAAAGACATTTGATATTATCGAAAAACTTGCTTCTTACACAGAAAAAACAACTCCGGCAAACGCAAACGACAATGACTTCCGTAAAAACCAGCAGCTCATTCTTGATAACAAAGCTCTGTTCATGCCAAACGGAAACTGGGTTATCGGAGAGATGGCAGACGCTCCGCGTGCTGATGGGTTTGAATGGGGCTTCACAGCTCTTCCGGCAGTAGAAGAAGGCGGCGAGAGAGCTTCCTACACATTCTTCGAGCAGATCTGGATGCCAAAGGGTGCTGTAAACAAAGACCTTGGAAAACAGTTTATCGCATATCTGTACTCTGATGAAGCAGCAGAAATCTTCGCAAAAGACGGCGGAGCAGTTCAGCCGATCCAGGGAATGGCAGACAAACTTGACGGCGACGCAAAGATTTACTACTCTATCTACGATGATGGCGCAGTTGCAGTTATGGATGCTTTTGCAACAACAGAACCTGTAGAAGGTGTAACCGTTCGTTCTACATTCTTTGACCCGATCAATTCTCTTGTAAGCGGTGACAAAACAAAAGACGAGTGGGTTGAGCAGATTAAGAAAGACAGTGATACACTTCGCGGTGCACTGAAATAAGAGCTGTTCTGTTCAATTGAACATGCAAAACAAAACGGGCGGTACTATTACCGTCCGTTTTTAAGATGAAGAAGGGAGAAATGAAACATGACGAAAAAAAAGGGCAGAAGCCGGTTTATCTTTTGCTGTCTTGCTCCGGCTGTCATTCTTTTTGTTATCTTTATGATTATTCCGACAATTGATGTTTTTAAAATGTCTCTTTACAAATGGGGAGGATATACAGCGGAAAAGACGTTCGTAGGTTTTGACAACTTCAAAACGCTTTTACAGAGTGATAAGTTTTACCAGGCTTTTCAGAATACAGTTCTTCTCATAGTTGTAGTAACGATCGTAACTTTCTCAATGGCAATTATATTTGCTGCAATTCTTACAAGAGAAAAAATAAAAGGTCAGACCTTTTTCCGTGTTGTTTTCTACATTCCGAATATTCTTTCTGTTGTAGTGATCAGTGCTATTTTCTCTGCGATATACGATCCAAATCAGGGACTTTTAAATTCCTTTTTAAATATTTTCCGCGGACAGGACGGTGTGGATAACCCGATCTTATGGTTAGGAAGCCAGAAAATTGTAATTTACAGTATTATCATTGCTATGGTATGGCAGGCAATCGGATATTATATGGTTATGTATATGGCAAGTATGGCAAACATTCCGGAAAGCCTTTACGAGTCTGCCAGTCTGGAAGGTGCGGGAAGACTGAAACAGTTCTTCTCCATTACGCTTCCGCTTATCTGGACAAATATCCGTACAACTTTAACCTTCTTTGTTATCAGTACCATTAACATGAGCTTTCTGATGGTAAAAGCTATGACAAACGGCGGACCGGACGGCGCTTCCAACGTATTTTTAAGTTACATGTATCAGGAGGCTTATACAAACTCTTCTTATGGATATGGTATGGCAATCGGTGTTGCAGTATTCCTGTTCTCCTTTGCTCTTGCAGCTATCCTGAATGCGGTAACAAAACGTGAAGAAATCGAATTCTAAGGAGGAGAAAAGATGGCTGATATGAGGAAAAAAAGCAATGCCGGCTTCAATGCGGCAAAAGTGCTGATATATCTTGTTCTGGCGCTTCTGGCAATTACGATTATTGTTCCCGTTGCGTGGGTATTTGTCGCTTCAATTAAAGAAAATTCAGAGTTTTACGGAAGTCCGTGGGCGCTTCCCAAGGGATTTCATTTCCAGAACTTTGTAGACGCATGGGAAACTGCAAATATGGGTTCCTATATGCTGAACTCTGTTTTTGTAACTGTTCTCGGAATTGTGCTTCTGATCGTGATCGCACTTCCGGCAGCTTATGTTCTTGCAAGATTTAAGTTTAAGAGCAATAAATTCTGGAATGTATTATTTATGGCAGGACTTTTTATCAACGTAAACTATATTGTTGTTCCGATTTTCCTGATGTTAAATGATGCAGATGCCAAGCTCCGCCAGTGGTTTGGAGCACCGTTTTTCCTGAATAACCTGTTTGTTCTGGCGTTGGTGTATGCTTCTACAGCGCTTCCGTTTACGATTTATCTTCTTTCCGGATATTTTAAATCTCTGGCAAAGGATTATGAGGAAGCGGCATATGTGGACGGAGCAGGATACTGGAGAACCATGATACAGATTATTATGCCTATGGCAAAACCGAGTATTGTGACAGTTATTCTCTTTAATTTCCTGGCATTCTGGAATGAGTATATTATTTCCATGACCCTTCTTACAAAACCGGAAATCAAGACGCTGCCGGTAGGTCTTATGAACCTGATGGCTGCACAGAAATCAGCCGTACAGTACGGACAGATGTATGCAGGTCTTGTAATTGTTATGGTTCCAACCCTTATTCTGTATATCTGTGTGCAGAAGAAACTGACACAGGGTATGACACTTGGCGGTCTGAAAGGTTAAGTTTGTTTCTGAACGGGAGGTAAATAGAATGAACGAGAGAACAAAAAGTATATTAACCACTCTTATATCTGTTGTATTTTTTATTGTGTGTGTGGCGCTTGTAATAATGGGGCAGAAGAATGTTGGTGTTCAGGGGCTTATGGTGATGCTTCTTGGACTTGCCGGTCTTCTTTTCCTTCTTTATCGTTATAACAGAAAATTTAAGTGAGAGTTTAGAATATGAATACATTTTATAAATGGGAAAAAAGCATTTCTCAGTGGGACGAAGCAGTCCCGCTGGGAAGTGGAAAATGCGGCTGTCTCTGCTGGGGAGCGCCGCAGGAAATGCGGTTCAGTCTTGACCGCACAGATATATGGGATAAAACCGTTTTATGGGAGCAGAGAGAGGATTTTACTTACGAAAATCTTGTAAAACTTGCCAAAGAAGGCAACGTAAAAAAGATTCGTGAAATTTTCGATGCTCCCTATTATTATCCAACGCCAACAAAGCTTCCGGCAGGAAAAATCCTCGTGCGTTTTCCGGAAGTAAAAGGGAATATGTGCTCCACTCTTTTTCTGAAGGAGGCAGTGGCGCAGATGGAGTTTGGTGACGGAGAATCATCTTATAATGTAAAAGCCTGGATTCATGCAGTCAGCCATATTGGAATCATTGAAATAGATGCTCCGGAAAATACTTTTTTCATAGAGCTTCTTTCGCCGGAATTTGGAGAAAAAGGAACAGAAAAAGAGTACGTATACCGGGAAGAGGAAAGAAAAATTTCTCAGGGAACATTGAAAGAGCTGAAATATCTTCCGGTAAAGAGGGGAGAATCTAAAAATCTTCAGTGGTTTATACAGCCTGTAAATGAGAAGTTTTCCTATGGTATTGTAATGCTGGTGGAAAAGAAGGGCATAAAAACAAGAATTCTGTGGAAAATCATTTCATCCGAAGATGGAGAAAATTGGTTTTCGGATGGAAAGAATGCACTTTTGGCGGAAGCCCAAAAAGAAGAACGGGAATTTTTCAGGGAGCACACAATCTGGTGGGAGAATTATTTTGGTGAAAGCCGGATTTCACTGCCGGATAAATTTATGGAAAAGCAGTGGTATATGACAAACTATCTGTTGGCTTCTGCTTCAAGAGAAGGCTATGCACCCATGCCCCTGCAGGGCGTTTGGACGGCAGATGACGGAACACTTCCTCCCTGGAAGGGAGATTATCATCATGATTTAAACACAGAGCTTTCCTATACCCATTATCTTAAGGCAAATCATTTGGAAGAGGGAAGAGCATTTCTTGATTTCCTCTGGGAATTGAGAGAAGAGGGGAAAAGCTTTGCCAGAGAATTTTATAATGCAAAAGGCTGCTGTCTTCCCGGTGTAATGACGATTGACGGCAAACCTTTGGGCGGCTGGCCGATGTATTCTCTTTCACCTGTAAATCAGGCATGGCTGGCTCATGGATTCGGAGAATATTATCGCTATACAGGTGACGAAAAATTCCTTAAGGAGAGGGCATATCCGTATATGAAGGAGACAGGGATTTTCCTCAGGGAGCTTTTGGAAGAGAGAGAAGATGGAATGCTTTCTCTTCCGGTATCCAGTTCTCCGGAAATTCATGATGATACAGAGAAATCATGGCTGACACCTATGAGCAATTATGATTTGGCTCTTTTATTAAATCTTTACGAATCATTGGAAAAATACAGTGTTCTTCTTGGAGATTCCATGAAGGATATATGGACAGATATAAGAAAAAAACTTCCAAAACTTGCTGTGAATGAAAAGAAAGTTCTTATGCTTTCTCCGGATGAAAGCCTTGAGGAATCACATCGTCATTTTTCCAATGCGATGGCGATCTCTCCTCTTGGTCTGATCTCTTATGAAGGAGAAGGAAAAGAAATTATAGATGCCGTAATTAAAGACTATGAGCGTCTGGGAACGGAGCAGTGGGTTGGTTATACATTTACCTGGATGGCGCACTTGTATGCGATTCAGGGGAATGGAGAAAAGGCGGCGGAATATCTTAATATTTTCTGGAAGTATTTTTGCGGGCCAAATGGATTTCACTTAAATGGAGACTTTCAAAGGAAGGGATATTCTGAGTTTACATACAGACCATTTACGCTTGAGGGAAATATGTTTAGTGCTGATGCACTACAGGAAATGCTTTTTCAGATGAAAGATGGAAAAATCCGTCTTTTCCCTGCAATTCCGGAGGAGTGGAAAGAAAAAGGGGTATCCTTTCAAAATCTTCGCGGTGAAAATGGACTTATGTGCAGCGCAAAAATAGAAGATGGCATCCTTACCTGGAAAATCCAGTCAGAGAAATCCCAGAAGGTTTCTATAGAGGCTTTTGGAAAGGTAATGGAAGGGCTTCTGGAAGCAGGGAAAATGTTGACGGGATCGCAAAATATGATAAAATACCGTATATGCAAAAGGAAGGAATAATCGTGCAAAGACTAATTTTATTAAAATGCTAAGATTATTTTCAGAACATAGAGAATGACAGTATCGAAAAGAAAGGAAGGATACACATGAAGAAACCAGTATTAGTAGTTATGGCAGCAGGTATGGGAAGTCGTTATGGCGGCTTAAAACAGATAGACCCTGTTGATAAAGAAGGGCACATTATCATGGATTTTTCCATTTATGATGCAGTGAGAGCAGGATTCAAAAAAGTAGTCTTTATTATCAAAAAGGAAAACGAGGCAGATTTTAAAGCTGCCATTGGTGACAGAATAAGTAAAATCATTGAAGTTGCTTATGTTTTCCAGGACTTAAATAATCTTCCGGAAGGATACAGCGTTCCGGAAGGACGTGTAAAACCTTGGGGAACAGGTCATGCGATTTTGAGCTGCCTGGACGAGGTGGACGGACCATTTGCTGTTATTAATGCAGATGATTATTATGGAAGCCATGCTTTCCAGATGGCATATGATTTCCTTTCCCAAAATGAAGACGGAGATACATACAGCTACATGATGGTTGGATATAAGCTGGAGAATACACTTACAGATAACGGCCATGTGGCAAGAGGCGTCTGTGTGACAGATGAAGAAGGTCATCTTGTAAAAATCAATGAGCGTACTCATATTGAGAAGAGAGAAGGCGGAGCTGCCTACACAGAAGACGATGGAAAGACATGGGTGGAAATTCCGGAAGGAAGCACAGTATCCATGAATATGTGGGGATTTTCTGCAAGCATACTGAAAGAATTAAAAGACAGATTTGCAAAATTCCTGGACGGGAATCTGGAGGGCAATCCGCTGAAATGCGAATATTTCCTGCCGTTTGTTGTAGATGAGCTTTTAACTGAGAAAAAAGCAACAGTAAAAGTGCTCAAGTCTATGGATAAGTGGTACGGCGTTACTTACAAAGAGGACAAGCCGGTTGTAGTTGCGGCAATCCAGAAACTGAAAGATGAGGGACTGTATCCTCAGAAACTTTGGGAGGAAGCATAAGTGGAAAACAAAGAGATTATGGAAGTTATTGGAAAATTTGACTTTCCGGGAACTTTAAAAGAGTGCATTCCTTATGGAAGCGGACATATTAACGATACCTTCCGTCTTACTTACGATGTAGACGGAGGAACAAAGAGATATATTCTTCAGCGAATGAATAAGAGTATCTTCACAAAACCGGAAGAGCTGATGGAAAACGTAAGCAATGTAACTTCATGGCTTAAGAAAAAAATCCTGGAAAACGGTGGAGATGCGGAGAGAGAAACTCTGAATCTTGTCAATGATGTGGACGGTTCTCCTTATTATAAGGACTCAGAGGGAGAATACTGGAGGGTATATCTTTTTATTGAAAACGCAACATCTTACGATCAGGTAGAGACAGAGGAAGATTTTTACCAGAGCGCAGTGGCCTTCGGACATTTCCAGGGACTGCTTGCAGATTATCCGGCAGAAACGCTCCATGAAACAATTAAAGATTTCCACAACACAGTAGACCGGTTTGCAAAGTTTAAAAAAGCGGTGGAGGAAGACGCCTGCAAAAGAGCAGAGAGCGTACAGGAAGAAATCCGCTTTGTGATGGAGAGAGAGAAACTCGCTCATACGTTATGTGATCTTCAGGCAGAGGGAAAACTTCCTCTTCGTGTTACCCACAATGATACAAAACTTAACAACATCATGATAGATGATAAGACTGGAAAAGCAATCTGCGTCATCGACCTGGACACAGTTATGCCGGGACTTTCTGTAAATGATTTCGGTGATTCCATTCGATTCGGAGCGAGCACAGGTGCTGAGGACGAGCAGGATTTATCAAAAATTTCCTGTAACCTTCATCTTTACGAAGTGTATGTAAAAGGTTTTATCGAGGGCTGCGGAGGCGCTCTTACAGACCTTGAGCTGGATATGCTTCCGATGGGCGCGATTCTTATGACATTTGAGTGTGGAATGCGTTTCCTTACGGATTATCTGGAGGGAGATCACTATTTTAAGATTCACAGAGAAGGGCATAATCTTGACCGCTGCAGAACACAGTTCAAGCTTGTAAAAGATATGGAAGAAAAACTTCCGCAGATGAAAGCTATTGTGGAAAAATATAAATAGTGGTAAGATAAAAACGCAGGAAATAAAATACAGACCAGGAGGAGAAAGTTATGGCAATTTTAGTGACAGGCGGCGCAGGCTACATTGGTTCTCATACAGTAGTGGAGCTGCAGAACGCAGGTTATGACGTAGTGGTTCTTGACAACTTAAGCAATTCCAGTGAGAAATCTCTGGAGAGAGTGGAAAAGCTTACAGGAAAACCGGTAAAATTCTACAAAGCCGACATTCTTGACCGCGATGCTTTAAATGAAATTTTCGAGAAGGAAGACATTGATTCATGTATTCATTTTGCAGGTTTAAAAGCAGTTGGAGAATCTGTAGCAAAACCGTGGGAATATTATGAGAATAATATCGCAGGTACGTTAACTCTTGTAGATGTTATGAGAAAGCATAATGTAAAAAATATTATCTTCTCTTCTTCTGCAACTGTATATGGCGATCCGGCAATCATTCCGATCACAGAAGAGTGCCCGAAGGGTCAGTGTACAAACCCATACGGCTGGACAAAATCTATGTTGGAGCAGATTCTGACAGACATTCAGAAAGCGGATCCGGAGTGGAACGTAGTTCTCCTTCGTTACTTCAATCCGATCGGAGCGCATAAGAGCGGCACGATCGGGGAAAATCCCAATGGCATTCCGAATAACCTGATGCCGTATGTAACACAGGTTGCAGTAGGAAAACTGAAAGAGCTGGGCGTATTCGGAAACGATTACGACACACCGGACGGAACAGGCGTAAGAGATTATATTCACGTAGTAGACCTTGCGAAAGGTCATGTAAAAGCCCTTAAGAAAATTGAGGACAATTCCGGATTAAGCATTTACAACCTGGGAACAGGAAAAGGCTACAGCGTTCTTGATATTGTAAAGAACTTTGAGGCAGCTACAGGCGTGAAGGTTCCGTATGTGATCAAAGACCGCCGTCCCGGAGATATTGCTACCTGCTATTCCGATGCTTCCAAAGCAGAAAAAGAGCTTGGCTGGAAGGCAGAAAATGATATTCGCGAAATGTGTGAAGACTCCTGGAGATGGCAGTCCAATAATCCAAACGGATATGAGGATTAAATAAAGTATTGAAAATAACAGAAATATCCCGTTTTTGGTGCAGATAACTCCTGCATAAAAACGGGATATTTTTTTGTGCGTTTATAGAATAAACTACATATATTTCTTTTCTTTTTCAAATTTCGGTTCGCAGGTCAGCTCAATTCCCAGTTTTCGGAAAGCCTGAATATCTACGGAAGAAAGCATAACGGAAGTATGCGCCTGGCAGCCTTTTAAGTTTGCAATCTCCTCCAGGGCAAGGCGGGCTTCCGGATTGTTTGCCGCGCTTATGGAAAGTGCGATCAATGTCTCGTCAGAGTGGAGACGGGGATTTTTGCTTCCAAGATATTTTGTTTTCAGTTCCTGAATCGGGCGGAGCGCATCCGGGGAAATCACATGATGTTTGTGGTCAATACCTGCCAGTTCTTTTAAGGCATTTAAAAGAAGAGCGGAGGATGCGCCCAGAAGTTCCGAGGTTTTTCCCCATACGATTTTTCCGTCAGGAAGCTCAAGAGCGGCAGCAGGAGCGCCTGTTTTTTCTTCCATTTCAAGAGCGGCAGGAACTACTTTTCTGTCTTCCAGAGAAGCGTGTGCCTGTTTTAAGAGAAGTTCGATTTTAAATACTTCATCCTCTTTTCCGTTTCCGGAAGCAAGGGCATTCATGCTCTTATAATAACGGCGGATGATTTCCTGCCTGGAAGCTTCTTTGCAGGCTTCGTCATCAATGATACAGTTTCCCGCCATATTTACGCCCATATCTGTAGGAGATTTGTACGGGCATTCTCCGATGATTTTTTCGAACATTGCCTGAAGAACAGGGAAGATTTCCACATCACGGTTATAGTTTACTGTTGTCTCCCCGTATGCTTCCAGATGGAAGGGGTCGATCATATTCACGTCGTTTAAGTCTGCTGTAGCTGCCTCATATGCAAGGTTTACAGGGTGTTTTAAAGGAATATTCCAGATGGGGAAGGTTTCAAACTTTGCATATCCGGCAGAGATTCCTCTTTTATAATCGTGGTAAAGCTGTGAAAGACAGGTGGCCATTTTTCCGCTTCCCGGTCCCGGCGCCGTGATCACTACAAGGGGACGGGTTGTCTCGATATAATCATTTTTTCCGTAACCGTCATCGCTTACAATAAGAGCGGTATTGCTTGGGTATCCCGGTATTGTGTAATGTGTATATACACGGATTCCGAGTTTCTCCAGATGTTTGCGGAAGGTATCAGCTCCCTCCTGACCGGAATACTGGGTGATACAAACGCTTCCCACATACAGTCCACGGGCTGTGAACTCATCAATGAGACGGAGTACGTCAACATCGTAGGTAATGCCGAGGTCTCCGCGGACTTTATTTTTGTCAATGTCGTCTGCGCTGATCACAATCACAATTTCCGCCTGATCGGAAAGCTGCATCAGCATACGAAGCTTGCTGTCAGGCTCAAAGCCGGGAAGAACTCTGGAGGCGTGGTAATCATCAAAAAGCTTCCCGCCGAATTCAAGATAGAGCTTGTTGCCAAACTGGCTGATACGTTCCCGAATGTGCTCGGACTGCATTTTTAGGTACTTTTCGTTGTCAAATCCAATCTTCATTTGTTTTTTCCTTTCTTATATAAAATATAAAGTAACACGTGTCAGTTAAAAAATACTCTTTCTAGTATACTACAAATCCGGAAATTTGTGTGAATTTTTTTTGAAAATATTCGGAAACAGGAGGAAAGTGAGATTTCCTTGTTGATTTATATACAATTTCTCCTTATAATAAGAAAGGACAACAATAGGAGGAATGAGATGGACAATAACAGAGATAATAACCGGGATCCAAACCGCCCGGAGCAGGGACCGGGAAAACAGGGTCCCAATAAAAATCACCAGTCTATACTGGCGTTTTTAATATGTCTGATTGTGACTCTTGTGTGCTTCAGCCTTTTTACAAATATGCTGAAGGACGGATCAAGTGAGATCACATACGACAAGTTTATTGAAATGGTCGAGAAAGATCAGATAAAAGAAGTTACCCTGGAGGTTGGTTCTGAAATCGTTACGATTGTTCCGAAAAATCAGAAAAACGCATTCCAGGAGCGGACATATTATACCAATCAGATGGAAGATGAGACGGCTCTCACAAAACGTCTGGAAGGAACCGATATTATTTTTAAATCAGAGCCGCCGGACGCGTTGGGAGGCTTTCTCGCAACCATGTTAAGCGTTCTGCTTCCCACGATTCTTCTTTTTGGAATGCTTACCTTCTTTATGCGCCGTATGAATAAAGGCGGCGGAATGATGGGCGGCGTTGGCAAAAGCCGCGCAAAGGCTTACATTCAGAAGGAAACAGGCATTACATTTAAAGATGTGGCAGGTCAGGATGAGGCAAAAGAGTCTCTTCAGGAGGTTGTAGACTTCCTTCATAATCCGGGAAAATACACAACCATCGGAGCAAAGCTTCCCAAAGGAGCGCTTCTTGTAGGACCTCCGGGAACAGGAAAAACGCTTCTTGCCAAGGCTGTGGCAGGAGAGGCACATGTTCCGTTTTTCTCTCTTTCCGGTTCCGAGTTTGTGGAAATGTTTGTAGGTGTGGGTGCGTCACGTGTCCGCGACCTTTTTGAGGAAGCAAAGAAGAACGCGCCGTGTATTGTTTTTATCGATGAGATTGACGCAATTGGAAAGAGTCGTGATTCCAGATACGGCGGAGGAAATGATGAGAGGGAGCAGACATTAAATCAGCTTCTTGCAGAGATGGACGGATTTGACACTTCAAAAGGTCTTCTGATTCTTGCGGCAACAAACCGTCCGGAGGTGCTTGATCCTGCTCTTCTCCGCCCGGGACGTTTTGACAGACGTGTGATTGTGGACCGTCCTGATTTAAAGGGCCGTATTGATATTTTAAAGGTACATGCAAAAGATGTGCTTCTTGATGATACCGTGGATTTTGAGGCGATTGCCCTTGCAACTTCAGGAGCCGTCGGTTCCGATCTTGCAAATATGATCAACGAGGCTGCCATTCTTGCTGTAAAGAACGGAAGAAAAGCCGTTTCTCAGAAAGACCTTCTGGAGTCTGTGGAAGTAGTTCTTGTGGGTAAAGAAAAGAAAGACCGCATTTTGAGTACACAGGAAAGAAAAATCGTCTCTTACCACGAGGTTGGACATGCTCTTGTAAGCGCGCTGCAGAAAGACGCGGAGCCTGTACAGAAGATTACCATTGTCCCCCGTACAATGGGAGCGCTCGGCTACGTTATGCAGGTTCCTGAGGAAGAGAAATATCTCAACACCCAGAAGGAACTGGAGGCAATGCTTGTTGGCTATCTGGGAGGAAGAGCGGCAGAGGAGCTTGTGTTTGATACGGTGACAACAGGAGCAGCAAACGATATTGAGCAGGCAACAAAAGTGGCGCGCGCTATGATTACGCAGTACGGAATGTCTGAGCGATTTGGGCTTATGGGACTTGCTGCACAGGAAGATCAATATTTAAGCGGTCGTGCAGTGCTAAACTGTGGTGATGATACGGCAACAGAAGTTGACCATGAGGTAATGGAGCTTCTGCATCGTTCTTATGATGAGGCGAAACGCCTGATCGGAGGGCACAGAGAGGCTCTTGATAAAATTGCAGATTATCTTATCCGCAAGGAAACGATTACAGGCAAAGAATTTATGAAGATTTTCCGGGCAGTAGAAAAAGGAATGGAAATTCCTGAAAATCTTGATGAGCTGGATTTTTCAGAACCGGAGAAAAAAGAAGAACCGACTTTGGGAACAACAGAGCCGGAAGAGTCACTCCCTGTGAACGAGCAGACGGAGGAATAAAATAAAAATCACAGAGAACCGGGAATTTTCCCGGTTTTCTTTCTCTTTTGACCTTTGTATGATACTACAACCATAACAGAACGGAGGCGATTTCCATATGTTTCAGATAGAGGAAGAATTAAAAAAGCTTCCGGCAAAGCCGGGAGTCTATATTATGCATGATGAAAAAGATGACATCATTTACATTGGCAAGGCGGTGAGCCTGAAAAACAGAGTACGCCAGTATTTTCAGAGCAGCCGAAATAAAGGAGCAAAAATTGAGCAGATGGTAACGCACATTGCCCGGTTTGAATATATTATTACAGACTCTGAGCTGGAGGCGCTTGTTCTGGAGTGTAATCTTATAAAAGAGCATAGACCGAAGTACAATACTATGTTGAAGGATGATAAGAGCTATCCTTTTATAAAAGTAACTGTAAATGAGGAGTTTCCAAGGGTGTTGTTTGCCAGGAGGATGAAGAAGGACAAGTGCAAATATTTTGGACCATATACAAGCGCAGGCGCTGTAAAAGATGTGATTGAGCTTGTGAGAAAGCTTTATATGGTGCGCTCCTGTAATCGTGTGCTTCCCAGAGACTGTAAAAAGGACAGACCGTGTCTTTATTACCATATGAACCAGTGTACAGCTCCCTGTCAGGGAAATGTGTCAAAGGAGGAGTACCGGAAAAACATTGACCAGGTTCTTAAATTTTTAAATGGAAATTTTCAGGATACGATTGCGGATTTGACAGAGAAAATGCAGAAAGCATCAGAGGAAATGCGGTTTGAGGATGCGATGGGCTATCGGGACTTGATAAGGAGTATACAGAAAATAGGGGAACGTCAGAAAATTACTTCCTATGGGGAAGAAAATAAAGATATCATTGCGGCTTCTATGGATGACAGTGAGGATTTAAGAGAGCAAGATGCGGTCGTGCAGGTGTTTTTTATTCGCGGAGGAAAGCTGATTGGAAGAGAGCATTTCTTTCTGCGCGTTGCCAGAGGAGATACAAGGGCACAGGTTCTTTCCAGTTTTATGAAGCAGTTTTACGCAGGAACGCCTTTTATACCGGGAGAGATTGTACTCCAGAGAGAGATAGAGGACAAAGACCTTATTGAGGAATGGCTGACTGCCAGAAGAGGGCAGAATGTGCATATTCATGTTCCGAAAAAAGGAACGAAAGAGAAGCTGGTAGAGCTTGCGGAAGAAAATGCCAGAATGGTTCTGGAAAAGGACAGAGAGCGTCTTAAGCGGGAAGAAGGAAGAACAATTGGGGCGGTAAAAGAAATCGAGAGCTGGCTGGGTCTTTCGGGTCTTTCACGTATGGAAGCTTTTGATATTTCCAATATCAGCGGATTTGAGTCTGTCGGTTCTATGGTTGTGTATGAAAAAGGAAAACCGAAAAAAAGCGATTACAGAAAATTTAAAATTAAGTGGGTGCAGGGCGCGAATGATTATGCAAGTATGGAGGAAGTGCTCACAAGAAGATTTACTCATGAAAGTACAGGAGAGTTCGACAGCTTTTCCAGGCTTCCGGATATTATTTTGATGGATGGTGGGAGAGGGCAAGTAAATATTGCACTGAAAGTTCTGGACAAGCTTGGGATTTCTCTTCCTGTATGCGGAATGGTAAAAGATGACCATCACAGGACAAGAGGTCTATACTATAATAATGTGGAAATACCCGTTGACACTTCGAGTGAAGGTTTTCGGCTTATTACAAGAATCCAGGATGAGGCACATCGCTTCGCAATCGAATATCATCGCTCCCTTAGAAGCAAAGGACAGGTGCATTCTCTTCTTGATGATATTCCGGGAATCGGGGAGACGAGAAGAAAGGCTTTGATGCGAAAATTTAAATCTCTGGAACAGATTCGTGATGCCTCGCTTGAGGAACTGACCCATACGGAGAGCATGAATGCAGCAAGTGCGGAAAAAGTCTATGAATTTTTTCATGGAAAAGAAAAAATGGAAAAGGGAAAGCGTTGAAGTGAACAGGGATTCATGATACAATATTGACATATCAGAAGAGAAATGAGGAGACGACATATGAAAGGTGTGCAGTTGACAAAGATGGCTCAGGAACTGGAGCTTACAAATTTAACACCAGAGCTTGATCTGTCTGAAATTCTTATTAAAACAGCGGAAATCAATCGTCCGGCGCTGCAGCTTACCGGATATCTGGAACATTTTGCAAATGAGCGTGTACAGATTATCGGATATGTAGAATTTACGTACCTGATGCAGTTAAGTGATGCGGAACGGCTTTTCAAATATGAGCGGTTTATTTCCAGCAAAATTCCCTGTGTGATTTTCAGTACAATGACAAGACCGTCACAGGATATGATAGACCTGGCATTGAAATATAAGGTTCCGATTTTTGTTACGGACAGAACAACATCCAGCTTTATGGCTGAGATTATCCGCTGGCTGGGTGTTCAGCTTGCACCTTGTATTTCTATTCACGGCGTTCTTGTAGATGTATACGGGGAAGGTGTATTGATTACAGGAGAGAGCGGAATCGGAAAAAGTGAGGCTGCTCTGGAGCTGATTAAAAGAGGTCACCGCCTTGTAAGTGATGATGTAGTAGAACTTCGAAAAGTCAGCGATGTGACGCTGGTAGGTTCTGCACCGGATATTACAAGACATTTTATTGAGCTGCGCGGTATTGGCATCATTGATGTAAAAACATTATTTGGTGTGGAAAGTGTAAAAGATACCCAGTCCGTAGATCTTGTAATCAAACTGGAAGAGTGGGATAAGGATAAGGAATATGACCGTCTTGGACTTCAGGAGGAGTATACAGAGTATCTCGGAAACAAGATTGTCTGCCATTCTCTGCCTATCCGTCCGGGCCGTAACCTTGCCATTATCGTAGAGTCTGCTGCTGTCAACCACAGACAGAAGAAGATGGGATATAATGCGGCGGAAGAACTGTATAAGCGTGTACAGGCAAATATTGCGAAAAAACGCGGAAATTAATTAAGTGAGACAAGAAGAGACATAAGAAAGGGAAGAAATCATGGGTTTATATTGTTTTGGTATTGATGTAGGGGGAACAACTGTAAAATGCGGGCTTTTTAAAACAGACGGAGTACTTGTAGAGAAATGGGAAATTCCTACAAGAACAGAAAATAACGGCTCTGAAATTGTACCTGATGTTGCGAAAACAATCGAAGAGAAGCTGGCAGAAAAAAATATTTCCAAAGAAGAGGTAGATGGAATTGGTATTGGAGTTCCAGGTCCTGTTAATGCAGAGGGAGATGTAATTGCGGCAGTTAATCTTTTCTGGGGATATAAAAAACTTTCAAAAGAACTGAATGAGCTGACAGGACTTACTGTAAAAGTGGGAAATGACGCTAATGTAGCAGCTCTTGGAGAAGCATGGAAAGGTGCGGCAGCTGGTGCGAAAAACGTGATTCTTGTCACACTTGGAACAGGTGTGGGCGGTGGAATTATCGTAGACGGAAAAATTGTTGCCGGTCATCACGGAGCAGGCGGAGAAATCGGTCACGCAAATGTAATGCACGATGAGACAGAAACCTGCAATTGTGGAAATAAAGGATGTTTGGAGCAGTATACTTCTGCGACAGGAATCGTACGCCTTGCAAAACAGGAACTGGCATCTTCAGAAGCGCCGAGTGTTTTACGAGAGGAAAAAGAACTGTCTGCAAAAGCTGTTTTGGACGGATACAAAAGCGGAGATGCTCTTTCGGTACGTGTAATGGATAAGGTAGGAGAAATTCTGGGAGGCGCTCTTGCTATGTTTACTGCAGTAGTAGATCCAGAGACAATTGTTATCGGCGGAGGCGTTTCCAAAGCAGGTCAGCCGCTTGTTGATTGTATTGCTTCTCATTACAAAAAATATGCCTTTTCTGCTTGCAGGGAAACTCCGATTGTCATTGCAAATCTTGGCAATGATGCGGGAATTTACGGAGCAGCCAAAATGGTACTTTAAAAGAAATGTACCTTTTTATATCATAAAAAATACAGCCACAATTTTGTGGCTGTATTTTTTTGATATTAGTTTAGTCGTAATAAATGATGTCGTCATCACCACCGGAGTTTTCGTCGGAACCGTCATCGTCGCCTGAATTCTCACCGGAACCATCGCCGCCCTGGTTTTCGCCGGAGCCATCGTCACCACCCGGGTATTCGCCAGAGCCGTCGTCGCCGTCTGGATTTTCACCGGAACCATCGCCGCCTTGGTTTTCACCATTACCGTCGGGATTTTCCGGATTTGGCATCTCGCCTTCCGGTGTTGGAGTTACCTCATATTCGATGAATTCCTCTTCCGGCGGTTCGTAGAAGTGCTGATCGCAGTATTCGGTTGGAAGAGTTCCCACATCAAAGTATTCCGTGATAACAGGACAGCCTGCTCTTGGAAGAAGTCCTGTTTCTTCGCAGACACTTGTATTTTCCACACTTGCGGGCTGTTCAAATTCCTTATATTCCAGTCCTTCGTGAATACGGCTCATAACCTTGCGCCATAAGTTTTTGTGGAAATTTCTTGCGTCTTCCGGAAGTTTTTCATTGTTGTCAAAACCGGACCATACGGCACAGGTGTAGTATGGTGTGTAGCCTACAAACCAGAGATCATTGTAATCGTCGGTTGTACCTGTTTTACCTGCAACCGGCATATTATCAAGCTGGCAGGCTCTACCAGTACCATTCTGAACGACATCTTCCATAGCGTTTGTAAGAAGCCATGCTGTGCTTTCTTTGATAACAGAGCGCTCGGCGGAAGTGTTATCAATGAGTACGTTTCCGTTGTGGTCGAGAATCTGTGTGTAATAAAGCGGTTTAATATAATTTCCTTTGTTCGCAATAGAAGCGTAGGCTGCACAGAGCTCTACGTTTGTAACACCGCTTGTAATACCGCCCAGAGCAGTAGAAAGATTGGCATCTGTGTAGATATTACCGTTTTCGTCTGCCTCACCGTGGGCAAGTGTTGTAAATCCAAAGTTATCAAGATATTTCAGTCCGAGTTCAGGAGTCACATCTTCAAGACACTGAACTGCAACTGTGTTGATGGAGTTTCTGATTGCCTGACGGATTGTCATCCAGCTGTCGCTGTATGTTCTTGAGTAGTTATTTACCGGAGAGCCGTCAGGATAAAAGATTTCTTTGTCTTCGTATGTTGTTGCCAGTGACATTCCCATTTCGTTTAATGCAGGAGCATATGTGGAAACAATTTTGAAGGTGGAACCGGGCTGACGTGTTGTGTCGGTTGCACGGTTCAGGGTAAGGCTTGCTGTTTTTTCGCCACGGCCTCCGATAATCGCTTTTACATATCCTGTATGCTGGTCGATGACGCTCATGGAAGACTGCGGCTGCGGTGCAAAATTCACACGCTCTGCAACAACCTTGCTTCCGTCAGCAAGAATACTTGCTTTATAGCGATCTACATAAGTCTGTCCTTCTTCCTGGGAAGCAAATAAAAGATCAAATTCCGGATCTTCATTCTGGAAAAACAGTTTCAGCATTTCTTTGCTGTGATTTACTTCATTGCCCTCAGGATCAGTGACAGTCAGTGCGTAATCGAGAGCGTACTGTGTGTTTGCCGGATAGTTTTCCGGATTGGAATATTCTTCATCAAGAATCTTCTGAATATTCGGATCCTGTGTCGTCATGATTTTCAGACCGCCGCTGTACAGAAGATTTCGAGCCTGTGCTTTTGTATATCCCTTAATATTCATCAGGTCATTAATAATCTGGTCTGTAAGTTCGTCTTCAAAGTAAGTATATACTTTGTTGCGGCTGCTGGAGGTTTCCGCCTGAGCCGCCTGAATACGGGAATACACATCGTCGTTTAAGGCTTCTTCATATTTTGCCTGGTCAATATATCCCTGCTCCAGCATATGCTGAAGAACTTCTTTTCTTCGCTTGGCATTATCCTTTGGATTTTCGATAGGATTAAATTTGCTTGGGTTCTGTGTGATTCCTGCAAGAGTAGCGCACTCGGAAAGATTAAGATCCCATACGTCCTTATTAAAATACTGGCGGGCTGCTGCCTGTACGCCGTAAGAGCCTGCGCCCAGGTTAATGGTATTTAAGTAATTCTCAAGGATTACATTTTTGTCGCCTATTTTTTCTTCTACCTGAATGGCAAGGTACTGCTCCTGGAACTTTCGGGTGAATTTTTCAATCCAGGTAGATTCGCTTGTCCAGGTTGTAAAAACATTGTTTTTCAGGAGCTGCTGAGTAATAGTACTGGCTCCTTCGGAAATATTTCCAGATGTAATTGCTTTCACACCGGCACGAAGAATACCTCTGACGTCAATTCCGTTATGCTCGTAAAATCGTTCGTCCTCTATTGCGACAACTGCATGCTGCAAATCTTCAGGAATCTGTTCGATGGATACCGGAAGACGGTTTGAGTCCGGAGCTGCCAGTTTTCGAAGCTGATTGCCGTGGTCATCATAAAGAAATGACGCGTAACCCAACGGCATAATGTCTATGTCATCTACATCTGGCGCATTGTCAATGACTCCCTTAAAAGAGCCGATACCGAGACACGCCCCCATTATACATATGGCAATGAGAGAGATGAACAGCACCCGGATAAAAGAAACGTGCGCTCTTTTTCCCATCATTGAGGTGCGGGAAATCAGAGAATTTCGTTTCTTCGAGGTGGCTTTTTTTCCGTAATTCATGATATTCCTCCTTTATAATCCGTTTCATTATACCAAATTCGCATACGTAAATAAACCCTTAAATAAAAAGTTCATAAATATTTATAATTATTATCATAAACAAAAACAGAAAGAAAATGTAAGAAATACAGGGAAGGGTAGCAGTTTTGGAAAATTCGTGATAGACTGAAGAAAGAAATCAGGGAAAATCGGGAGGAAGAGAATGCTTTTACAATATAAGACCGTTTATCAGGGCGGAGAAGGAGAAATTACAGAAAAAAAATCAAGATTTATTGCAACGGTGCGGCCTGTAAAGACAGAAGAGGAAGCACTTGCATTTCTGGAAGAAATGAAGAAAAAATACTGGGATGCAAGACATAACTGCTATGTGTATTCTGTTGGAAAAAACAGAGAGTATACAAGATGCAGCGATGATGGAGAACCTTCAGGGACAGCAGGACGGCCCATGCTTGATGTGATTCTGGGAGAAGATATATACGATGTGGCAGTTGTGGTAACAAGATATTTCGGAGGCGTGCTTCTTGGAACTGGAGGGCTTGTGCGTGCGTATTCAAAAGCAGTGCAGGAGGGACTTAGAAACAGCACAGTCATAGAAAAGAAATACGGATATTCCCTTTCTGTTACAACGGATTATACAGGAATCGGAAAACTCCAGTATATTGCAGGTGAAAGAGGGCTTCCTATTCTGGATTCCGAATACACAGATAAGGTTGTTCTGCATCTTATGGTTCCATCTGAGGAGAGAGAAGCTGTGGAAAAGGAAATTACAGAAGGGTTGAATGGACGGGTAAAAATACAGAAAGAAAAAGAACTTTACTTCGCCTCCATAGAAGGAGAAGTAAAGCTCTTTGAAAGCTGAAATTACATTTTTTCCGGTTCTGGATAAGTAACGCCAAGTGTATCAACAGTCATGGATTTGATTTTCTGCTCGTCAAGAGGACGGTCGCTGTAATCGGTGTCCTCCTCTGCGATGCGGTTTACAACGTCCATGCCTTCTGTGATTTTGCCGAAGGCAGCGTAAGCTCCGTCAAGATGCGGAGAAGTTTTATGCATAATAAAGAACTGGCTTCCTGCAGAGTCTGGGTGCATAGCTCTCGCCATAGAGAGAACGCCTTCCGTATGTTTTAAATCATTTGCAAAGCCGTTCTGTGCAAATTCGCCTTTGATTGTATATCCGGGACCGCCCATGCCGTTTCCGTTCGGGCAGCCGCCCTGGATCATAAATCCATTGATGACACGGTGGAAAATAAGACCGTCATAGAAGCCCTTGTTTACAAGGCTGATAAAGTTATTTACTGTATTCGGGGCGATTTCCGGATATAACTCTGCTTTCATGACATCGCCGTTTTCCATAGTAATAGTAAGAATTGGATTTGCCATAGTATAGATTCTCCTTTTTAAAAAGTATTGTATTTCCCTGTTCGCTCTATTATAATATGCAGAGAACAATTCTGCAAGAAAAAGGTGAAAACATGGTTATAGAGACAAGAAGCCCGGAGGAAACTTTCGCTCTGGGAAAAAAAATAGGAGAAATGGCGCGTCCGGGAGAGATTTATACACTCACAGGAGATCTGGGCGTGGGAAAAACAGTATTTACGCAGGGAGTGGCAGCAGGGCTTGGGATTACAGAGCCTGTCAGCAGCCCTACATTTACGATTATTCAGGAGTATGACAGCGGACGTCTTCCATTTTATCATTTTGATGTGTATCGCATTGGTGACATAGAGGAAATGGATGAAATCGGATATGACGATTACTTTTTCGGACAGGGGATCTGTCTCATTGAATGGGCAAATCTTATAGAAGAGATTCTTCCGGAAAACCGTAGGGAGATTGTAATAGAAAAAGACCTGGAAAAGGGATTTGATTATAGAAGAATTACGATTACAGGAGGAAAAGATGAAGATTTTAGGAATTGACAGTTCAGGGATTGTAGCTTCTGTTGCAGTGACAGAGGGAGAAACTCTCCTTGCAGAGTATACCGTAAATTATAAAAAAACACATTCGCAGACCCTTCTTCCCATGCTGGATGAGGTGGCAAAAATGACAGAGCTTGATCTTGACACCATTGATGTCATTGCAGTGGCGGCAGGCCCTGGCTCTTTTACGGGACTTCGTATTGGTTCTGCAACGGCAAAGGGACTTGGACTTGCCCTTAAAAAACCTCTGATTCCTGTTCCCACAGCAGATGCCCTTGCGTATAATCTTTACGATGTAAAAGGACTTATCTGCCCGATTATGGACGCAAGAAGAAATCAGGTATACACAGGAATTTATCGTTTTGAAAATCATAAGCTTACCATTGTGAAAGAACAGTTTGCATCAGGAATACTTGAGCTTTTAGAAGAATTAAACAGTTTCGGGGAAGAAGTTACTTTCCTGGGGGATGGGGTTCCTGTATTTTGTGAGAAGATCAAAGAGCATTTGAAAGTACCGTATTCTTTTGCTCCGGCGCACGTGAACAGACAGAGAGCAGCCGCAGTGGCTGCCCTTGGAGAAGTTTATTATAAAGAGGGAAAAGCACAGAGTGCTATGGAGCACACACCGGATTATCTTCGTGTTTCCCAGGCGGAGAGGGAGAGAGAAGAGCGGCTCAAAAAGGAGAACGCATTATGATTTTACGGGAGATGCTTGTGGAAGACCTCGACCAGGTAATGGAGATTGAGCGGGATTTATTTCATGTGCCGTGGACGAAGGAAGGATTTTTTACGTTTCTTACGAAGGAAAACGCCATGTTTCTCGTTGTGGAGGAGCGTGGCAGAATTCTTGGGTACTGCGGTCTTCTCATGGTTCTTGACGAGGGCGACATTACAAATGTGGCAGTCAGAAGAGACAGACAGAGAGAGGGAATCGGCCATTTCCTTATGGCGAGTCTGATTCGTCTTGCCGGGGAGCAGGGTATAAACACCATTCATTTGGAGGTCCGGGCGGGAAACAGTACAGCTATCCGTCTTTATGAGCGCATGGGATTTACAAGAGACGGAATCCGTAAAGGTTACTACGAAAGACCTGTGGAGGATGCCATTCTTATGACCAGGCATGAGAAACAGGGAAACAATGCCTGATCCTGCAAGATAGAAAAAGGCAAGACAACTGCATATACAGCCAAAAACTTTACCGGGCGCATGGAAGGACAAGGTGACTTCATGCGTCCCTTTTTTCAGGGGAAAACCTACAAATGTCTGATTGACGGTTTCCGGTTTTGTTTTTTTACCGTCTATATACGCATGGTATCCCCGTGACATAGGAAGAGAGGTGACAAAATATCCATCTTCTTCCATAGTAATTGTTCCGTAAAGCAGTTCTTTTCCTTCAGTGGGAAAAGGGATAAAGGACGTAATCGCTTGTTTCTGAAAGGAAGAAACAGGAAATCGCCAGGAAGCGGTGTCGGCTTGAAAAGTGCCAGGTGCATTGCGCAGATTCATCAGTGGAGCCTTACATGGGAAGAGGAAGACGGTGTTTTTTCTGTTGTTCTCTTGTTTTAGAGGAATAAGTGTGATAAACTTTGCCACAGGACGAGGAGGAAGAATATGTTAGATGTTTGTCTTGTTGGAACCGGGGGAATGATGCCGCTGCCCAGAAGATGGCTGACAGCGCTTATGACCCGGTATAATGGAAGCAGTCTTTTAATTGACTGCGGCGAGGGCACACAGGTTGCGATAAAAGAAAAAGGCTGGAGCTTTAAGCCAATCGATGTGATTTGTTTTACTCATTATCATGGGGATCATATCAGCGGGCTTCCGGGGCTTCTTCTTACAATGGGAAATGCAGACCGCACAGAGCCGCTCACACTTGTAGGACCAAAAGGTCTGGAGCGGGTGGTAAATGCTTTGCGGATCATTGCGCCGGAGCTGCCTTTTGAAATAAAATTTATTGAAATCAGCGGACCGGAACAGGTTTTGGAATTAAACGGATACCGGATCACGGCTTTTCGCGTCAATCACAATGTATTATGTTACGGGTACACCCTTGAGATTTTGCGACAGGGAAAATTTTCACCGGAGCGGGCAAAAGAACAGGGAATCCCTCTTAAATACTGGAATCCCCTTCAGAAGGGACAGGTAATAGAGGAAGAGGGAATGACTTATACGCCGGAAATGGTTCTCGGACCGGACAGAAAAGGAATCAAGCTTACGTATACAACAGATACGCGGCCTACAGAATCAATTTTGCGAAATGCAAAGGAATCGGATCTTTTTATCTGTGAGGGTATGTACGGAGAAGAGGATAAAATCGAGAAGGCGAAGGGCTATAAGCATATGACCTTTAAAGAGGCGGCTGTTCTTGCGAGAGAGGCGGAGGTCGGAGAAATGTGGCTCACTCATTACAGTCCTTCTCTTGTACGGCCGGAGGAATATATGGACAGGGTACGCGCCATTTTCCCAAATGCGTATCCGGGTAAAGATGGAAAAAGCGTAGAACTGAATTTTGAAGAGGAATAAGAATATGAAAGATACATTAATTCTTGCCATTGAAAGCTCCTGTGACGAAACGGCAGCTTCTGTTGTAAAAAACGGCAGAACCATTTTATCAAATGTGATTTCTTCGCAGATAGAACTTCATAAATTATATGGAGGCGTCGTTCCGGAAATCGCGTCACGGAAGCACATCGAAAAAATCAATCAGGTGATCGAGGAAGCATTAAAGGAAGCGGAGGTAACTCTGGACGATCTGGACGCCATTGGCGTTACTTACGGTCCGGGACTTGTGGGCGCGCTTCTTGTGGGCGTGGCAGAGGCGAAGGCGATCGCTTATGCAAAAAAGCTTCCGCTTGTAGGCGTACATCATATAGAAGGACACGTTTCCGCAAATTATATTGAGCACCCGGATCTGGAACCGCCGTTTCTCTGTCTCATCGTATCGGGCGGCCACACGCACCTTGTGATCGTAAAAGAATACGGAGAGTTTGAGATTCTTGGAAGAACAAGAGACGACGCGGCAGGCGAGGCGTTTGATAAGGTAGCAAGAGCCATAGGACTCGGATACCCGGGCGGTCCGAAGATCGACAAGCTTTCCAAAGAGGGAAATCCTCATGCCATTGAGTTCCCAAAAGCAAAAATCGAGGGAAGTCCGTATGATTTCAGCTTCAGCGGCGTAAAATCTGCGGTTTTAAATTATCTGAATAATGCGCGCATGAAAGGGGAAGCCGTAAACAGGGCTGATATTGCCGCCTCTTTCCAGAATGCAGTAGTCGAAGTCCTCGTAGAGCATACCATGCAGGCGGCAAAAGATTATCATATGGATAAGATTGCCATAGCAGGCGGCGTTGCTTCAAACGGAACGCTTCGCGCGGCAATGGAAAAGGCATGCGGGGAAAACGGATATAAGTTTTACAGACCGTCCCCGATCTTCTGTACGGACAATGCGGCTATGATCGGCGTGGCTGCTTATTATGAGTACAAAAAAGGAGTGCGCCACGGCTGGGACTTAAATGCAGTTCCCAATTTAAAACTGGGGGAGCGATAAAAAATGGAGAAAAGCACGACAGCATATACAGCGATTGTACTGGCAGCAGGCAAAGGTACAAGAATGAACAGCAAAATACAGAAGCAGTTTCTGGAAATTAAGGGAAAACCGGTTCTTTATTATTCGCTTAAATGTTTTCAGGAAAGCCCGCTTATCCGCGATATAATTCTCGTGACAGGGGAAGAATCTCTTTCCTACTGTAAAGAAGAAATTGTGGAGAAATTCGGGTTCTCGAAAGTGACAAAGGTGACGGCAGGGGGAAAAGAGCGCTATGACTCTGTATATGCGGGGCTTTGCGCCTGTGAGAACACGGACTACGTTCTGATCCATGACGGAGCGCGTCCGTTTGTTACGGAAGAAATGCTGGAACGGACATGCTTTTCTGTAAAAGAAACAGGAGCCTGCGTAGTTGGCATGCCTGTAAAAGATACGATTAAGATAAGCGACAGAAATGAGATGGTGCAATCTACGCCGGAGAGGGAGAGAGTATGGCTGGTGCAGACTCCCCAGGCATTTCGGTATTCTCTTATAAAAGAGTCCTACGAAAGTATCCTTAATAAGGATATGAGCGGAATTACAGACGACGCCATGATCGTGGAGCAGGAGAGCGGCGTAAAGGTTACTCTTGTACGCGGCAGCTATGAAAACATTAAGATTACAACGCCGGAAGATATGATCATTGCAGAGGCTTTTTTGCACCACGGACTCGTGGAAAATAAAAGAAAAGAAAAAAAATGAAAAAAATGTAATTTTTGTCTTGACACGGAGAGGGTTTGATGATAGACTATCACTTGCGCTGATACAGAAAGCGAAGAAAATGGCGAAAAGCCTTACTTTGGAGAGGTATCGAAGTGGTCATAACGAGGCGGTCTTGAAAACCGTTTGTCCGCAAGGGCGCG
>URMH01000027.1 GCA_900549015.1 uncultured Blautia sp.
ATCTGTTCATTATGAAAAGATTAAATTTGTGTCTTGACAACTGAACCACTATACTATTATTTAACAGGAACATATCCCCTGTATAAATATCAATTAAATAATTACTATTATCACATAAAAATACATCAATATCTTTTAAGTACATAAAAAACCCTCCCATAAAATGTTTGGGCTTAGAGGCCATATGACCTCTAAGCCCTTTTTCAAATCATCAACCTCCAACTGCGCAAATGCAATGCTGAAATACTACGATTCTTTTAGTTTCTACCTTCTGCATAATTGTATCCTCTTTATTTTTTTGTTAGTATTATTATATATCGTTTTATTAATAATGTCAATATTTTTATTTAAGATAATTTATTTTATGCTTTTTGTCAAAAATATGAAAAGAGACTGCCTTTCGACAGTCCCTTATCTCGCTCAACCTACTAAAATCCAATCTGTAAGCCATTTTCCCGTTGTTAAATCTTTTAAGCGCATATACAGCTTTCCGTTTTCTGTTTTATATATCCATTGTGTACCACCAGATTTAACAATTTTCTCTACTTTTACATTTTTCTCCTGTACATCATTACCTTTCGCCATAACAGTACAGGGAGACGTACTAATTAACACTCCGCTAATCAGAAGTAACATGCAACTTACTTTCATATTCTTTATAATGCTCAAACTTCTCTTTCTCCTCCTCTTTCGCTTCCTCAAGTGTTTCATACCTGTTTAATGTACGATACGGATGCATATCTTCCCCTTCATAAGTTGTTCTTACATACGTTCCAAGAAGATATACATCATACACCTCTCCGTTTTCTATAAGAAATCCTGTATTCTCATCTAATCCAAGTCCCTCTCCTTCTGCTAATGGATAAATCGGCTCAAACACAACCGCCGTAGACAGAAATAATAATACAGCCACCACAATTCCTGTCACAATCTGACAGCCTCTGTTGATTTTACCGGGCGAGACGATCACTTCCACTCTCTGCCGCAATATCTTTTTATCCGTTTTTGAAAATCCGGCTGTCCCTGTAAAAGAATTTCCACATGAGTCTTTTACAATTCCCAGAAGACAGTCCAGATATTCTGACTTTTCTTTTACAGTCATCGCTTCTGTTAATTTCCTGTCATTTTTTATTTCTATCATGTGAAACAGCCTTTTTTTCATAAACAGGAAAACAGGATTCCACCAGAAGATTGTACAAAGTGCCTCTGTGAAAATCTTCCAGAAAATATCATGGTTTCTATAATGCAAAACCTCATGTCCGACAACGCAGCGAAGCTCCTGGTCTGTAAATTTTCTGTCCGGCATAACTATAACAGGCTGTCGGAGCCCCGCAAGAAACGGGCTTACCGTATGGTTAAATTTTACAAATTTTAACTCCTGTATCTCCGGATATTGTTTAATGAAATCTTCTTCCCATACTGCATTAAGACATTTGCGCGGAATTTCCGGCAGTACGCGAAACAGTCTCATACTTCTTTTATAATCTTTTATTTTGTAAAACCCAAGAAAAACCGTTACAAGAATCCAGGCTGCCAGACAAATCTGCCAGACTGCTATACTCTGTTCTCCTTTAAAAATCTCACAGATAAAAAATTCCCGGATTGTAGTAAATACTTTTTCAAAATAAAAGCTGTGGGTGTATCCCCATTCTATTGGAAAAGCATTCTCACAGAAGCCATCAGCCAGATCAGCACTGCAAAACCAGGTCCTATTTTACTGATTACTTTTCCGCTGCCCATTACAATACAGACAAACAATAAAAGGAGCGAGCCTGTAATGGAAGTTGTCACAATGGTGGAAATTGATATATCCATCTCCTACTCTCCGTCCTTCATTTCTTCTTTTTTCTTCTGTATGAAATGTTCGATAGCCTCAAGTTCCTGTCTGTTCACACCGTTTTCTTCTTCAGCCATAAAAAGAGCTGCAAAAATCCCTTTCAGTCCCTTCTTTTTATCTGACGAAGTCGCTTTCTGAATATGAAGAAGTTCTCCTGCAATAAACTCTTCCCTTGTCAATTTAGGTTTGAAAGTTCTCGCATATACATTCGCAACCGGCACATGTTCGCACACTTCCAACACATTTTTCTGAAGAAGACGTTTTACAAGCTGTGCCACAGAAGCCACACTCAGATTTGTTTCTTCTTTCAGTTTTTCTGCAATCTCGCTGTTTGTCATAGCTCTTTCAGAATCCCACAAAACTTTCATAACCTGTACTTCCAGGTCAGTCAGACGCTCTGCACATTTTTTAGACATTCTATTTCCTCCTTTCTTTGTCAGTTAAAGAAGCCAGCCTTTCTTCTTTACTGTTTCTTATTATTAAAATATCATTATCTATTATTTATGTCAACATTTATATTTATCAACTTTCTTGCAGTGAGTTCTTCAAGATGCTATAATGGAAATACAATTCAGCAGAAGCAATTAAACTTTATAACGTAAGATATATTACAACATTTCACACAAAGGAGGTATCCATGTATACAGAATATCATAATTCCTGCTCTTCCGGCTCCGGGCGAAATCCCCGCCCTGTAAGCGGAAAAGCAATCGCAGCGCTGATTCTGGGAATTCTCTCTGTCCTGTTTTCTTCCGTCTTCTTTATCGGCATTCTTCTTGCCTGCATTGGAATTGTATGCGCTCTTTCTTCAAGACAGATTTATATTTCCGGAGACACCTTGCAGAAACGCAGGACTCCTATGGACATTACTGCAAAAATCGGTTTCATTTTTTCTATTGTGGGAATTGTTTTAGGAATCCTTGTCCCCTTAATTCTCGGAGTTTTTACATACCAGGCGTTTAATACAGGTGATTTCTTCCAGGAAGAAGTTCCTTATATAGAAGAAATTCCTGACATAGAAGAAATTCCGGATTCCGAACCATATCAGACTCTTCCGTATGAAGAAATTCCTGAAGAAGAACCATACGATATGCCGGACAATATCCCCTACGACTTCCCACATGAATCCCCCTACAGATATGATGCTCCTTATAATTTTGATTTTCCATATGGCTATGAAGAGCCTGCTCCCCGCGAATATGAAGATTCCGGGCTGCAGCAATTATAAACCTTTCATAATAAAAAGGACCTTCGCCGCTCCGTCACCTCACCATGGTACGAAGCTTTGAAGGTTTTTTTATTTCTTACGCTTCTGAATTATAATCGTCCTGCACGTTTTCTTCTCTCTCTGTTATTACAAGCGGAGGATCCTGTCTGTAAAGCTCTCCTTTTATATCACGATAAAACATAGTGTTTGTCATCTGTATATACGGCATCAAAAATATCATACCGATTCCCATTGTAAAAAGACTGAGAAAATACCAAGGTAAAAAACTTAACTGAAGAAGAATATATTTTCCAATATTTCCCCTCATAAACTGCATACTCCGCTTCAGAGCCTCAAAACCGCCTACATTTTCGTCTGCCAGAATATAATATGTCAGCGTAAGAGGAATCGTAAGAAGCATATTTAAAATAATTCCTCCAAGCGAAATCATAAGATATGTCTGCATTACAGCCATCTGCTGCACCAGCGTTGTTCCCGGATCTGTCACATAAATATAATAACCTGCCGGAAGAGAGGTAAGCCATGCAATGGCTGCCATAACAAAAGAAGCTACAATAATCTTATCCGGCTGATTCTTGAAAAAATAAATCAGATTTTTGTAGGAATACTCTTTTCCTCTTGCCACATTTAAATACATATAATAAAGTCCTGCTGTAAATATGCACATTACAAGGCTTACAAGGAAAGAAAATACCTGGCTTAAAATCAATGACATTCCATCGTATCCCGGAAAAAGCATAGTCGTAAGATTTCCTGCTACAAGGTTAATTGCCGAAACAATAACCTGCGCTATAATCAGAGTTCCCCACCTGCCGGAAAGTGCTCTTTTTGCGCTGAATTTCCAGCTTTTTCTATCTCCATACATAAATTTCACCTGCTTAGTCTGCCAAGTCGAAGGCGTCATGCACTGCGTTCATGGCTCTTATGCCGTCTCTTTCATTAATTAAAACAGTTACACGGATTTCCGATGTAGAAATCATGTTGATGTTGACACCTTCATTATAAAGACTCTCAAACATCTTTGCAGCAACTCCCGGATTGCTCATCATTCCGGCTCCTACAATAGAAAGCTTTGCAATGTTGCGCTCAGAGTGAAGTTCTTTATATCCAAGGCGGGACTGATTTTCTTCCAGAACAGCGACTGCCTCGTCCAGGTCGCTTCCATCTACTGTAAAGGAAATATCCTTTGTTCCTGCACGTCCGATAGACTGAAGAATTACATCTACATTAATATTTTTCTTTGCAAGGGTATTAAAAAGACGGAATGCCACACCCGGTTCATCCTTAAGTCCGATTACTGCAATTCTTACTGCTTCTGTATCAAGCGCCACTCCGCTTATCAGCATTCTTTCCACTGTTACTTCCTCCTTTACTACCGTTCCTTCGCTGTCATTCAAACTGGAGCGCACAACAAGGGGTACGCCATATTTCTTCGCCATTTCCACAGAACGGTTATGAAGAACTCCTGCTCCCAGAGTTGCCAGATCCAGCATTTCATCGTATGTAATTTCCTTCAGCTTCCGGGCTTTCGGCACCTTACGCGGATCTGCTGTATAAACACCGTCCACATCTGTGTAAATCTCACAGGCATCTGCATGAAGCGCTGCTGCAAGAGCAACTGCCGTAGTATCAGAGCCGCCTCTTCCCAGAGTCGTATAGTCATCATATTTATTTACTCCCTGGAAACCTGTTACAATTACGATTTTGCGGCTGTCCAGTTCTCTTTTGATTCTCTCTGTATCGATTCGTTTCAGTCGTGCATTTCCATGAACGCTTGTGGTATGCATACTTACCTGAAATGCGTTTAAAGAAACTGCCGGAATATCCAGTTTATTCATTGCCATTGCCATAAGAGATACGGACATCTGCTCTCCTATTGTAAAGAGCATATCCATCTCACGTTTCGGCGGCTTGTCATTAATATCCTTTGCCATATGAATCAGTTCATCTGTATATTTTCCCATAGCGGAAAGAACCACTACAACATCGTGACCCTTTTTATAATCCTCGATACATCTTCTTGCAACATTAAAAATTCTTTCTTTATTTGCAACAGATGTTCCGCCGAACTTCTTAACGATTAACATATTTTTCTCCCATCTCAAACAGGCGCTCCATTATATCCCAGCCGTTTATAAGAGGCGCACCGCTTTCCATTGCTTCTTTTTCATTATAATGCCATGTGTGGTTTTCCGGCTTTCTGCTGTCGTAGAGCAGATATGGCACCGGTTCTGCCACATGGGTGCGGACTTTCAGAGGAGTGGGATGATCCGGAAGGATCAGCATCCGATACTCTTCTCCCGAACTATCCAGTCCCTCTTTTATAATACGGATAAGACGTTTGTCCAGATATTCGATCGCCTGTATTTTTTTCTCTGTACTTCCCTGATGTCCCATTTCATCGGGAGCTTCCACGTGAACATAGGCAAAATCATAGCCTTCTTCTGTGAGAGCCTTTACGCAGGCCTCCGCTTTTCCCTCATAATTTGTATGAAGTCCGCCTGTAGCGCCCTCTACTTCCACTCTGTCCATTTCTGCCCCTGCCGCGATTCCTTTTAAAAGGTCAACTGCGGAAATCATCACACCTTTTTTGTTGTATATTTTTTCGAAAGAATCAAGAGCCGGCTTTGTTCCCGCTCCCCAGAACCAGAAGCTGTTTGCCGGATTTAACCCCTGTTCTTTCCGTTTCAGATTGATAGGGTGATTTTTCAGAATTTCATAGCTTTCCTTCTGCATTTTCAGGAGTATCTCATCTTTTGGAAGATACTCTCCCACTGTTTTTGTAAGAATATCATGAGGCGGAGTTAAATCGCATATTTTCCCCTCTTCCCACACCATACAGTGACGGTAGCTTGTTCCCCTGTAAAAAGAATATCCCTTTTCCGTCAGTGCATCAGATACTGCTTTTAAAAGAATACCGGCATCTTCTGTACTGATTTCATCGGAGCTGTGATCCACCATTGTCTGTGCTTCATAGGGTTTATCCTCTTCCGACAAAGTAACGAGATTACATCTGTATACCACATCTGTATCTTTCATGGAAATCCCTATGCTGAGCGCCTCCAGCGGCGAACGCCCTGTATAATATTTCTCCGGATTATATCCCATAACAGATAAATTTGCTGTATCGCTTCCGGGAGCCATTCCATCCGGGATAGTTTTTACCATTCCTATCCGGGATACCGCCGCAAGCTCATCCATCATCGGAGTATCCGCATAGGAAAGCGGCGTTTTTCCTCCAAGCTCTTCTACCTGCCAGTCTGCCATTCCATCGCCTAAAATCACCACATATTTCATCTGTATCAGTCCTTTATACGAATCATGGAAATCACACGATCTCCAAGCTTTTCTGCGCCTGCCTTATATGCCCCCTGTGTAATCACAGAAGTCATCACACCCATTTCTTCCGGAAGGGCGTCTGTTTCCACAGTCTGTACCTGTCCGAATGCCTCTTCCAGCTCATCTACTGCCACATCTTTTACACGGACAAAAAATCTTCCTTCTACATCGTCAGGAGGAGTGAGCGGAAGCGGCTGATTTGTCCAGTTTGTCATAATATTTCTGTGAAGATGCTTCGCCTCGTCTACCACATCTGCCACAACTGCGCTTGCTGTCGGAAGCTTTCCTGCTCCGCTTCCGTAAAACATAGCGTCTCCCAGCATATTTCCATGTACAAAAACAGCGTTAAACACACCGTCTATGCCGTAAAGAGGACTTGTTTTTTTCACCATAAAAGGAGCGACCATAGCGTAGTAAGAATCCCCTGCTTTTCTGCTTGTAGCAAGAAGTTTGATGTTCATACCAAGTGTTCTTGCATACTCCATATCTTCCTGCGTAATTTTTGTGATTCCTTCCATATAAACGTCTTCGTAATTTACAAACTTCCCATATGCAAGAGAAGAAAGAATCGCGATTTTACGGCCTGCATCATGACCTTCCACATCTGCTGTCGGATCTGCCTCCGCATATCCAAGCTCCTGCGCTTCTTTTAACACTGCGCCGAAGTCGCTTCCTTCTTTGCTCATTTTATCAAGCATATAGTTTGTTGTTCCGTTTAAAATTCCGGTAATCTCATCTATCTCGTCTGCTGTAAGAGATTTATTCAGCGCACGGATAATCGGAATTCCTCCTCCGCAGCTTGCTTCAAAAAGAAAATTAATGCTTCTCTCTTTTGCCATCTGCACAAGCTCAGGACCATGTTTTGCTACAAGCGCTTTATTGGAAGTACAAACGCTCTTTCCTGCCTCCAATGCACGTTTTACAAAAGTATAGGCAGGTTCGATTCCTCCCATAACCTCTACTACTATATCCACTTCCGGATCATTTACAATCACTTCATAGTCGTGAACAAGAACGTCCTCAACCGGGTCTCCCGGAAAATCACGGCGGTCCAGAACATATTTGATATTAATTTCCTCTTCTGCCCGCTTATTGATGCTTTCATGGTTTGTGCGGATTACTTCAACCACACCGCTTCCTACTGTACCATAGCCTAATACTGCAATATTTACCATACTGTCTACTCCCTGCCTAATATTTTCAGATAATGAATGCCATTGCTTTGCTCAATTTCTTCTACCATAGCTTCTATGTCTCCCTCACCCGGAAGAATATCCACACTTAAAGTAAGTGTTGCAACTCCGTTGATTGGAATACTTTGATGAATTGTAAGAATATTTCCATGAAAGCGTGCGATTGCTCCAAGCACCACTGATAAAAGCCCCGGCTCGTCATCCATCTGAATAATAAATGTGATTGTCTTTCCTCTGGCTTCCTCGTGGAAAGGAAAAATATCATCTTTATATTTATAGAAGGAACTCCTGCTTATGTCCATTTTTTCCGCAGCTTCCTGCACTGTCTGCACTTTGCCGGAATCAAGAAGCTTCTTTGCTTCCACAACCTTTAAAAGCACCTCCGGCACTGCCCGTTCTTTTACTACATAATACTTTTTCTTTTCGCCCTGTTTCTCCATGGTTTTCCCCTCTGTCCGTTAAGTAAAGACAATTGTTTTTCTATGAGAGATATATTATCACAGAAAAACCTTATTCGCAAGTTTTTTTACTCTGTTTTTTTAGAAAGAGCAATCCATTTCAGATACGCATTAATAAAAATATCAATACTTCCGTCCATTACTGCATCTACGTTTCCTGTTTCCTCGTTTGTACGGTGATCTTTTACCATTGTATATGGCTGCATAACATAGGAACGAATCTGATTTCCCCAACCGATATCTGTTACCTCTCCACGAATTCCGGAAAGTTTCTCTTCCGCCTCCTGCTGCTTTAAAAGATACAGTTTCGCCTTTAACATCTGCATTGCCTTATCTTTGTTCATATGCTGGGAACGCTCATTCTGACACTGTACTACAATTCCTGTAGGGAAGTGGGTAATACGGATAGCAGAAGATGTTTTGTTGATGTGCTGTCCGCCGGCGCCGCTGCTTCGGTACGTATCGATACGAATATCCTCATCGTTGATTTCCACATCAAGGTCTTTTTCTATATCCGGCATAACATCGCAGGATACAAAGGAAGTCTGACGTTTTCCCGCCGCATTAAACGGGGAAATTCGAACGAGACGATGCACACCTTTTTCTGATTTTAAGTAGCCATAAGCATTTTCTCCGTTCACCTGAAAAGTAACCGATTTTACCCCTGCCTCATCTCCGTCCAGATAGTCAAGAACTTCCATACTGAAGCCTTTTCTGTCTGCCCAGCGGCTGTACATACGGTAAAGCATACCGCACCAGTCGCAGGCTTCTGTTCCTCCTGCTCCTGCGTTCAGCTTAACAATGGCGTTTTCACTGTCATACTCTCCTGAGAGAAGTGTTTTTACACGAATATTATCAAAATCTGTCTGGAACTGATCCAGCATTTCCTGAATTTCCGGAATCAGCTCCGGGTCGTTTTCCTCATATCCCATTTCAATCATGGTTTCCATATCTTCCATCTGTGTCACAAGATTCTGATATGTCTCCATGTCATCTTTTAATCCTTTTAATTCCTTCATTTTTTTCTGGGAAACTTCTGCATTGTCCCAGAAATCCGGAGCTTCCATCTCACGCTCCAGCTCTTCAACCCGCTGCTCTTTGTTAGCCAGGTCAAGGGAGTCTTTCACCTCCGCAAGTGGTTCTGTATATGTTGCAAGAACGCTTTTGAACTGATCTAACTCAACCACAGCTTCACCCTCTTTCTTTATTTTCAGATTTTCGTTTTTGTTGTCCTTTGCAAAAAGATAAATACTCACTGTATACAATATCATATCTTCCGGGGAATTACAAACAAAATCATCAGCACGGTGGCTCCAAGTGCCGCAAGGGGGACAAATATCCACACAAGGTTCAGATTTCCGCCCTGAAGG
This sequence comes from uncultured Blautia sp., assembly GCA_900549015.1. Lineage (GTDB taxonomy): Bacteria > Bacillota > Clostridia > Lachnospirales > Lachnospiraceae > Blautia_A. The sequence continues at coordinate 9,426 of URMH01000027.1, forward strand.
AGTACACCGCACAGCAGGGAAGTGCCTATGCTTCCTCCTCTTACGAGAAGAGAATAGAGAGACATCATGGAAGCGCGAAAACTGCTGTCCGCCGCTTCGTGGAGAAGTGTGTTTTCTATCAGGCCTGCCATTCCGGAAACCATATAAACAAGGGCATAAACAAGAGCAAATATATACCAGGTACGGCAAAATGCCATAAGAACGGGAACAAGGCAGAGAAGAACCCGAAAAGCTGCGTATAATTTTTTCTTTGAAGATAAGGTATTCCCCATTTTTGACAGGATTCTCATGCCGGCAGTATTCCCGATGCTGCCTCCAAGATAGGCAGAACAGTTTACAATCCCCAGAAGCCACGTAAGGTTTTCCGGAAGATAAAGCTTTATAGAAGGCTGCCAGTACGTTTCCACTGCTGCCAGAAGAAATCCCAGAACTGCTGCCATACCGCAGATAATACATAAAATCCGGGAACGCCTTATGTTTTTTACCATTTCAGAAAATCCATTTAAAAGATTCTGCTTCGGCTTTTTGCTTTTTATTCCTTTTTCTTTTACAAAGAAAACTGCCATTAAAATTAAAACTGCTTCTGCCAGCAAAAGGCACGTAAGATTCAGGGAATAATCAGGCTCCACATATCCCAGATACCCTCCAAGAAGCGCGCCTGCCGCAAGCCCGAAGTTATCAAGTTTTGCAAGAAGACTGTTGATTTCCGGCAGATGGCTTTCCCCGTTTTTCTCAATATACCAGTCGATTTCCAGAGCCTCCATAGAACCGGAACCAAAAGCTCTTCCCATTCCAAGAAAAACATTTCCAAGTGCCAGAAACAGAGGGGAATCCCCCCTGAAAATCGTAAAAAACTGAGCCAGATAAAAATATGTGACATGAGAAATGTATTTTTTCTTCCCTTTAAATCTGCAAATACTCCACTCGGCACTTCCAGAACCATAACTGTAACTGCAAAAATCCCAAGAAAAACGGGAACTGTGGAAATGTTTGCCCCGTGAGAGCAAAGAACAAGCGTTAAAACGGGCGTTAAAATTCCCGTAGAAAATGAATTAAGAAAAAACAGTATTTTGTGTGACAGAGACATAAAATCCCCCCTTACTTTTCCGTCTTCTTTCCAGGATAAGCAATCAAGGCCATATCCCAGGGCTTCGCCCCTTCCTTTGGCTCCATGTGCGCTTCCTGAAATGCAAGAATTTGTTCCTTCACTTTTTTTGCTTCCTCATCTGTCATATAAATTACTCCATTCAAACAGTCTCCTGTTACTTCCTGTGGATTCTTTTCCTTCTTATACAAATCTGTTATATATTTCTTAAATCCTGTCCAGATGTCATTAATCAGGTAATCCAGAATCAACTCTTTTTCCGCATGAAGGTCGTCCTGTAAATCGCCTTTCAGATTCACCACTGCCGGAACTCTTCTATAAAACTTTGCCTGAATGCCGTGAATACTTTCTGTATGGTCCAGTTCCACAAGTCCCAGATCCTCCAGTTTCTTTAAATGATACGTCACAGAGGACGGAGAAATCTCAAGAATAACAGAAAGCTGCTTTGGTGTCATGGGAACTTTTTCCATATCCATTGTTTTCAGTAATTTCTGCCTCTGTACATTCATAAAAATCTCAAGCTGTTTCCTTGTGGTAATGCTTATCTCTCTGCTCATAAATGTCCTCCTTTTTATTATATATTTTATATCGTTACATAAATTATAATGTTAATCTTCTGAAATTGCAAGAGGAAAATATTCCACTGGACATCATTTCTCAATGTGATAAAATAGGAATAGACATTCTGAGCAAACATAAGAAAGTTGAGGAATCGAAACTATGATAACAGAACGATTACAAGCCCTTCGGGACAAAATGAAGGAATACGGTGTAGACGCCTATCTTGTTCCCACCGCAGATTACCACGAATCTGAATATGTAGGACCGTATTTTAAATGCAGAGCCTATATTACCGGCTTTACCGGTTCTGCCGGAACTGCCGTTATCACACAGGACGAAGCCTGCCTCTGGACAGACGGACGCTATTTTGTACAGGCTGCAAAGGAATTAAAGGACACAGGCGTTACCCTGATGAAAATGGGAGAGGAAGGCGTTCCCACTGTTGTGGAATACCTGCAGAGCCACACAAAAGAAGGCATGACTCTCGGTTTTGACGGACGTGTTGTAAACGAAAGTCTGGGAGAAACATTTGAGGAAAAACTTCCGGAAAGATTTCTTTCCTACAGAAGTGATTTAATCGGCGAAATCTGGAGTGAGCGCCCGGAGCTTTCCGCTGAACCGGTATGGATCCTTGAGGAAAAATACGCCGGAGAATCTGCTGCCTCCAAGCTTTCCAAAATCCGTGAAAAAATGAAGGAAAACAAAACTTCCGTCCATGTGCTGACTTCCCTTGACGATATTGTATGGCTTCTCAATATCCGCGGAAACGACATTCCCTGTAATCCGGTTGTCCTTTCCTACCTTGTGCTTACAGAGACAGAGGGACACCTCTTTATCCAGGAAAAAGCCTTATCTGAAGAAGTAAAATCTTATCTTCAATCTCTTGGAATGGAAATTCATTCCTATGATTCTGTATATGATTTTGTGTCTGAAATCAAAGGCGAAACCATTCTTCTGGAAAAAGGTCATGTGAATTATTCTATCTTCCAGAGTCTTGCAGGAGACAACACTATTATTGATATGGTAAATCCTGCCGCACTTATGAAAGCTATCAAAAATCCAACAGAAATGGAAAATATCAGAAAAGCCCACATTAAAGACGGCGTTGCTGTTACAAAATATATTTACTGGCTGAAAAAGAACATCGGCAAAATCCCAATGGACGAGCTTTCTGTTGCAGCGAAACTGGAAAGCCTTCGAAAAGAGCAGGAGGGCTACATTGAGCCAAGCTTTGAAACCATCTCCGCTTACGGTCCTAATGCAGCTATGTGCCACTACCAGCCAACAGAAGAAGACTTTGCCCAGTTAAAACCGGAAGGCTTCTATCTTGTGGATTCCGGCGGACAGTATTATGAGGGAACAACAGATATTACAAGAACTATCGCTGTCGGACCTCTCACAGAGGAGCAGAAAGAGCATTTCACCGTGACGGCAATGGGAACGCTCCGTCTCGGCAATGCGAAATTCCTTCACGGCTGTGCCAGCGTAAATCTTGACTACCTTGCAAGAGGCGCATTCTGGGAAAGAGGTCTTGATTTTAACCACGGAACAGGTCACGGCGTCGGCTATCTTTTAAATGTACACGAGCGTCCAAACGGAGTTCGCTGGAAAGTCAGCCCGGAACGTGTGAAAGACGAGGTTTTTGAGGAAGGTATGCTTACCTCTGACGAGCCTGGTATCTACATTGAAGGAAGTCACGGAATCCGTACAGAAAATCTGATGCTCTGCCGTAAAGCAGAAAAAAATCAGTACGGTCAGTTTATGAAATTTGAATTTGTTACTTTCGTGCCGATTGATTTAGACGCCATCGACACAAAATATATGGCAGAAAAAGATGTGGAGCTTTTAAACAGCTACCACAAAGATGTATACGAAAAAATCTCCCCGTATCTTAATGAAGAAGAAAAAGAATGGCTGAAAGAAGCTACAAGACCGGTAAGTAAATAAATTCCCAAAACACAAAGGATTAAAAAACAGCAGACACTTATGTGAAACTGTTTTTTAATCCTTTTTTAATCTTTTTATTTGACAACGCTTACCTGTTCAGAAATTCTCAGGAAAAGAAGCTCTGCGCAATGCTGATGTCCGCAATAAAGCCTACTGTTCCTGTCATATAAATAGTTCCATCCTCTTTAATATTAATCTGAATCATCCCACCCGGCTGATTTACATTGATTCTGGGCTCTACAAGCCCCAGGCGGTATGCTGCCGCCGCTGCCGCACAGCTTCCTGTACCGGAGGCTTTTGTATAGCCGGATCCTCTCTCCCAGATTTCAATATCAAGATTTCCTCTGTCGATCAGGCGGCAGAGCTGAAGGTTCATTCTGTTTGGAAATTTATCTGCATTTTCCACATAAGGTCCCAGCTCTTTTACGGCTTCCTTGCTTACTTTATCTGCAAAAATAATACAGTGGGGATTTCCTACAGTAAGACAGGTTGCTTTGTACTCTTTTTCATTAAAAGTAAACGTCTCATTTATAATTTCCCGTTTTTCACCTGTTACCGGAATTTCTTCGGAAATAAAAGAGGCTTTCCCCATTTTTACACGAAACTCGGTTGCTCTGGCGTTCATCACTTCCACTTCGATTGTTCCCGCCATTGTCTCAATGTCAAACTTTGATCCCTTTACATATCCCTGATCTATTAAATATTTTGCAAAAATACGAACGCCGTTTCCACTGATGGGAGACTCGCTTCCGTCTGCATTAAAAATATGAACGCCCATTTTTCCGTTTATCTGCACAGGTCCGTACAAAACGCCGTCCGCTCCAAGCCCGAATCCTCTCTGGCAGAGAAGCGCCGCTTTTTTTCCCTGAAGCTGTACTCTGTTTCTCACCGCATCCAGAATCAGATAGTCATTTCCCAATCCCTGATATTTTGCCATAATAATATTGTCTGACATATTTACACCTCTCCTGTATTCACATATCACCTTACTGCCAAAATCTGATGGATTGTTTCTCATATTCCCTTCCACAATCCTGTCTTTTATTATATTATACATCATTTTTTCCCTGTGTATATAGAATAAACTGCGAAATATATTGCAAAAAATGCTCTAAAAAGAAGGAGGGCCGGACTGTATGCAGTCCGGCTAAGTATAAAAAGTATGAAAAAGAAAAAAGTTATGAAAATCTATTCGATGAAAAAGCTTTCGCTTTATTTGTTTTATACTATACCGGGAATTTGTGAGGAAAATGTGATGATGATTTGAAAAAAACGTGATAAAATTATAAAAAAGAAATAAACGAGGTGTACAAATATGGAATCTCCTATTGATACAACGGAAAAAACAGGGTATCTTGACCGGGAATTTCGCCTTTTCTATTTAAAAGACCAGAAACAGCAGGATTTTACTTATCATTACCATGATTTTTATAAAGTAATTATTTTTCTTTCCGGAAAAGCCACCTATCATATAGAAGGAAAATCCTATTATCTCAATCCCTGGGATATTCTTCTTGTGGATAAATATGCCATCCACAAGCCGGAAATCTCTTCTGAAGAACCATATGAACGGTTTATTCTGTGGATCCGGAACGATTTAAAGGAAGAGCTTCTAACCCGGTGTTTTCAGAAAGCAACAGACCGGTGCTTTCATCTTGTCCGTCTTCCCTCCAAAATACAGAAAAAGCTGGAGCAGGTTTTGTCAGAATTTTACCGGGCATCTAAGAATCAGGAATTGGGAGATAACATTCTGGAAAAAGCTCTCTTTTATGAATTTATGGTGTATTTAAACCGGATTTTTCTGGAAAAACAATATATCTGCGACCAGGACTCCTATACTTACGATTCCCGGATTGAGGAACTTTTAAAGTACATCAACCGAAACCTTGAAAAAGAGCTGTCCATTGAGGAACTTTCCCGGAGATATTTCCTGAGCAAATATTATATGATGCGAAAATTCAAAGAAGAGACAGGCTACACCATGCACAGCTACATTGTGAGCAAACGGCTTTTTCTTGCAAGAAGCCTGATCTCTCAGGGAGTTCCCGTCACAAAAGCGGCTCTCCAGAGCGGATTTAAGGATTATACCGCCTTTATCCGCGCCTATAAAAAGCAGTTCGGGGAACTTCCGTCTGATGCTTTAAAAAAGGGATCTTCCTGAGGAAGACCCCTTTTTATTATGATATTTCTCACACTTTTGCAGCTTTACGTCCGCAGCACTGTTTATATTTCTTTCCACTTCCGCATGGACACGGATCGTTTGGATAAATCTTATCTTCTTTGCGCTGTACCGGTTTCTTCGGACCTGCGCTGTCGTCCTTGTTTGTTCCGGTAACCTTAGCCACCTGCTCACGCTCGATCTTCTGCTCTACATGAACGTGATACAGCATACGCACAGTATCCTCCTGAATGGAGCTTATCATGCCGTTAAACATCTCGTAAGCGCTCATCTTGTATTCTACAACCGGGTCACGCTGACCGTATGCGGCAAGACCGATTCCCTGGCGGAGAATTTCCATATCGTCAATGTGATCCATCCACTTGCTGTCGATACTCTTTAAGAGGACTACTCGCTCAAGCTCACGAAGCTGTTCCGGTTCCGGGAACTCAGACTCTTTTGCCTCGTAGAGTTTTACTGCCTCTTCTTTGAGGATATGCTTCATCTCGTTTCTTCTCTTGCCTTTTACCTTATCTTCTGTAAGAGGCGCGATCGGAATGATCGGGCATAATGCGGAGTTGAACTCGTCAAGATCCCACTCTTCTGCGTCCACATCATCGGAGAAACACATGTCTACTGTGCTGTCCACAATATCCGTGATCATCTTGTAGATTGCGTCGCGCATATTTTCTCCGTCGAGAACCTGGCGGCGCTCCTTGTAAATAATTTCACGCTGCTCATTGTTTACCTGGTCGTAATCAAGAAGATTTTTACGGATACCGAAGTTGTTAAACTCAATCTTCTCCTGTGCCTTCTCGATCGCGCTGGAGAGCATTTTATGTTCAATCTGCTCGTTCTCTGCAACTCCGAGAGAAGTAAAGACCTTCATAAGACGCTCGGAACCGAAGAGACGCATCAGGTCGTCCTCAAGGGAGATATAGAAACGGGATTCACCCGGGTCACCCTGACGTCCGGAACGTCCGCGGAGCTGATTGTCAATACGTCTTGACTCATGACGCTCTGTACCGATAATTTTAAGACCGCCTGCCTCACGGGCAACATCATCAAGTTTAATATCCGTACCACGACCCGCCATGTTTGTTGCGATGGTAACCGCGCCTGCCTGTCCTGCCTGTGCAACGATTTCCGCCTCAAGCTCATGGAATTTGGCATTCAGTACATTATGCGGGATTCCCTCTCTCTTCAGCATACGGCTTAACAGCTCGGAAGTTTCAATGGTGATCGTACCAACCAGTACCGGCTGTTTCTTCTCATGCGCTTCCACAACTGCACGTACAACTGCGTTGAATTTTTCCTTCTTTGTCATATATACGGCATCGTCCAGGTCTTTACGCTGAACCGGTTTATTTGTAGGAATCTCCACAACGTCCATGCCGTAAATATCACGGAACTCTTTTTCCTCTGTGAGGGCTGTACCTGTCATACCGCCTTTTTTGTCATATTTGTTAAAGAAGTTCTGGAATGTAATGGTTGCAAGAGTTTTGCTCTCACGTTTTACCTTTACGTGTTCCTTCGCCTCGATTGCCTGATGAAGACCGTCAGAATAACGGCGTCCCGGCATAATACGTCCTGTAAATTCATCGACAATGAGGATTTCATCATCTTTTACAACGTAATCCTGGTCTTTGTGCATCAGGTTATGGGCACGAAGGGCAAGAATGGTGTTGTGCTGGATCTCCAGGTTTTCCGGATCGGCAAGATTTTCAATATTAAAGAATTTCTCTACCTTCTTTACACCCTGCTCTGTCAGGTTTACAATCTTATCTTTTTCATTTACAACGAAGTCTCCTGTCTCGATAACTTCCTCGCCCATGATCGCAGCCATCTTTGTCATCTCATGGCTCGCTTCACCGCGCTCAAGCTGCTGTGCGAGAATATCGCAGACCTCGTAAAGCTTTGTAGACTTGCCGCTCTGTCCTGAAATAATAAGAGGAGTACGCGCCTCGTCAATTAAAACGGAGTCCACCTCGTCAATGATACAGTAGTGGAGATCTCTCTGTACAAGCTGTTCTTTATAAATAACCATGTTGTCACGAAGGTAATCAAATCCCAGCTCGTTGTTTGTAACGTAAGTGATGTCACAGTTGTATGCAGCACGGCGCTCTTCCGGCTTCATGTCGTTTAATACAACGCCAACAGTAAGTCCCAGGAATTCATGAACCTTTCCCATCCACTCTGCATCTCGTTTTGCCAGATAATCATTGACTGTTACAACGTGTACGCCTTTCCCTTCCAGTGCATTTAAGTATGCAGGAAGAGTAGATACAAGTGTCTTACCTTCACCTGTACGCATCTCTGCGATACGTCCCTGATGAAGAATCACACCACCGATGATCTGTACACGGTAATGCTCCATTCCAAGAACACGCTTTGCCGCTTCTCTCACTGTTGCAAATGCTTCCGGAAGGAGGCTGTCAAGTGTTGCTCCCTCTTCCAGGCGCTTCTTATATTCTCTTGTCTTGTCTTTTAATTCTTCATCGCTGAGTTTCTGCATTTCCGGACGCAGGCTTTCTGTCTTCTCTACAAGAGGCATGATTCTTTTTACCTCACGCTGACTGTGCGTTCCGAATACTTTTGAAAATACGTTCATATTTTACTCCTGTTTCCTTTTTATTTTCCTCTACAGCTTTTGCTGTATCATAAATTCACATTATCTTTTGAACAGAGTACCCCTGAGAATACACCTGAACATTCTATATTTTATCACTTTCCGTTCAGGAAAACAATAAATATTTCGTAAACAAACAGGATTTCTCTGCCATTGCCATTCCCTCTTCTCTGTGTTATGATAGCTTCGTCCTGCCGATGGCGGACAGAAACATGAAAATCTCAGTTCAATACATGGAGGAAATTTGTTTTTGAAGAAAAAAGAAATTCTGTTAATTGGCTCTGTTCTCGCTGCCGCTCTTCTTCTCTGGGCAGGCATGAGTATTTTTAAAAAGCCGCAGAACACCATACGGATCACCGTTGACGGAAAAGAATACGGCGTTTATTCCCTGTCTGAAGATCAGACGATTTCCATTAATGACACAAATATATGTGAAATAAAAGACGGAAAGGCAAAGATGATCTCTGCCACCTGTCCGGACCATCTCTGTCTGGAACAAAAAGCAGTTGACGCTTCCGGCGGCTCTGTAATCTGCCTTCCGAATAAGGTTGTAATAGAAGGAGAAAACAGCGAAGGGGACGATGTTTCCCATGCTGTGGTACAGTGATATGAAAACAAAAACAGCTTATCTCGGTTTTTTTGCCGCCATTGCCATTATTTTCGGATATGTGGAAACTCTGATTCCTGTTTTTGCGGGAATCCCCGGAATCAAACTTGGTCTTGCCAACCTGTCCGCACTGATCATCCTGAAAAAATACGGCTTTAAGGACGCTGCACTTGTATCTTTCGTGCGTATCCTTGTGATCGGCTTTCTCTTTGGAAATATGTTCAGCATTCTTTACAGCCTTGCGGGCGCTGCACTCAGCCTCTCTGTCATGGTACTGCTCTTAAAAAAGACAGAGCTTACTACAATCGGCATCAGTGTTTTTGGCGGAGTCACCCATAATATTGGTCAGCTTGTCATTGCCGCTCTTGTTGTAGAAAATACTGCCGTGTTTTATTATACGCCGCCCCTTCTTATCTCCGGCGTTGTAACCGGCTTTCTCATAGGGGTACTGACTCAGGAAGTCTTAAAACGCCTTCCTTCTGTCTGGGGCAGCGATTCAAAAACGCTCTAGAAACAAAGCGGATACGCCCTTTCCCATGAAATACAAAAGAGGGACTTTTACAGTCCCTCCAGTACCTCTTTTGCCGCACGGATTTTGCTCTCTTCTGTGCGCCAGATCTCATATTCGCTTAAAGAAGGAAGTCCCATACTTACACCTTCTTTTCTGTAGATCATTTCACTGTCCAGCGTAACCTTTCCAGACATATGGAAGGCTCTTGCCTTTGTCACAGGATAAACTTCTTTAATAGCGTCTGCATCTACGCCGCTTCCCACCTGGATCTCAATTCTTCCAGCGCTTTTTTCCACGAGCTGACCAAGAAGCTCTGCTCCAAGACGGCAGTTATTCTGCTGACCGGAAGTAAGGATCGTGTCAATTCCCAGGGAGATTGCCTGTTCCATTGCTTCAAACGGATCTGCGCATACGTCAAATGCTCTGTGAAGCGTCACAGACATTCCCTGCGCCTCTTCCATAAGAATTTTCATCTGCTCCATATTTAAAGTACCGTCAGGTTTTAAAATACCGATTACCACGCCTTCTGCCCCAAGCTTTTTATAGGTTTTTACGGCATTCCTGATGATGGCAAATTCGGAATCTGTATAACAGAAATCACCAAATCTCGGACGGATCAGGGCATGAATCCGAATATCGGAATGTTTCCTGATTTCCTCATACAGCCCCGGTTCCGGCGTCGTTCCTCCAATGATCAGATTTCCGCACAGTTCCAGACGTGTTGCTCCTCCTCTTGCTGCTGCCAGGGCAGATTCCACAGAATCCACACATGCTTCCAGTATGTAATCTTTCATTTTTCCTTCTTTCCTTTCTTTCTGCTGAAAAAAACAGCCCTCCCGCACTGAACAGGAGGGCTTTGCTCACCTTTTTAAAATTCCGGTTCAATCAGACCGTAGGTATTGCCTTTTCTCTTATAAACCACATTTACCTGCTCTGTCTCTGCATTGCAGAATACAAAGAAGTTGTGACCCAGGAGCTCCATCTGTACACAGGCATCTTCCGGATACATTGGTTTAATATCAAATTTCTTTGTACGAATGATTTTTACCTCTTCGTCTTCCTCATATTCCTTATCAAGATATGCCTGCTGGAAACTTCCCGCAGACTGTTTTTTGTCTACAATCTTGTTCTTGTATTTCCGAAGCTGGCGTTCAATCACCTCTTCTACAAGGTCGATTGATACATACATATCACTGCTTACCTGCTCGGACCGGATAATATTTCCTTTTACAGGAATCGTCACTTCAATCTTCTGTCTTTCTTTTTCCACACTTAAAGTTACGACAACTTCGGTGTCAGGAGTGAAATACCGTTCCAGTTTCCCAAGCTTGTCCTCAACTGCTGTTCGAAGCCCTTCGGTCACTGCAATATTTTTTCCGCTGATAATAAATTTCATGCTTCCATCCCCTTTGCTGTTTGATGGAATTATTATAACACATCACGCGGAATTTTAACACCATTTTATGAAAAATTAACATAAATTTCTTATTTTTTTCTGTAACTTCCGGGATTCTTTTCTTATCTTCCGTCTACTGCGTTCCTTGCGGCGTCTCCCACGTCTTCCACAGCGTCTCCTACGCCTTCTCCCAGATCTTTCACACTGTTTCCAAGCTCGCCGGATACGGTTCCGTCACCGTTTCTGTTCTGGTCGTTTGTATTATTTCCATTTACATTGTTGTCTGTTGTGTTTTCAGGCGCTGCCGTCATATCCGGTCCCGCGTTGTCTGTCATATTATTGTCCACTGCTCCGTCCGGTGTTCCGTCATTTTCCATGCCTGCGTTCGGAATAACGCCGTCTGCTGTATTTCCGTCTGTTTTGTCTTCTGTTGTCCTGTCTTCTGTTACAGTATCTTTTTCTGTACGTGTGTCACCATTTTCCTTTACCGTATCTTTCTCTTTTGCCTTACTCTCTTCTCTGCGCGTCTCATCTGCCGCATTGTCGTTTCTCCCACAACCTGTAAACATTGCTAATGTCAGTACAAGTGCTGCACTCGTAAGAATTTTATTCCATTTTTTCATGATTCTGTTCTCCTTTTCCTTAGACTTTTACTTATACTGTTATTATGCCTGCCGGAAAAATTTTTATTCAAAGAAATTTTTATTAAAAACAGAAAAAAATGAGCGGCATTCAGCCAGAAGCCAAATACCGCTTATCATTTATCTTACTTATTAATTACATCACTCATATCATATTTTCCTGCCGGTTTTCCTGCCAGGAATTTTGCAGCCTCCACTGCTCCTTTTCCGAAAACAGCCTTGGAGTAAGCCGTATGCTTAAATTCAATTACCTCGTCCGGACCTGCAAAGATAACTTCGTGTTCTCCTACAATTGTACCACCGCGCACAGCAGAAATTCCGATTTCTTTACTGTCACGCTGCTCTCGTCTCTGGCTTCTGTCATATACATAATGATACTCGCCATCCATTGCCTCATTCAAACTGTCTGCAAGTGCAAGCGCTGTTCCGCTTGGAGCGTCCACTTTAAGATTATGATGTTTCTCCACAATCTCCATATCGAAGCCTGCTTTTGCAAGAACTTTCGCAGCGTCCTGTACCAGCTTTAAGAGAGTGTTGATTCCCAGAGACATATTTGCAGATTTTAAAATAGCTACTTTTTTGGATGTCTCTTCCAAATGAGCAAGCTGCTCTTCGCTTAATCCTGTTGTACATACAACTGCCGGAATACCTCTTTTTGCACTGTAATCAAGAAGCTTATCCACTGCTTTTGCTGAGGAAAAATCAATAATAACATCTGCCTCCACATTACATACTTCTATATCCGGAAAAACAGGATAACTGTTTTTTCCCTGGTCTGCAACATCAATTCCTGCAACAATTTCCGCCTCTGCATCTTTTTCCACAAGCCCGGAAATCACCTGACCCATATGTCCATTGCAGCCGTGCATAATAATTCTTACCATAGCTGTTTATCCTCCCGTCAGTTACGCCAGTTTAATGCCGAAATCCTGCATTGCTTTTTTAAGCTTCTCTTTGTTTTCCTCTTCCATTTCTGTAAGAGGCATACGAAGAGGACCGGCATTCATTCCCATAAGATTTAAAGCAGCCTTTACAGGAATCGGATTTACCTCGCTGAAAAGCGCATTAATCAGAGGAATGGCTTTTAACTGGATTTCTGCCGCTCCTTTTACATCGCCGTCCAGGAATTTTGCTACCATATCATGGGTTTCTTTTGGTGCAACATTGGAAAGAACAGAAATTACGCCAAGCCCGCCCAGGGAAAGAATCGGAAGTACCTGGTCGTCGTTTCCGGAATAAAGCTCAAGACTTCCATCTGCAAGACTCATCATTTTTGCGGCCTGAGACAAATCGCCTGTCGCTTCCTTGATTCCCACAATATTTTTTACATTTTTTGCAAGATATGCCGCTGTTGCAGGCTGGATATTACAGCCTGTACGGCTTGGAACATTGTACATGATGATCGGTGTCTCAGGCACTGCCTCTGCAATGGCTGTGTAATGAGCGATCAGACCCTTCTGTGTTGCCTTATTATAGTAAGGAGTTACAACGAGAAGACCGTCCGCTCCATAAGAAGCTGCCTCCTGTGACATCATAATTGCTGTTTCTGTACAATTAGAACCTGTTCCTGCAATAACAGGTACTCTTTTTGCCACCTTATCGATTGCATATTTAATAGTCTGAAGATGTTCCCCATGTGTCATGGTAGAAGATTCGCCGGTTGTCCCGCAGATAATGATCGCATCTGTGCTGTTGGCTATCTGGAACTCTATCATCTCTCCCAGTTTGTCGTAGTTTACTCCTCCGTTTTCGTGCATGGGAGTTACAATCGCAACGCCTGCTCCTTTGAAAATTGCCATTTTCCTTCCTCCTTTACGCTTCTGTGCATGTATTATTCTTCTGTACTGCATTCATCTTTTCTTATATTTTCTGTACTGAGAGTGGTCACTCTGTCCACATATTTTCGAAGTCCCTCCGGAAGTTCCTGACCTGTCATGACTATGTGCATACTTTCGTCCTTAAGCTTCAGAATCTCCCCGATTGTCTCTTCTGTTGTAATTCCGTTATCCAAAAGCCGCAGAATCTCATCCAGAAGCAGGAAATCGCATTCCTGAGTTGCAACTACTTTACGGGCAAAATTCAGTCCGTTGAGAATATTCAGTCTCTCTTCCTCTTTCTCCTCGATGCTCAATTCTTCGTAGCATCGATTCATTCTTTCAAACCGGAAGATTTTAATATCCATATTATCCAGTTCTTCCAGAAAATCAAGCTCTCTTCGCTCCCTTCCTTTTAAAAACTGGATTATAATCACACTTTTTCCCTGTCCGCAGGCGCGAAGGCTCTGCCCGATTGCCAGAGTGGTCTTTCCTATGCCGTCTCCGCAGTAAACCTCTGTTAATTTTCTTTCCATCACAATTCCTCTTATCGTTTATGAAGTTGCTTTTGAATACGCTTATATTACCGCAGATTTGAGAGAATTGCAAGTCTTTGCTTACTTACTCAATGTATTCCAGCTTACTTACAGATACCTCATAGGCAATTCTTTTTTCCGTTTCATTATCACTGATACGCTTCATATATTCCCTGCTCTGAATTCTTCCCCATATGAGCACATGTCCTCCCACCTCAAAAGCGGAAGCGTAGCGCGCATTCCTTCCCCAGCAGATACAGGGTATGTAATCTGATTTTCCGTAAGGTCTGTTCACTGCCATAAGAAGGTCTGCGATTTCTCTTCCCAGCGGAGTTTTTCTGTATACCGGCGGTTTACAGATATATCCGTCCAGGAAAATCTGGTTGACAGGAATGGATTCGTCCTCTTCCTCCACAAATTTCAGCTCTCTTGCAAATACAGAAAGCACAAGTCTGTTGTGTTTTTCTTCATGGCGGTTATAAGAGCGGAACTGTCCGTGGATCTCTATATATTCCCCCACGTAATCCTGTGTTACGTCCACAAGGCGTTCCGATACCATAACCGGAATCCTGTCCTCAGAATCACTCAGTCTTTTTACGAGAAGATCCATTGTATAGAATCCCTCCCCAAAAACCTGATGACTGAATGTAAAGCCGGTAGCGATTTTCCCCATAACCGATACCTGATTGTTTTCAATAATTTTATCTGCCATAATGTGTTCTCCTTCCTCTTCGGGTATTTTATCTATATAAGCTTATGTAGGAGATTACAGATTTAGAACTAAAAATAAAAAAATTTTTTCAGCACCTTGTAATCCTCGAAAAATGTGGTAAACTTATAAATTGGATTTTTGTGCAGCAATGCTTGACTTAAAATAAAGATACTTATTTAAAGAAAGGAAATACATTTTATGAAAACCAGACGGGAAGATGTACGTAACGTAGCCATTATCGCCCATGTTGACCACGGCAAAACAACCCTGGTAGACCAGCTTTTAAAACAGAGCGGCGTATTCCGTGAAAATCAGGAAGTCCAGGAACGCGTCATGGACTCCAACGACATTGAACGTGAAAGAGGAATCACCATTCTCTCAAAAAATACTGCCGTTCACTACAAAGGAACAAAAATCAACATCATCGACACACCAGGTCACGCAGACTTCGGCGGCGAGGTAGAGCGTGTCCTTAAAATGGTAGACGGTGTAATCCTTCTTGTAGACGCGTTCGAGGGGGCCATGCCTCAGACAAAATTCGTTCTGAAAAAAGCCCTTGAGCTTGATCTGCACGTAATCGTGTGCATCAACAAAATCGACCGCCCGGAAGCGCGTCCGGAAGAGGTAATTGACGAGATACTTGAGCTTCTCATGGATCTGGAAGCTTCTGACGAGCAGCTTGACTGTCCGTTTTTATATGCTTCCGCAAAAGCCGGCCACGCAGTTTTAGACCTTGCAGATACACCGGAAAACATGGCTCCGCTTTTTGAGACGATCTTAAAATACATTCCCGCACCGGAAGGGGATCCGGAGGCAGATACACAGGTTCTTATCAGCACCATCGACTACAACGAGTATGTAGGACGTATCGGCGTCGGCAAGGTAGAAAACGGAAAAATCGCAGTAAACCAGGAACTTACTCTTTTAAACCATCATGATTCTGACAAACGCCAGAAAGTAAAAATCAGTAAATTATATGAGTTTGACGGATTAAATAAAGTGGAAGTAAAAGAGGCATCCATCGGCTCTATCGTGGCTGTTTCCGGTATTTCGGAAATCCATATCGGAGATACCCTCTGCGGCGGCGACAAACCGGAATCCATTCCATTCCAGAAGATTTCCGAGCCGACAATCTCCATGAACTTCCTCGTAAACGACAGCCCGCTTGCAGGACAGGAAGGAAAATATATTACCTCCCGTCATCTGCGTGACCGTCTTTACAGAGAATTAAACACAGACGTAAGCCTTCGTGTCGAAGATACAGAGACAACAGAATGTTTCAAGGTTTCCGGACGAGGAGAACTTCATCTTTCTGTTTTGATCGAAAATATGCGCCGTGAGGGATATGAGTTCGCAGTAAGCAAACCGGAGGTTCTCTATCATACAGACGAGCGCGGCAAAAAACTTGAGCCAATGGAAATCGCATACGTGGACGTGCCGGAGGAATTTTCCGGAACTGTGATCCAGAAATTAAGCGAGCGAAAAGGCGAGCTCCAGGGCATGAGCACAGCAAGCGACGGTTCTGTGCGTCTTGAGTTCCACATTCCTTCAAGAGGTCTGATCGGATTCCGCGGGGAATTCTTAACCTCCACAAAAGGAACCGGTATTTTAAATACGATCTTTGACGGATACGCTCCTTATAAGGGAGATTTCCAGTACCGCAAACAGGGCTCTCTCATTGCTTTCGAGGCAGGCGAGGCTGTTACTTACGGACTTTTCTCTGCACAGGAGCGCGGAACACTTTTCGTAGGACCGGGAGAAAAGGTTTACAGCGGTATGGTAATCGGTCAGAACGGAAAAGCTGAGGATATTGAGCTGAACGTATGTAAGACAAAACACCTTACAAATACTCGTTCTTCCTCCGCTGACGATGCCTTAAAGCTGACACCGCCAAAGGTATTAAGTCTTGAGCAGGCAATCGAATTTATCGACCAGGACGAGCTTCTTGAAGTAACTCCTTCAAGCCTTCGTATCCGCAAGAGGATCCTCGACCCGAGAGAACGTAAGAGAGCAGCTTTCAGAAAGAGCTGATAGAAATATCTGCGGCAGGGATTCCTGAATCTTTTCATAAAAACAGCGGGACTTTTCGTGATAAACTCACGTAAAGTCCCGCTTCTTTTTATATTCTTAATTTTCCAGCGCTTTCAGATGATTTACAAGAATCTTCCGGATTCCCGGATATTCTCCAAGACCTTTAATTACAGCTTCTACCTCATAGCCCGCGTCTTTAAACTGACTGTACCAGGATTCTGGATCGTCTCCCGCCATATCGTTTTTCGCATGGTCTCCTGCCACGATCATAAACGGTGCAAGAACGACTTTAGACGGATCATACTCTTTCACAAGCTTCATAATGCTGTCCATAGAAGGATACGCTTCCACAGTTCCAAGGAAAATATTCTTATGCCCCCTGTCCTTAAATGTATAGTCAAGCGCCGCATAAATAGAATTTGCATAATGAGTTGTTCCATGTCCCATAAGAACAAGAACCTCGTCGTCTTTCAGATGAGAAAACTCTTCTGCCACAGCCCCGATCACCTCGCGGTTGTCCTGCTCGCTTGTAAGAAGGGGATCTCCAAAAGAAATGGAATGAAAATCTTCTCTGTAAGAAAGAGCCTCTTCCTTCATAATGTCGTTTTCGATTCCGTTGATCACATGAGTGGGCTGCACGAGAACGTCTGTGATGCCATCTGCCCGCATTTTCTCCATTGCTTCTTTTACGGTATCGATATGCACATGATCTCTTTTATTTACTTTATTGATGATCATTTTGCTTGTCCACGCTCTGTAAAGAGGATACTCCGGAAAAGCAGCCTGCATATCTTTTTCAATGGCATCAATCGTAACCTCTCTTGTATCGTTATGGCTTGTTCCAAAGCTTACTGCCAGGATTGCCTTCTTTGTGGTATCTGACATCTGTTTCTTACCTCCGTAATACGTGTTTAAATTTACTTCTTCTATATACCCTTCCAGAGCCTTCAGGTTTTTGGGGAATGGAAGGGAAGATTTTAAAATGCCTTTCTTACAAAGGCTTTCAAAAAGCTCCAGCACTGCCGGCGGCTCAAGATTGGTCTGGCGAAGCGCTGCTCTGTTTCCAAAAACCTCCTCCGGGCTTCCGTTCATAAGAACTTTTCCCTCATGAAAAAGAATCACTTTATCCGCCCATTCATAAGCATAATTCACATCATGTGTAGCCATAAGAACCGTAATCCCGCTCGCTGTCATCTGCTCCACAATGCGATTTACCATTGTCGTATGACGCGGATCAAGAGCTGCAGCCGGCTCATCGAGAATAATAATTTCCGGGTGCATCACAAGAATATCGGCAATGGAAACCTGCTTTTTCTGACCTCCGCTTAACGCATGGGTGGGCTTGCTGCGAAATGGTGTGATCTCCAGATAATCGATTACTTCCTCCACCTCTTTTTTCGCCTGCTCCTCAGAAACTCCCAGGTTTAAAATCCCAAAAGAAATTTCCTGATATACGCTGGCTGAAAAAAGCTGGTTGTCCGGATCCTGAAATACGATCCCTACCTTACTTCGAAGATCAAGAAGACCTTTTTTATTATACTTTACTTCTTTTCCATCAAGATAAAGCTTCCCTTTCTGGGGCTTATGGATTCCGGTACAGCACAGGAAAAAAGTGGATTTTCCGCTGCCGTTTGCTCCCATTACCGCTACCTTCTGCCCTTTTTTTATTTCCAGCGAAAGACCATTCAGAGAATGAGAATTGTCATCGTCATATGAAAAATACAGATTTTCCGCTTTTAAAATAATGTCTGCGCTCATAAAAAAAATCTCCTCCATACGGCAAAAATAAGAAGCGCCGTATCAAAAACTATAATCGCTGCGATAATTTTTTTCTTCGGTTTTCTGTTCTCTGTAAGCACACGTATCGTTCCGTCGTAACATCTTGCTTCCATTGCGTCATACAGGCGGTTTGCCCGCTTTACTGCCCGTATCATAAGAACAGAGCCAAGAAGACCGAAGGATTTCACAGAAGTGCGGTAATCCTTATTTCCAAGTCTGCATTTCTGGGAAACGGAAATAGCGGACGCCGTTTCCATAAGCACAAAGATAAACCGATAGATCAAAAGCATCAGTTCTATAAGAAGCCCCGGACAGTGAAGCTTTCGCAGAACCTCCAGAATATCCGGCATAGGCGTGGAAAATGCCAGAAAGTACAGGCAGGAAACCGCGGCGAGAGCCGTTAAAATAAGCTGCAGAGCATAAAAAAACGAGTAATGGCTTGCCGTAATATACCAGTCTCCCACAGGAACCGCAAGAAAATCCATCGGCGTTTTCTTTACATTAAACATAACTGCCGCAGTGCTTAAAAATAAAAAAGCAAGGGGAATCGTCAAAAACTTTAAATAGCGCAAAACAGGGACTCCTCCCTTCCATATGGTAAGAATCCCTGTCACTGCCAGTACAATGGCTGCCACCTCCACAGAACGGCTCATTACACAGATACAAAGGGTAATGACAGAAAATGCAAATTTCTCTCCTGCATTTTCATACCGAAGCTTTGAGTTGTAACACAGTTTATCAATGGTAATCATTGGTTATTCCTCTTTCAGCCATTTTCTGCGCTCCACAAAGCGCCCCATAATAAATGCGATAATTCCAACGCCGATTCCTGTCTGAAGGCAGAAAATAAGACTTTCCACTTCTCCCGGAAGCTCTCCGCCTATAAGCTTTTCAAGAACAGGCGTCGCCCACGGCTGGTAAGAGGAGTCCACTTCCTCCACCACAGTGCTTCCCGCATCGTCAGAACCGCCAAATTCTGCATCTTTTAACACAAACAGAGGCACAAAGGCAATCAGGAAAATCACAAGAATGCCAAGCAGTACTTTCTTTTTCATCTTATTTTCCCTCCTTTAAGTAGCCGATTAATTTAAGCTCCGGTTTTGCATACGTCTCAAGTCCCATAATAATGAGGACTGTGATAATTCCCTCGATAATGGCAAGGGGAACCTGTGTTGGCGCAAACACAACAAGGAATTTGCCAAATGCCGCCCCGAATGTAGTATCTGCATTATGTGCAAGAGCCATCTGTCCTGCTGTCACGCAGTAAGTAAACAGATCTCCCAGAGCTGCCGCAAGAAAAATATTAACCTTTTTATTCATCTTTGTTTTTCCAAGCAGCTTATAAATCCCGTATGACACAAACGGTCCCGCAATCGCCATAGAAAACGTATTTGCCCCAATCGTAGTAAGACCGCCGTGCGCCAGAAGAAGCGCCTGGAACAGAAGTACGATCAATCCGAGAACAGATACGGCTGCCGGTCCGAAAAGGATAGCCCCAAGCCCTGTACCTGTCATATGAGAACAGCTTCCTGTGACAGATGGAATCTTCAGGGAGGAAATTACAAATATAAAAGCTCCGGACACCGCCAGTAACGTGATCAGATTTCTGTGCTCGTTTAATGTCTTCTTAATAGACAGAAAACCTGCTGCCAGAAATGGAATGCATAACGCGCCCCAGGCAATACAAAAGCCTCCCGGAAGGTATCCTTCCATAATGTGCATGGCGTTTACAGAGGGCATAATGCCGAAGGCGAGGGCAAAAAATGCCGCTGCCATAAGAATATGTTTCTGTTTTTTGTTCATTTTTCTTCTCCTCACTTTGTAGTAGAACGAAAA
This sequence comes from uncultured Blautia sp., assembly GCA_900549015.1. Classification (GTDB taxonomy): domain Bacteria; phylum Bacillota; class Clostridia; order Lachnospirales; family Lachnospiraceae; genus Blautia_A. The sequence continues at coordinate 29,689 of URMH01000027.1, forward strand.
AGAACCTGCGGTATCATACCTGCAGGTTCATAAAGAAAAGCAGACAGCGCCGCTTTTCTTTACACAAGGCCATCGTTCGTAACCTGCGTAATCCTATATATAAGGCAGGTTTTCTGACTTGGTATCATCACTGTATTTTGCCTTCCCGAAAACTCAGTGGCATATTAAAACACAGCTCCTCCTTACAGCGGCGTGACCGTGTAAGATTTTCACTTAACTTCCCTTTATCCGAAGATAAAACCTTATATATTTTAATTGTTCTTTATCTTGTCATTTCTTTATCATCTTATCATATGAAAAATCGGATAGCAAGATATTTTATTTCTTTAATCCAAATTCCTCTGCCAGCTTCGCAAACTGAGGAAGCGCATTTACAATCGTGTCATAGGAAACGCAGTACGCAAGGCGCACATATCCGGAACACGCAAAAGAACTTCCCGGAACCATGAGAATGTTGTACTTCTTCGCCGCTTGGCAAAACTCCTTCTCATCTTCCACAGGGGATTTCACAAAAAGATAAAATGCTCCCTGTGGTTTGATGCAGGAAAAACCAAGCTCTTTTAAGCCGTTGTAAAGAGCCAGACGATTCTTGTCATAAGCTGCCACATCTACCTCTGCATCTACACATTTTCCGATTACTTTCTGCATGAGAGAAGGCGCATTCACACTTCCTAAAATTCGGTTTGCAATAGAAGCTGCCGCCAAAAGCTCTTCACTTCCGTCCGCCTCATCGGGAATCACAAGATAACCGATACGTTCCCCCGGAAGAGAAAGAGATTTGCTGTAAGAATACCCGACAACTGTATTATCATAATACTTTGTAAGGTACGGCACTTCCACGCCATCGTATGCAAGCTCACGGTAAGGCTCGTCAGAAATCAGATAAATCACGCTTCCGAACTCTTTCTGTTTCTTTTCCAGAATGGCAGAAAGCTTCTGAATGGTTTCCTCAGAATATACAACTCCTGTAGGGTTGTGCGGCGTATTTACGATCACTGCCTTTGTCTTTGACGTGATTTTTCCCTCAAGCTCCACAAGATTCGGCTGAAAAGTCTCTGTATCCGGAGAGATTTCCACAAGAACGCCGTCATAATTTCGCACATATGCGCCATATTCCAGAAAATACGGTGCAAATACAATAACTTCGTCCCCGGGATTTAAAACTGTTTTCAGAATCACATTCAGCCCGCTTGCAGCGCCCACTGTCATGATCAGGTTTTTTCCCTGAAAGGCAGTTCCAAAACGGCGGTTTAAAGATTCCGCAATGGTCTGGCGCACATCTTCAAAACCGGCGTTGCTCATATAGCCGTGAAGTGTCGTTGGATTTTCTTCATTTACAAGCTCAATAATTGCCTGGCGCACACAGTCCGGCGCCGGAACGCTTGGATTTCCAAGACTGAAATCAAACACATTTTCCGCACCGTACTTTGCACGAAGGCGGTTTCCCTCCTCGAACATCATACGGATTGCGGAATTATTCTCTACAAAAGGCTTCATTTTTTCTGAAATCATGATTTTCCCTCCTAGCTTTTTTCTGTTTTCTTTTTCTTTCCACCAAAAATAAACCATGCAATTAATGCCAGTACAGCAAGGGATACTGCCATCCATGCCGCCAAAACACCGGTACCTTGTCCTGCAAATTTATCATAGTAGCCCTTCAGATAAATGACTACAATGACAACCGGAATGACCACCAGCATATAGAAACGAATTCCTCCCGGGAATTTTAAGCCCTTCCCTGTATTTACTTCTTTTATAAAGTTGTCCCAGCCCCATCCATATTTAGAGACACAGAACATAACATAAACAACGGAACCGAGAGGAAGAATGTTATTCGATACAATAAAATCCTCCAGATCCATAATGTTGGAGCCTGCTCCAAAAGGCATAAAGCCGGATAAAACATTAAATCCTAAAATTGCCGGAAGAGACAGAAGGGGAATCCCCACAAGGTTTATAATAACTGCCTTTTTTCTGCTCCAGCCGAAAAGATCTATTCCATAAGAAATAATATTTTCAAATACTGCCGTCACAGTAGACAGGGCTGCAAAAAACAGGAAAAGGAAAAACATAGCTCCCCAGAACTGTCCCCCTGCCATTTTGTTGAACACGTTTGGAAGGGCAATAAACACAAGTCCCGGTCCTGCTCCCGGCTCTACTCCATATGCGAAACATGCAGGAATTACAATCAGCCCTGCCATTGTTGCCACAAACGTATCAAGGATTAAAATATGAACAGATTCTCCTGCAAGCGAACGGTCTTTTGAGAGATAACTTCCGAAAATCGTCATAGAACCGGCGCCGATACTCAAAGTAAAAAACGCCTGGGACATAGCCCCGAAAATCATATTTCCAAGTCCTACTTCACGAATGCTGTCCATATTTGGAACAAGATAAAAACGCACGCCTTCCTCTGCCCCCGGAAGTGTCAGGGAACGTACTGCAAGAACAACGATCAGCACAAGAAGACAGGTCATCATCACCTTTGTGATTTTTTCCAGACCTCTCTGTACGCCCAGTGAGCAGATTAAAAATCCGAGAATGACAACAGCGATCATCCAGCCTGTCATAATTCCCGGTGACGCCAGCATCTTGTCATATCCCTGCTGTACTGCCTCTGTTGTGACGCCGGAAAATTCTCCCTTTGCCATGCGGTAACAGTAGTATGCCATCCAGCCTGCAACCATTGTATAAAACATCATAAGAACATAGTTTGATACCATGCTCATGTAACTGAATTTATGGAAATTAGAACCCTTTGGTTCCAGCTCATGGAATGCTCTTGCCGTACTTTTTCTGCTGGCGCGGCCTACAGAAAACTCACACACAAGAATGGGAAGCCCCAGAACCAAAAGAAACAGAAGATACATGAGGATAAACGCCGCTCCTCCGTATTCCCCCGCCATATAAGGGAACTTCCACACATTTCCAAGACCGATCGCACAGCCCGCAGAGACGAGAATAAATCCCATTCTGGAGCCAAATTTTTCTCTTTCTTTCAACTATCTTTCTCCTTTCACGCCTGGCAGGTAATGGCGTCCATACCTACCTTCAATGCTTTTTTATTTAATTCCAGAAACTGCGGCTTGATATTTGCCTTCAGGATCTCGTCCCAGTCGATATGTTCCAGCCCCATAGAGCGGATAATCGTTCCGAGAAGGATAATATTTGCCGCTTTTTCATTTCCAAGCGCTCTTGCAAGGCCGGTTGCATTTACCACCTTTGCCTGTACATGCTTTTCGATTTCTTCCATTACATCTTCCGGGTATTCCTCATCTCCTGTGATAACGGACATGGAAGGAATTTCCTCATTATTTACAACAAGCGTTCCGTCTTCTTTTAAATAATCAAGAGCGCGCAAAGCCTCCATCTTTTCAAAAGAAACCACAATGTCTGCCTTTCCCTTTTCAATCACAGGGGACATGACCTTTTCCCCGTAGCGCACCTGAGAAGATACGCTGCCCCCTCTCTGGGACATTCCGTGGATTTCACTCATTTTCACATCGTATCCCGCTTCCATAAGACCATTTGTGAGGATCTTGCTGGCGAGAATGGTTCCCTGTCCTCCTACACCTACCAGTAAAATACTTTTTGTCATGGCTTAATCCTCCTTCACAATGGCGTCTTTCGGGCAGACCTGCGTACATACGTCACAGCCTACACACTGCGCCTTATTAATGCTTACCTTCTTTGTTTCTCTGTCGTAAGACATAGCCGGACAGCCGGCTTTGAGGCAGAGCTTACAGCCGATACATTTTTCTGTATCCACCTTATTTTTTGTAACGAAAAGCTCCTCGAACTCTTCTTTATCTTCTTTTGAGAACTTTTTCAGCACACATGGCCAGCGTGTAATGATCACGGACGGTTCTGTGAGCGCAAGACATTTATCGAGCGTTTCATCTACCTCTGAAAGATTATTGGGATTGATCACATACACGTGCTTCACGCCGATGGCTCTTACAATATCCTCGATTTTAATAAGGGTTGTCTCATCGCCCTTTGCCGTATATCCTGTTCCGGGATTTTCCTGATGGCCTGTCATTCCCGTAATGCGGTTGTCCAGAATAATATTCACCGTATTGCTTCCATTATATACGGTGTTGATAAGGGAGTTGATTCCTGTATGGAAAAATGTGGAGTCCCCAAGCACTGTCACCACTCTTCTTGTATCTCCCTGTGCCTGAAACGCCTTCTGTGCTCCGTGTCCGAGACTGATGCTGGCTCCCATACATACGGTGGAATCCATAGCGCTGTACGGTTTTCCTGCTGCCAGCGTATAACAGCCAATATCACCGCTTATCATAATGTCTTTTCTCTTTCCCAGACGGTAAAAAAGGCCTCTGTGAGGACAGCCTGCGCAGAAAGTCGGCGCCCGGTTAATCAGCTTGCTTCTGTCAAATTCCAGAGTTTTATTTTTTTCACCTGTGACACAGGCACGGATTACGTCAGGAGTCATTTCTCCATATGACGGGAAAAGGTCTTTTCCAATACAGTCGCATCCCTGCTGACGCACAAATTCTTCTATATAAGGATCATTTTCTTCCAGGATATACACCTTATCTACTTTTGCGCAGAATTCTTTTACAAGACCTGCCGGAAGCGGATTTGTAAATCCCAATTTTAAATAGGAAGCATTTTCCCCAAAAACCTCTTTTGCATAATAATAGCAGATACCTGATGCTATAACGCCTACTTTTGTATCCCCCATTTCCATTCTGTTAAACGGACTTGTCTCACTGTACTGCGCAAGTTTTTCAAGACGTTCCTCTACTTTCACTCTTAAATTTCTTGCAATAGCGGGAAGACATACATATTTCCCCGGATTTTTTTCCCATTTTTTTGCCGGTACCGTCTCTCTCTCTTTTAATTCCACAATGGATTTGGAATGACAGACACGCGTTGTCATACGAATAATAAATGGTGTATCATACTCTTCTCCCAGCTCATACGCCGCTTTTACCATATCGATACATTCCTGGCTGTCAGACGGCTCCAGCATGGCAATTTTGGCAGCCTTCGCATAATTTCTGTTGTCCTGCTCGTTCTGAGAAGAAAACATACCCGGCTCATCTGCCGTTATGATTACATTTCCTCCATTTACTCCCATATACGCCCAGGTAAACATAGGGTCTGCCGCCACGTTCATTCCCACATGCTTCATAGATACCATACTGCGAAGCCCTGCTACAGACGCTCCGATTGCAGACTCCATTGCAACCTTTTCATTTGGAGCCCACTCTGCATATATATCTTCATATGTAGAAAGATTTTCCAGAATTTCCGTACTGGGTGTTCCCGGATATGCAGATGCGTACGACACCCCTGCCTCATATGCGCCTCTTGCGATGGCTTCATCGCCGGTCATTAACTTTCTCATAATCTTCCTCCTTATCAGGTATCATTCACCTTAATATTATTCTATACTGGTATTTCATTGTACCCCTGCGGCACTAATATGTCAACGCATTTATGCGTTAAAGTGTAAAAAGCTGTAAAAAAGCCGAATTTCTTCGACCTTTTTACAGCTTTTAATCAATATTTATCACCCAAACTGGCTCATATAAAGAGCTGCATATTTTCCATTTTTCGCCATGAGCTCCTCGTGATTTCCTATTTCTTTTATATCCCCGTTTTCCATATATAAAATCATATCTGCATCACGGATTGTGGAAAGCCGGTGGGCAATTACAAAGCTGGTACGTCCTTTCATCAATTCAGCCATCGCTTTTTGAATCAGAACTTCCGTATGCGTATCCACATTACTGGTCGCCTCATCAAGAATCATAATCTCCGGATCAGACGCAATGGCACGTGCAATTGTCAAAAGCTGACGTTCCCCCTGAGAGATATTTTCAGCCCCCTTACTGAGAAGCATATCATATCCTCCCGGAAGTGTTTTAATAAAGCTGTGGGCACACGCTGATTTTGCCGCTGCTTTTATTTTTTCTTTCGGCATATTTTCTTCCGCATATCCTATATTATCTTTAATTGTTCCCTCAAAAAGCCATGTATCCTGAAGAACCATACCAAAACGTTTTCTAAGCTCTTCCCGTGACATATCTGTGATTTTTACGCCGTCTACCCGAATAGAACCTCCGTTTAACTCATAAAAACGCATCAGAAGATTAATAAGCGTGGTTTTTCCTGCTCCTGTCGGTCCACCACCGCTATCTTCTGTCCCGGCTTTAGCTTCACTTTTGAAAATATAGTTTTCATAATGAAAAATCTCCTTTTCTCCCTGAAAACAGGGTTATTTTTATCATTCTTTATTTAATACCGGAATATTTATGATTCCTTTTTCATGCAGTCTTCCAAGGAATGCAAAACATAACGGCAGCCCAAAGAGCCCGATAACTCCAAAAAGGCAATCACAAAGGGAAACAGAACAGAAAGTATGTATTTATATCCCAGCAGGATTCCGCCTGCGATCAGAGCCCAGTAAAGTACCTTTACTATAAAATCCTTCTGTCGTTCCATTGTGCTGCGTTCCCCGTTCATGCAGAAACCCCATTTAAAATTCTGATATTTGATAATTTAAAAAACAATTTTCCCAAAGCATACTCCTGAAGGCTCATATATTTTTCCGGTGTCACCTTTCCCCCGTAATTCATAATCTCCATATTCCCACTCGCTCCAGTAATAAAAATACCGGAAGAAGAAAAGCCGTTTTTCAGATAAAATTTTCGCCGTGCGATACGCTGATCCCTGTTGTCTGCATCATCCTCCAGACGCTCAATTAAAAGCACGATCTTTTTATCAGAAAACTCTCTGCATACATTCTGCATAATATAGCTTCCCGTTCCTTTACTTCTTATTCTGGAAGATACCGCCAGATAATCTACCATGACCATATCTTTATAAGGAATCAAAACAACAAATCCCAGAATCTGATTTTCCTCCGAAGCAGTCATAATTACTGCTTTTTTCTTTTTTACAGAGCGCTTTAACGTAAAAAATGGTTTCCTTTCTCTTTTCGGAAATGTATAGTGGTTCAGTTGTCAAGACACAAATTTAATCTTTTCATAATGAACAGATA
>URMH01000028.1 GCA_900549015.1 uncultured Blautia sp.
CATGTCAAAATTATCGACTTTGCTTTCGTTGATTTCATTGAATTTAAGGCACTCCATATAATTTTTTTCTATAACGTTATCTGATACTTTATTTTCCATATTATCACATTCATACCTTTAACACCATCTCATGCCACTCTTCTCCGCCCCAGGTAGAGTCAGCAATCCCCAGATCCTGCAATCCAAACTTTTTATACATCTCTACCTTCTGCTCTAAGCATGTCAGAAACAGCTTTTTTCGTCCGTTTGCCTTTTCACGCTGACTGTAGCGGTACACGAGCTCTCTGGCAAGGCCCTGTCCACGATACTCCGGAAGCACGTCAAGGCCAAGAAGCATCACATTTTTACCGTTTTCATCACATAAATCGATGTCCGTAAAGAACTCATCCCTGAACTTTTCCTCGTCTGTTGCCACACCATTTAAAAAGCCCGCCAGCTTACCGGTTGATTTGTCAATTGCCACGAGAAATAGCTGTGGTACCTTTGCAATTCTCTCTGTCATTGCCTTTGGAGAACATGCCTCATTCGGTGGGAAACATATCTGCTCAATTGCTATTGCCTGTTCTACCTCGTCTGGGTTTATACTTCTAAATTCAAAATTATCTGTCATTATTTTATACCTCATTCTTCTGTTTATCATATATTAAGATTTTTGTGTTACCGGCCACTCTCAAGCGTGAACAGTAAAATTTTTTGTATATGTATATAATACGTGTTTTTGCTGATATAATCAATAATCCCCCAAATACCAAAATCAGCCACAAAAGCATTTTACTGCTTTTATGACTGATTTACATTGCGACTTCATTTATGAATACCTACAATTAATTATGAAAGAACGATAATGCTTCCTTCAATCCATCAGACTCATTATTCATGTGTTCTGCCATTTCTGAAACTCCGTGCATCATCGCATTGAGCTCCTCGATGTTGGCATTCATCTCTTCAGTTGCTGCGGCATTTGCTGCGCTGACGTCTGTCAGGCTGTTGCTGCTCTTCGTGATGTCATCGTTCAGCTCAATCATCGCAGTGACAAGCTCTTCGATTTCATCAGCTTTTTCTGCTGTCTTTTGAATCTGCTCATCAAGTGAGCCAAATTCATCGAGTACTGCCTTAATCTCTTCCTTCTGCTTGGCATTGTCCTCGACGATGGTGCCGGATGCCTGTACACAATACCTGCACTCTTCAACCAGTGATGATATTATCTGCTTGATATTCTCAAGCTCCGTATTGGTATTGTCTGAGAGCACTCGAATCTCCTGTGCCACTACTGCGAAGCCTTTTCCTGCATCGCCGGCTCTGGCCGCCTCTATAGATGCATTGAGTGACAAAAGATTGGTTTCACTGGATATTTCCTCAATGACAGAGACAATATTGCTCACCTTGTCAACCGTAGTATTTACAGTTTCTATGCGTTTTGAAATTGCTGAGATACCCTCATCCATCTTGTGGCTGCTATCCTGCATGGATTTAATCTTGTCATTCATGATTTTACTGCTATCCTGCACTGCTGTCGTCTGGTTTTTGATTTCATCAACAGAGGCATTAATGTCCTTTGTTTCATTGCTCATCTCCAGAAGATTTTCATTAATCTTGGAAATAGATGCTGCCATGCCTGTAGAGCCCTCTGCAACATCCTCGACTGCCTTGGATATCTCGTTATTTGCAGCAAGTGTCTGACTGCTTGTGTCATTGAGCTCATAGCTGTTTGATGACATCGTATCACTGGAATTTCTTATCTTTCCGACTATACTTCCAAGCGATTGTGTGAGCTCCTTCATCTTTTCTATAATCAGGCCTATCTCATCATTTGACTCCTTGACCACACTGAAATCTGCCTCAATATTACCATTGGCAACATCCTCAATTATTGTACTGACCTTTACAAGCGGTCTCATAAGCCTGCGTCCCATTATGAATGAGATAATAATTGCAATAAGCACAACAATAGCAATGATTCCAACGGCAACTCCTGTTACAGTAGTGATTCCTGCAAGTGCCTCAGACTCATCTGCTGTAAGCACAAGTATATTTTCATTGTTCAAAATCGTATATGCCGAATACTTTGTTGTTCCATTGAAATCATATTCTACAACAGTCGTGCCCGGTTTTTTGCCATCCTGAAGCTGTTGTACAACTCCTTTAATTACGGCATTCTCAACAGGCTGTCCAACCTTTTCCTTTGTTGGATGATAAAGCATTGTGCCATCATTCTTTACCACATAGACATATGAGCTGTCCATACCTTCGAGCTTTACATCGGAAAGACTCTTAGCGTATTCATCATAGTCTAAATCCTCTGTATCTGCATTGCTGATCTCATTCTCCACAATTTTTGATGTTGTATTGATAACATCTACCATGGTATGCTTTGTGCTGTCTGTAATTTGTTTTTTGGAGCTTTCAAGAATAAATACCATACAAATTACATTTGAAACTATAACAGCTAAAATCACCATTACTATGATTTTGGCTGCAAATGTACCTCTTTTTTTAGTTTTACTCTGTTCCATATGACCATCTCTCCTATCCTACTGCTACTGCTACTCCTTTAGCTTAAAATTATAAGACAATATTACCATTTTTGGTGAAATTATACAATAGTTTATCAGTAAATAAAAAATTTATCTACATTTTGCCTTTGATTAATTTGTCGCGCAAATAGGGTTAATGTTCAATCATAAACAGTTATACTACCTATTCCACATTCTTTAGTGCCATGTCCATCGGGATTCTCTTTATTCTACTGAAATCAAATACTGTCACTATCAGGTAACCGATGAGCACAAACGCAAACATCTTTACATAGCCGACAGGTGTCATATGGAATGAAAACCATCCGCTGAAGGTCTGAAGCATTATGCGCCATACAATATCCATTACTTTTGCACCAAGCACTACACTGATAATATCTGATATAACCACCACGATGGATGTTGAGACCAGATAAAGACTTGCAATTTCTCTGTTGTCGTAGCCTAAAATCTTGGTCATAGATATGGCTGTCTCATTTTTCTCGATGATGAGCTTCGTGAGCAGATATATCATAACGGCTGATAGCAATATGCAAAGCACCTGGAAGTACTGCATGTATGAGCCCATGGAGTGGTCGAGCTGGTCTGCCATTTTGGTGATGTCGCGTATCGTGATTGTTGTCGCGATATTGCTCTCATCGATATCCTTTATCTTTGTATCCGACAAAAATCCGCTGAATCTGCCATCTGCAAAATCAAAGGTATCCGCAAAATGCTCTATCGGCATAAATACCGCGATGCTCTGGGATTTATCGTAGGTTCCCTTCACCTTGAATTTGTATGTTTTTTTCTCGTACTGTGCATCAAGCTTTATTGTATCACCCAGTTTTATACCATATTTATCTGCAAATGAATCCGATATGTACACCTCGTTATCCTTAAGCGAATCCATGTCCTTAAGCTTTACGTATGCACTGTCTGTTTCCACTCCGTAGACAGACACCTCCTCGTCAAAGTCATCTGACCTCCTTAAGAGCGATGTCATGTCAAATTTCTCTGCGTCACTGTTGCCGGTTTCAAGCACGTTTCCGTCTGCATCGACATAGGATTTGAGTACGTACTGGTATTTTGCAAACATCATACTGTCTGTATTTTTCTTGTAATAATCAAGTGTATCCGGCATGCCTACTGCCATCGCAAGCATGACCATGATGAAAAATATTCCCACAAAAAGTATCAGATAGTTTGCCACATTCTGGAACATGATTCGCAGTCTGAAACGGCTCATGAAGCTCCAGCGAGGAAGCCGCATTGCCTTTTTACGCTTTGTTTTCTTAAGGTCATGGCGCAGAAATTGAAGCGGTGTGTGCTGCATCATGCGGATTATTACAATAAGATTTACAACCAGCATGATAATCACCGGAGCAAGCGTTGTTTTTATGAATGCGCCCGGATTCCAGATAGTATGATATGCCGGCAGGCTGTAGCTGTTGTAATACATGCCTACTACCACATCCTTGAATACCGTATAGCCCAGTATATTTCCCACAACCGCTGCCAGGAATGTCACGATGACAGGCATTGAAAGGTAATGCCTGATAAGCTCCCCCTTTGTGTAGCCCGACGCACGAAGCGTGCCTATCGCTGATGATTCATTTGCTATCGTATTGCTTATGGTCACTGCAAAAATGAATGCGATTATCACGATAAGAATGTCTAAAAGCACGCCTCCCATGGCCTTGTCTGAGCCCATATCATCCGTGGCAAAATTGATTGCCGGATTGGAGTAACGCGGTGTGTAGTCCTCCACCTCATTGCCTGCTGCCATCACCTGTGATACCATTGCCTCCAGAAAGTCATCTGATTTTTCCTTCTGCTCTATGTCGTCCTTTGGCTCATCCTCGTATTTCCATGCATATGCATAGTGGATGCTCTTGTTCAGGCGGTCAAAGCCCTCCTTTGTCACCATCGCCACATCAAACTTTATTGCATCAAACATCATATCTGTCTTCTTTTCATGCAGTGTGGAATAGTTGACATATGCGATAAGGCCCGATACCTTGAATTCCTTTCCGCTGACCTTTATTGTGTCACCGACCTTCATCCCCACGTTGTCTGCATGCATTCTGTCCACAGCAATTTCGTTCTCATTTTGTGGAAAAGAGCCCTCGATGAGACATGCGAGGTTGATATCCCCGGTCTTTGTGTATACACGGATGGTTCCATCCTTTTTGCCGTCTGCGTCGTAGTCCTCAGTCTCATTGCGATAGAAATTCTCGTAGAGCGTGACAGGAGTTTTGCTGCTATCGCTGTCTTTTTCGTCTGGAGCTGTTTTTACCTCGCCTGACTCGATAGCCGTAACAAGCTCGCTGTCAGCCTTATCCTTAAGCTCAAAATGTCCATCCTCCTGCTTGTATTTACTTACTCCCTCATCCGCAGATGTAAGCATACTGTCGTTTGCCACATACATTCCGGATACAAAGCCGATTGTCAGCACGAGGAAAAGAAATACAACGAGATATTTCTTCCAGTCACCGATAATTTCCTTTGGTATACGCTTTATCAGAGGATTTTTTATCTTTTTCCTGCTCATAGGTCAAATCCTCCTTACCACTCAAGCTCTTCGGCCGAAACCTTATTAGTATTGATATCGTTGTGGCGCACGGCTCCGTCTCGTAGCTTTATAACATGGTCTGCCATGTTTTTGATGGCCTCATTGTGTGTGACCATGATGATTGTGTTGCCGTACTTTTTGTTGACATCCTCTATGAGCTTCAAAATCTCCTTTGAGGTGTTGTAATCAAGCGCTCCTGTAGGCTCGTCGCAGAGCAGTATATCCGGATTTTTCACGATTGCACGCCCTATTGACACACGCTGCTGCTGTCCGCCGGATAGCTGATTTGGAAGCTTATAGCGGTGCTCGTAAAGCCCCAGCGTGTGAAGCAGCTCATCGATATCCAGTGCGTTGTCAGACAGGTATGCGCCCACCTCTATATTTTCCTTTACATTCAGGTTTGCAATCAGATTGTACATCTGAAACACATATCCCAAGTGCTTTCTGCGGTACTGTGTAAGCTTTTTCTCGCTCATATCCTTCAGCTTGTCACCATTTATGCTGATATATCCGGAATCGGCGCTGTCGATGCCTCCGATGATATTGAGCAGTGTTGACTTTCCGGAGCCTGACGGTCCAAGCAGCACACAGAACTCTCCCTTTGCCACGGAAAAATTCATGCCGCGCAGCACCTCCTGGCGCGTCTCGCCGCTTCCGAAGCCCTTTTTCAAATCCACTATTTCTAAGAACTTTCTCTCTTCTTCTGACATATGATATCCTCTCTTTCAACATTTCATATTACATCTACCTTATGTAAGGTTGTACCTTTAAAAGCAATTGTTGGTCAGATTTCACTTACCATGGTTACCTGTTGTTTATCCACGTTAGTGTTATCTAACTTTATGCAATAAGAGTACTGCTTTTTTGCCTTTCTTGTCAATAAAAATTTTTGATTAGTTTGGTAAAATCTCTTTTTATTTTCTGACCGGATTAACAGCTACAAGGCGTATGCATAATATAAATTAAACCTGTTTTTACGGAGATATGAAATTTTATGTGTGGTATCGCCGGATTCTGTAACTTTAAAGAAGACTTTGAAGAGAACACCGATTACTGGAACTTTCGTCTTGAGAAGATGCGTGCTGTACTCGCCCACCGCGGCAACGATGCCAGAGGACGCTACCTTAAAAAGCATATTGGTCTGTCGCACAGCCGTCTTGCCATCCGTGATATCCTGTGTGGCGACCAGCCCATGACGCGCACCCACAATGGCTATGATTACACTATCTGCTATAACGGAGAAATTTACAACACTGATGAGCTGATTCCCGAGCTGTCCGAAAACGGCTTTGTATGCTCCACAACCTCAGACACAGAGGTTATTCTATACGCCTACATCCATTGGGGCGCTGATTTTGTCAATCGTTTAAACGGCATTTTTGCATTTGCCATATGGGATGCGGCTAAAAACCGGCTGCTTTTATACCGCGACCGCGTAGGTGTCAAACCGCTTTTTTATGCCATCCGAGGGGATTCTCTGGTGTTTGGCTCCGAGCCAAAGGCCTGTTTTGCTCACCCTGCAGTAAAGCCTGAGCTTGATAAGCAGGGCTTACAGGAGCTTCTTGCTATCGGGCCTGCGCACACGAGCGGACTTTCCCTGTTTAAGGATTTGTTTGAGGTTTTGCCGGGACACTTCATGATTTACTCACAGGATGGGCTGCATGATGAAACCTACTGGGAGCTTACAAGCCGGGAACACACCGAGAGCTATCGGGATACCGTTGCTCACACACGTTTTCTGGTGGAGGATGCTATAAAAAGGCAGATGGTTTCCGATGTGCCGGTATGTACTTTTCTGTCAGGCGGCATCGATTCAAGCATCGTGACCGCCATCGCCGCAAACTATATGAACACACGCGGTAAAACGCTCAACACTTTTTCCTTCGACTTTAAGGACAATGACAGGTATTTTAAGGCAAACGCCTTCCAGCCGGAGAGGGATCTGCCATATGTCAATCGTATGCTTGAGGAGTATGAGACAGCCCACTCCTATCTCGAGTGTGATGAGAACTCTCTCTTCAAGGCGCTCTTTGCCGCAGTCGATGCAAAGGATATGCCCGGCATGACCGATGTGGACTCGTCACTTTTATATTTCTGCAGCCTCGTCAGCCGAAAAAACAAGGTAGCTCTTACAGGTGAGTGTGCTGATGAAATCTTTGGTGGATATCCGTGGTTTTACCGCAAAGAGCTGCTGGAAAGATATGGCTTCCCATGGTCATCGGATGTCGCTCCACGCCTTGCTCTTTTGCGCGATGATGTGGGTTTTGAGCTTGATTTATCCGGTTATCAGGCTTTTCGATATGAGGAGTCCAGGTCAAAAGCACCTCTCCTTTACGGCGAGGCCGGAGAGGACGAAAGCCGCCGCATAATAGGTTATCTCAATATCAAATGGTTCATGCAGACGCTTCTTGACCGCATGGATCGCACCAGCATGTACTCTTCCCTGGAAGCCCGTGTCCCATTTGGAGATCTGGATTTTGTAAAATATGTGATGTCCATAAATCCGGAATTGAAACTGAATACGTATGGAAAAGGAAAATATCTTCTTCGTCATGGATTTGAAAAAGATGCATATCTTCCGGATGAAATTCTCTGGAGAGAAAAAGCAGCGTTTTCAGATGCGGTAGGTCATTCTATGGTTGATTATCTGAAAGAATATGCAGAGTGCAGGTACAGTGATAAGGAGTTTGAAGAAAAATGTGAAACCTATACATATGCCCGGCCTTTTACGAAAGAGTCATTATTATACAGAGAAATTTTTGAAAAGTATTATCCGGGCCAGGCAGGGATGATTGTAGATTTCTGGATGCCGAATAAAGAATGGGAAGGGTGCAATGTAAATGATCCTTCAGCGAGAGTGCTTTCAAATTATGGCAGCAGTGGAAAATAAAAGAAGTTTTTGAAAAGAGTTTGATAAAAACAGGAAAATTTAGAAAAGGAAGTTAAGAATCATGGCGAAATATATTTTTGTGACAGGCGGTGTGGTATCTGGTCTTGGAAAAGGAATTACAGCGGCTTCCCTTGGAAGACTTTTAAAAGCAAGGGGGCTGAAAGTTGCTGCACAGAAGTTAGATCCGTATATTAACGTAGACCCGGGGACTATGAGCCCATATCAGCATGGTGAAGTATTCGTGACAGAAGATGGAGCAGAAACAGATTTGGATCTGGGACATTATGAGAGATTTATTGATGAAAATTTAAACAAATATTCAAACCTGACTACGGGAAAGGTTTATTGGAATGTATTAAATAAGGAACGAAGAGGAGAGTATCTTGGCTCTACAGTTCAGGTAATTCCTCATATTACAAACGAAATCAAAGAATTTGTGTACAATGTAGGGAAAAAGACAGACGCAGATATAGTGATAACGGAGATTGGCGGAACAATCGGCGATATTGAATCTCAGCCGTTTTTGGAGGCGGTACGCCAGATTTCTCTGGAAGTCGGTAAAGAGAACAGCTTATTTATCCATGTGACGTTAGTTCCTTATTTAAGCGGCTCTGAAGAGCATAAATCAAAACCAACGCAGCATTCGGTCAAGGAACTTCGGGGAATGGGTGTGAGCCCTGATATTATCGTATTAAGAACGGATAAGCCTTTGGAAGAAGCTATATTCCGGAAAATATCACTTTTTTGTAATGTAAAGCCGGATTGTGTAATTGAAAACAGAACATTAAAAAATTTGTACGAAGCGCCATTGATGTTGGAAGAGTCCGGTTTTTCCGATGTCGTGTGCCGAGAACTTAATATAGAGGCATCCAAACCTGATCTGGAGGAATGGGAACAGATGGTAGATCATATTCAAAATCGCTCCGGGGAAGTGCACATCGGCCTTGTTGGAAAATATGTAAAGCTTCACGACGCATATCTTTCTGTGGCAGAAGCGCTGGACCATGCAGGGTATGAACGGGATACATTTGTAAAAATACACTGGATTGATTCAGAAAAGATTACAAAAGAGAATGCAAATGAGGTATTAAAAGATCTGGATGGAATTATTATCCCGGGAGGGTTTGGAAATCGCGGCATAGAGGGAATGATTCTGTCGGCAAAATATGCCCGCGAAAATCATATTCCTTATTTAGGCATCTGTCTTGGAATGCAGGTTGCTGTCATAGAATTTGCAAGAAATGTTGCAGGATTTAAAGATGCTCATTCCGGAGAATTTGATGAAACGTGTGCTGATAAAGTTATCGATTTTATTCCGGGACAGAGGGAGGAAAAAGATAAAGGCGGTACTCTGCGCCTGGGAAGTTATCCGTGCAGTATTAAATCAGGAACAAAAATGGCAGAATGTTACGGTGACATAATAATTTATGAGCGTCACCGCCATCGTTATGAGTTTAACAATGAGTATCGCGAGGTTCTGACAGAAGCCGGACTTGTGATTAGCGGAACTTCGCCTGATGGAAGACTGGTAGAAACGGTGGAACTTCATGAACAGCCGTTTTTTGTTGGCGTACAGTTCCATCCGGAATTTAAAAGCCGTCCGAATCAGCCGCATCCGTTGTTTAAAGAATTTATTGGTGCAGCGTTAAAAAAGTCAAAACAAAATAAATAATGCAGAGGTGGGAATAATGTCTGTTCATGAAGAGTGCGGCGTGTTTGGGGTTGTGAGCACAAAAAAAGAAAATGTTGCGGAAATTGCTTATTATGGATTGTATGCCTTACAGCACAGAGGGCAGGAAAGCTGTGGGATAGTTGTGAATGACGATGGTGTGTTCTCTTCTTATAAGGAGCTTGGACTTATAAGCGAAGTGTTTTCAAAAGATACATTATCCAGTTTATCTGAGGGAACTATGGCAGTAGGGCATGTAAGGTATGGGACGACCGGAGGAGCAACACGAGATAATTGCCAGCCGCTTGAGGTGAATCATCAGAAAGGAAAAATGGCACTGGCACATAATGGAAATTTAAGTAACGCTCTGGAACTTCGGGATAAATTGGAGTTATCCGGAGCAATTTTTCATACAACCAGTGATACAGAAACCATAGCCTATGTCATTACAAGAGAAAGACTGAGGACATCAAGTATAGAAGAAGCAGTAAGTAATGCAATGAATTTACTGGAAGGTGCGTATTCACTGATTTTGATGTCGTCAACGAAGATGATTGCAGCAAGAGATCCTTATGGGTTCCGGCCGCTTTGTTATGGGAAACTGCCGGATGGAGGGTATGTGGCTGCATCTGAAAGCTGCGCGTTATTGTCGGTAGGGGCAGAACCTATCAGAGAACTGCTTCCGGGAGAAATTCTGGTATTCAGTCAAAATGGTGTAGAGTCAAGAAAAGAACATTGTGGAAAACGGCAGAAGAAAACGGCAGAAGAAAACATGTATTTTTGAATATATTTATTTTGCAAGACCGGATTCAGTCATAGATGGAGTATCTGTTCACAAATCGCGAGTGAGAGCCGGAGAGCTTCTGGCAGAGAGTTATCCGGCTGAGGCGGATGTTGTAATTGGAGTTCCTGACAGTGGAATGGATGCAGCGCTTGGCTACGCGAATAAATCAGGTATTCCTTACGGAATCGGATTGATTAAAAACAAATATATTGGAAGAACATTTATTGCGGCAAAACAAAATGAGCGTCTGGATAAAGTCAGGATAAAGCTTTCTCCTGTAAAAAGTGTGATAGAGGGAAAGAGGATTATTCTTGTAGATGATTCAATTGTGAGAGGAACGACAAGCAGGCGCATTGTGAAGCTTTTGCGCGATGCAGGAGCAAAGGAAATACATATGAGAATTTCGGCTCCTCCATTTCTGCATCCGTGCTATTATGGAACAGATATTGATTCAGAAGAAAATCTGATTGCCTGCCACCACAGCATGGCAGAAATTGCAGAGATTATAGGAGTGGATTCTTTGGGATATTTAGAGATAGATAAACTTGGAAAGCTGATTGACAGCGAAGGTTATTGTGCTGCCTGTTTTCATGGAAAATATCCGACAAAAATCCCGGTCGATTTACGAAAAGACCGTTTTGAGAGAAGATTATCTGAGAATGTAGAATATTAACTATGCAGGTGAGGAGAATACGATGATAAGACCAAATATGTATTACAAAGAATTGAAAGATTCATATCTTTTTTATAATATTGCCCAGAAAACAAAGGCTTATGTGGAACAGTATCCGGGAGTAAAGCTTTTAAAGATGGGCATAGGAGACGTTTCGCTGCCGTTATGTGATGCTGTAATTAAGGCATTGCACGAGGCTATAGACGATCAGGCTTCCAGGGAAAGATTTCATGGATATATGCCTGAGTGCGGAGCGCCGTTTTTGAGAGAAACAATTGCAGAGTATTATGCAAAAAGAGGCGTTTTGTTATCGGCGGACGAGGTGTTTGTTTCAAGCGGGGCAAGCGATGAGCTTGGAGATATTTTAGATTTGTTTGAGCGTTCCTGTTCCGCTCTGGTGATCGAGCCGTCTTATCCGGCATATGTAGATGCGAATGTAATGGCAGGAAGAAGGATCGTACATCTCTCTTCATCAGAGGAAAACGGATTTTTGCCTGAACCAAAGGAAGAAGAGATGGCAGATTTAATATATATATGTTCTCCCAACAATCCCACGGGAGCAGTTTATTCCCGTACACAGCTTCAAAAATGGGTGGATTTTGCTAATAGAAACGGTTCTGTAATCCTTTTCGATGCGGCATACGAAGCCTTTATTGAGGATGAGACGCTTCCGCACAGTATTTTTGAGCTGAAAGGAGCAAAAACATGTGCCATTGAAATATGCTCCCTTTCCAAGACAGCCGGTTTCACGGGGACAAGACTTGGATATACAATAATACCAAAAGAATTGAACCGTAATGGAATGAATTTTAATGAAATGTGGGTACGCAATCGTACTACAAAGACAAATGGTGTGTCGTACATAATTCAGAAAGGCGGAGCAGCTGTTTTTACAGAGGAAGGACAAAGACAGATTCATGAAAATATTCAGATTTATAAAAAAAATGCCAGAACATTGATGCATGCACTGGATCAGATTGGAATCTGGTATTGCGGAGGAAAAAATGCACCATATATCTGGATGAAGTGCCCAAACGGAATGGGAAGCTGGGAATTTTTTGATTATCTGCTACATGAAATTCAGGTTGTGGGAACACCCGGAGAAGGATTTGGAGCCTGTGGAGAGGGGTATTTCCGGTTTTCTACTTTCGGTTCACCGGAAGATACAAAAGAAGCGGCAGAAAGACTTATAAGGCTGTTTTCAAAATAATAAATGAGATAAAAACTTTGAAATGCAGTGTACTCCCGCTGTGAAGTGTATATGAGGAAGAAGATTGAAATATCACAAAACCTTCACATATATTTTTAAGTTGGTTTTAAGTAAGGCGGATATACTTAAGCACGAGAAAATAAACAGCTTTGGCGGTAGTGTCAAATGAGTCAGAAATGATCCAGAAAGGAAATATGGATATTTTGTTCGAGCGATTTTACAGGACAGATGCATCCAGAAGCTCGGAAACGGGAGAATCCGGAATTGGTCTGTCTGTGGCAAAGGCGATTGTGGAATTGCATAATGGAAAAATTCACGCAGAAAGTGCAGACGGGAAGATACTGGTAATTACTGTGATATTATAGTCCTTTTCTGTGATTTTGTCTTGTGTGTCCTGGTATATTGTGATATTATAAAAAAGAAATTAATAATTTTCTATTAATTTCGCACAAATCTACAAAAGGGGAGGCATTTTATGGGCAAAAAGGTTGTAAATGTAGTTTTATTCCTGACCGTGGTTGCGGCTGCAGTGGGAATGACCATATATACAGGCAAGGGTGCTGCCAGTGTAATGGTATATAACTTTGTGTTTCTTGGAGTGATGGTACTGATCTATCTCTCCGGCATGATCGGCGGAATGTTTAAAATGAATCATCTTTCCGAAGCGCTCCGTCATGGAACAGAGGAGGTTTCCAGTATTTTTAAAGCGCCCGGAAAAGCAAAGGCAGAAGATTTATCCGTATTAAACGAGATTTTCGGGGAAGCATATCTGGACAAAAAAATAGATACCTTCCGTGGAAGCATTGACAAAAGTCAGGAAGGCATCGGTGATGTGGAGGATTTCATTAATGAGGAAGAAATAGATCTTCATATCCACAAACGACTCCTGGAAATGGTTCCCGATATTCTTACAAGCCTTGGTATTCTCGGAACCTTTGTGGGACTTGTGTGGGGCCTTAAAAACTTTAATCCAAATGACTATGCGGCAATGACAAGCTCCGTTGCGTCTCTTGTAGACGGAATCAAGGTGGCGTTTCTCACTTCTATTTACGGAATTGCCCTGTCCATTGTGTATACATATGGAATGAAGAGCGAGTACAGTTCTCTTACGGAAAATCTTCAAGGATTTCTGGATCGCTTTCACGCGTACGTTATGCCTACTGCAGAAAATGAGTCAAGAAATCTCCTTGTATCCAGCCAGAAGATCCAGACAGAAGCCATGAATAAAATGGCGGAGCAGTTTTCTGTACAGATGGCAGACAGCTTTGAAAAGGTAATTACGCCTACTTTTCGGAAAATGAACGATTCTCTTGATATGCTGGTGACTTCTGTTACAAGATGTCAGCAAGATGCAGTAAAAGAGATTCTGGATGGATTTATGAAAGAGATGCATAACTCCTTTCAGCTACAGTTCCGAGATTTTAATGAAGCTTTAAATCAGCTGAAAAAAGCACAAAAAGAAAATGCAGATTATACAGCGACTCTTTATCAGACGATGAGTACGCAGTTGAGCGATAATTATCTACAGCAGGAGCGGGTGATGAAAGATGCGATGACAGAGCTTGGAAATCTGCAGAACCGTTATCTCACTACAGCAAACCGAATTGTGCAGGATAATCAGAATATTCAGAAAATGCAGCAGCAGGATTATCAGCATGTAACAGAGTATTTAAAAGAAGCGGAGCAGTCTGCTGCAAAATTCTGGGTTGCCTGCAACCAGACGATGAAGCGTTATGTGGAAGCTGCGACAGCAGGTATGGAAAATGCAGGGCAGTCCAGCCAGGCAAGTGCAGAAGTGTTAAAAGCAAATCGCCAGCTCATTCAGGATTTCGATACGAAGATGCAGGAATTTTCTCAGTATCAGAAGCTTTCCTATCAGACAATGGAACAGGTTCGCCGTCTTCTTACAGACGTTTCACTTTCCGGGAAAGATCTGCAGCTTCAAAGCGGACGGATGGACAGCATTTCTCAGAAGGCCTCTGTGGACAAGATCCAGAAACTTCTGGAAGAACAGGGAGAGGCGCAAAAAGAACTTCTGGAGGATATTTCCCGGAATATCCGGGAGCTTTCCAAAGCAGCACAGAAAGGCAAATTCAGCTTGTTTAAATAAGAGGAGAATTACATGCGTAAAAGACGAAAAAACGAAGACGGAGGATTTAATGTCTGGCGTTCTTATTCAGATATGATGGCGGGCGTTCTGCTTCTTTTCGTGCTGATCATGTGTGTCACTCTTTTTCAGGCGCAGAAGAGCTATAACGAAAGTATTAAGGAGCGGGATGAAAAAATAGCGCTTCAGGAAGAATACACAGCAGAGATTCTGGCGCAGCAGTCTGCTCTTGATGAAAAAGAAGGGCTTCTTCAGAATCAGGATGAGCAGTTAAAAAGTCAGGATCAGCAGCTTGCAGAGCAGAAACAGCTTCTTGCAGATCTGGCGGCAAAGCTGAAAGATCAGGAAAAGACTTTGGATAAACAGCAGTCCGCTCTCGATGAAAAAACAGCACTTCTTGCAGATCAGCAGCAGAAAATTGATAATATCATCGGTGTAAAAGCAGAAGTTGTAGAATCCTTAAAAAAAGAATTTTCAAAAAATAATGTAAATGTGGATATTGATCCCAAGACAGGGGCATTGACCCTGGATGCAAATGTTATGTTTGCATATGACGAGGCGGAGCTTACAGAGGAAGGAAAGTCGGCACTTAAAAATATTCTTCCTATCTACTGTAAGGTGCTTCTTGAGAAGGAGCACAAGCCGTATCTTGCGGAAATCATTATTGACGGATACACAGATACAGACGGTGATTATGCCTACAACCTGGAACTTTCCCAACAGCGTTCTCTTGCAGTGGCGCAGTATCTTCTTGATATTCAGGGAGAGTTTTTATCAAATCAGGAGGCTCTTGATCTGCAGGATTATCTCACGGTAAACGGTCACTCCATGTCAAATCCTGTTCTGGATTCCGATGGAAATGTAGATAAGGACGCTTCCCGCCGTGTGGAAGTAAAATTCCGCTTAAAGGACGATGAGATGATCGACGAGTTGAATAAGATCATGACAGATTCTCAGGCGAAAGAAAAGAAAGAAGCAAAACAGGAAAAAAAGAATGAGTAAAATGGAAAACGGCTGTCCCAAAGGGCAGCCGTTTTTAGAGGAAGTCTTGATTTGTTTTATTTATTTGCGGCAGGTGCTTTATAAAGCCCAGGGTTGGTAGTTGCTGTGCGCATCTGATTCAGGGCTTTGGAAACTGCCGGAATGGAGATGACGATCACAGTAAGGATACCTTCTGCCAGAATGAAGCTGTAATTATAAATGATTGGATAGAGAGCAGTTAAGGATTTCGGGAAATTGGACGGCATGTAATCCATCCAGTACAGATATCCGCCGAGTGCGTGGAATGCGCCTCTTGCCAGAATGGCAGCCAGATACGCCTTGACAAGTCCATGTTTTTTTGATTTTGAGAAAAAGCCTGCAATTCCCATAGCGCCGAAAGCAAGAATGTAATCACAGCATACCTGGAACAGAGAAAGCACGTACGGCTCCTGCAGGAACTGGAAGATTCCGTATACCAGTCCTGTGAGAATTCCTATTTTTGCCCCGTACCAGTAGCCGATCAATACAATAAACAGCATACTGAAAAGGGTGACGGAACCGCCGAAAGGCAGTTTGAAAAGTTTAATGTATGAAGTTACATAAGCAAGTGCAAGCGCGACTGCGCAGGTCACAAGCTGCTGTGTTGTCATTTTTCTGGTGGAACTGTTTTTTGAACAGAAAAAGATAACAGCGGCTGCAAGCAGAATCACTGCGAGAGCAGAAACTGCATAGCCGGCTGTGGTAAGACCGCCATCGGCGTTTACAAGTAATTGAAACATAATGAAATTTTCCTCCTTACGTTGGCATTATCCAAATCAAGTTAAAAGGTCGAAGCCCTGCTTCCTCTCAGCCTGTTGTACAAGCTCCCTTGGTTCAGTTTTTAAGTATAGCACAGAAAAAAACGGGAGACAAGGAAAATTACACAAAACGGTAACTTTTGCAGAGAAAAAGAATAAGATAAGAATAACCGTGTTATTTTGAATCAAATGTGTTATGATAACAGGGAAAAGAAAATAAGAACAAGGAGGAAAAGGAGAATGACAGTTTTCTGGGGGCTGATGATCCCGTTTCTCGGAACGTCTCTTGGAGCGGCCTGTGTGTTTTTTATGAAAAAAGATTTAAAGCCTCTTGTACAGAAGGGGTTTTTAGGGTTTGCCTCCGGCGTTATGGTTGCTGCCTCTGTGTGGTCTCTTCTGATTCCGGCAATGGAAATGAGCCAGAAGATGAAAAAATTCGCCTTTATTCCGGCAGCGGCAGGATTTTTTCTGGGTATCGGCTTCCTTCTTCTGATGGACCGCGCAGTGCCGCACCTTCATATGGGGAGCGAAAAGGCGGAGGGACCTAAGACACAGTTAAAAAAAACGACAATGCTTGTCCTTGCGGTCACGCTTCATAATATTCCGGAGGGATTGTCGGCAGGCGCTGTATTTGCAGGCGTATTGTCGGGAAATGAAAGTGTGACGATGGCAGGAGCTGTTGCTCTCTGCGCAGGGATCGCCATACAGAATTTTCCGGAGGGAGCTGTGATCTCACTTCCTCTTCGGGGAGAGGGAACAGGAAGAGGGAAAGCCTTTTTTTATGGAGTCCTGTCCGGTGTGGTTGAGCCCCTTGCAGGAGGGCTGACTCTGGTTTTTGCCAGATATGTAAATCCGGCGCTTCCCTATCTCCTTTCTTTTGCGGCAGGCGCTATGATTTATGTGGTTGTGGAGGAGCTGATTCCCGAAGCGAATGAGGGAGAGCACAGCAATGTGGGGACTGTGGCTTTTGCGGTGGGCTTCGTTGTAATGATGACCCTTGATGTTGTATTTGGATAAAACAAAAGAGAAAAGAGGAGCAAAAAATGGCTTTGAAAATTGGAAGAAATGATCCGTGCTGGTGCGGAAGCGGAAAAAAATATAAAAAATGCCACGAGGCATTTGACACAAAATATGAACAGTTCCGGCAAAAAGGCTTTCCTGTTCCGGAACATGATCTGATCAAGACGCCAGAGCAGATTGAAAAAATAAAAGAAAGCTGCAGGATCAATATTGCAGTACTCGATTACGTGGCAGAACATATAGGGCCGGGTGTGACCACACAGGAAATCGATAACTGGGTACATGAAGAGACAAGAAAAAGAGGAGGAATCCCGGCTCCTCTTGGATACGATGGTTTTCCAAAGAGTGTGTGTACCTCCATTGATGAGGTGGTGTGCCACGGAATTCCTTCTGATGATGTGGTGTTAAAAGAGGGGGATATTATCAATGTAGATGTATCTACTATTTATAACGGGTATTTTTCTGATTCGTCCCGTATGTTCTGCATCGGGAAAGTGAGCGAAGAGAAGGAAAGACTTGTAAAAACAGTGAAGGAATGTGTGGAGATCGGAATTTCAAAAGTAAAACCCTGGGAGCCGATCGGAAATATGGGAAGCGCTGTTCATAAACACGCTCTGGAAAACGGCTATACGGTTGTGCGGGAAATCGGGGGACACGGCGTTGGCCTTGAATTTCACGAGGATCCCTGGGTGAGTTATACCTCAGAAGAAAACAGCGGTGTTCTTATGGTTCCGGGTATGATCTTTACCATTGAGCCGATGGTGAATATGGGAACAGATGAAATTTACACAGATGAGGAGGACGAGTGGACGGTGCGCACAGCGGACGGACTTCCCTCCGCTCAGTGGGAAGTTATGGTTCTTGTGACAGATACGGGCTGCGAGGTTCTTTGCTGGTAAAATATGGATGACTGCAATAAATATGGCTGGCAACTATAAAAATGTCTTGCATTTGGAAAAAATATGTTGTATAATTATCTACGTTGTGAAAAAAAGATGGTCCTCTGCTGCACATTGCATTAAGAACATCCAGAAGATAAGGAGAAAAGAACATGAACGAGATTATTAAAAACATTGAAGCTGCTCAGTTAAAAGCAGAAGTTCCGGAGTTTAAAGTTGGTGATACTGTAAGAGTACACAACCTGATCAAAGAGGGAAACCGTGAGAGAGTTCAGATTTTCGAAGGTACTGTTCTCAAAAGACAGGGCGGAAGCACAAGAGAAACTTTCACAGTAAGAAAGAGCTCCAACGGCGTTGGCGTTGAGAAAACATGGCCATTACACTCCCCGCACGTAATAAAAGTAGAAGTTATCCGTCATGGTAAAGTACGCCGTGCAAAACTGAACTACTTAAGAGACCGTGTAGGTAAAGCTGCAAAAGTAAAAGAGCGCGTAAGATAATAAAATAATCGCATAGTTTAAAGAAGGGACAATAACATTCGCTATTGTCCCTCTTTTTCCATACTGGGAAATATTAAAGGCAGGTGGGAAGATGAAGGAACACGACTGGAGAAACGGAAAATGGAAAGAAAATAAGAGAGTCATACAGGCGAAGGAAAAACTGGAAGACACAAGAGTGCGAAATACTCTTACATGGACGTTCCAGATTATAGTGACTCTTGCGTTTGCTGCTCTTGTGGCAATTATGATGTTTCAGTCTGTCACTATGCAGGAGAGCTCGATGGAACCGACGCTTTCTGTTGGAGAACGGTTTTTTATAAACCGCCTGAGCTATCGTATGTCAGAACCGGAACGTGGAGATCTGATCGTATTTAAAACAAATGCACGCGATGAAGCGGCTCTTCATATCCGAAGGGTGATCGGGCTTCCGGGAGAGACTGTGCAGATTAAGGACGGACAGATATTTATAAACGGAGATTTATACGAAGAGGGAAAAGATTTTCCTGAAATGAACAGCGGAGGGATTGCGGAGACGGCTGTCACCCTGCAGAACGGGGAATATTTTGTTCTGGGTGATAACAGAAACAACAGCGAGGACAGCCGCCACGGAGATATAGGACTTGTAAATAAGAAATACATAGAAGGGAAACTCTGGTTTACCATTTCTCCGTTAAAGAAAATAGGATTTTTGAAAGGTTAGGTGAAAGATGTGAATGTTCAGTGGTATCCAGGTCATATGACCAAGGCAAAACGGCAGATGCAGGAGGATGTAAAGCTCATTGATCTGATCATCGAGCTTGTGGATGCTCGTGTGCCGCTTTCCAGCAGGAATCCGGACATAGATGAAATCGGAAAAAACAAGGCGAGACTGATTCTCCTGAATAAGGCGGACCTTGCAGACGAGGCGCAGAACGAGGCGTGGAAGGCGTATTTTCAGGAAAAAGGCTTTTACGTGGTAAAAGTCGATTCCAGAAACGGCGCAGGAATGAAGCTGGTGCAGAATGTGATCCAGGAAGCCTGTAAGGAAAAGACAGAAAGAGACAGAAAAAGAGGAATTAAGAACAGACCGATCCGCGCGATGGTGGCAGGAATCCCCAATGTGGGAAAATCCACATTTATCAATACGTTTGCAGGAAAAGCCTGCGCGAAAACAGGAAACAAGCCGGGCGTCACAAAGGGGAAACAGTGGATCCGGCTGAATAAAAATGTAGAACTCCTTGATACGCCGGGAATTCTCTGGCCAAAATTTGAGGATCAGGAGGTTGGAAAGCGTCTTGCTTTTATCGGCTCAGTAAAGGACGATATACTGAATATGGAAGAGCTGGCTCTTGAACTTATTTCTTATCTTTGTAAAAATTACCCCGGCGCACTTGAGAAACGATACAATATTGCGGAGGAAGGACTTCCGGTTGAAATCCTGGGAGAGATTGCAAAGGTCAGAGGCTGCCTGAAAAAAGGAGAAGAGCTGGATTACACAAAAGCTACGGGAATCCTTTTTGAAGAATTCAGAAGCGGAAAAATCGGACGCATTACTCTTGAGTGGGCTTAAAGGAGCAGAAGATGATAAAAATTCAGGAGATAAAAGAAGAATTTGAAGGCGCTTCTTTGAAAGATTATCCTCTTCTTTGTGAAAAATACAGAGAGGACAGCAGAAGCGGCGTACAAAAGCTCATTGAAAAATTTAAGAAAAAAGAAGCGGCTTATCAGGCGGAGCTTGTCCGCACAGAAGAGATGAAGCAGTACGAAAGAAAGTATGAGCATCTGGGATATGTGTGCGGGATTGACGAGGTGGGACGAGGTCCTCTTGCAGGTCCTGTTGTGGCGTGTGCGGTGATCCTTCCAAAGGACTGCCAGATTCTTTACTTAAATGATTCCAAAAAGCTCACAGCGAAAAAGAGGGAAGAGCTTTATGAAGTGATCATGAAAGAGGCGGTTTCTGTAGGATTGGGAATGGCTTCGCCTGCAAGAATTGATGAGATCAATATTCTGCAGGCGACGTATGAGGCAATGCGGGAAGCTGTGGGAAAACTCTCTGTTACCCCGCAGATCCTTTTAAATGACGCGGTCACCATACCGGAGGTTATTATTCCGCAGGTTCCTATTATAAAAGGTGATGCAAAAAGCGTATCCATTGCCGCTGCAAGTATTGTGGCAAAGGTGACAAGGGATAAGATGATGGAAGAGTATGATAAGATCATGCCTCAGTACGGATTTGCGTCGAATAAGGGATACGGGGCGGCGGTTCATATTGAGGCATTGAAAATATATGGTCCAAGCCCCATTCATAGAAAATCCTTTATCGGACATTTCGTGTGAGACGTCCGGGGAACGGGGGAGATTTTACTGAGTGGAAATGAAAACAGAAGGCAGACAGGTGCCCGTTATGAGAATCTGGCGGCAGAATATCTGGAAAAGCAGGGACTTTTTGTTCTTGAGAGAAATTACAGGTGCAGGCAGGGCGAGATCGATCTGATCGCAAGAGACGGGGAGTTTCTTGCGTTTGTGGAAGTAAAATACAGGCAGGGAATAGAAAAAGGAACTTCTCTTGAGGCAGTGGATAAAAGAAAACAGAGACGGATATGCAGAGCAGCCAGGTATTATCTTGCCTGCTTTATGGGAAATATGGATATTCCCTGCAGATTTGATGTGGTGGGAATTGATGGGAAGGAAGAAAAAATTTCCTGGATAAAAAATGCCTTTGATTTTTGTCTGTAAGGAGGAAGATTTTGGAGATTATCTGGAGCGGAGAAACGAACGGAAAAATGGAGATAAGAGAGAATAAGGGCGTTACCTATCTTTCTTATCCTGCTTTTGAAAAAATCCCCCGGGTGGTGCATGGCTTCAGCACCAGGCTTGGAGGTGTCAGCAAGGGAATTTATTCCTCTATGAATTTAAGTTTTACAAGAGGAGACGAAGAAGAGGCGGTAAAGGAAAATTACAGGCGCATGGCGGATGCGCTGGGATTTTCCTGCGAGGATATTGTGACTTCAGACCAGACGCACACCACAAATGTACGCGTGATAACGGAAGAAGACAGGGGCAACGGAATTACGAAGCCCCGGCCGTACACAGATGTGGATGGCATGGTGACAGATGTTCCGGGGCTTATTCTTGCTACGTTTTATGCAGATTGCGTGCCCCTTTTCTTTGTAGACCCTGTTCATAAGGCAGTGGGGCTTTCTCATTCCGGCTGGAGGGGAACTGCCGGAAAAATCGGCGCTGTGACAGTGGAAAAAATGCGAGAGACGTACGGGACAAGACCGGAGGATTTATACAGCGCCATAGGACCTTCTATCTGTCAGGAATGCTATGAAGTAAGTGAAGACGTCATTGAAGAATTTCGGAAAAGCTTCCCTGAAAAAGACTGGGATTCTCTTTTTTATAAAAAAGAAAACGGGAAATATCAGCTTGATCTGTGGGAGGCGAACAGAAAGATCATGATGGAGGCGGGAATACGGGAAAGTCATATTTCCATGCCGGGAATCTGTACCTGTCATAATCCGGAATTTCTTTTTTCTCACAGGGCGTCAAAAGGAAAGAGAGGAAATCTTGCGGCGTTTCTGGGGATCAGAAAGCAGGAAAAATAGAGGAAATAAAACAAGCGGCAGCTTTTCGGAAAACC
The DNA here is from genome assembly GCA_900549015.1 of uncultured Blautia sp. GTDB lineage: Bacteria > Bacillota > Clostridia > Lachnospirales > Lachnospiraceae > Blautia_A. The sequence continues at coordinate 22,241 of URMH01000028.1, forward strand.
GGAAGCTGCCGCTTTTGAGAGGGATCTTTTGATCAGCCTTTCAGGCGTTTCATAAGATCCATGATCTTTTCGTTGCTGGAACGAACTTTTTCTACAGAAACATCGTGATTGATGATGTCGATAATGCTTGCCATATATTTACTCATATTTGCTTCTACATAATATGGCTTTTCCAGAAGCTCAGGAATACGGTAATTTAAGTTTGTGGTAATTACCTTGTCAATCCAGCCTTTTTCGTAATATTCATCAAATTTATGAAGGCCGTCTGTGAAAAGGCCGTAGGTTGTACAGATGAATACGCGGTTTGCGTGACGTTCTTTGATCTGTTTTGCCACATCAAGCATACTTTCTCCGGAGGAGATCATATCGTCGATGATGACAACATCTTTTCCCTCTACAGAGTCACCAAGAAACTCGTGAGCCACGATCGGGTTTTTGCCGTTTACGATAGTGGAATAATCGCGGCGTTTATAGAACATACCCATATCTACTCCAAGGATATTGGAAAAATAAACAGCTCTTGACATTGCGCCTTCGTCCGGGCTGATGATCATGAGGTGATCGTTGTCCACATGGAAGTCCGGAACACTGCGTACAAGTGCTTTTAAGAACTGGTAAGTCGGGAAGAAGTTATCAAATCCGTTCAGCGGAATGGAATTCTGTACACGCGGATCGTGGGCGTCAAAAGTAATGATATTGGAAACGCCCATATCGCTCAGTTCCTTTAATGCGAGAGCGCAGTCAAGAGATTCCCTTTTGGAGCGTCTGTGCTGACGGCCTTCATACAGAAACGGCATGATGACATTGATTCTGTGCGCTTTTCCTGTAGCTGCGGAAATGATTCTCTTTAAATCCTGATAGTGGTTATCAGGAGACATATGATTTTCGTGCCCGCATACGGAATAAGTCAGGCTGTAGTTGGTAATGTCAACCATGATATAAAGGTCTGTACCGCGGACAGATTCTTTGATATAGCCTTTTCCCTCTCCTGTACCAAAGCGCGGGCACTCACAATCTACAAGGAAAGTGTTCTCGCTGTATCCCTGAGGGATGATGCTGAGCTGTTTTCTGGAAACAAGCTCCTTGCGGAATTTTACCAGCTTCCTGTCTACTTCCTCTGCAAGCTCGCGGCATCCTGCCAGTGCGGCAATACGAATAGGGGCAACAGGCATAGATTTCTCCAATAATTCTATGTTTGGCATAGTATCCTCCTAAGTATGATGTTAAATTTTCTTGAAAAAATAAAGCTCTATCTTTATTTATAACATTTGCCCTAAATATCGTCAAGGAATTTATTGATTTTTACCCGGAAAATTGGTATGATAATGAAGATAATGATAAATCATGGGTATCAATGCCCTTTTGAAGATAGACAGGCAGAATTGAAAACTGCCTCAGTTGAGGTGAACATGAAAAAAGAAAAGAAGCATATTATTTCTTCTGTCCTTCCGGGAAGTATTGCAGAAGAACTTGAACTTGCCCCGGGAGACGCCCTTCTTTCCGTAAACGGACAGCCTGTGGAGGACGTGTTTGATTACCGCTATCTCATGAATGAGGAATATGTGGAGCTTCTGATCGAAAAGGCGGACGGAGAAGTATGGGAGCTTGAGGTAGAGAAGGAGTATGAGGAGGATCTTGGTGCAGAATTTGAGAACGGTCTGATGGATGAGTACCGTTCCTGCTGTAATAAGTGTATTTTCTGTTTTATTGATCAGATGCCGCCGGGAATGCGGGATACCCTTTATTTTAAGGATGACGATTCCAGACTTTCTTTCCTTCAGGGGAATTACGTAACGCTCACAAATATGAGCGATCATAACATCGAGCGGATCATTCAGTATCATCTGGAACCGATCAATATTTCTTTTCAGACTATGAATCCGAAGCTTCGCTGTGAGATGCTCCATAACCGTTTTGCAGGGGAAGCACTCAAAAAAGCAGATGCGCTTTATGAGGCAGGCATTACCATGAACGGACAGATCGTCCTGTGTAAAGGCGTAAACGATAAGGAAGAGCTGGAATACAGTCTTTCAAAGCTTTCTGAATATGCGCCTGTGCTTCAGAGCGTTTCCGTAGTGCCGGTTGGACTTTCGAAATTCAGAGACGGTCTTTATCCTCTTGAGCCATTTGGCAGGGAGGACGCAAAAGAGGTTTTGAAAACCATTCACTTCTGGCAGGAAAAAATGATGAAAAAGCATGGGATCCATTTTATCCACGCGTCCGACGAATGGTATATTCTTGCGGGAGAAGAGCTTCCGGAAGAAGAGCGGTACGACGGGTATCTCCAGCTTGAGAACGGAGTGGGAATGCTCCGCCTTCTTGATACAGAGGTAAAGGAATATCTCAGTGAGAAAGAGGGAGACGAAAGACAGGTTCGGGGAACACTGGCAACCGGGCTTCTGGCAGCGCCTTTCCTGAAAAAGCACATGGAGAGCATTCAGGAAAAATTCCCCGGCGTCTGCGTGGAGGTGCAGCCTGTAATCAACCGCTTTTTCGGGGAGAATATTACAGTTTCCGGCCTGATCACAGGGCAGGATTTAATGGAACAGTTAAAGGGAAAGGAACTGGGAGAGCGTCTTTTCCTTCCGTGCAGCATGCTGCGGGACGGGGAGGAAGTATTTCTTGATGATGTGACGCTTTCAGAGCTTTCCGGGGAACTTAAAGTTCCCATTACAGTAGTAGACAGTGGCGGCAGTGACCTGGTAGATGCAGTCATCGGCTCGCCAGAACAGAAAGAACGAAAAAGGAGACAAATGTATGAGCAAACCGGTAGTTGCAATTGTGGGAAGACCCAATGTGGGGAAATCCACACTGTTTAATGCGCTGGCAGGTGAGAAAATTTCCATTGTAAAGGATACGCCGGGCGTTACAAGAGACCGAATTTATGCAGATGTAAATTGGCTTGATAAAAATTTTACTTTAATTGATACAGGAGGAATTGAGCCGGACAGCAGCGATATTATTCTTTCCCAGATGAGAGAGCAGGCGCAGATTGCCATTGATACGGCAGATGTGATCGTGTTTATTACGGATGTGCACCAGGGGCTTGTAGATTCCGATGCCAAAGTGGCAGACATGCTCAGAAGAAGCGGAAAACCGGTTGTCCTTGTAGTAAACAAAGTGGACAGTATGCAGAAATATATGATGGATGTATACGAGTTTTATAACCTCGGGATTGGAGAACCGGTTCCTGTTTCTGCTGCGAACCGCATGGGCATCGGTGATATGCTGGACGAGATCGTAAAACATTTCCCGGAAGGCGCGGGAGAAGAGGAAGACGAGGATATACCGAAAATTGCCATTGTAGGAAAACCAAACGTGGGAAAATCTTCTCTTGTAAACAAGCTTCTCGGCGAGGAGCGTGTCATTGTTTCCGACATTGCGGGAACTACAAGGGACGCAGTAGATACAAAAGTAAAATGGCAGGGAAGAGATTATATTTTTATTGATACTGCCGGTCTTCGAAGAAAAGGAAAGGTAAAAGAGGAGATCGAGCGATACAGCGTGATCCGTACTGTGACGGCAGTGGAGCGCGCAAGTATCGTTGTGCTCATGATCGACGCCACAGAGGGCGTTACCGAGCAGGATGCAAAAATTGCGGGAATTGCCCATGAAAGAGGCAAGGGTGTGATCATCGCAGTAAATAAATGGGATGCCATCGAAAAAAATGATAAGACTATTTACAAGCATACAAACCGTATCCGGGAAGTGCTTGCTTATATGCCTTATGCAGAGATTATATTTATTTCTGCAAAAACAGGACAGAGGATCCCGAAGCTGTTTGAAACCATTGACACAGTGATCGAGAACCAGACCCTCCGCGTGCAGACGGGCGTGTTAAACGAAATTCTCTCCGAGGCAGTTGCCATGCAGCAGCCTCCGTCTGATAAAGGAAAACGGCTTAAGATTTTCTATATGACTCAGGTAGGGGTAAAACCGCCTACTTTTGTAATCTTTGTAAACGATAAAGAGCTGATGCACTTTTCTTATACAAGATATATCGAAAATAAAGTACGGGACGCTTTCGGTTTCCGGGGGACTTCCCTCAAATTTATTATCCGGGAGCGGGGAGAGAAGGAATAAAGAAATTATGGAACGCTTGATTTGCTTGGCTATCGGATATGTATGCGGTTTGTTTCAGACTTCCTATATTATTGGAAGACTGCATAAAACAGATATACGGGAACATGGAAGCGGAAATGCGGGAACAACAAACGCGCTTCGTACCTTTGGAAAAAAAGCAGGGGCGATCACACTTCTCTGCGACTGTCTGAAATGTGTGGCTGCCATTTTGATCGTAAAGGCGCTTTTCAGAGAAGACTATGGAGAAATCCTTCCTCTTCTGAGCCTTTATGCGGCGGCAGGATGTATTTTAGGACATAACTTCCCTGTTTATCTGAAGTTTAGAGGAGGAAAAGGCATTGCTGCGTCAGTGGGGCTGATCCTTGCTTTTGACTGGAGGATTTTTGCGGTCTGTTTCGTTTTGTTTTTCGTATTGTTTTTTGCAACGCATTATGTGTCTCTGTGCTCTATCAGTGCTTACGTGGCTGCCTTTATCTGCATGGTGATTTTTGGACAGATGGGAAGCTACGGTATGGATACGCTTCATACAATGGAACTGTATGGAGTTATGGCGGCGCTTACGCTGCTGGCGCTGTTTCGTCACAGAGCAAATATTCTCCGCCTTCTTGCGGGTACTGAAAATAAGATTTTCCTGGGAAAATCCGGGAAGAAAGGGTAAGGGTGAAACGTATGGCAAAAATCAGTGTATTAGGAGCGGGAAGCTGGGGAACGGCGCTTTCCCTGCTGCTTTATAATAACGGACATGAGGTGACTCTCTGGTCTGCTCTGGAATATGAGGTGGAGATGCTTCGTGAGAAAAGAGAACATACCTCAAAGCTTCCGGGAGTGATCCTTCCGGCGGAGATGGAAATCACCACAGACCTGGAAAAAAGCCTGAAAGAGCCGGATGTGGCAGTTCTTGCAGTTCCCTCTCCCTTTACAAGAAGCACAGCTCACCAGATGGCGCCGTTTGTGAGAGAGAATCAGAAAATCGTAAATGTGGCAAAAGGCGTGGAAGAAAAGACGCTTATGACGCTCAGTGAGATTATTGAGGAAGAAATCCCAAATGCAGACGTCTGTGTCCTTTCCGGTCCAAGTCATGCGGAAGAGGTGGGAAAAGGGATTCCTACCACCTGTGTAGTGAGCAGCCGCACAAGAGAAACTGCAGAGTATCTTCAGGGGATTTTTATGAGCCCTGTGTTCCGTGTGTACACGACTCCGGATATTCTCGGCGTGGAACTTGGGGGCGCTCTTAAAAATGTGATCGCTCTGGCAGCAGGAACAGCAGACGGTCTTGGATATGGAGATAATACAAAAGCTGCTCTTATCACAAGAGGAATTGCGGAAATTGCAAGACTTGGGGTGAAAATGGGCGCAAAGGCAGAAACTTTCTACGGTCTTTCGGGAATCGGAGATCTGATCGTTACCTGTGCAAGCGTACACAGCAGGAACAGAAAAGCGGGCTTTCTGATGGGGCAGGGCCGCACAATGGAAGAGGCGATGAAGGAAGTAGAGATGGTGGTGGAAGGCGTGTATTCTGCAAAGGCTGCAAAAGGACTTGCAGAGAAATACGAAGTGGAAATGCCTATTATCACAGAGGTTAATAAAGTTCTTTTTGAAGGAAAAGCGGCATCAGAGGCAGTGATGGACCTGATGCTTCGCGATAAGAAGGTAGAGACTCCCATGCTTCCGTGGGAATAAAACAGAACAGAAAAGGCAGATGCGAATGCGTCTGCCTTTTCTGTGTGGTCAGAAGATAAAAGTGATGAGATTTTAAAACGGAATGTCTCTTAAATCTTCAGGAATGCTGGAAGTTCTCAGGTTTTCATTTAAGGTATCGATGATCGCCATATCTTCCTCTTCGATTTCAAAGTCAAAAATTTCACTGTTGCTTAAAATCCGTTCCGGACTGGCTGATTTCGGGATTACGGAAATTCCCTTCTGTACCGCCCAGCGAAGTCCGATTTGTGCAGGGGTTTTTGCGTATTTTGTCCCCAGGACGCACATAATGTCATTGTCAAGATATGCCCCTCTTCCAAGGGGGGCGTATGCCTGCACCTGTATGTTGTTGTTCTGGCAATATTCAATCAGTTCTTTCGGGTAGCGCAAAGGGTGGCATTCAATCTGATTTACAGCGGGAACAATACCGGAAACGTGCTTCAATTCTTCCAGGTGCCGGATTTCAAAATTGCTGACGCCGATAGAACGGGCGCGTCCGCTTTCCAGGAGTTTTTCCATTTCCAGCCAGGTTCCTGTATAGCAGCCGGGAACCGGCCAGTGGACAAGGTACAGATCCACGTAATCTGTTTTCAGACGTTCTAGGCTTCTGGAGAGAGAACCCTCAATATCGCCCAGGCGCTGAGCAGTGTTCCACACCTTTGTGGTGAGAAACAATTCTCTTCTGGAGAGACCTGATTTTTCGATGGCATGTCCCACAAGTTCTTCGTTTTTATATACAGAAGCAGTGTCTATCAGCCGGTATCCGTAGCGGATTGCAGACGAAATGGCGGTTTCTGCTTCTGTATGATCGGTCAGTTTATATACACCCAGTCCTAAAAGGGGCATTTCTCTGTTGTTGTTCAGAAAAACAGTCTGTTTCACGGTTCATTCCTCCTCAAAAACAGTTATGTATCTTGTATCCGGTAAAGTATACCATAAAAATGTGAAAGAATCACATCATTTATGTTACAAATTTACTACAAGAAGTTTGTTAAAAACAAGACAAACAGGTTAAGAAAATCACAGTTCATTGTCGGAAATCACAGTTATTTACTGGGAAAAAAGAAGAATTATTGAGAAATATTTCATATAATATCCTTGATAATACCGGGAGAAAGATGTATAATGATTGTAATTGATAAATTCTTGTCACAACTTTGCCCTTTTTTAGGGAAAAGAGGCTGGGACAGAGTAGAAAGGAGTAATCTATGCATTTAATTAAAGATGAAAATGGCAATCTGATTCACCACGGTCATGAGCACAGCCATGAGCATACTCATGAAGATGGTGTGAAGCATACACATACACACAGCCATGAAGCAGGAGAGAGTCATGAACACTCTCATAACGAGGAATGTGGACATACTCACTGTGGTTCCTGTGAGGGAGGAGACTGTAAGAATGAGACAGTTGCTCTTTTAACTTACATGCTCCAGCACAATGAACACCATGCGGCAGAGCTGGACCAGATGGCAGACAACCTTCAGAAAATGGGAATGGAAGCAGCGGCCAAAACAATTAAAGAAGGTGTTTCCGATTTCCAGAAGGGAAATATGCGCCTCGGTCTTGCCCTTACTCTTGTAAAAGAAGAACTGAAGTAAGGAGGAGTGAGAAATGTGTCTTGCAACTGTTTATAAACAGAGCGATGACTCTGTTATATTTAAAAATGTAAGCCGTATTGATGTGGACGGAAACCGTATCGTTCTCAGAGATATTATGGGAGACGAGAGAGTTGTGGAAGGAAGCATTCTTATGGTAGATCTGGCAAACAGCATTGTGAAACTTTCCTGTGAGTGAGTTTTAAATGCACTTTGAATATGCGGAATCTGCAAGGCGAAAGCCTTTGGATCAATAAAAAAAGACGTGGAGGTACGTAACTATGAAATTAGCAGAAGCAATGAAAGAGAAAATGCTCCTTTCCTTTGAGCTGTTCCCACCAAAAACAGACAAAGGTATGGAAAACCTTCCGGGAACAATTGAGCATCTTTGCAAATACAAACCGGAATATATTTCCTGTACATACGGAGCCGGCGGAACAAACGTTGGTAAAAATATGGATGTATGTAAAATGATCAAAGATGCAGGCACAATCCCGGTAACACATTTCACATGTATCGGAAATACTGCAGAAGGCATCAAAGATCAGTTACAGAACTATCTTGACAACGGCGTTGATCATATGCTTGCACTTCGCGGAGACCTTCCTTTCGGCTGGACAGGAACAGGCGGAGATTTTGCATATGCAACAGACCTTGTAGCATATGTGCGCAAAGAGTTTGGCGACAAGATTGAGATCGCAGTTGCAGGTTCTCCGGAAGGACATATCTCCTGCAGAAGCCTTGAGTCTGACATTGCAGTTCTGAAACAGAAACAGGACAACGGAGCAGACTACATCATGACACAGCTTTGCTGGGATATGGAGCAGTTCAAATACTGGCTCGATGCAATCCGTGAAGCCGGCGTTACTATGCCTGTAGATGTAGGTATCATGCCGATCCTTGATCAGGCAGCTACAATCAACATGGCACTTTCCCGCAATGCCTGCGTAATGCCGCGTGAACTCTGCGAGATCATTTCCAGAAACTGGATCTTCCCGAATCCGTTTGACAAAGAGCCATTCGATGCAGACGTAGAAGGAAAGAAAGCAAGATTCAAAGAAGAAGGAATCGAGTATACAATCAGACAGATTGACGAATATCGTGCGCTCGGCGTAAACGGCATTCATCTTTACGCATTAAACAAATGGAAAGATGTATCTGAAATCATCGACAGAAGCGGTATGCGTACTTTAGTATAATCAGGAGGCATCAGGTTTTATGGCACATGTAATTGCTGTCGCCGGAAAAGGCGGCGTAGGAAAAACAACTTTATGCGGAATGCTGATTCAATATCTCTGTGAGCAGGGAAAAGGTCCTGTTCTTGCAGTAGATGCGGATGCGAATTCCAATCTTAACGAAGTGCTTGGAGTGAAGGTGGATACAACACTTGGCGATGTGCGTGAAGAAATCGCGCGTGCAGAATTGTCAAAGGAGAATCCTATTCCTGCAGGTGTTTCCAAGGCGGACTACGCGGAAATGAGATTTGAGGACGCTCTGATTGAAGATGATGATTTTGACCTGCTTGTAATGGGAAGGACACAGGGCAAGGGCTGTTACTGCTTTGTCAATGGACTTCTCCAGTCTCAGCTTGCAAAATATCAGAATAATTATCCGTATTTTGTAGTGGACAACGAGGCGGGTATGGAACACATCAGCAGAGGTGTTCTTCCTACTATGCAGACGGCAATTCTGGTGAGCGACTGCTCCAGAAGAGGCGTGCAGGCGGTGGGCAGAATTGCAAGGCTGATCGAAGAATGCGGTATGCACCCGAAGACAGTAGGACTCATTATCAACAGAGCACCAAAAGGCGAGCTGAACGATGGGATCCGCGAGGAAATCGAAAATCAGAAGCTGAATCTTTTAGGCGTGGTTCCGCAGGATGATACCGTGTATCAGTATGACTGCGAGGGACGCCCTACTGCATCCCTTCCGGAAGATAATCCGGTAAAAATGGCTCTTCGTGCGATCGTGGACAAACTTGAGTTATCATAAAGATTATTATATTTACTTCAAGTGTACTTCTGTATACTTGAAGTAAATAGCGTTACACATTTTTTTTACAGGAGAATAACCCATGGGCGGGGATGGGTTCCTGCCTGCGGGCTTATTATAAAATTTTTCATGAAAGACAAAGTACATATGGGATGTACAATTTAAAGGAGGTCTATAATGAGTGAATTCAAATTAACTACAGTGGAAGAATTTGAAGCTGCCACTAACAGACTGTTGGAGACTGGTGCCAAGGTTGGTGCTGATTCCTGGCAGATGCGTGTAAAGAATCAGACTCCACACTGTAAATTTGGTGAGCAGGGTATCTGCTGCCGTATCTGTTCTATGGGACCATGTCGTATTACTTCCAAGGCTCCGAGAGGAATCTGCGGATGTGACGCACACGGTATTGTAGGTCGTAATTTCCTGAAATTTACAGCAGGCGGTGCTGCAACACATTCCGACCACGGACGTGAAATCTGCCACACACTTCACTGTACAGCAGAAGATGGAAACTACAAGGTAAAAGATCCTGAGAAGTTAATCCGCATCGCAAAAGAATGGGGCGTAGAGACAGAAGGAAAGGACATTTACGCACTGGCTCATGAAATGGCAGAGGTTGGTCTTATGGAATATGGTAAACCATTCGGATACCAGAGATTCCTTGACAGAATGCCGGAAGCTCAGAAAGAAAAACTGATTGAAAACGAAATTGCACCACGTGCAATTGACCGTGAAGTTGCTTCTTCCTTACATATGGCACATATGGGATGTTCTTCCCTTCCGGAGGCTCTTGTAAAACAGTCCTTACGCTGCGGTCTTGCAGATGGATGGGGCGGTTCCATGATGGGAACAGAATTCTCTGACGTACTTTTCGGAACCCCGAAGCCAATCGACACAGAAGCTAACCTTGGCGTTATGGTAGAAGAGAACGTAAACATTGTAGTTCACGGACATGACCCGAGCCTTTCCGAGATGATCTGTGAATATGCAGATGATCCGGAAATGATTGCATACGCAAAAGAAATGGGCGCAAAAGGCATCACTGTATCCGGTGTATGCTGTACATCCAACGAGGTAGCTATGCGCCGCGGTATTCCGATGGCTGGTAACTTCTTACAGCAGGAAAACGTAGTTCTCACAGGTGCATGTGAGGCAATTGTTGTAGACGTTCAGTGTATTTTCCCGGCTTTAGGACCGTTAAGCAAATGCTTCCACACAAAATTTGTAACAACTTCTCCGATCGCACAGATGCCGGATTCTGAATTTATCCGTTTCAGCGCTGAGACAGCAGGAGAAAACGCAAAAGCAATCGTTAAGATGGCAATTGAAAACTTCAAGAACAGAAAACAGGAGCTTGTACACATTCCTCAGTTAAAACAGAAAGCAACTGTTGGATATTCTGTAGAAGCAATCGTAAAAGTTCTTGACGGCGTTACAAACTCTCAGGTAGACGTAACCGGTACAACAAAACCATTACTGGAGTGTATCACTTCCGGTGTTATCCGTGGTGCAGTTGCAATGGTTGGATGTAACAACCCGAAAATCCGCCCTGACTACGCACACATTGAACTGATGAAAAAATGTATCGCAAACGATATTATCATCATCGCTTCCGGATGTTCTGCACAGGCAGCAGCAAAAGCAGGTCTTATGGACAAATCTGCAAAAGATCTCTGTGGCGCAGGTCTGAAACGTGTATGTGAACTGGCTGATATTCCTCCGGTACTTCACATGGGATCTTGTGTAGATATTTCCCGTATGATGGTTCTGGCTGCTGAGCTTGCAAAAGATGCAGGACTTCAGATTCATCAGCTTCCTGTAGTTGGATGTGCTCCTGAGTGGATGTCCGAGAAGGCTGTATCCATCGGTAACTATGTAGTTGCTACAGGTATCGATACATTCCTCGGTGTTGATCCATATGTTGCAGGCTCTGATCAGATGGCACAGCTCCTGACAGAGGGAACAAAAAAATGGACAGGCGCTGCCTATACAGTAGAGACAGATATTGAGAAATTAGTAGACCTGATGATTGAAAGAATCGAAGAGAAGAGAGCGGCATTAGGAATCTAATACATTCATAATAAAAGTAAGGTGGATGAAGAAATATGAAAATAGCAATTACAGGTAAGGGCGGCGTAGGAAAGACAACATTTGCAGCAACGCTTGCCAGACTTTATGCAGAAGAAGGCCGAAATGTGCTGGCTGCAGATGTAGACCCGGATGCAAATCTGGGACTGGCGCTTGGTTTTTCAGAGGAAGAACTGGACAGCATCGTCCCTATCAGTAAAATGCGCAGGCTTGTGGAAGAGCGTACAGGCGCAGGTCCGGATAATCAGTATTATAAAATCAATCCAAAGGTAGATGATATTCCCGATACATATGGAAAGGTGTGCAACGGAGTAAAACTTCTTGTTCTTGGAACTGTAGAAACAGGCGGTGCAGGCTGTGTTTGTCCTGAGCATGTAATGCTTCGGAGAATCATCAATAATCTGGTGCTTCACCGGGGAGATGTTGTAGTTCTTGATATGGAAGCTGGTCTTGAGCATATGGGAAGAGGAACTACTGAGGGAATGGATCAGTTTATTGTAGTGATTGAGCCCGGTTCCAGAAGTGTGCAGACATATAAAAATGTGAAACGCCTTGCAAAAGACCTTGGTGTGAAACAGGTTCATGTGGTAGCAAATAAGGTTCGTGATGAGAAGGACGAGGAATTTGTGAAAAATCATATTCCGGCGGAAGATTTGCTGGGCTTTATCCACTATAATACGGAAATTATGGACGCAGACAGACAGGGCTGTTCTCCTTATGATTACAGCAAGTCTGCAACGGATGAAATCCGTAAAATCAAAGAAACCATTGACAAGATCGATGAGTGCGATAAATAGGAGGAAATAGCATTGACATTATTTGAGAGAGTATTTAATGGTAATGATGCTGTATATGGTCTTACAGAGCAGGCAATTGATGCAGCAATCGCGCAGCATGGCGAAGACAAAGCAGTAAGCTTCCCTGACACTGCATACAGCTTACCTTGTTACTATTCTGTAACAGGTGTTAAGGTAACAACCTTAAAAGAATTAAAAGAAGCACTTGGCGTTGTGAAAACACTGATGACAAGAGCACCTCGTCTTAATGACGCGTTCATGTCCGGTGTTGCAACAGCTCTCTGCGCAGAGTTTATTGAAGTTTTAAAATATATTGACGGAGCAACACCATACGAGCAGCCTCTGTACGGACATCTTCCGGATGCTGTAATCCGTGAACTTGGTGTTCCGCTTGTAACAGGCGATATTCCAGGTGTAGCTGTTCTTTTAAATGCAGCTCCTACTAAGGAAGAAGCAGTAGCACTTGTAAAATCCTACCAGGCACAGGGTATCCTTGTAACACTCGTAGGCGACATTTGCGATCAGGTAGCAGAAGCAGGCATGACAACAGGAGCAAACGTACGTGTTATTCCGCTTGGAAAAGATGTAACATCTGTAATCCATGTTGTATCTGTAGCTCTTCGTGCAGCTCTTATCTTTGGTAACATCAAACCGGGCGATGCAGCAGCTCTTATGGAGTACACATTCAAACGTGTTCCTGCATTTGTAAACGCATTTGCTCCTCTTGATGATGTTGTTGTAGCATGTGGCGCTGGTGCTATCGCACTTGGCTTCCCGGTTGTAACAAACGAGACAGAGAATATTTTCCGTGTACCAAAGAGCTTAATCGTTCAGGAAGATGTAAGCAAATTCAACGCTACATCTCTTGAGGCACGTGATATTAAGATTAAAATTACAAACATTGATATTCCGGTTGCTTTCGCATCTGCATTTGAGGGAGAAATTATCCGTCGTAAAGATATGCAGGTTGAGTTTGACGGTTCCCGTGTAGACTGTGCAGAGCTTGTACAGACATGTGATGCTTCTGAAGTAGAAGATCACAAGATTACAGTTGTTGGACCGGAAGTAGATGAGATGGAGCTTGGAAGCAAGAACAGCATTGCATACGTTGTAAAAGTTGCAGGAAAGAACATGCAGTCCGACTTTGAGCCGGTTATCGAGCGTAAATTCCATAACTACATCAACTGTATCGAGGGTGTTTACCATACAGGACAGAGAGATATGCAGCGTATCCGTATCAGCATTGATGCGTTTAATGCAGGCTTCCGTATCAAACACCTTGGCGAAGTTCTCTACAGCCAGGTTAAAAATGAATTTGATGCAGTTGTAGATAAATGTGAAGTTGTGATCTATACAGATCCGGCAGAATGTACAAGAATCCGTCACGAAGTTGCAATTCCGATTTTTGAAAAACGTGATGACCGTCTTGCAAACCTTACAGATGAATCTGTAGATGTATACTACAGCTGTATCCTCTGCCAGGCATTCTCTCCATCTCACGTATGTGTAGTAACACCAGAGAGACTTGGTCTTTGCGGCGCCGTTTCATGGCTGGATGCAAAAGCTACAAACGAGCTTGACCCGAACGGACCTTGCCAGGTAATCACAAAAGAGCGTCCAATTGATGAAAACCTTGGAGCTTACGAGGATGTAGATGAAGCAGTTAAGAAACTTTCCCAGGGTGCTCTGGAGCACGTAACACTGTACTCCATTATGCAGGATCCTATGACATCATGCGGATGCTTCGAGTGTATCTGTGGTATCGAGCCATTCTCCAATGGTGTTGTTATTGCAAACCGTGAGTATGCAGGCATG
>URMH01000029.1 GCA_900549015.1 uncultured Blautia sp.
ATCCACCATCTGATCCACCGTCTGTCTGCGGATCTCTTTTCCGCATTTTGGACAGGCAACGCCTATTTTTTCGTAATAAGGCTTTGTATTCCTGCACTCCGGAAATCCGGGACAGGCAAGAAATCTGCCGTGCGGTCCGTATTTGATCACCATGTTTCTTCCGCAGTTTTCACAGACAATATCTGTCACTTCATCCTGTATGTCTACCTTTTCCAGCTCTTTCTCCGCTTCATCTACATCGTGCTTCAGATCCGGATAGAAATTGCGGACAACGGTTTTCCACTGTACGGTACCTGCCTCCACACAGTCGAGAAGCCCTTCCATTGTCGCCGTAAAGTTTACGTCCACAATGCTTGGAAATGCCTGTTTCATAATGTTGTTTACCACTTCTCCCAGCTCTGTCACATACAGATTTTTCTGCTCCTTTGACACATAACGGCGGCTGATAATGGTTGTAATGGTAGGCGCATACGTACTCGGACGCCCGATTCCCAGTTCCTCCATTGTTTTGACAAGAGAAGCTTCTGTATAATGGGCTGGCGGCTGTGTGAAATGCTGCTCCGGCTTTAATGTATTTAAAGTAAGCTTCATGCCCTTTTCCAGGCTCTGGCTTAACACATTTCCTTTTCTATTTTCTTCTTCATCTGTATAGACAGAAAGGAAACCATCGAACACTACCTTGGAAGCGGCTACTGTAAAAGCGTACTCCCCTCCCTTTATTTTTACGGACGTAGTCTCATAACGGGCAGGCGCCATTCTGCTTGCAGCAAATCTTTTCCAGATAAGCTGATAGAGACGGAACTGGTCTCTTGAGAGAGAATCCTTCAAAGCAGCCGGCGTTCTGTTTATATCCGTCGGACGGATCGCCTCGTGGGCGTCCTGGATCTTCTGTCCTGTTTTTGAGGATTTTTCAGAAAGAGACACGTAATTCTCTCCATACTGCTCTTTGATATACGCTCTTGCCGCTGTATCTGCCTCCTCGGAGATTCTTGTGGAATCTGTACGCAGGTAGGAGATCACACCCACAGTTCCATTTCCCTTAATATCAATTCCTTCATATAACTGCTGCGCAAGGCGCATGGTCTTCTGCGTGGAAAAATTAAGAGTTTTTGACGCTTCCTGCTGCAGGGTACTCGTTGTAAAAGGAAGAGGCGGATTTTTGATCCTCTCGCCTTTTTTTACTTCTGAAATTTCAAAATCCGCATTTTCCAGATTTTTAAGGATTTCGTCCATCTCTTCTTTTGTGTGCACATTCATTTTTTTATCTGTGCCGTAGAATTTTGCAAGAAGAGGCTTTCTCTCTCCTGCAACCTTAAATTCTCCGTCCAGCGTCCAGTATTCTTCCGGGATAAAGGAATTGATCTCCTCCTCCCTGTCACAGATAATACGAAGGGCAACCGACTGCACGCGTCCTGCGCTTAAGCCCCTTTTTACTTTTGCCCAGAGAAGCGGGCTTATGGTATAGCCAACCATACGGTCCAGCATACGTCTTGTCTGCTGGGCGTCCACAAGATCCATATCCAGCTCTCTTGCCTGTTTAATAGAAGCTTTTACTGCTGTCTTTGTAATCTCGTTAAAAGTAATCCGGTACATCTTTTCCGGCGATTCTTTAAGCGCCTGCATAAGATGCCAGGAAATTGCCTCTCCCTCGCGGTCGGGGTCAGTTGCCAGATATATTTTATCAGCCTTTTTCGCTGCTTTTCGAAGCTTTGCCAGAAGCTCGCCTTTTCCTCTTATTGTAATATATTTCGGTTCAAAATCATTTTCCACATCAATTCCAAACTGGCTTTTGGGGAAGTCCCTCACATGGCCGTTTGATGCTTCCACTTCATAATTAGAACCAAGAAATTTTTTTATTGTTTTCACTTTTGCAGGTGATTCCACTATCACCAAATACTTTGCCATAATACCTCTCCTAATCCTGTTCTGTCCGGATATAATGCTGTCTTGCTACCTCCCGAACAAGTCCCATAAGCTGCAGTTCTGTAAGTATGCTGCCTGCTTTTGCCGGGGAAAACCCGGTTTTTTCGATCACATCATCCAGATTTTTTGGTCGTAAATCGAGACAACTATACACCAAATCCAAATCAGTTGCAAGTCCCAACTTACTTTTTTCACGGGATTTAACAGAAATTTTCCATTCTTCCAGAAGAATTTCCGGGCAGTATGCAATCCCTGCTCCGTCATAAATAAGCTTATGACATCCTCTGCTTAAGGCATCGTTTACTGCTCCCGGAACTGCGTAAACTGCCTTTCCCTGCTCAAGGGCACAGCCTGCCGTAATTAAAGAACCGCTTTTTTCCTTTGCCTCCACAACGAGCACCACATCGGAAAGGCCGCTGATAATACGGTTTCTTGCAGGAAAAAAATAATTTCTGGGAGCTGTTCCCGGAGGGTATTCGCTGATGATCCCTCCCCCGTTTCTTAAAATCCTGTCGTAAAGATGCTTATTTGCCGCGGGATAACAGACGTCCGCCCCGCTTCCCAAAACCGCAAATGTGGGCATATTTCCCTCAAGCGCCCCTTTATGCCCTTCTGAATCAATGCCAAGTGCAAGACCGCTTATTACCTGCACGCCTGCCCTGCTCACAAATTTCCCGTAGGAAAAGCTCTGGATCCTTCCGTATGGACTGCACATTCTCGCACCTACAATGGCAATGGACGGCTTTTCATCGTCAGGAAGCCTTCCATAGAAATAGAGCTTATCCGGCATTCCCGAAAGTTCCAGAAGGCGTCTGGGATACCCCGATTCTCCTTTTTTTACGCAGTACATCTTATTTTTTATTTCTTCCATATAGAAGCCCTCCTTCTTAATTCCAGTATTTTTTATCAAATGCCCGGCAGGAAAGCGCCTCTCCAATATGAGAAGAATCAATTTTCTCCTTTCCTTCCAGGTCTGCTATAGTTCTTGCAGTGCGAAGCACCTTATGATACGATCGGGCGCTGAATTTCATTTTTTCAAATGCCATTCCAAGAAGTCTTTCTCCTTCTTTTGTGCAGGAGCAGTATTTTTTGATCTGCTTTCCGGTCAGCTCTCCGTTAAAGCGGATCCCTTCCTTTTTATATCTCTCTTTTTGTATATCCTGCGCCTTTTCCACACGAGCCTTCATTTCGAAAGAACCCTCTCCTTTTTCCTGCTTTGTCATCTGGGAAAAGGTAACGGCAGGAATATCCGTGCAAATATCAATCCGGTCAAGAAGCGGACGGCTGATCTTCCCAAGATAGTGACTTACCTGACCTGCTGTACAAGTACATCGGTTCATATCCGGATAATATCCGCAGGGACAGGGATTCATAGCTGCCACAAGCATAAAATTTGCCGGAAAGCGATACGTTCCGGAAGCTCTTGACAACACGATCTCCCTGTCCTCAAGGGGCTGACGCAGGGTTTCCAGCGCTGCCCTTGAAAATTCCGGAAATTCATCAAGAAATAAAATCCCTCTGTGAGAAAGGGTGATCTCTCCGGGTCCCGGATTTCTTCCCCCTCCTGTGAGTGCCTGAGGCGGACTTGTGTGGTGGGGATTTCGAAAAGGCCGCTTTAAAATCAGAGGTGCTTCTTCTGATAAAAGCCCGGCAATGCTGTAAATCTTTGTAAGCTCCATTGCCTCTTCTTCGGTAAGCTCCGGCATAATTGAAGGGATTCTTCTTGCAAGCATAGTTTTACCTGCGCCCGGCGGTCCTATGAGAAGAATGTTGTGAAATCCTGCCGCTGCGATCTCCGCTGCTCTTTTTGCCCCTTCCTGCCCCTGTATCTCTTTAAAATCTACTGTTTCTGCATCTGTTATCTGCTGTGTCTCCTCCTGTCCGGCAAAATGCTTTTCCGGATTTTGCAGAAAAAGCAGCATTTCTTTTAAGGTACGGACTCCCATAATGTTTATATTTTTCACAAGAAGCCCTTCCTTTAAATTTCCAAAAGGAATGACACAGAATCGAAGCCCTGTCTCCCCTGCATGGATCACTCTCGGTAAAATCCCGGAAACCGGGTGGATTTCTCCGTTTAAGCTCACCTCTCCCACCATCATCACATCTTTTAAAAGCTCAGGTTTCAACATGCCGGAAGCTGCCAGAACTGCGGCTGCAACCGGCAGGTCAAATCCCGCACCCTCTTTTTTAATATCTGCCGGAACAAAATTTACGGTGATCCTCCTTGGCGGAAGAGCCACTCCGCTGTTTTTCAATGCCGTTCGCACCCTTTCCTGGGCTTCTTTCACCTGTGCGGACGCATATCCTACCATAGTAAAAGAGGGCAGCCCATTGCTCACATCCGCCTCTACCTGAATGGGGCATACCTCCATTCCGAAAATGGCTGCCGACAATACACTTGCAAACATATTTCTCCTTTCCTCAGATGCTGCCCGACATCAGCCTGATATATAAAACAAAATAAAATGTGGAAAAACAGACAGGAACCTGCCTGCGTGAAAATAATTGAAATGTGATTTTAGTATAGTCCATTTTGCTCTGTATTGCAATAGTGCAAATCGTTCTGTTTTATACTTTTCTGAGAAAGAGGTGAAAACATGAAATTTCAGCGTATTCAGGATATGCGTACGGACGCGGACCTGTCCCAGAGGGAGCTGAGCGAAATTCTCCATATCAGCCAGCGTTCTTACTCTCATTATGAAACCGGCTCCCGCAACATTCCCATAGAAATGCTGATCCGTCTTGCAAATTATTATGACACAAGCATTGATTATCTTGTAGGAAGAACCGATGTGAAAAAATCGTCTCCAAGAACCAAAAAAGAAAATCCCGGGATTTGATTCCGGGATTTTCGCTTTTATTTACGTCTATTTGCCTTCGTTTCTCTTTTTTTCTTCCCACTGGGCAATCTTGCTTATGTTCGCGCTTTCATATTCATTGAAAATCTGATCCTGCTTTGCATCGAACTCTTCCGGAGAAATCGTTCCCTGATACCAGGATTTGCCATTGAAATAATCGGCGATCCTCTCTGTGACGAAAGTTCTTCCCCGTCTTGCATAAATTTCATTTTTGGCAAGCTCCAGCTCTTTTGAAGAGTATTTGGAAACTTCCTCGTCTGTGAGATAACGGGTATTGCTTTCAGGGAAAATATAATCCCCTTCTGTTTTTTCCGGCTCTTCCGGCTTCTTCTCCGGTTCTTCCGGAACAGGTGTGGAAGTCGGCTCCGGAGTCGGAACTGCCTTTTTCTCTCTTGTAAAAAGACCGCTTACCTCAGGGCTTACGGCTGCCCCCTCCGCTCTCGCCTCTGTCCGGATATTTACATATAAGTTTCCTCCGTCAAAAGTAAGGCTTCCTGACGCGCTGCTTCCAAAGGAATCGCTGAAAGAAAAGGTTGCCGCGTTTCCTGCCACTTCCGCTGTCACGTCCGCCTCGCATACATGGGCGCCATCGCCTCTGTTTGCTTGGCTGAAAGAAAACGAAACGCTTTTACTGCTGATATTATAAATATTAAGGCTTGCCAGCCCATCTGCGCTGTACCACATATCCCAGTAATCGTCGGGATTAAAGGTTGCCCGCATGGTGATCACCGGCGTAGGAGTCGGCGTTGCAGTCGGTTCCGGAGTCGGTGTTGCAGTAGCTGCCGGAGTCGGAGTTGCCTTTGGCACTTTTTTCAAAATCTCCAGCATTTCCTGCTTTTCTTTTTCTGCTACTACATGTTTTTTATACCCGCTTATGGCAACTGCCGATATTCCCAGTATCAGAAACAGGGCTATTGATATTATAAGAAGTATTTTTAATCTCTCTTTTTTTCTTTTCATACAGTATCACCTCTGTTTTCATTATACTGGTTTGACTCTTACTTTCTGTAATTATTCCTTTCCGCTCCAGCAGTATGTACACAATTTACACGGTTCAATATCAA
This sequence comes from uncultured Blautia sp., assembly GCA_900549015.1. Classification (GTDB taxonomy): domain Bacteria; phylum Bacillota; class Clostridia; order Lachnospirales; family Lachnospiraceae; genus Blautia_A. The sequence goes on from URMH01000029.1 coordinate 5,846, forward strand.
TAGATTTTACAAGATCGTCAAGGCGATGATATTTCAGAGAGGTAAAGTTTAATTCTTTACGAATATCCTCCAGCATCTCCTTATAATTGGTGGAATCAGGATTTGCATAATCTGCCAGCGTTTTGGCGTCTACATTTTCTCCCTCTCTCTTTAAAATCGTCCTTCTTGTGATCAGATCCAGTTCTGACTTGGAACGTGAAAAGTTCAGGTACTTACAGCCGAAAAGAAGCGGCGGACACGCCGGACGGATATGTACCTCTTTTGCGCCGTTGCTGTAAAGAAACTCTGATGTCTCGCGAAGCTGTGTTCCGCGCACAATGGAATCGTCGATCATAAGAAGACTCTTATCTTTAATGAGGCGATGAACAGGTATCAGCTTCATTTTTGCGATCAGATTTCTCTGGCTCTGCTGTGTAGGCATAAAGGAACGCGGCCAGGTCGGCGTATATTTGATGAACGGGCGGGCAAACTGAACGCCGGAACGGTTTGCATATCCGATGGCATGTGCGATACCGGAATCCGGAACACCTGCCACAATATCAGGATTTACTTCTCCCATGTCTCTCTGTGCCAGTATATCGCCGCATTTATAACGCATTGTTTCTACATTTACGCCCTCATATGTAGAGGTCGGGTATCCATAGTATACCCATAAGAAAGAACAAATACGCATTTTCTCTCCCGGTTTCTGAAGAGTTTCCACACCTTCCGGCGTCACTGCCACAATTTCTCCCGGTCCGAGTTCTTTCACATCTTCATATCCAAGATTTACATATGCAAAACTTTCAAAAGATACACAGCAGGCATCTTCCTTCTGTCCGATAATAAGTGGTGTTCTTCCAAGCTTATCTCTCGCCGCGATTAGTCCCTTCGGCGTAAGGATCAGCATGGTCATGGAGCCTTCGATCATATCCTGCGCGTAGCGGATTCCCTCGATCATATTTCCTTTCTGATTGATCAGAGAAGCAACCATTTCTGTGGGGTTTACGCTTCCTCCGCTCATCTCCAGAAAATGCGTGCTGCCGTTTTTAAAGGAATGCGCGATCAGTTCGTCCATATTGTTGATTTTTCCAACTGTTGTAATGGCAAAATTTCCCAGATGGGAACGAACAAGAAGCGGCTGAGGCTCATTGTCGGAAATACAGCCGATTCCCAGATTTCCCTCAAGCTCTGCTACATCTCTGTCGAATTTTGTACGGAAGGGAGAGTTCTCAATGTTGTGAATGGCGCGGTCAAACCCTTTTTTTTCATCGTAAACCGCCATTCCACCCCTTCTTGTCCCAAGATGAGAATGATAATCAATACCAAAAAATAAATCCAGAACGCAGCTGGATTTTGAAGCTACTCCAAAAATTCCACCCATTTTTTTGTCTCCTTTTTTTGTGTTTCCTCCCTGTGGGAGGGTGATAATCATACGCTACAATTATATAGAACACACTTTAATAAGTAAAGACATTTTTCACTTTTTCTTTTATGATGCCTTTTCTGTATGCCTCAAGAAGAGCTTTCAGCTCTTCGATTCTCACTTTTAAAGCTTTTCCTGTATCCGTATCGCCCACAAGCTGTCTCTGTGACGTATAACGCACAGCTACACGGTTTGACACAATATCGCTCTCTTTGGAAACTGCTTCCTCCGCAGAGGAAAACGGCTCATGGGCGCAGAGCATCAGTCCGTAGGAATTATAAATCAGGGTATAACCTGCGATTCCCGTTACTTTTCTGTATGCCTCGGAAAAACCGCCGTCTATTACAATAACGCGTCCCTCGCATTTTACAGGACTTTCTCCCTCGCTCTGGTGCACCGGCACATGACCGTTTATAATATGTCCTCTCTCCGGATTAAGCCCGAACTCGCGGAGCATACTGCCCACAACCTCCTGATTTTCCAGAAGGCGGTAGTACGCGTTCTTTTTCTCTTTTTTTGCTTCTTTATCTGCAATAAAATACCCCTCGAAGGTTGCCATCTTATCTTTTCCGAAAAGCGGAGAATTGGGAGCTGCCCAGATATACCAGAGAATATCCCTGCTTTTCTGAAGCTCACTCTCCTCCAGAGAATAAAAGGCTCTTCTCACATAGGACTCCAGTACATCATAAAGCTGTTTTCCCTTATATGTTTCTCCGTAAACTTCCACTTCCTTAAGACTTCCATCCTCATTTAAAGGAATACTTCCGTGAAACAGAAGATTTCCGTTATAAACCTTGTATAAGCCGCCTTTATCAAGAAGAAGACGCACATGGTCCTGAAGCCTTGTACAGTTTCGAAACGCCCACTCCATGCGCTCCATAACCTCCTGCTCCCCGTCTGTAAGCGCGTACGGCTCCTCTGGATTTACTGTGGGAAATACATTATCACGAAGGGGATACACTGTCCCGTCCGCCATAGTGATCTCCCCCTTATCGTAATCAATCCTGTGAAGAAGGCACCTGTCCTCCATGTGGTATCCCGGATTTCTTATAAGAAGCTGCCCTTCCAGCTTAAACTGCATGATGGAGATCGCCTTGTGCATTTTCCGTCCAAGCTCTTTTTCCAGTGAACTGTATCCGTCCTCGTCTCCCTTTACCGGGAAAAACTGGCAGGAATCGTCTTTATACGCCTCCATTGCAAAAGTGGCAAGAGGCATCATATTAATCCCGTATCCATCTTCCAGAATATCAAGATTTCCATATCGAAGACTATTTCGGATCACTGTGGCAATGCAGGCTCTTTCTCCTGCTGCCGCTCCCATCCACACAACATCGTGATTTCCCCACTGAATGTCAAGAGAATGGTATTCCATAAGCCTGTCCATAATAAAATGTGGACCCGGTCCTCTGTCATAAATATCTCCCAGAATATGGAGATGATCCACAACAAGACGCTGGATCAGTTCTGCCAGGGCAATAATAAAGTTCTCTGCTCTGCCAATCTGAATAATGGTATTTACAATGGAATCATAATACGCTTCTTTATCAAGAACCTCCACCTTCTCTGTGATCAGCTCTTCAATTACATAGGCATAATCCGGTGGAAGGGCTTTTCGGACCTTGGAGCGCGTATACTTGGAAGCCGTTGTTTTACAGATTTCAATAAGACGGTACAGGGTAATCTTATACCAGTTTTCCATATCCTCCTCTGTCTTTTTTACAAGGGCGATTTTTTCTTTCGGATAGTAAATCAACGTAGCGATTGCCCGCTTATCCTGATTGCTTAAGGTATGTCCGAAAACATCGTCTATTTTTTTCCGCACAGCGCCGGAGCCGTTTCGGAGCACATGGGAAAATGCCTCGTATTCTCCGTGAATGTCAGAGAGAAAATGCTCCGTTCCTTTTGGCAGATTTAAAATTGACTGAAGATTGATAATCTCTGTAGAAGCCTTTCCAATACTTGGATAAAGCTCCGCCAGACGTTCTAAATACCGCAGTTCTTCTTTCATAAGTCCTCCTGTTCTGTCAGCCTGTAAAGTCAAAAAGTGACATCTGATTTGACTGTGGAATATCTCCGAATAAATGCAGATCGTCCATCAGATCAATAACGGTTTTACTTACCTTTGTCCTGTCGCGGAAGTCGTCTTTTGACAGGAATTTTCCCTGTTTTGCCGCCTCCACAACTGCATCTGCCGCCTTGTCTCCAAGACCGTCTATGGTATCAAGAGAGGGCATCAGCTTTCCGTCAATGATCTGGAAACGATGCGCCTTTGCCGTATATAGATCAATGGGCAGAAACTCAAAGCCACGGGCATACATTTCCTGTACAATACGCATATCTTTTAAAGTATCCTGCTCTTTTTTTGACGCCGCGTCTCCTTTTTTCCTGATTTCTTCCATATAAAATTCCAGTCTGTCCTTTCCCATGCACATAAGCTCGTAGGAAAAAGCAGTGGCGCGTATGCTGAAATATGAAGCATAATATGCAAGGGGCTGAAACACCTTATACCAGGCAATGCGATATGCCATCATAACGTAAGCTGCCGCATGTGCCTTCGGGAACATATATTTAATCAGCTTACATGACCAGATATACCAGTCAGGAACATCATGCTCCTTCATGGTTTCTATCCACTCGTCGCGAAGCCCTTTTCCCTTACGGACACTTTCCATAATGGTAAAGGCAAGACCGCTCTCCACGCCTTTTCCGATAAGATAAATCATAATATCGTCTCGTGTACAGATTGCTGTGGAAATGGTGGCTTTTCCTTCCTGGATTAAAACCTGCGCATTGCCAAGCCATACGTCCGTTCCGTGGGAAAGCCCTGCAATACGCACAAGATCAGAAAAATATTTGGGCTTTGTATCAATTAACATCTGCATGGCAAAATCGGTTCCAAACTCCGGGATTCCAAGACAGCCAAGCTTGCAGCCGCCAATATCCTCCGGTGAAATTTTAAGCGCTTTTGTGCTGGCAAACAGAGACATAACGTCCTTCTGATCAAGGGGAACCGTCCTTGCGCTGATTCCTGTCAGATCCTCCAGCATTCGGATCATGGTAGGATCATCGTGTCCCAGTATATCAAGCTTTAACAGGTTTCCATCTATGGAGTGGTAATCAAAGTGCGTGGTAATAATATCGCTGTTTACATCGTTTGCCGGGTGCTGTACAGGGGTGAATTTCTCAATTTCCTCCCCCTTTGGAAGAACAATGATTCCTCCCGGGTGCTGCCCTGTTGTACGGCGCACTCCCGTACAGCCCTGGACAATCCGGTTGATCTCGCAGTAGCGTTTATGGACGCCGCGCTCCTCAAAATAATTCTTCACATAACCGAAGGCTGTTTTTTCTGCAAGCGTACCGATGGTTCCTGCCTTAAAAGTCTGTCCCTTTCCGAAAATAACCTCTGTGTAACGATGAGCGTTTCCCTGATATTCTCCTGAAAAGTTAAGGTCAATATCCGGCTCCTTATCTCCTTTAAAGCCAAGGAACGTTTCAAACGGAATATCGAATCCTTCTTTATACAGCTTCTCTCCGCATACCGGGCAGATTTTATCCGGCATATCGCATCCTGCCATTCCGGCATATTTTTTTACTTCCGGCGTATCAAATTCGCTGTACTTACACTTGGGGCAGATATAATGAGGCGGAAGGGGATTTACCTCCGTAATTCCCGACATGGTTGCCGCAAAAGAAGAACCTACAGAACCACGGGAGCCCACAAGATAGCCGTCCTCATTTGACTTCCACACAAGTTTCTGGGCAATGATATACATCACGGCGTACCCGTTTGAAATAATGGAGTTTAACTCCCGCTCCAGTCTGTCCTCCACGATTTTGGGAAGGGGGTCTCCGTAAATTTCATGTGCCTTATCGTAGCAGATATTCCTTAAATCCTGGTCGGAATTTTCAATGACAGGAGGAAATTTATCCGGGTGGATCGGGGAAATCTTCTCGATCATATCCGCGATTTTATTTGTGTTTGTAATAACCACTTCCTCCGCCTTTTCGCTTCCAAGATAAGCAAATTCCTCCAGCATTTCCTCTGTTGTCCGAAGGTAAAGGGGCGCCTGATTATCTGCATCGGAAAACCCGTTTCCAGCCATGATGATCCTTCTGTACACCTCGTCCTGCGGATCCATAAAATGTACGTCACAGGTGGCTACAACCGGCTTTTTAAACTGCTCTCCAAGCTTTACAATATTTCTGTTTATCTCCTTTAAGTCCTCCTCGGAATGCACCATATCGTTTCTTTCGTCCGCGATCATAAACTGGTTGTTTCCAAGCGGCTGGATTTCCAGATAATCATAAAAATTTACAAGTCTTGCGATTTCCTGTTCCGGCGCATTTCGAAGAATCGCCTGATAAAGCTCTCCCGCCTCGCAGGCGCTTCCGATGATCAGACCTTCCCTGTATTTTTCAAATACACTTTTCGGTACGCGGGGCCGTCTGTGGTAATATTTCAGATGAGACTGGCTTACAAGTTTATAAAGATTGATTCTTCCCGTCTCATTTTTTACAAGAATAATGGCGTGATATGTGGGAAGCTTTTTAATGGTATCCGTCGAGACGGCTCCCTGGCTGTTCAGCTCCTCCACATCGTAAATATCACGCTCTGCACACATTTTTACAAATTTCACAAAAATTTCCGCCGTACACGCCGCATCGTCCACCGCCCTGTGGTGGTTTTCCAGTGAAACGCCCACCGCCTTTGCCACCGTATCAAGCTTGAAACGGTTTAATGCAGGAAGAAGAAAACGCGCCATACCCACTGTGTCTATATATGTGAAATCATTGGAAATCCCCTGTCGTTTACAGTTTTCTATAATAAAGCTCATATCAAAATCCGCATTGTGAGCAACCATAACCGCGCCTTTACAAAATTCCATAAACTTCGGAAGAACTTCCTCAATTACAGGGGCGTCCATCACCATTCCATCATTTATGCTGGTCAGCTGCTCAATCCGGAACGGAATTGGAACTTTCGGGTTTACAAAGGTGGAAAATCTGTCTGTAATTTCTCCGTTTTCCACGCGGACTGCGCCGATTTCTATGATTTTACAGGTCAGCGGAGAAAATCCCGTTGTCTCTATATCAAAGACAACAAAGGCGTCGGAAAGCTTCTGTCCCTTTCCGTTTGTAACCATACCTTTTAAATCGTCTACAAGGTAGGCTTCCATTCCGTAAAGAACCTTAAAATCAGACTCTTTGGGAACACAGCCGCCCCACGCGTCAAAGCAGTGGTTTGCCTCCGGGAAGGACTGCACCACTCCGTGGTCTGTAATGGCGATTGCCTTATGTCCCCACTCGTATGCCCGCTTTACAAGCGCCTTCGCGTCTGTGACTCCGTCCATATCGCTCATCTTTGTATGGCAGTGGAGCTCCACTCTTTTCTGCGGGCTTGTGTCCATTCTCGCTGTCGTAAAATCTGCGATTTTCTTGATTCCCCAGATAGAACCGATGGTCAGTTCACTGTCAAAACGGTCGATTGTGGTAACGCCCCGGAGCTTTAAAAACGCCTTCTTTTTTACATGCTCCGTCACTTCCGGAACCTGCTCGTTTCGAAGAAACATTTTTACTACAATGGTATCTGTAAAATCTGTAACAGGGAAAATAAGAATGGTCTTTTCGTTTCGGATTTCCCTTGCCTCCACATCAAGAACCTGCCCCCGGATAATGACTTCTCCCATCTCTCCTGTGATAGATTCCAGCGGAATGGCTTCTCCTTCGAAATCTCTTCCGTAAATAACGTCCGGATTGCTGTCCCTTCGGAATCCTCCGCGGAACTCTCCTTTTTGTCCTTTCTTTTCGAAGGTCTTTTTCTCCTGACTGCCGGAGATTTTCTCCTTTTTGCCGTCTTTTCCCGAAGATTTTTCCTTTTTCTTTTCTTCCTCTTCCGCTTTTTCCTGTGCCCGCACTCCTGCATTTTTCAGCACATTTTCCACTTCCTGCTGAATCTGGAGAACTGCGTTTTTCCGGTATTTGCTCTCCTCTGTCTCCTCAAATTCCATCTCTACCTTTAAGTCCATTCCGCATCTTTCACAGAACACCTTGTGAAGATATTCCACAAGGATCTCGCTTTTTTCTCTGGCGATCACGGAATCGGGAAGCACCATGCGAAGCGTGTTATCATCCGGAAATTCTATGTGGGAACGTTTAAAAAGATTATACTCCAGCATATTGTAATTGCGAAGCTCAAGCTCCATGCTTCCCTTATAGGCTTCCAGAAAATTCTTCGGCGTATACTGTCTCGACAGACTGAATTTTTCGATTACTGTTACTGTAATGACAATCCCCGGAAAACACTGCCTTTCAATCTCTTTTTCCAGCTCAAAAAGGTGTTTTTTGTGGATCCATCTCTCGCTTTTCACATAGACGCGGATATGGGTCTTTGCCGGATTGCAGGATACCTTTGTGACAGACACCATGTCAAGAAGCTCTTCCAGCTTTTCGTTTACCTTTAAATGAGGAAATACATCAAAAAAGTCTTTTTCCATAAATGATTCTTCCTTTACTTCCAGGCAAGAAGCTCGGTCCGCAGGGTATCAAGAAGCTCGGATTCCGGCACTTTCTTTACAATCTCTCCCTTTTTAATCAGAAGTCCCACACCCTTGCCGCCTGCAATTCCTATATCTGCTTCCTTTGCTTCTCCCGGTCCGTTTACTACGCAGCCCATAACAGCCACCTTAATATCCAGAGGAATATCCTGCACCATTGTCTCCACCTGATTTGCAAGACCGATCAGGTCGATCTGGGTTCTTCCGCATGTAGGACAGGAAACCACCTCGATTCCTCCTTTTCGAAGTCCCAGTGTTTTTAAAATCCGTTTTGCAGATTTGATTTCCTCAAGCGGCGCTCCTGTAAGAGAAACACGGATCGTATCTCCGATTCCCTGAGAAAGGATCATGCCAAGCCCCACTGCCGATTTTATATTTCCGGAATAAAGAGTGCCTGCCTCTGTAATTCCCACATGAAGCGGATAATTCGTCTTTTCCGCAATCAGCTCATGTGCTTTTGCGCACATCAAAACATCTGAGGATTTAATACTGATCACAAGATTGTCATATCCCAGCTCCTCAATGATTTTTACTTTATCAAGCGCGCTCTCCACAAGCCCTTCCGCCGTTACGCCGTGATATTTTTCCACAAGCTCTTTTTCAAGAGAGCCGCTGTTTACACCGACACGAATGGGAATATTTCTCTCCTTCGCCACATCGACTACGGCTTTAATCCGCTCTGTGCTTCCGATATTTCCCGGGTTGATGCGGATTTTATCTGCGCCGTTTTCCATAGAAGCAATGGCAAGTCTGTAATCAAAATGAATATCTGCAACAAGAGGAATATGTATCTGTTTTTTAATTTCCCCAAGCGCCTTTGCCGCTTCCATTGTGGGAACTGCACAGCGGATAATCTCGCACCCTGCTGCTTCCAGCGCCAGAATCTGGTCCACTGTCGCCTTTACGTCCTCTGTTTTTGTATTTGTCATAGACTGGATCAGAATGGGATTTCCCCCTCCGATTTTTCTGTCTCCAATCTGAATTACCTTTGTATTATCTCTGTACATTTTCGTGCTCCTCCTTCAACTTTTTCTGCCTTTTCATGCCCAGAATAAACAGAACAATTCCCGCAGCAGTACCCGCCAGCATAAGGATCATTCCGCCAAGCCACATACCGTTTCTGTGTCCCAACGCTCCCCAGAGCACCAGAACAAGAACTCCAAGTCCCATTCCGCTTCCAAGGATTCCTCCCGTAACCGTCATAAGCATTGCCTTTAACTGATCTCCCGGTTTTCTTTCTTTATGATTCATTTTCGTCAACTCCACCTTATTTTAATAGCCTTATTATAACGAAATCCCGTTTTAAAAACAAGCACCCCGGAAATTCTCAAAATTTTTTTGCTGTTTTCTAAAAAAATACAATTTTTCCATTGAACTTAACAAGTAAAAGCTTTACAATAGTAAATAAGTAAAGCATCAGATAAAACGGAGGAAATTATTATGGAAAAAAAGAATATTGACTGGGCAAACCTGGGCTTCGGATATGTAAATACCGATTACCGTTTTGTTTCCAATTTTAAAAACGGCGCATGGGACGAAGGAGTTCTCACAGAAGACCCTATGGTAACCATTAATGAATGTGCCGGCGTTCTTCAATACGCACAGACTGTATTTGAAGGAATGAAAGCTTATACAACAGAAGACGGACGCATTGTCACCTTCCGTCCGGACTTAAATGCAGAGCGTATGGAGGCTTCTGCAAAAAGACTGGAGATGCCTGTTTTTCCAAAGGAACGCTTTATTGACGCAGTTGTTCAGACTGTAAAGGCAAATAAAGCCTACGTTCCCCCTTACGGTTCCGGCGCTACCCTCTATGTGCGCCCGTATCAGTTCGGCACAAATCCGGTTATCGGCGTAAAGCCTGCTGATGAGTACCAGTTCCGTGTATTTACCACTCCGGTTGGTCCTTATTTTAAAGGCGGCGTAAAGCCTCTCACCATCCGCGTCAGTGATTTTGACCGCGCCGCTCCCCGCGGAACCGGCCATATTAAAGCAGGGCTTAACTACGCCATGAGTATGCATGCCATTGTAGACGCCCACAATCAGGGATTTGATGAGAATATGTATCTTGACCCGCAGACACGCACAAAAGTAGAAGAGACAGGCGGCGCCAACTTCCTTTTTGTCACAAAAGACGGAAAAGTTGTCACGCCAAAATCTGACAGTATCCTTCCATCTATTACCCGCCGCTCTCTGATCCAGGTTGCAAAAGATTATCTTGGTCTGGAGGCAGAGGAGCGAGAAATTTATCTTGACGAAGTACAGGATTTTGCAGAATGCGGTCTTTGCGGAACTGCCGCTGTCATTTCCCCGGTTGGAAAAATCGTAGACCACGGAAAAGAAATCTGCTTCCCAAGCGGCATGACAGAGATGGGACCTGTTACAAAGAAATTATATGAGACACTTACCGGCATCCAGATGGGACGGATTGAAGCACCGGAAGGATGGATTCAGGTAATTGAATAATTTTCTATAGTATAGTAAAATAAACCCCCGGAAAATTCCGGGGGTTCTATTCTCTTTATGCTTCTTTAATTTCCAGTACGTCTGCCGGACATGCTTTTACACAGATTCCGCAGGCAATACATTTGCTTGCATATTCTTTATCTTCTGCTTTTACCATTACGCCAAACGGACATGCTTCCACACATTTGCCGCAGCCGATACATTTTTTCTTGTTGATCATGTATACGCCTTTTGCATTCTGAGTGATCGCGCCTTCCGGACAGGCTGCCGCACACTTGCCGCACTGTACGCAGTTTACAGGCTTCGGTGTCACACCGTCTTTTTTCACATCAATATGTATGCAGGAATATTCTTCTTTGTACTCCTTGTAAAAAGCCTCTGAACAGGCAACTTCACAAGCTTTGCATGCCATGCAGGCATCTTTCTTTGCCACGTTTAATCTTTTCATTTTTGTGCCCTCCACATAATATTCTTTTGTTTTGGGTGTTTTGGCACCCTGGTTTTATATGAAGCGCTCAGAATCACCAGGACTCCGAACGCTCACATTTCCTCAGGCTTTCGGAAGCTTAAATGAACTTTTCAGAGATACGATACGGTTAAATACCGGCGCTCCCTCTTTTGAATCATGAATGTCAGCGCAGAAAAATCCGTTGCGGACAAACTGATAGCTGTCATAGCCTTTTGCCTCCATAAGAGACGGCTCCACATATGCCGTTACTTTTGTAAGCGAGTTTGGATTCACATTCAGAGAACCGTCCTCTTTATTATACACGCCTTTTTCTTCGTCTACAATATTTTCATAAAGACGTACTTCTGCTTTTCCTGCATTGGAAGCCTCCACCCAGTGAATGGTTCCTTTTACTTTTCTTCCGTCCGGTGCATTTCCGCCCTTTGTCTCCGGGTCGTAAGTACAGTGAACAACGCTCACTGTGCCGTCTTCATTCGTCTCATAGCCTGTACATGTCACAAAATAAGCATTCATTAAGCGCACTTCTGTTCCCACAAACAGTCTCTTATATTTTTTCGGAGGATCGATCATAAAGTCTTCTCTCTCGATGTAAAGCTCTTTTCCAAACGGAAGCTTACGGCTTCCAAGAGATTCGTTTTCCATGTTGTTGGGAGCTTCCAGATATTCCACCTGTCCCTCCGGATAATTATCGATCACCAGCTTAATCGGATCGAGAACTGCCATAAGACGCGGACGTTTTAATTTCAGATCCTCACGGATACAATATTCCAGCATTGCATAATCTACGGAGCTGTTCGCTTTTGATACACCGCAAAGATCCACAAACATTTTAATGGATTCCGGGGTAAAGCCGCGGCGGCGGAGAGCTGCGATAGATACAAGTCTCGGATCGTCCCAGCCGTCTACAATTCCGTCTTCTACCAGTTTTTTAATGTATCGTTTTCCTGTTACTACGTTTGTAAGGTACAGTTTTGCAAACTCGATCTGCTTCGGAGGATGAGGATATTCCAGTTCTCTTACTACCCAGTCGTAGAGCGGTCTGTGATCTTCAAATTCCAGAGTACAGATAGAGTGAGTAATCCCCTCGATCGCGTCCTCGATCGGATGAGCAAAATCGTACATCGGATAAATACACCACTTATCTCCTGTGTTGTGGTGTGTCATACGTGCCACACGGTAGATAACCGGGTCACGCATATTCATGTTCGGAGATGCCATATCAATTTTGGCACGGAGAACCTTTTCTCCGTCTCCGTATTTTCCTTCTTTCATCTCTTCAAAAAGCTTCAGGTTTTCCTCTACGCTTCTGTTTCTGTAAGGGCTCTCTTTTCCAGGCTCAGTGAGGGTTCCTCTGTACTGGCGGATTTCCTCTGCGTTTAAATCACACACAAAAGCCTTTCCTTTTTTTATGAGTTTTACAGCAGCCTCATACATCTGTTCAAAATAATCAGATGCGAAAAACAGTCTGTCCTCCCAGTCTGCTCCCAGCCATTTAATATCCTCTTTGATAGACTCTACAAACTCTGTTTTTTCCTTTGTAGGGTTTGTGTCGTCAAAACGCATATTAAATTTTCCGTTATACTCCTTTGCAAGACCGTAGTTCAGAAGAATAGACTTTGCATGTCCAATATGCAGATAACCGTTTGGTTCCGGCGGGAAACGTGTGTGTACGGTATCGTAAACACCCTCTGCCAGGTCTTTATCAATGATGTTTTCAATAAAATTTTTTGAAACAGTTTCGTTCTCCATCTCTGTCCCTCCTAAAATTTATGGTACAAAAAAAGAGCTGATGACGGGAATTGAACCCGTGACCCCTTCCTTACCAAGGAAGTGCTCTACCTCTGAGCCACATCAGCATCTCTGTTCACGGCAGCATGATGCCGCTCACAGTTGTTTATGTTATCAGAATTTTATTCTGTTGTCAACACTTAGCAGGAAAATTTTTTAATCTTTGTGCGGATACGGCGCATGGCGTTGTCAACGGATTTGTGTGACTTTCCAAGAAGCTCTCCTATCTGCTGATAACTGTTTCCATCCAGATAACAGTCAAGTACTCTGTTTTCCATAGGGCTTAAACATCTCTTGATCTCTTCTCTTAAATTTTCCGCATTTTCCTGATCGATCAGGATCGATTCCGGATTTTCCATATGGAAATCTTCGAAATTTCCCTCTTCGTCTTCATGGCTTAAAGAAACATAAGAATTTAAAGGCTGGTGCTTCTGTCTGTTGGAATTTTGAATGGCATTATACATCTGTCTGTCAATGCAGAGTCTTGCAAACGTCTGGAACGATGCTTCTTTATCCGGCTGATAATCCCGCACAGCCTTAAAAAGCCCGATCATTCCCTCCTGGATCAGATCGTCTGTGTCTCCGCCTATGAGAAACATGGCTCTTGCCTTTTTCCGTACCAGTTCCTTATATTTTTCCATAAGATAGTCTGATATGCCCTCCTCCCCTTTTCGGAATCGGGCAATCAGCTCCTCGTCTTTTATATTGTCGTACCGGCTCATTCTGCCTCCGCTGTCTTTCTGTTCTGTCTTATTTTGCTGACAGGCGCTGTCTCACAATCTCATATGCAAGCACACCTGCTGCCACAGATGCATTGAGAGAATCAATCTCTCCTTTCATGGGGATTGAAGCAATATAATCGCATTTTTCCCGGATCAGGCGGCTGACGCCCTCTCCCTCATTTCCGATCACAAGACCGATTGGTCCTGTAAGATTCAGGCGATACATGGTTTCTCCGCCCATGTCTGCACATGCAAACCAGATACCCTTTTCTTTTAATTCATCAATCGTTTTTCCAAGATTTGTCACCTTTGCCACAGGCGTATAATTTAACGCTCCTGCAGATGTTTTCGCCACTGTGGATGTAAGTCCCACTGCACGGCGTTTCGGTATGATCACACCGTGCGCCCCTGCCAGGTTTGCTGTACGGATGATCGCGCCCAGATTATGGGGATCTTCAATTCCGTCAAGAAGGAAGATAAAAGGCGGCTCGCCCTTTTCTTCTGCTTTTTTTAAAATATCCTCCACCTCGGCGTACTCATAAGCTGCCACCTGGGCAATGACTCCCTGATGCGCGCCTGTCTCGCTTAACTGATCCAGACGTTCTTTCGGAACAAAATTTATAATTGTATCGTGTTTTCTCGCTTCTCTTGCAATGCTTCGAACCGGTCCGTCCTGACAGCCGTCCAGAATAAAAAGCTTATCTACGCATCTTCCTGCCCGGAAGGCTTCCATGACCGCATTGCGTCCTTCTATCTGCTCACTCATTTTTTTGTTTTCTCCTTAATTGCCTGTTCCTGCGCAGTCAGTCCTGCATGGACAAGCTCTGTCATCCGTGTAAAATCTTCTTTCAGATACAGATACCCTATAAGCGCCTCAAACCCGGTGGCTCTCCTGTAATCCGACATGGTGGCGTGTTTTGCCATTGTGGGAGAGTGGGCATTTCTGCCTCGTCTGTATACTCCCGCTTCCTCTTCGGTCAGCATAGGTTCCAGCACCTCCATCATGGCAGACTGGGACGCAGCCTTTACAAGGCTGCTTGCCTGCTTGTGAAGGCGGTTTACAGGACAGTTTCCTCTTTTTACAAGAACGGTGCGCACGATCAGCTCGTACACTCCGTCCCCGATATACGCCAGAGTCAGAGGAGAATAGGTCCGTAAATCCGTATCCTTTAAGCCAAATACTTCTTTCAGATTTTTTAAGCCCGTTTCCATTTTACGCCTTCCCTGGTATCTTTAAGAATAATTCCTTTTTCCAGAAGCTCGTCTCTGATCTCGTCTGCTCTTGCAAAATTCTTTGCTTTTCTTGCTTCCTGACGTTCCTCAATAAGAGCCTCGATCTCTTTATCCAGGATTTCTTCTTTTTTGATCACCTTCAGTCCCAGCACGTCTGCAAGCTTCACAAGCTGTGAGAGAAGCGCGTCTGCAAAAGCGGCGCTGCTTTTCTCTGTCACATTTGTATTTGCAAATTTTACAAGCTCAAAAATTGCTGCCAGTGCGTCTGCTGTGTTAAAGTCGTCTTCCATTGAAGCCTCAAATTTTGCTGTAAAGCCTTCTGCCTCAGTAAGAAGGGCTTTCTCTTCTTCCAGAAGCTCCGAAACGGCTGCGTTTTCTTTTCTGTCTTTTAAGCGTCCGGCGCCTTCTGTAATACGCTCCAGCGCGTTTTTGGAAGCTTCCATTAAATCCGCGCTGAAATTTAACGGACTTCTGTAATGTGCGTTCAGCATAAAGAAGCGAAGCACCTGCAAATCATACTGCTCGCTGATTTCCCGGACGGTGCGGAAATTTCCAAGAGATTTTGACATTTTTCGGTTATCAATATTTAAGAAAGCATTATGAAGCCAGTATCTTGCAAATGGCTTTCCGTTGCAGCACTCGCTCTGTGCAATCTCGTTTTCATGGTGCGGGAATACAAGATCCTCGCCTCCTGCGTGAATGTCGATTTCCTCTCCCAGATATTTTTTAGACATAACGGAACACTCAATATGCCAGCCGGGACGTCCGTCACACCAGGGTGATGTCCAGAACGGCTCTCCTTCTTTTTTCGGTTTCCACAGTACAAAATCAAGGGGATCTTCCTTCTGTTCCTCTCCTGATACCTGAAGAGAACGGAAGCCTGACTGCAGGTCGTCCAGATTTTTGTGGGAAAGCTTTCCGTATTCTTTAAATTTTTTCACGCGGAAATATACTGTGCCGTCTTTTGCAGCATAGGCATACCCTTTATCCACAAGAGTCTGGATCATCTCAATCATCCCGTCAATTTCCTGTGTTGCAAGCGGGTGGGTAGTTGCAGGTTTGACGTTCATTCCCTCCATGTCCTTCTTGCACTCCGCAATATAACGGCTGGAAATCTCTTCTGCACTTACGCCTTCCTCAATGGCTTTTTTGATGATCTTGTCGTCCACATCTGTAAAGTTGGATACAAAATTCACTTCATATCCCTTATATTCCATATAGCGGCGCACCGTATCAAATACGATCATGGGACGCGCGTTTCCGATGTGAATCAGATTGTATACCGTCGGACCGCATACATACATTTTTACCTTGCCTTCTTCCAAAGGCACAAACTCTTCTTTTCTTTTTGTAAGAGTATTAAAAAGTTTCATGTCTTTTTTCCTCCACTCTCTTCTCTTTTATATCAAAAGGCAGATTGCCTGGGCTGCGATGCCCTCTTCTCTTCCTGTAAATCCAAGCCCTTCCTCTGTGGTTGCTTTCACATTGAGGCAGTCAACGGAAATTCCCATTGCCTCCGCCATGTTTTCACGCATTTTCAAAATATGGGGCGCCATCTTGGGTTTCTGTGCAATGATGGTTGCGTCTACGTTCCCTATTGCATATCCGTTTTTCTTTAAAAGCTCCGCCACATGGCGAAGAAGAAGGATACTTGAAATCCCCTTATAAGCCGGGTCTGTATCCGGAAAATGTTTTCCTATATCTCCAAGCGCTGCCGCTCCTAAAAGAGCGTCCATTACCGCATGAACAAGAACGTCTGCATCGGAATGCCCGAGAAGTCCTTTTTCCCACGGGATCTCCACGCCTCCTAAAATCAGCTTTCTTCCTTCTGTCAGTCTGTGTACATCGTAACCCATTCCAACCCGCATATTTTTCCTCCCAAAGTCAATGGCTATATTTCCAGCATTTTGCTTACGCGCATAAAAGTCAGTCTTCTTCTCACATATGGAGAAAGGCGAAGACTTAACTCCTTATCCTCTTTTGAAAGCCCGATATCCGTAAGTTTTCTCCGACAGCCCGCTTTCTCAAGGAGCGTTCTCATCTCTTCCGGTTCCGGAAGTTTTTCTATAATCTCTGCGATTTCAGGCAGACACTCTTTTAAATGTTCTGGCTGGACTTCCAGAAGAAGCTCCGGCTCGTTTTCTTTTCTGATTTTTTCAAGAATTCCTTTTTTTCCGAAGGTTTCCAGAAGAAGCTCTTCATCTCTGTCTTCATATTCCTTTACTTTGCAGCGTTTTTCTGAAATTGCCTGTGCGGTTTTTTTATATTCTTCCAGTACGAGCAGGGTTCCCACGGAAACCTTCTCTCCGTGAAGAGCGTCCAGAGATCCGTTTATCACTTCCATTTCCCAGAAATGAGACATATGGTGCTCTGCCCCTGACGCCGGTCTTGAATTTCCTGCCATCTGCATGGCAAGTCCGGAAAGGATCAGCCCGTACATCAGCTTTTCACAGGCTTCCTCCTCGCCTGACGCAATGGCGCGAAGGCTTCCCTTTACCGCTTTTAACGCTTTCTCTTCCATCTCTGCCAGATACTCACAGTAATATTCTCCTGTAAGAAGATTTGCAATCTTCCAGTCTGCAAGGCAGATATATTTTCCCATCAGATCCGATACGCCCGACGCAGTCAGACGCCCGGGAGCTTTCGCAAAAATATCGGTATCTGCATAGACACACAGCGGGGCAGCGCAGGGAATTGTCTTTTTTACCCCTTCCCAGGTCATTGCTGCCACTGTGGATACGAATCCGTCCACACTTGCCGCAGTTGGTACTGATACAAAAGGAATTTTATATCTGTGGGCAACAAAACGGCTGATGTCGTGAATGGTTCCGGAGCCAACTGCCAGAATCAGATCAATATCCTCATCCATATTGTTTTCCACAATCTCTACTGCATGTTCATCTGCATGAAGCCCCTCTGCTTCCAGAACAAGAACCTGGCATCTGTCGCTTATATCTTCCATCTCTTCTTCTGCAAAGCAGCATGTATTTGTATCACAGATTAAAAGAGGGGAAATGTAATTTTTCAGAAATCCTTCTGACATCTCCTCTTCCAGTTTCTTTACGGCTCCTGATTCAATTAAAATTTCCTTTACATCTATGTGGTGTTCCCTTCCGCAGCTACAAGGTCGGGCAAAATCGTCCGCATCGACTCGCATGTGTTTCTCTCCTCCTGATTTTCATAAACTTTTATAACTCGGTATTATACACGATTTTTGTGTAAAAAGCAATGCAGGAAAAACCCTCCGAAGCAGGTATCATACCTGACAGACCGGAGGGTTTTACATCTATACCTTTTATTTTTTATTCTTCGATCGCCGCAATAACTTCCACTTCGCAGAGAACATTCTTCGGAAGTGTCTTTACAGCAACACAGGAACGTGCCGGCTTATTTACGAAATATTTTGCGTACACTTCATTAAATGCTGCAAAATCTCCCATATCTGCAAGAAAACAGGTTGTCTTCACTGCGTTTTCAAAGCCTGTTCCTGCTTCTTTTAAAACAGCGTCCAGGTTTTTCATTACCTGCTCTGCCTGCTCCTCGATAGTCGTTCCTGCAATTTCTCCTGTTGCGGGATTTACCGGGATCTGACCTGAGGTAAACAGCACGTTCTGGAATACGATCGCCTGGGAATATGGCCCGATGGCTGCCGGAGCCTTATCTGTGTGAATGACTTTCATAAAAAAATCTCCCTTCTTATTTTATGTCATTATTTTGTTGATTTCATTGTATATCAAAAAATTATTAGGGTCAATGATTTTTTTTGTATTTTCAGAGATTCAAATGATAATACACCATTCCTGACAAATCCCGGATATTATGGATTGCCGTACCCTCCGGGCAGTCCTGTGACATCACACAGAAAATATACGTTGTCTTCTCTCCGTATACAATGGCAATGTCATGCTGGCTTGTGTCTGTTTCTCCTGTTTTATTTGCCACCTTCACATCATCTGAAAGAGCCGAAGGGATTTTCCAGTCCACCTCCTGCTGAAGAAGGATATTGAGCATCTCCTCTGATGCTTCCTCACTTACGCATTCCCCTTCATAAATCCGCTCCAGAAGCATTCCACAGTCTTTTACGGAAGTGGTGTTTCTTCCCCCAAGTCCTGTGGACGGGGAAGCAGACGGCGCCAGAGTATGCTGCACGGAAGTATCTTCGTACTCTTCCTCTTTTAAATATTCATTAATTTTTTCCGCGCCTTCCTTAAAATCATTTTTCTCAGACTGAAGACGCACAAGCTCATTGAAAGACTCATTGTCACTCACTGTGATCATATTCTGGATAAGGTCGTCCACTTTTACCTTCACTTCGGGACTGTCCGCTTCTTTTTTCAGCTTCTGTCCCTCATTTACCTTTATGCTGTCCATCTCGTTATAGGAATCCGCCAGAACAAATGCTTTTATAAGACTTGCAGAATACATGGGCTGATTGTTTATAAGAATTTCCTCGCCGCTGTCCAGATTTTTTACATAAGCGCTCCACTCTCCCTGATAGCTTTCCAGCATCTCTGTGAGCTTTGGTTTCAGAGTTTCCATACCAAGCTTATCTCCATCTTTTAAGCGTCCTGTCTCATCTACGGAAAATCCCTCCGGCGTTGTCTGTTCTTCCTGAACAAGAAGTCCGTTCTCTCCGCCAAAATAATACATTCCCTCAAAATGCTGCCCGTTGGAAGTCATATCAAGCTCATGGATTCCTGTCTCTGTTACCAGTTCTCCGTATTCATCAAAATAATAATAGCCGTTAAAAGACTGATTATTCAGCTTCAGTTCGTTCATATAGCGGATCTGAGGAGCAGCCGTAAGCTTCCCCAGATTATTTACCATAAAATATCCCTCAAAGGAAACTGCCATTTCTTCCATTGTCTCTCCGGCAGAACCCGCCGGAATATTCAAATATGTCATATAAGGGTTTCCTGCACGGAATTTTCCGCTTTCATCATGATAATAATAACCGTCAAATACGGTTCCGTCTATCACAAAGTGGTCAAAATAATGCACTGCCGGGGTATTTTCCAGAGTCCCGTCCTCATTCAGGCAGTAAAACCCGTCGCTTTTTAAAAGATACTTCCCGCTTCCGTCTTCTATTGCAAGAATCTGAGATTCTTCTGTCACACTCAAAAGGCTTCCCGCCTTAACTTCTCCTGCTCCTGAAAAAAAGGCTGCTGCACAGGCAGCAAAAAGCGCTCCCTTCCAAAAAAACTTCGGCAAAGTAAATTTTTGTTTTTTCATAAAACTCTCCCTTTCTTATTTCTGTCGGAAAGAAATATTACCGAAAGTATACCTTGTTTTCTTCAGAAGTGCAATTCTTTTTCTTTTTATTCCACTGTAACAGATTTTGCCAGATTTCTTGGTTTGTCAACATCAAGCCCTCTTCCGAGAGATACATAATAAGCCAGAAGCTGCAGCGGAATAATTGCAAGAGAATTGGCAAAAAACGGATTCGTCTTTGGAATATAAAAAACATAATCTGCTGTTTTTTCCATTTCTTTATGTTCTTCGTCCGTCACCGCCATCACAAACGCCCCTCTTGTCTTAACCTCCACAATGTTGCTGACCATTTTGGGATACAGTGCTTCCTGCGTAGCCACCGCCACTGCCAGCGTATCCTCCTCTATAAGAGAAATCGTTCCATGCTTCAGTTCACCTGCCGCATAGGCTTCTGAATGAATATAGGAAATCTCTTTTAATTTTAATGAACCTTCCAATGAGATGGCATAATCAATTCCTCTGCCGATAAAAAACATATGCTCCGCAGCAAGATAGCGGTTTGCAAAGCGCTGAATTTTCTCTTTCATTTCCAGAATCTTCTCAACCTGCTCCGGAAGTTGTTCCAGATCTTTTTCCAAACTGACAAGATCTTTTTCTGTCATCAGTCCGCGAGCCCTGGCAAACTTCATCGAAAGAAGATAAAGAGCTGCAAGCTGCGCGCTGTATGCCTTTGTTGTTGCGACAGATATTTCCGGACCAGCCCACGTATAGAGCACGCTGTCCGCCTCCCTTGCAATGGAACTGCCTACTACGTTTACAATCCCCAGCACCTTTACATGATTCTGTTTCATCTCCCTCAGGGCAGCAAGAGAATCTGCCGTTTCTCCTGACTGACTGATGATGACTGCCAGTGTCCCTTCTTCAAAAATAGGATTTCTGTATCGAAATTCACTTGCCAGATCCACTTCTACCGGTATTCTTGCAAGTCCCTCCAGCACATATTTTCCAGTTACACCTGCATGATAAGCAGAACCGCAGGCTACGATCATAATTTTCCGAATCTTTCTGATTTCTTCGTCTGTCATTCCAAGCTCTTCGATGACTACGTCATGATTCTGAATACGCGGACTGATCGTATCTCTGATCGCTTTTGGCTGTTCGTAGATCTCCTTCAGCATGAAATGTTCATAACCGCCTTTTTCTGCCGCGTCTACGTCCCAGTCAATAAAAACAGATTCCTTTTTCAGATTTTCTCCGTCTATATTGTAAAATCTGATATTCTCTCCGGAAAGGCAGGCAATTTCCTCGTTTTCCATGTAATATACATCTCTCGTGTAGCGAAGAACCGCCGGAACGTCTGATGCGATCAAATTGCCCCCGCTGCTTTTTCCCACGATTAAAGGACTGTCCTTTCTCGCTGCATAAATATGATGCGGGTGATCCTGAAACATAATGCCAAGAGCATAGGAGCCTTCTACACGGCGCATTACTTTTTCAATCGTTTCTATTGGATTTCCATTATAATATTCTGTAAGAAGATGAACCAGCACCTCTGTATCTGTCTCCGACTGAAACTCATATCCCTTTCCCTGCAGCTTTCTTTTTAATTTTGCATAATTTTCAATAATCCCATTATGTACCACCACAATCGTATGCTCTTTATTAAAATGAGGGTGCGCATTTTCATTGGAAGGACTTCCATGCGTTGCCCATCTCGTATGGCCGATTCCCGAAGTTCCAAAAAGAGTCGTTCCTCCTTTTGTCGCTTCTTCCAGTACCTTCAGACGTCCCATCGCCTTTTCCATATGAATTTCTTTCCCGTCAAAAACTGCGATTCCGGCAGAGTCATATCCTCTGTATTCGAGCTTTGACAATCCGTCTAATAAAATGGGCGCTGCCTGCTGTTCTCCAATGTATCCAACAATTCCACACATACTTTTTCTCCTTTTTTTGCACAATCATGTCTTTTTTTTGTGTTTTCTACATTATATCCCATTTTATCACTGTGTCAAGTTAAAACTTTTTTGTGTTAATCCAAAATTGTTGTAAAGTTTCTTCTACATTTTCCAGCCTGCACCGTTTCCTGTCCGCCCACTCTGCCGGGAAAAGCCCTCTGTAATCGTTTCCCCAGAATCTTTCGTCGAGAAGCAGGAGGATTCCTCTGTCCTCCTGAGTTCGGATCACTCGTCCTGCCGCCTGAAGTACTTTGTTCATTCCGGGATAGCGGTAAGCATAATCAAAACCGCTCTCTCCCTTCTTATCGTAATAATTTTTAAGGATTTCTCTTTCATTACTGATCTGGGGAAGTCCTGTTCCCACAATTAAAGCACCGATAAGACGGCTTCCGATAAGATCAATCCCTTCGGAAAACACACCGCCCATCACACAAAAACCGACGACTGCGTCTCCGTCCTCTGAAAACTCACCGAGAAATTCCTCCCTCCTCTTCTCGCTCATTTCTGTTTCCTGACAGATAGTCCGAATCCACCCCACAGAAAACTCCTCCTCATAAATCCGGTACACCTCTTCCATAAAGCGGTAAGATGGAAAGAAAACCATATAATTTCCCTTTTTCTGCCACACAGCCCTTGCAATATACTCTGCTACTTTTCTGTATTCTTCGTATCCTCTTCTTGTGTAGCGGCTGCTCACGTCGTCTCCTATGAGAATCTTCCTGTTTTCCGCAGAAAAAGGAGAGGGAACATAAATCCCATAATCATCTTTTCTAACGCTTAACATTTCCCTGTAATATCCCAGCGGAAGAAAAGTGGCGGAAAAAAACACGGCGCTGCTCCCCTTCGAAAGACATTCCCCAAGATTCGCCCCCGGATTGACACAAAAAAGCTTTACCCTGAAATTTCCGTCTTCTCCGTTTTCCGCATACACCTGATAATTTTCGTCCACAAGCTCCGATATATTAAGAAAATCCCGCACAGAAAAATAGAAGTCACGAATCTCATCAATAAACTGAGGATCTTCTCCCTCTTCCAGAATTTTATCCATCTCCCCCATCACCTGGAGAAGACTTAACGGCAGCGCTCCCGGTCCTTCCAGAACCTCGTATTTCTCACAGTCTTTTCGGATTTCAAGAAGCTGACGGTTTACGCGGCTTAAAGCCTTTGTGAAACGGGGATATTTTTCCCCTGCCTTTTTTCTGATTTCCAATACTTCTTCCTTGCAGACAGACGCGCTGTACATTTCCCTTCCGCGCTCCACAAGATTATGCGCCTCGTCTATGAGAAAAATATAGTTTCCGGATACGCCCTCTCCGAAAAAACGCTTCAGCTTTACATTGGGGTCAAAAACATAATTATAATCACAGATCACACCGTCTGTCCAGAGAGCCAGGTCAAGGCACATTTCAAAAGGACAGACCTTCCATTTCTCCGCATGTTCCAGCATTTTTTCCCTGCTGTATGCGTGCTCTTCCTGCCAAAGCTCATACACCGCATCATTGATTCTGTCGTAATGCCCCTTCGCATACGGACAGCTTTCCGGATTGCATTCCGCCTCTTTAAACGGGCAGATTTTATCTTTTGCAGTAATCGTCACAGACTTAAATTTAAGCCCCCTGTTCCTTAAAATCTCAAAGGCTTCCTCTGCCACTGTCCTTGTTATGGTTTTCGCAGTTAAATAAAAGACCGTCTCCCCTTTTCCTTCCCCCACTGCCCGCACAGCAGGAAAAATGGTAGACATGGTTTTTCCCACACCTGTAGGAGCCTGGATAAAAATCTGTTTTTTTTCGGAAATCGCATGATAGACACTGCTTACCATACGCCTCTGCCCTTCTCTGTAGGGAAAAGGAAAATCCAGATTTTTCATGGAAAGGTTTCTCTCTTCCCTCCACTTTAACTGATAGGAAATCCATTTATGGTATTCATCAAGAAGCCCGCCGTACCACTCCTTCAATTCTTCCAGGGAATACTCCTGACGAAAATACTTCATCTCCTCTGTGTCAAGATTTCCGTAAGTCATCTGGATTCCAATACGCGCACAGTTCTCCATCTCTCCGTAAATTCTTGCATAACACTTTGCCTGTGCCAGATGGACAGACACCGGCTCTTTTATATTTTCCAGGTTTGTGAGAACTCCCTTGATCTCGTCAATAAAGGTTTCTCCCTCTTCCATAAAAATGCCGTCTGCCCGTCCTTCTACAAGAATGATAACGTCTTCATATTCACTTTTCCATTTCAGCGAAACCTCCGCCCTGTATGTGGCGTCCTGCCTTCCCTGTATTTTTCTGTGGAGACGGCTTCCCTTCTGCATAGCTTCTTTGTCTGTTGCGCCCCGGCGGCTGTCAATATCTCCCTCCCGCAGAATAAACTCTACGAGATTTCGTACAGAAATGCGAACTGTCAGCTTTTCCATGATCTTTCTCCCGATTCTTCTGATATATCTCATATTGTATCACAACCTGTCGGGAGAAATCCACAGCCTCTCTTCTTTATTCTTTTATAATCTGCAATACAAAACAGGAAGCTGCACTTATCACAACTTCCTGATCACCTTAAATATTCTTTTCCAAAATGTATCTCTGGGGTGTCATTCCCAGTGCTTCGTATAACTGAATCGCTTCTTTATTAAATTCCCAGACCATCAAATCTACACGAACTGCACCTTTCTGTTTTGCTAAAAACTGCATTTTTTCAAAAAGCCCCTTTGCGATTCCTCTTCTGCGATATTCTTCCCTCACAAAAATCTCATCTACATATGCAGTCTTTACATTCTCAATCATGCCACTTTTTCTTCTAATTTCCGCAATACAAAATCCCATAACTTCATCTTGTTCGTTTGCTGCAGCAATCGCAATATAATTTTTTCTTCTACAATATCTGAAAATTATTTTACAGAATATATATGATCTGACGGAGCATATATATCCGGACGTCCATTCACATGCAAGGTGTGAAGTTCCTGCATACAGAAATCAATCACTGGATAATCACTTTTTACAAGTTTTCTTATTTTCACTTTTCAGTCTCACCCCGCTTAAATCTGCGTCATCACAAATATATCGTAAATCGCCTTTACCGCTGTCTCAAAATCACGGTTTTCCACACCAATGATAATATTCAGCTCACTGGAGCCCTGGTCGATCATTTTTACATTGACATTGGCGTGTGCCAGAGCGGAGAAAATACGTCCTGCTGTTCCTCTTGTAGAGCGCATTCCTCTTCCCACTACTGCGATCAGCGCAAGGTCTGATTCCATCTCCACAAAATCCGGCTGAACCGCTCTGTGGATTCCTGCGATCACCTGCTGCTCTTTTTCCTCAAACTCATCCTGATGTACGTACACCGTCATCGTATCGATTCCGGAAGGAACGTGCTCAAAATTAATTCCCTGATCTTCAAAAACCTGCAGGATTTTTCTTCCGAAGCCAATTTCACTGTTCATCATGGATTTTTCAATATTGATGGAACAGAACCCTTTCTTTCCTGCAATTCCCGTAATGGTATACTTCGGTTTTCTGCAGGTGCTTTCCACAATGAACGTTCCTTTATCTTCCGGTCTGTTTGTGTTTCGGATATTGATCGGAATCCCTTCTTTTCTTACAGGGAAAATCGCTTCTTCATGAAGAACGGTTGCTCCCATATAGGAAAGTTCCCGAAGCTCTCTGTATGTGATGGTTTCAATTACTGCAGGATTTTCCACAATCCTCGGATCTGTCACAAGAAAACCGGAAACGTCCGTCCAGTTTTCATATAAATCTGCCTGGATTGCCTTTGCAACGAGAGAACCGGTCACATCAGAACCTCCTCTTGAGAAAGTTCTTACCGTCCCGTCTGCGCATGCCCCGTAAAATCCCGGAATTACAGCACATTCGCATTTTTCCAGTCTTTTTGTGAGAAGCTTATCTGTTGCCTCCATATCAAAGCTTCCGTCTTTTCGGAATCGAATGACCTCCGCCGCGTCTACAAACGTGTACCCAAGATAGGCAGCCATAATTTTTCCGTTGAGAAACTCTCCCCTTGAGGCTGCGTATTCCACACCGGACTGATTTTTAAAATCCTCCTGAATGGTTTTAAATTCTTTCTCCAGGGAAAGATTCAGATTCAGTCCCCTCACAATCTCATAATACCGTTCCTTGATTGCCTTTAACTGATTGGTAAAATCCTCTCCGGAAGCAGCCGTTTCATAACAGCCATAAAGCATATCCGTAACCTTCGTATCTCCGTCAAAGCGCTTTCCCGGAGCAGATGGCACTACATATCTTCTGCTCTTATCACTCTTTATAATTTCTCCAACCTTCTGGAACTGCTCTGCATTCGCAAGAGAACTGCCTCCAAACTTTACCACTTTTTTCATTGTCATCTCTCCTTGTGCCTCACTTTTTCTCTTTATCACTATAAAGTATTTCTATTATTTTATGAAATCCGGACAGATTTTTCAAGCACTTCTTTTCCAATGATAAAAAAACGTGATATTACACAAGGCTTTTCCTGTTCCTTCCATTTTTCCGTACAAAACACCGAAAAAAGTCCGGCAGCATGCACCATGTAGCCATACCATTTCCGATGAATCAGGCACCGTATTCCCTCAGAATATTTTCCAGCGCAGCCGCGCTGCTTGTATGGCAGCGGCATACAGGAATTGCTTTTCTCTTTGCCTGTTCTACTGCACAGTTTACCATTTTATGGGAAACCGTACCTGTAAAAAGAATCAGAAGATCCGGCGCGCCGATCTTCTTTTTCATCGCACCTTTTTCCTTTGCAAAAACCTTCGCTTTCCACCCGTATCCTTTACAAATATCCTCATACTGACATACCATTCTTTCATTTCCACCTACAATCACAACGCTCATATTCACCTCTCCTTTTGCTTCTGCGTCCAAAAATTTCTCGTCGCTAACTCTGGTTTTAAATTATAAGTTAGCTTTCACTAACCTTGTTTCAACAATTTACCATACCTTTTCCCCTGTGTCAACATTTTTTTATATTTAACATTTCATGCACATACAGCTAATCCTGTCTTTTGAACTCTTTTACCTCACATACTGTCAAAACTCCGTCTTTTACAGAAAACCTGATGTCCTGATCTCCGAAAGGCATTCCGTAAATCCGCTCCGGGTCATTCTGGTATCCCGGTCTTGGATCCTCTTTTAAAACAGCAAGCACCGCCTCTCTTTTTTCCTGTGGGATTTTAAAAAGCAATTCTTCTGAAATGTTCACGGTCAGACTGTGTTCCTTTGTCTCTTTTGTAAAACCGCCCTCTGCGTCAGGATGACAGTCTGTCTCAACGTACGGCTTAATATCGTAGACAGGCGTTCCGTCCATAAGGTCTGCCCCTGAAATATGAAGAACCGGACCGAGTTCCTGATTCATTTCAATTTTTTCCAGTTTTACGCTGGAAAGCCCGATGGGATTGGGGCGAAAGGGGGAGCGTGTGGCAAAGACGCCTTTTCGCACGTTTCCGCCAAGACGGGGCGGGCGTACTGTTGGAGACCACCCCTTATCCGCCGCCTCCGAAAATTCCCATAAAAGCCAGATATAGCTGAATTCTTCCAGTCCCCGAAATACATCGGGATTCCGGTACTCAGGTTCCATAATTACCATTGCTTTTAACTCCTCCACCCTTCCGCTCTGTCTGGGAATCCCGAATTTTACAGGGAAATCACTTTTTACACGGGCAATTATTTTCATGCGCTGTTCTCCTTTTCACTTTTTTGTATACTTTTTCCATAAATCATGGTATGATTATAACACGTTATTGTTGTAAAGGAGAAAAAATATGTTGGAGCTGATAAAAAACATCAACGGTGCAGTGAATAATTTTATCTGGGGCGTTCCTGCTATGATCTGTATTATCGGCGTC
>URMH01000030.1 GCA_900549015.1 uncultured Blautia sp.
CGCCAAACTCAACTTTTACGTTGATATGTCCGTCTGGCTTTTTGTGGGAAAGCAGTACTACCGTCTCCACATGCACAGTCCCACCGAACTGATCCACAGGACAAACCTTCCTAAGCTCATATCCTCTTTCGCAAAGATATTTCAAATCTCTTGCAAGTGTAGCGGAATCACAGCTTACATACACAATCCGCTTCGGCTGCATTTCTATCATTGTAGCAAGCAGGGATTCCTCGCACCCCTTTCTGGGCGGATCCACTACAATCACATCCGCATAAATGCCATTCTTTTTGTATTCTGCCGGAAGAACTTCTTCTGCTTTTCCCACAAAAAACTCTACGTTTTCAATGCCGTTTAACCGGGCGTTGTCTCTTGCATTATCGATAGCTGCCGGCACAATTTCCACGCCGCGGACAAATTTTGCCTTCTGCGCAAGGAAGAGGGAAATCGTTCCGATTCCACAATAAAGATCCCACACAGTTTCCTCTCCGTGAAGGTCTGCATATTCCAGCGCCTTACTGTAAAGCTTTCCTGTCTGAAGGGGATTCACCTGGAAAAAAGAAAGCGGGGAAATCTGATAGGAAATATCTCCTATCTTATCTGTAATGTAGGGTTTGCCCCAGAGAAGATGTATTTTTTCTCCAAGAATCACATTGCTGCGCTTTTTATTTACATTGATGGTAATGCTTGTCATTCCCGGTATTTCAAGAAGGTGTTCAATAAGAGCCTCTCCTTTTGGAATAGAATTTCCATTTAAAACAAGACACACCATCACCTCGCCTGTAAAAAAACCGTACCGGATTAAAATATGACGCACAAGTCCCTTCCCTGTCTCTTCGTTATATGGTTCAATTCCGTATGCTTCCATATGTGCGATTACCCGATCGAGAACTTCCTTATTCTGCGAAACTCCCAGGGCACAATCTCGGTTTTCTATGATGGTGTGGGTCCGTCCTGCATAAAACCCTGTAATAATACGTCCTTCTTTATTTTTCCCGACAGGAAACTGCGCTTTGTTTCGGTAATGATACGGTTCATCCATTCCAATGATCGGCTCCATAGGAAGCTCTGTAAAGCCGCCGATTCGCTCCAGGTGCCCGCGCACCTTTTTTTCTTTAAAAGCAAGCTGCTGCTCATAAGAAAGTGCCTGAAGCTGACAGCCGCCGCACTGACGGGCAAATGCACACTTTGGCTCCACTCTGTATGGAGACGGTTTTAAAATTTCCATCAGCCTTCCATATCCGTAATTTTTTTTGGCTTTCATAATTTTTGCGGTTACCCTGTCTCCGATGACTGCATCTTTGACAAAAACGGTGAAGCCATCAGCTTTTCCGATACCTTCACCGTCTACTCCGCAATCTTCAATGTCTAATGTAACAATATCGTTTTTGCGGTATTCCATCTGGATTATAAATCTCCTGTTCTTCTTATATTTGATTCAAAAAGGCGGTTATAACCAAGCCACTCCTTTTTCCCTTTGTCTGCTGCAAAAATTTCTGTAAGTGTTTCCATACGGGCATCTGTGTTGTCCGCAAGGTTCAGAGCCACAGCTTCCGCAAGCGCCGGTTTTTTCGGGGAACCGTATTCCAGCTCTCCGTGATGCGCAAGAATGCAGTGAATCAACTGATTTTCCAGGTCAACCGGAAAATCCGGGATTTCTCTTGCCATATCATGAATCATCTGAGAACCGATTACAATATGACCGAGAAGTTGTCCTTCATCTGTATAATCATTAATCGGAAATGGAGAAAGCTCTCTTGTTTTTCCAATATCATGAAGAAGCGCTGCACTGATCAGCAAATCTCTTTTTAATAATGGATAAGCCCCTGCCATGTAGTCACACAGTCTTGAAACACTTAATGTATGCTCCATAAGGCCTCCGATAAATCCGTGATGGACAGTTTTTGCTGCGGAATGTCCTTTAAACACCTGCAAAAACTCTTCATCTTCTACAAAAAGTTTTTTAAGAAGTGCGGACAAATAGGGATTTTTCACACTATGTATCATAGTAAGAAGCTGCGCGTACATATCATCTGTGCTGTTTTCACTGACAGGAAGATAATCCGCCGGATTGTACTCCCCTTCTCCTGCCTTGCGCGCTCTTTTGATGCTTACCTGCATTGCTCCCGCAAAACTTGTTACATCTCCCATAATATCTACATAGTCAAGAGCGTCAAACTCATCAATTCCAAGAGAATTGGGATCCCATATCTTTGCGTCAATTGTTCCCGTCTTATCCTGCAGGATCACATTTTCATATGGCTTTCCGTTTTTGGTCACAGCGGAACTTTTCTGCTTGCAGAGATAAATCCCACTGATTCTGTCGCCTTCGTGTAATTCATTTATAAAACGCATAATTTTCTGCCTTTCTAAACTGGTATATTTACTGTCTGCCTCAAAAAAGGCAAATGTAAAGCTTTGCTATATAATATAACATATTTTCCTTTTCATTGCCACAGAAATCATGTACAATAGAAATATTGGAATTTCCCACGATTCTATAACAGCATTACAAAGAAACAGGAGATATTATGAATCAAAAAGCATACAAAGCATTAGAGTACAACAAAATTATCGAGCAGCTTACAGAGAAAGCATCTTCCCCTATGGGAAAAGAGCTTTGCCGCAGGCTTTCTCCATTCACAGATATAGAAGAAATCAGAAGACTTCAGACACAGACAAAAGATGCTCTTACTCGTCTCTTCCAAAAAGGAAGCATTTCCTTTGGAAGTGTAAAGGATGTTCGCGGCTCTTTAAAGCGTCTGGAAATCGGCAGCACTCTTGGAATCCCGGAGCTGCTTTCTATATGCAGCCTTCTTGAAAATACAAACCGGGTGAAAGCTTATTCCAGAAATGACAGAAGTGATGCCCTTCCGGATTCTCTTGACGGAATGTTTCAGAACCTGGAGCCTCTCACTCCCCTATCAACGGAAATCCGAAGATGTATCCTCTCTGAAGATGAAATAAGTGACGACGCTAGCAGTACGCTCCGCCAGATTCGCCGCAGCATGAAAACCGTAAATGACAAAATCCACACGCAGCTCTCCTCTCTTGTAAACGGAGGCGCAAGAAATTATCTTCAGGACGCTGTCATTACCATGCGAAACGGCCGTTACTGTATTCCCGTAAAAGCAGAATATAAGGGACAGGTTCCAGGCATGATCCACGACCAGTCCTCCACCGGCTCCACCCTTTTTATCGAGCCTATGGCAGTTGTAAAATTAAATAATGATATCAGGGAACTGGAGCTTCAGGAACAGAAAGAAATCGAGGTCATTCTTGCGAATTTAAGCGAGCAGACTGCTCTTTCCAGAGAAGAAATCCTCACAGACCTGGAAATTCTCGTACAGCTTGATTTTATTTTCGCAAGAGCTGCACTGGCTATGGATATGAATGCCACCGAACCTATTTTTAACGAAGAAGGCCGCATTCACCTCCGAAAAGCCCGCCACCCCCTTATTGACAAAAAAAAAGCTGTTCCCATTGATGTTCGCCTTGGAGAAGATTTCGACCTTCTTGTTGTAACAGGACCAAATACAGGCGGAAAAACAGTGTCCTTAAAAACAGTGGGGCTGCTCACCATGATGGGGCAATCCGGACTTCATATCCCCGCATATGACCGTTCTGAGCTTTCTGTTTTCCATGAAGTTTACGCAGATATTGGAGATGAACAGAGCATTGAACAGTCATTGAGTACTTTTTCTTCTCATATGACAAACGTAGTGTCCTTCCTCAAAAAAGCAGACAATCGCTCTCTTGTTCTCTTCGATGAACTTGGGGCAGGAACCGACCCTACAGAAGGCGCTGCCCTTGCCATTTCCATTCTCTCCCACCTTCATGAGAGAGGCATTCGCACAATGGCAACCACGCATTACAGTGAACTGAAGGTCTACGCCCTTTCCACTCCCGGCGTGGAAAATGCCTGCTGTGAATTTGATGTTGAAACACTTCGCCCCACCTACCGCCTGTTAATCGGTGTTCCGGGGAAAAGTAACGCCTTTGCTATCTCCTCAAAACTCGGACTTCCCGACTACATCATTGAGAAGGCCAAGGAGCAGATAAGCGAGCAGGATGAATCCTTTGAGGATATGCTTTCTTCTCTTGAGCAGAACCGTATTACTCTGGAAAAAGAGCGGGAAGAAGCAGCCCGGTACAAACAGGAAATCGAAACCTTAAAATCCCTGCTGGAATCCAAGCAGGAAAAACTGGACGAACGGAAAGACCGCATTATCCGCCAGGCAAACGAGGAGGCTCACGCCATTTTAAGAGAAGCCAAGGAATATGCCGACCAGACAATGAAATCTTTCCACAAATTCCAGAAAGACCACGTAGACACAGCCGCAATGGAACGGGAACGCCAGGCGATCCGCGAACGTATGTCAAAAGCGGAAAAAGGCATGTCTCAGAAAAAAGAAGTAAAAAAACCAAAAAAAGAACTATCTGCAAAAGACCTTTCTCTTGGAGATTCCGTAAAGGTTCTCAGTATGAATCTTACAGGAACTGTAAGCAGCCGTCCCGACTCAAAGGGATATCTCTTCGTGCAGACAGGAATTATCCGTTCCAAAGTACATATTTCTGACCTTGAGCTAGTTGACGAACCGGTTATCAAAACCGCCTCCATGCAGCGCACAGGAGCAGGAAAAATCCGCATGTCAAAATCTGCCAGCATTTCCACTGAAATCAATCTTCTCGGAAAGACTGTGGACGAAGCAATCGCAGAGCTTGACAAATATCTTGACGACGCCTACATCGCACATATGAAAAGTGTGCGCATTGTTCATGGAAAAGGAACCGGCGCTCTCCGAAAAGGTGTCCACAATTATCTGAAACGCCAGAAACATGTGGACTCCTTCCGACTGGGAGAATTTGGTGAGGGAGATGCCGGAGTAACCATCGTGGAGTTTAAAAAGTAAGGAGGCATCTTTTTCAATGGTTACCAAACAGAAAATTCTCATCGTTGACGATGACAACAATATTGCAGAACTAATCGCCCTGTATCTTACAAAGGAATGCTTTGAAACTCGGATTGTAAATGACGGAGAGCAGGCGCTAAAAGAAGTGGAAAGCTTCCATCCGAATCTGATCCTCCTGGATCTGATGCTCCCCGGAATGGACGGATACCAGGTGTGCCGGGAAATCCGCCATACCTCAGACGTGCCTATCATAATGCTTTCCGCAAAAGCAGAAACCTTTGACAAGGTTCTCGGACTTGAGCTCGGTGCAGACGATTATATTATCAAGCCCTTTGACACCAAAGAGCTGGTTGCAAGAGTGCGGGCTGTACTTCGCCGCTTCCAGGTAAAGCCTGCTCCTGAGCCTTCTAACGAAAAATGTGTCAGCTACCCAGATCTTACCATCAATCTTACAAACTATGCTGTCACCTACATGGGGCGTCAGATCGATATGCCCCCCAAAGAGCTGGAGCTTTTATATTTCCTTGCTTCCTCTCCAAATCAGGTATTTACAAGAGAGCAGCTCCTTGACCATATCTGGGGTTATGAATACATTGGAGATACGAGAACAGTAGATGTACATATTAAACGCCTCCGCGAAAAAATAAAGGATCACCCTAACTGGGCAATTGCCACAGTATGGGGTATCGGCTATAAATTTGAGGTAAAATCCTGATGACACGCTCTGTTTTTACAAAAGTTTTTATGAACTGTATTGCCCTTGGCTTTGCGTGTTTCTTCCTTATTGTTTCCGGAGGTTCTTATCTCATAGAACTCCGTCTGGAAGAGCGTACTGTACAGGAGCTTCAAAAAGAAGTGTCCCATATTGCGGAACATGAAGCTTTTGACTCAGTTGTATCTGCTGAAAATATGAAAGAATTGGAACGCTCCTTAAGCGAAATTGCAGATTTTCAAAGTGCCCGCATATGGATTGCCTCTTCTGACGGAAAAATTCTTTTTGATACGAAAAACCGGAAACAACTGCCAAATCCGTCCGAGGTTTTAGATACTGCTTCCCGTCTCTCAAAGGAAGGCGCATACGAAATCGGAACCTTCCACAATTTTTTTTCCGTAAAACATCTTACGGTTGTTGCTTCGATTATCCGCGATACCGGAATAAAGGGATATGTGTTCCTTCATTATCCTATGCAACTTATTTATAATGACAGGAGCACCTTCCAGGAGGTTCTTGTTTTTATGTTCCTTCTTCTGTACGGTGCAGCCATGCTTCTTATTCTTTTGTACCGCTCCCGTATACATAAACCGCTTCAGCAGATTGTAAATGGAGCTTCTGAATTTGGAAGTGGAAATCTTTCGTATAAGATTCCCATAAAAACAGATGATGAAATGGGGTACCTGGCAAACTCTCTGAATTATATGGCAGATAAATTAAATCGGAATGGAGAATATCAGAGACGCTTTATTTCTAATGTCTCTCATGATTTCCGCTCTCCTCTTACTTCTATTAAGGGATATGTGCAGGCAATGCTGGACGGAACCATTCCTCCTGAGCTCCAGGAGAAATATTTAAAAATTATTGCCTATGAATCCGAACGGCTTGAAAAGCTCACGCGAAGCCTTCTCGCCTTAAATGACCTGGATATAAAAAAACGGCTGATGCACATGCACCGCTTTGACATCAATGCAACGCTTCGCACAACGGCCGCAACCTTTGAAGGAAGCTGTGGGCAACGTAATATTCAGCTTGTTCTTTATCTTACAGGAAAAGAGCTTTTTGTACTGGCAGATATGGAACAAATTCAGCAGGTTATTTATAACCTGCTCGATAATGCCTTAAAATTCAGCAATAACAACTCTTCTATCATATTAGAAACCACGGAAAAAAACGGAAAGGTCTTTGTCTCTGTCAAAGACCACGGCGTTGGAATTCCCAAAGAAAAGCTTTCCAAAATCTGGGAACGCTTTTATAAGCTGGATGCTTCCAGAGGAAAAGACCGTCTTGGAACTGGTCTTGGTCTCTCCATTGTAAAAGAAATTATAAATGCCCACGGGCAGAACATTAATGTTATCAGCACCGTGGGCGTTGGAACAGAATTTATATTTACACTGGAAAAAGCAAAATAATTTAATTTTCAAATGGTCCCCGCAGCATACGGTCCTCTTTTACCAGATAAATTCCTCTTGGCGTTATACGAATTTCCGGAATCACAGGAAGAGCCATAAAGGACAAGGTAATAAACGGATCAAAACCTGTGGGGATTCCCATTTCATGGGCTTTTGGAATCATATCTCCAAGAGATTCATTTACCTTCTCATAACCAGCATCACTCATAAGACCCATAACAGGAAGGGGCAGTGTTCTGTAAACCTCTCCATTTTCAACCAGAGTGTATCCTCCCTGAGTCCGCACCAATTCCTGTACTGCAAGAAGCATATCTCTGTCATTATCACCCACAACAATGATATTGTGGGAATCGTGAGAAACGCTGGAAGCAATCGCTCCTCCAGAAAGATGGAAGCCTTTTATAATTCCTAACCCGATTTTTCCTGTATTTTTATGGCGTTCCAGTACTGCAATCTTTTGATATTCTGAATCCGGAGCAAAAATCTTCTCCCCGTTCTCTTCCTTCCACGGAACTTCTTCATAAGAATCCTTTGTTGTGATCTGTCCTTCCTCCATGATAATCACATGTGCCTTTTCTCCTGTGTGAGAAAGGTGAAAATCTTCTTCCTGTACCTTTGCAAGATGTACCGTATTTTTCAGGACAGGCGGGCATGGCTTAATCTCCGGCTTTTCATCCGGTACAATTCTTTTTCCCTTATAATAAACATCCACTACGTTTAAGTCTTCTTCATTATCCAGAACAACAAAATCTGCCTGATAACCCGGAGCAATTGCTCCTATATTTTTCAGTCCGTAACATCTTGCTGCCTGAATAGTTGCCATTTTAAGCGCAGAAGAAAGAGACAATCCAAGGCGTACCGCTCTTTTTACATTATAATTAATATGTCCGTCTTTTCTGATTTCTTCTATATGCTTATCATCTGTACAGAAACTAAAACTTTCTGTATCTGTATGATGCTCCACAATTCCTTTTACAATGGCATCAAGGTTTCTTGCGGCGCTTCCCTCGCGAATCAATACCTGCATTCCGTTTCTGCATTCTTCCATTGCGTATTCATATGTTACACATTCATGGTCCGTGGAAATTCCTGCAAGAGCATACGCGGACAAATCTCCTTTTGAAAGAAACGGAGCATGTCCATCCCGCACACGATTCTGGAAAAGACTCAGCTTTTCATGCATCGACACACTTCCCTCCACTACGGAAACAGCGTCCATCACTTCTCCCAGTCCCAGAATCCTGGAATTCTCAAGGTAACCTTTCATTTTCCCTGCGGTCAGCGTACAGCCATTATCATCTACATGTGTTGCCGGAACACAGGATGGCATCATAACAAATACATTTGCCGGAACTTCTTCCGTCTGATCCAGAATATAATCAATTCCATCTGTACCTGAAACATTTGCAGATTCATGCGGATCTACAATAAAAGTCGTTGTTCCGCACTGAGCAGCCTGACGGATCAGTTCGCCCGGTGTTACAAGCGTTGACTCCAGATGGAGATGACTGTCCACAAAACCAGGGACAAGAAGTTTTCCGTTCATCTCAATTTCCTTTTCCCCCTGATACGTTCCGATTCCCAGTACAATACCGTCTGCTACAGCAACATCTCCATCTATAAATTCACCTGTATGCGCCAGAAACACACGGGCATTTTTAAAAACAAGCTCTGCTTTTTCTATTCCTCTTGCCATTTTGGAATGGATACGATATTTCTCAAGTTCCATAAAGCTCCTCCTTCTATTTTTTCTGATTTTTTAATCAAGTATTTTTTATTTTATATCATATTATCATTCTATATCTCGATTTACAAGTACAAAATAAGGACATTTCAAAGAATGTCCTTACTTTATCTCTTATTCTTCGTAATAACTGTAACGGTTTTTTCCCTTTTCCTTACTTTTATACAGAGCCATATCTGCCTTTTTTACTGCCTCTCTGTAGCTGAAATTTTCATGTTCTGCAAATACGATTCCCACGCTGCAGGCAAGCGAAATCTCCCGGATTTTTTCCAGTTCTTCAAACAATCTCTTCATTTTGCAGTCCAGATATGTCTTTTCAGAGACATCCTGTACAAAAACAAGGAACTCATCTCCTCCCAGACGCCCCAGAAATTCTCCTTCTGAAAAAGTCTGCTTTAGCGCCTCTGCCAGAAGTTTCAGAGCCTCGTCTCCTTTTAAATGTCCATATCTGTCATTTATCTGCTTAAAATTATCCAGGTCAAGAATCACAAGCGCTCCTTTTCCTTCTTCCCCTGCTTCCATCATAAAACGCTCCACTTCATACATGAAAATATTTCTGTTATAAAGCAGAGTGAGCGGATCTCGCTTTGCGGCACTTTCCTGCTCAAGCTCCCTCTTTTTCTGTGCATCTATATCTTCCAGATATAAAAGTGCATACAGATTTTCCGTATAACGGTCATGAAACACATGAATAACCAGTTTCATCCAGCATATCTGCCCTTTTACATATCTGCGAAAACACAACTTTCTGGTATGCACACCTTCCCTGTACATCTTTTTCATATATGAAAGATTGAGACACTCTCTGTATGCAGCTTCGTCCTCCGGAAATGTAACTTCATGCACTTTCTCGCCGATCATTTCCTCCATCTGCTTCCTGTTTTCTGCACAAACCTTCTTATACTCTTTCCATAAGCCTCCGGCTTCCACAATATTTCTGCCTTCCACATCAATCTCTGCATAGGCGGCTGTCTCTGAAATCAGAGCTTCATAAAAATCTTTTTTCTGCATATATTTCAGTTCCATTGCCCGCTCCTGCTCTGCCGGCTCGATCAAAACTGCCACTGTATTGGCATCTTTTCCCTTCTTACCCAGGCGTCCTGTCTTCATCCTGAAACAGTCATATCTTCCCTTCTTAGTGCGAAGCAAAATTTCCACACCTGTCAAGTCCACCGTAGTCTCTCTGTTTTCAAAAATACTGCAGAATTTTTCTGCAAAATGAGGATGCACAATCTTTCTGTCAATCCAGCATCTGGGGAATCCCTTTTCTCTGATTTCTTCTCCGTCTAACATTTTTCTCTTTGTATGAAAATAAATCGTATGTTTTTTTTCATTATATTCAAATCGTTCATTCTGCAGTCCTCCGGGCAGAAAATCAGGTCGCTCCACGCCGCTTACATTTCTGTGGTATCCCTCCAGACAGATCATGCCATTTTTGTCTTTTATTCGAACAGAGGTACATCTTGCAGTTATTTCTCCTCTTTCCGGATGATTCCACGTATATTCCACCTGAACAATTTTTCCTGTTTCTATTGCATTCCTCACGCCAAGGTCAACGTAATCATAATATCCCTCGCTGATTCTTCCATGCCAGTATTCATAACATTCATTTGGCGGAAGCATTTCCTTCAGCCCCATGATCCGTCTCATAACCTGGTCTACATACATTTCACAGTAACCCGTTTCCGGATCAATCCGTATTTCCCACAGTCCAAGATTGGTATTTTCCAGAACCTCGCAGTGATCACACTGAAACGCAGCCGTTTTTTCTCTCTTCCTTTCTGTTTCCTGGATTCTTAACTCCTCTTCTTTTTTTACACGGCTTTTATAAGCTTCTGACTCTTTTTCCATATAAAGCTGTTCCAGCACTTCTCTTTTACATGGTTTTCCAAAAAGAAATCCCTGCAGTATATCCGGTCGTAATTCCCGAATGGTAAAAAGTTCATTTTCCTTTTCCACCCCTTCACAGCACACTGCAATCTGCGCGCTGCGGGCAATTTTAATGATATTGCTTAAAATGCGATAATCATATGTGTTTTCCTGCACATCTTTTATAAAACAGCGGTCTACCTTGATTTCATCAATGTCTATACTTTTCAGATACCCCAGACTGGAATATCCTGTTCCAAAATCATCTATGGCAATTCGGATCCCATATCTTTTCCACTCATAAAATATTTTATTAAAATAGTCATAATCCTGAAGCTGAATGCTTTCTGTTACTTCCAGTGTAAGTGCTTCGCCCGGAAGTCCTGTTTCTTTTAAAATATCAAGCACTGTATCTGTAATTTCTCTTTCCTGAAGCTGTACATAAGAAATATTGACACTGATGCCAAAATCCGGAACCTTCTTCCTCCACTTCACACACTGTTCTGCTGCTGTTTTTAACACCCAGTTTCCGGCTTCCCCTATCAGTCCGCTTTGTTCCAGAAGAGGAATAAACTGCCCAGGTCCCATTTCTCCCCATCTGGATGACCGGTATCGGAGAAGTGCTTCTGCTCCGTAAAGCCTGAAATCCTCTCCGTTTATTAATGGCTGATAGCAAAGATAAAATCCCTTACACCCTTTTTGAACGGCTTCCTTTATTTCATCAATAAACTGGATTTTATTCAGATTTTTCTGATAATCTTCGGAAGAGAAAAACACAAGCTTATTTTTTCCCTCCCTTTTTGCTCTGTCAAGTGCATCCTCTGCATAAAGATAAATCATTCCACCGTCCATGTCTGACTTTTTTCCGTAAAAAGCTGCACCTGCTGAGACGGTACACCTTCCTTTAAGACAGTTTCTGACTTTTCCATAAAATTCCACAATGCTTTTTTCCTCACATTCCGGAAAAACCACAGCAAAACAATCTCCTGAAAGGCGATATAATTTCCACCCCGATTCTGTCTGTTCTTCCAGAACATTTGCTGTGATTTTCAGAATATAGTTTCCAAATGTTCTGCCATTTTTTATGTTCATAGGTTTCAGATCATCAAGTCCCAGAATCATCAGATACCCGTCGCTTTCCTTCAGGTACTTTCCCATATCCTCTGTAAACTTATCGCAATTCCAAAGCCCCGTCAGTTTGTCTACCTTACGCCGCATTGCCAGTTCCGAAATGCTTCCTATTAAAATCTGTACAATTCCGTCCCTGTTTTTCTGTACTGTTCCTTTGCAGCGGATCCACACCTTATTTCCTTCGCTGTCCACAAGGCGGTATTCCAGGTTGTGATTTTCGCTGACTCCTTCCTCGATTTCCCGCAGACTTTTTCGAAGCAGCTCCAAATCCTTATGATACACAATGTCTTCCCATACATTCAGGGGAAAACCTTCTGTCCCTCTGTCCGGCAGCCCGTATTTCCTGCATATTTTACCGGTGAAATATGCCCGTTTATTTATTATATCGTAAATATACAGATAATCTTCTGTTGTCTCATCAAGAACCTGCATTGTCTGTATATATATATTTATGGTTTCTCTAATGCTCATATTTTTCTCTTTCATACCTTTTATCACTAATTTTCAAACTGCTCTGTACATACTTCTGTATTTTTCTCTACCCGCTCCATAAACCTTCCTACTGTCTCCCTTACTTCTTCTACATCAAGAATACAGTCCTTCATTTTCTGTTTATACGGACGTCTTTCAATTCCAAGAACATGATTTTTATAAGAAGTATCCACAAACCATTTTTCCAGACAGGGGACAAAATCCGGTGTTTCCAGTCTGCTACCATAAACACCGATCAGAAAAATTCTTCTCAGCATATCGTCATAAATCTCTTTATTCTCCATAAAAAAATCCTGACACCGCTCATTAAAACTAAAATATAAAGAAGATGGATTTCCACTATACATGGGCACGATCATAATAATTCTGTCGTACTTGAAAAAACTTTCGTATAATGTGTAAACGTCATCTTCCCTGTATTTGCATTTTCCCTGCATACACTCATATTCACAGTCGCTGCACCTGTGCGTATGCAGGTTTTTGTAATGGATAACCATATCCCCTCTCTTTTTTATAAACTCTGCAATCGCCCCGCAGTTACCTTTTTCTCTCGCTGAAAAATTAATAATTAAATTCATCTCTTCCTCCCCCGTAAATCAATCAATGCAAATAATCCTGCTTCGAACTCTCTTAATTACTTAATTCTTGTGAAAAAACTGGAAGCAGTTGCCTACTTCCAGTCAAAATTTCGAAGATGTCCTTCCAGATTCATATGATTGAAATGATTCTGGCGAAGCGCCTCGTAAAGCACAATCGCCACAGAATTACTTAAATTAAGAGAACGTATATCTCCTATCATGGGAATCCTCACACAGGTTTCCTGATTCTTTACGAGAATGTCTTCCGGAATCCCGGCGCTCTCTTTTCCAAACATAATATAGCAGTCCTCTTCATAAGAAACTTCTGTATATACATTGGGAGCCTTTGTTGTTGCATAATAAATTTTCGCTCCCGGATTTCTCTCCAGAAAATCCTCATAATCCACATATGTAGTCACATCTAAATCTTTCCAGTAATCCATTCCTGCCCGCTTGATCGCCTTTTCACTTAAACTGAAGCCAAGTGGTTCGATCAGATGAAGTCTCGTCCCTGTTGCCACGCAGGTTCTCCCGATATTTCCTGTGTTTGCCGGAATTTCCGGCTCATGAAGCACAATATTTAATCTTGCCATGTGGTTACTACTCCTTTTAATTCGTCCTTCGACGGACGCTCCAGATAACGGAAATTTTCTCCGCTGTACAGTTTTCTTGCAATTCCTCTTTCTGCCTGTCCGATAACTGCTGCCATAAAGCCCAGTTTTTCCAGCTTAAAAACAAGTTTTTCCCCTGATGGAGTTCCAATTAAAATGGATCCTTTTCCATACAAACGGTAGGGATTTACAGAAAAAATCTCGGAAATCTCTATTGTCTCCTGTCGTATGGGAACTTTTCGCAAATCCACGGAAAGCCCCACCTCGGAAGCCTCCGCCATTTTCCAGAGTGCCGCTAAAAAACCACCCTCTTCAATTTCATAGAGGCTGTGAGCGCCAAGCTCCACTCCCAGATTCCAGGGAGAAATCTCTTCTCTTTCTGTATCTGCCCGGTACGTGTCATAAAGATTTTTACTGTCTGTCAGAAAACCTTTTGAAAAATATTTTGCAAGCTCCTCTTCTTTTTCCTTTGCAATCACAGAAGTTCCCTTCAGACCTGCAGGACCCACTACCACGATTTCATCACCTGGAAGAAGTCTTCCTGTTATTTCCGCCTGAAGGGCTTCCATTGCCGCTTTTCCAAGTCTCATAATATTCCGCCTTACAGAATCAGAGAAAGCACGGTTGGAACGACCATTGCCAGTACAAGGATCACTGCGATCACTGCTGTAAGCATTTTTCTTTTCTTCGGATCAAACATACCCATATTCTTTCACCTCTTCGTTAATTTTCTTTGTTTCTGCATTATTTGTTAATGGATTTCTCTTTTCATAATCAAACAGCACAACATCCCCATTCTGGAATACCTCAATATGTGCCGTCTTTGGAACTTTCTTCTCTCTTCTGTACTCCCACACCATCTTTTCGTATAATTGCTGGGACGGTGCAAAAGAAGGACGGCTCTTTAAATTTTCCCGAAGATACAGATCAAGAAGCATCGCGTCCACAGCTTTTTCCCGGGAAAT
Source organism: uncultured Blautia sp. (assembly GCA_900549015.1). Classification (GTDB taxonomy): domain Bacteria; phylum Bacillota; class Clostridia; order Lachnospirales; family Lachnospiraceae; genus Blautia_A. The sequence goes on from URMH01000030.1 coordinate 14,425, forward strand.
CTCCTGACGCTGTCCCAGAAATTCCAGCAGGATTTCGTATCTCCTCATTCTGGAATGAGAAATGCTGTGATACCCTTTTCCTTCATAAAATTTTCCAAGCTCCTCATACATAGAAAAGGCGTCCTCAAAAAAACCTTCCATATAATTCAGTGTATTTTGGAACTGTCCACTATTATAGTACACTTCCACCATACTTTCCACTGTTTTCAGCTTTAAAATCTCTCCATAGGAAAGCCATTTTGTCGAAAGAACCTCATACGGCTCTCTCTCTTTGTGGAGAATCCCGTACTCCTTTGCCATCTCTTTCATAAGAGATCCTTTTAAAACTTTCAGAAAACCAAGCTGAAGCTGCTCCGGTTTCAGGGCATATACCTGATTAAAGGAATTTCGGAAACTGTCGTAATTCTCATAAGGCAGTCCTGCAATCAGGTCAAGGTGCTGGTGGATATTTCCAAAGCTGCGTACTTTATTTACAATTTCCGAAAGTCTTTCAAAATCCATCGTCCTTCTGATTGCCCTTATTGTCTCCGGATTTGTAGACTGCACTCCGATTTCAAGCTGAATCAAACCAGGTCGCATTTTTTCCATGAGAGACAGCTCCTCTTCTTTTAAAAGGTCCGCTGAAATCTCAAAATGAAAATTTGTAATGCCGTTGTCGTGCTCCAGAATATATTTCCATATTTCCATTGCATGGCTGTGTTTACAGTTAAATGTCCTGTCTACAAATTTTATCTGGGGCACTTTTCTGTCAATAAAAAACTGAAGCTCTTTTTTTACAAGGTCGAGATTCCGGAAACGAAGCTTCTTATCCACAGAAGAGAGACAATAACTGCAGGAAAAAGGACAACCTCTGCTGCTTTCGTAATACACGATTTTATTGCGGAAATCCTCCATATTTTCATAAGCGAACGGAACTTTACTTAAATCCATAATCTCCCGCCAGCCATTATGTAGGATTTTTCCCCCTGAATAAAAAGCGATGCCCGGAATTTCTTCCAGATTTCCTTTGTTGTCTACGTAAAATCTGCACAGCTCCCGGAAAGTCTCCTCCCCTTCGCCCACCATAACGCCGAAGAATCCCGGATTCTTTTTCAAAAAGTCTTCCGCGTCAAAGGAAACCTCCGGACCTCCTGCCCAGAATACGGAATCCGGCAGGATTTTTTTCAGATCCTCCGCAATTTCTTTCACAAAAGAAACATTCCAGATATAGCAGGAAAAGCATATAATATCCGGCTTTTCCAGATAAATATCCCGGAGAATTTCGTCTTTCTGCTGATTTATGGTATATTCTTTCAAAATTATATGTTCTCTGTATTCTCCTGCGTATGCCCTGAGATTGTACACGGCAAGATTTGAGTGAATGTATTTCGCATTACACGCTGCAAGTAAAATTTTCATAAAGAAACTCCTGTTTTCTGTTGTGTTGATTTGATTCAGCCTGTTTTAATATTTTTCTTATATTTTCCTCTTTTGGAATCATAATGTCAATATCCGCTTCCGGATTTTTTTCCGCATACGCAGTAAGCATATCTATCAGATTCTCTTTCGATTCCATATAATCTTCCAAAATAATATTTTCCGGAACTCCCAGACGTTTTAAAAGCAATGCAGATACAACCCCTGTTCTGTCTTTTCCTGCCGTACAAAAATACATAACATTTGATACAGCATTCAATATGGTATCCAGGATAAGCTCCATTTGCCCATCTATCATACTCAGATAACTTTCATAAAGCTGTTCCCTGGACTCCGGAATCTCTTCTCCACCTGTTACCGGCAGATGGTAATAAGTAAATTCTTCCATTTTCTGCAGCGGACATGGTTTACGCTTTAATTCCTGTTCAGAACGCAAATCTACAAGAGTAGTTATGTTATTATCCATCAACCACAGAATTTCTTCCTTTGTTAAATTAAGCGGAACATCACTTCTTATATAGCGCATACTATCTACAGGAAGTGCACGTGTATTTAATGTTGAGCTGAATAATGACCCCATTTGTATCTGCTCCTTTCCAGATATAGAATTGAAAAAATCAACGTCTCTCCTACAAAGTTTTCATCATAAACTCTGCATCTGCATATCTTCCATCAGAATATTTCACACTGTTGGGGAACGTTCCGTATTTCTTAAATCCCATTTTTTCATACAGCGCAATAGCATTTGCATTATCGGATATAACTTCCAATTCCGCCTGCTCATATCCCATTTTCTTTGCTTCCTGTAGTGCTGTCTCCATCATCATTTTTCCGATTCCTGCACCGCAGTATTCCTGATACAATGCTATGGCAATTTCACATCTGTGGGCATATCTTTTAAAGCTTCCCATTCTCGTAACAGAACAGTTTCCTACCTGTTTTCCATATATTTCTCCAATCAGTAAAAGCTCTCCGGGTTCTTCCATTTTACTTCTGATAAATGCCTCTTCCTGCTCCAGAGTTATTTTTATTTCGTCTGGCTCCCGGATAAGAAACGGAGTTTCACCTGATGTTACTTTTAAATAGCGAAGCAGAGCTTCTGCATCTGAAACATCTGCACTTCGCAAAATCACTGTGCGGTTTTGTTTGTCTTTTCTTTGTATTGGTTTCAGTATCATAATCATTATCCCCTTTTTCTCTATCTGAAAATACAATTATTTCACATATCATAAAGCTTCTTTTCCAATTCTGCAAGCACTTTTCCAACTCCTGCTTACACTTTTATTTCGTATCCAAATTCGTGTAGTATAAATCCATCATCAAATACTTCATCATAAATTCCCTTCGCCTTTGAAAAGTTATTTTTTTCATAAAGTTGAATAGCAGGCTCATTTATATCCACTACAAAAAGTCTTAAATATCTAGCGCCTGCCATTCTTACAATTTCCTTTGCCTTAGAAAGCGTCAAACTTCCTATTCCCTTTTTCGCATACCTGATATTTACGCCCAGGCGGTCAATGTACATGGCTTTTGCAGACTTATCTTTCCAGTGGATCACATTTTCTCCCGGGCTTGTATCGGATAAAGAAAACGCGGATATGATTTCTTCATTCTTTTTCAAAAGATAAAGCCTCTTATTTTTTATATCGTCCTCAAAAAACTCACAGGGATAAATATCGTCCCAGATTTGAATACCATTTTCATTCATATTTTTGATAATCTCTTGATATATGCTTTTTAACTGTTCCAAATCCTGCATAACAGCTAATGTAAATTCCACTTTATTACCTCCATCACTTTCGCTTTGAAAAGTAAAGCAGGGGACTAATGCCTCTTGTGCTTTTCCCTTTTCTTTTGCTGTTTCAGATCAAACATTCGCAATTTCTCAGCCTCTTTTCTTTCCCGAATTTTCACTTTACGCTCCTGCTTGTTCTGTTTCTGCTGCAATTTTAATGCCTGCTGCGCTTTCGTTCCAAGCCCCGTTTCCTGTGTCTGTTTTTTCGCTTCCCGCTGCATTCTTTTTGGATTTCTTTTTGCTTCTTTTACAACAGTGTCAACAGCCGGACTGAATTTCAAACTGGAATAATATTTTTGAATATATTCCTGCACCTCATACTCTTTTGGTTCTGAACCAAAAGTTACCTTAGCCACAGATAATTTACCATCTTCGATATGCTCAAATATGCCTACCCAGAATGGTTTTTCAAAAAATACTGTCAGTTTTTCACTTACTTTGTCCATAATTTTCCCTCCCAGATAATTGATGAACAAAGAACGGACAACCCGGAGGGGCAGGTTACTTACCCTATATCAAATAGGACGGCTGGGCTACCTACCAGCTCTAGTACATTTTCAATGTACATTGCGTTTTTATCTTTGTATTTATAATCAAGCCATATGGCATGATTCACTTTTAACCTTGTAAATCAGATTACACTTCGCTTATCAGCTTTCCCGAAAAATCAATTTCGTAAAAATCCCCTTCAAAATCATGTAACTTAATTGAGTTCTCACATAACTCAAATGCCATTTTATCTGATATAGATACAAATATATCTTTACCTGAAAACTCCCATTTCTTATTAAACTCAAAATCTAACATGATTATGTCTATTTCTCCATAAACGATATAACCATTCTGTATCCTGTATATTCCGTAATTGCAGCCAAAACAATCAAATTCTTTAAAATTTATCATAGTACCATCATTTACATTCAGCTGAACAATAGAATCATTTTGTAAGATGGTTAAAGTTTTATCCTCAAGCACAGCACAGTCTTTATCAGAACTATAAAGACTACCTATCAATGCAATGCTGATTGTTTTGCTGAACAGATCTATTTGTACAGAGAAAACATTATACATATCATTGTAGCTCAAGTGCCTTGGATTTACAATCAAATCATATAGTTTATTGTCCGTTGATTCAACAATGTATGGGTATCTATGGAGATATTTACACTACAAATATCATTCTGTAGCATCATATTATTTATCCTCACCGCCATTGAAATATATTATTCGAAAACACACACAACTTTTCATACTGTTATCTATCCGCAAATTTAGAATTTAATTTCCTATGTATGCCGAATGAAAAATAACTTCCTTCCCTTTGCTTTTTGCAAACGCAATTTCCTTAGAAACTTGCTTTCCAATATATCCTTGAATATCCACAACGTAAATTGCATCCGAGATTTCTATTTTTCTATAATGCGCATTTTCAAGAGCGACCTGTTCCATAGGTGTAATATCCAAATTATCTACATTAAAATTTTTTATAAATCGTCTTTTCCCGCCCAAAAAACACAATTCTTCTTTAAAATTTTTTATAAATCGCCTTTTTCCGCCTAAAAAACAAAATTCTTCTTTAAAATTGTTTATAAATCGCCTTTTCCCGCCTAAAAAACAAAATTCAAGTAAAACTTTATCTTCATCAGATGTAGCTATATAAATCTGCCCCTTCATTATTTTTTCCCAATTATACCATACCCTCCCCTTGTCTTACAGTCACTTTTTCCCAAAAATCAACTGCCTACCTTCTCTTCCAAATGAATTTTCCAGTGACAGAACATACCACAAATGTTATACTGTTAGAAACGAAAAGTCTTTATTTTCCGGAAATATCATTCCCATTATAGGAGGTGCTGTAATGAAACTTGCTGACGTATCCCACGGACCTGACTGGATATTCTGGGTTGTATTTTTTATTCTTGCAGCCATGTCCATAACCTTACTTTCCGGTCACGGAAGCTGGCTGATTGCAGGATATAATACAGCATCGAAAGAAGAAAAAGCAAAATACAATGAAAAAAAGCTGTGCCGGGTAATGGGAATCGGAATGACGATAATTACACTTCTAATCCTGATTGCAGAATTGTTTGAAAAAGTGTTGCCCTCCAATTTCACTGTTGTTATGATTATAATTATCATTATCGATGTTACGGCTATAGAGATTGCCTCAAATACCATTTGTAGAAATTAATGCAGAAAGGAACTCAGATATGCTGATCAGAAATTATCACCCATCTGACTGTGAGGAAATGGCGGAACTGTTTTATAATACGGTTCATACGATAAATGCAAAAGATTATACAAACGAACAATTAAATGTATGGGCAAGCAGTCAGGTGGATTTAAAAAAATGGAACCAGTCTTTTCTGGAGCATTACAGCGTTGTTGCTGTTGAAGGCAAGTGCATCATAGGTTTTGGCGACATAGATAAAACCGGTTATCTTGACCGCCTGTATGTCCACTCTGATTACCAGAAACAGGGTGTTGCCACAGCCATCTGCGATGCACTGGAGCAGACTGCACATGGAAATATTACCACACACGCTTCCATTACTGCGCGCCCTTTTTTCGAAAAAAGGGGATACAAAGTTGTAAAAGAACAGCAGGTAAAACGTCAGGAAATTCTTCTTACAAATTTTGTTATGGAGAAAGAAATGACGCCGGATGAATTTAAAAAGCTCTGGAAAAAAGAAGAAGAAACTGCACATATTCACGGTTGGGATTTTTCCCATATTCATAATCGATACAGAGAAGAAGACGATTTGCCGTGGGATTACGAAAAAATCATCCGTCAATATCTGAGTAAAAATATGAAAGTTTTAGATTACGATACAGGTGGCGGAGAATTTCTTCTGACTCTCAATCATCCTTTTGACAAAACAGCGGCAACAGAAGGTTATCCTCCCAATATAGAATTATGTAAAAAAACACTGCTGCCATTAGGAATTGATTTTAAATCCTGCAATACCCCTTCCACTATTCCATTTGAATCGGAAAGCTTTGACATAATTATAAACAGACATGGTGACTTTCACGCAAAAGAATTATACCGCCTTCTGAAAAAGAACGGACTGTTTATTACGGAACAGGTTGGAGGAGAGAACGACAGAGATTTAGTAGAAATGGTGCTTCCCAATACAGAAAAACCATTTCCACATTTGAATTTAGCGGAGCAGCGCAAAATATTTGAAGACGCAGGATTTCATATTATTGAGGCAGAAGAAGCCTACCGTCCCATTATTTTTTATGATGTGGGCGCTTTCGTCTGGTTTGCTCATATTATTGAATGGGAATTTCCCGGATTTTCTGTAGAAAAGTGCTTTGATGCCCTTCTCAAAATGCAAAAAATCGTTACAGATGACGGCTGCATAAAAGGGACTATTCACCGTTATCTGCTTGTAGCAAAAAAGCAGACGCAGTAAATCTTATTTTAAAGCCAAAAAGGAGGATTCTCTTATGATCACCTTCTTGAAAATCACAAAAAAGCTGTACTGGCTGGGATTAATCGGACTGCTCGGGACTTTTTTTCATATTCCGGGGCTGAAATTATTTTATCTGTTTTTTCTCCTGGGCATTATAAATTTCATTCTGTCCTGTATTCTTGTCCTTAAAACAGACAGTGAAAACGATGATGAAAATATACGAAACTTGAAATTTCTGTTTCAAAACCTTGGAATGCTTCTCGGCATTCCATGTATTTATGTCCGCAACCGGTTTCGTCTTCCCAATATCAGGAACTACAAGCCTCAGGTTCTGTATTCCCTTCCGTTTGAAGGTGTCTGGACTGTGGCAAACGGCGGAATCGACAAAAAAACGTCTCACTCATGGATCATTTGCCCGCAGAGATATGCCTATGATTTTTTCATAGAGGAAAACGGACAGTCTTTTCAGGGAAACAGGAAAGCGGTTACAGATTATCTCTGTTACGGCAAACCGATTTTAGCTCCTGCTGACGGCGTCGTTATTGAACTGAAAAACCAATTTGAGGACACGCCTGTTTCAGATAATCAGGAAGTATTGTGCAGCGCCTCCGATGTGCGCGGAAATTACATTGTAATTCAGCATTCTGCACAGGAATACAGCACGATCGCCCATATCAAAAAAGACAGTTTTTGTGTAAAACCCGGAGATAAAGTTTTCCGCGGTCAGGTGATCGCGCGCTGCGGAAACAGCGGAAACACAAGCGAACCTCATATTCATTTTCAGATACAGCAGGGAAAAAGCTTTCTTTTTTCAGCAGGCCTTCCTATCTGGTTTACAAACCTGAAAAACCACACAAGCCCCGATGACACGGTTCATATCAGCAGAGGTCAGCTTGTAGAAAAAGAATTACTTAACTCTATTTAAGAAGGGAGATACCCTATGGATAAAAATGAATTTCTCGACTATTTTCAAAATTTTTCTTTCTGGAAACATATGTCAGATGCAGAAAAGGAGCTTCTGCTCTCCAACATACGCGCACTTCATTATGACGAAGGCGCAGCCATTCAGTCCGGAGAACAGCAATGCCTTGGCACTCTCTTTCTTTTAAAAGGCATTATGCGGGTATATCTTCTCTCCTCTCAGGGAAAAGAAGCAACACTCTACCGCCTGCGCGCCGGAGACATCTGCACTCTTTCCGCCTCCTGTATGCTTTCTGCCATTACTTTTGACGTGCAGATCGACGCGGAGACTGACTGCGAGCTTTTACTTCTTCCCGCGCCTGTCTTTTCCAGACTGATGAAAAGCAATATTTATCTGGAAAGCTTTATTTACAAATTAACGGCTGAACATTTTTCCGATGTGATTTCCGGTATTGAACGCACCTTTTTCCTTTCCCTTCCACAGAGGATTTCCGCCTTCCTTCTTGACGAAGCGGCAGAAACAGGCTCCGATACCCTTCCTCTTACAAAGGAAAGCCTTGCCCGCTCCATAGGAAGCGCAAGAGAGGCAGTCAGCCGCGCCTTAAAGCAGATGTCTTCCGAGGGGTGTATTGAGGTGTCCCGCGGAAGTATTTCCATAAAAAACAAAAGCCGCCTGTACCAGATGTTAAATCATTCCTGATTACATCTGGCCAGACGGCTTTCTGGCTTCTTAGAGAAGCTCTTTTAATTTTTCCTTTGGAGTCAGTCCCACAAGGCGGGCTGCCTCTTCTCCGTTTTTAAATACGATCAGAGTCGGAATGCTCATAACCTGATATTTCTGAGCCAGTTCCATTTCCTGGTCCACGTCAAGCTTTCCTACCGCGTAACCTTCTTCTGCCAGCTCTTCGATGATCGGAGCCTGACGTCTGCACGGTCCGCACCATGTTGCCCAGAAATCTACAAGGACCGGTTTGTCTGATTTTAATACTTCCTGTTCGAAATTTTCTGCTGTAAATACTTTTGCCATAATGATGATCTCCTTTTTATTTATTCTATATTTTACTTTAATGAGCGGACATATTTTCCGGCTGAAATGCCAGCCTGCGCCCCCTCGTAAACGGCTTTTGCAATCTGAAGCAGTCCGCCTGTACAGTCGCCTGCTGCAAAGAGTCCGGGAACTGTGGTTTCCATATCGGAATTTACCTGAATATTTCCTTTTTCCGTAAGTCCTGCTCCGATCTGCCTTGCAAGCTCTCCGCTTCCTGCGGTTCCAAGGGCTACGAATACACCCTCTGCTCCTTTAAAAGCTCCGGCTCCTGTATCTGCTGCCTCTACCTCTCCTCCCAGTCGTATGCCGGACACTTTTCCGTCTCCCTCGATCGCCTGGATTTTCATGGTATTGACTTCTACAGACGGCTCTCTGGAAAAATCGGGTTCCTTACCGTCTGTATAGATGGTCACAGATCCCGCCGTATTGGAAAGCTCCTCCGCCTCATGAAGGGCAAAATCACTGTTTCCAAGAACTGCCACGTCTTTTCCTCTGTAGAAAAAAGCATCGCACACTGCACAGTAGCTTACGCCTCTTCCTTCAAATTCCTTTAATCCCGGAATCTGCGGCGCTTTTCTCTTGCCTCCTGTTGCAAGGATCACACTCCTGCTCTCAAAAGTACCCTCTGTTGTTTTTATCTCAAAGGTATCAAAGCCTCCAAGTCCCAGAACCTGCGCTTCTACTGTCCGGACGCCAAGAGCCTTTGCCTGAGAAAGGCCTGTCTCAAACAGCTCTCTTCCGGAAAGAGGAGTGGAAAGTCCGTAATAATTTTCGATTTTTTCCGCCTTTTCCAATGCTCCTGTCCCGTCATATATAAGAAGAGGATTCGTATTTCCTCTGGCAAGATAAAGAGCTGCGGAAATCCCTGCCGGTCCTGCACCGATGATGATCACATTTTCCAGTTTTGCCACCTGCTTTCTTATTTTTCCTTTGCTTTCCTATAATATACCCGGTTTCAGAAAAGATTTCTGTGATTAAATCACATTTCTCTTAATTTTTTCCAGATCTTTTTCTTTCTCTTCTTTCCCCATTCCCCTCTTTTGTTTCCTGTCTGTTTTTCCCGGGATTTCTGTTGCTTTTCCCGGAATCCTCAGTCTTTTCTCCCTGATATTCTTCTGCCAGTTCTCTGATCTGCCGCATGGTAAGTCCCTTCACATCTTCCGGCGTTATATCAGGATTCTTCGCCTTTACTTCCAGAAAGGCTCTGTATTTTCTCAGTGACAGCCCCGCTTTATGAGCATTTTCCACCTCTTCTCTTCCTGCTCCCGCACACTTCATATTTTTTTGCTCCGGAAGAAACTCTTCTATATTTTTTAATATTTCCTCATTTTTTTCCTCATCTTTTCCGGCTACCGTGATCAAAAGAAGCTCCTCGTTATCCATGCACTCTTTCACACACTCTGTATACAGGATCTCCTCCAGCGCCTCTTTATAATCCAGAAATTTTACATCTGCTTCTTCTGCCAGATTTTCCCCGTCTTCATTGTACCCTTTCACAGAAATCACTCTGTCAAAAAAATTCAGATTTAATTCAAGCGAAGGATTTACGTCCACACTTATGACAGAAGCCTCTGTAAAATATAAGCGGTATCCTCCGACTCCTGTAAGCAGAAAAAGACAGCATATCATAGCCGTGATCCATTGATATGACACCTTTTTTTCCGGCCTTTTTTCATTCCTTTTCTTTTCCAGAAACGCTTTTGTATTTCTTTTTAATTCTTCTTCTGCGTGAATCTCATCAAACGCTTCCCGTATCCGCTCATTCAACTTCCGTCACCTCCCAGTTTTTCCGCCAGAAGTTTCCTGGCGCGGTTCAGATATGTATACACTGTGTTTACATTTTTCCCGAGTATCTTACTGTTTTCTCCCGCTGTATACCCCTCATAATAATGAAGGTAAACTACATTTTTATATTTTGACGGAAGGGAAAGCACAGCTTCCAGGACTTCTCTGTTCTCTGTTTTTTCCTCTTCGCCACACTCTGAAATTTCCTCAAGGGGAACTGTGTTTTTTCGAAAAAAATCCCGCAGAAGATCTCTGCAGACATTTGTGGCAACGCGTATCAGCTATGCCTTCTCGTGTTCTTCACTTTCAAAAACAACAGAACTCAGGGCATATTTCAAAAACACGTTCTGAAATATGTCCTGAGTATCGTCGTAATTTTCCAAATGCAGTATGCAGATTCTTCGGATCATATCTGCATACTGCTCCACTGCTCTGTTTACTTTCTGTTCACTTCGCATCTGCGCTCTCCGGTTTTACAAAATTTACCTCTGCCGCATTTTTTCCCGGCTTTCTTTTCTGTATGGCAGTTATCACAGATTCCATCTCCGTCCTCGTCAGCAAAAGCTCTGTTTTCATCTGTATAGACACATACATTCTCACAATTTTCTCTGTACGCTCTCTGACGATGCCCTCTTCCCGCTGCAAAAGCGGACGTACTTCCTGCCTCCAATACAAGAACACCTGTTAATAAAATTACTGCTGCTTTTTTCATAATCATTTTCCTCCTGAATTTCAAAAACGCTCCAGCGTTTTTCCTGTTTCACTTATAATACGATTGAAACCGGCAAATCCATTCATTGGAAAAAAATTTTTTATGCGTTCAAAGGATATTTTTCTGTCAGCTCTTTTACAATGGCAGATGCTCTTTCCTTATCTTTCTCTTTTAACATAACAGAAATGGCTTCTGCAATCTTATCCATATCTTCTGTATTCATTCCCCTTGATGTGACGGCTGCTGTTCCGAGACGTACGCCGCTTGTGACGAAAGGTGACTGCGGGTCGTTTGGAATGGCGTTTTTATTGCATGTGATATTGACCTCGTCCAGAAGATTCTCCATCTCTTTTCCGGTAACGCCAAGGCTTCGAAGATCCACCAGCATCAGGTGATTGTCTGTTCCTCCTGATACAATATCTACGCCGCGCTTTTTCAGTCCCTCACAGAGAGCCTTCGCATTTTCCACCACGCGCTTTCCATACTCCTGAAACTCCGGCTCCAGCGCCTCCTTAAAGCATACGGCTTTTGCCGCGATCACGTGCATAAGAGGACCGCCCTGGGTTCCCGGAAATACTGCTTTGTTGAAATTAAATTTCTTTGCGTTTTCCGCGCTGCTTAAAATCAGTCCGCCTCTTGGACCTCTCAAGGTCTTATGTGTGGTGGTCGTCGTCACATCTGCATAAGGAATAGGGCTTGGATGCTGTCCTGTTGCCACAAGTCCCGCAATATGCGCCATATCCACCATCAGATATGCCCCCACCTCATCTGCAATTTCCCGGAATTTTTTAAAATCTATGATTCGTGCATACGCACTTGCACCAGCCACAATAAGTTTCGGCTTACACTCTCTTGCAATACGTCTTACTTCCTCATAATCAATTACGCCCCCATCATTTACCCCATAAGAAACTGCGTGAAAATAATTTCCAGACATATTCGCTGCGCTTCCATGTGTCAGATGTCCCCCGTGATTTAAGTCCATTCCAAGCACAGTATCTCCCGGCTTCAGCATGGCATAAAAAACTGCCATATTTGCCTGCGCGCCGGAATGTGGCTGTACATTTGCATACTCACAGTGAAACAGCTTTTTTGCCCGTTCGATAGCAAGACGTTCCACTTCATCCACACATACGCATCCTCCATAAAAACGCTTTCCCGGATAGCCTTCCGCATATTTATTTGTAAGCGGACTTCCCATAGAAGCCATAACCGCCTTACTTACCCAGTTCTCAGATGCAATCAGCTCAATATGAGAATTTTGTCTTTTTATCTCCGCCTGAATACAATCTGCAATTTCTTTATCCACCTTTTCAATTTCCTCAAATCCGTACATAGTTCCTGCCCTCCTGGTTTTATTACGTTGATTATATCGGATTCTCTTACATGTGTCAACGAGAAAAAGACAAATGTCCGTATATAAAACACTTTTATTGTTTTATCACTTTAATACTGTGATTTTTTCAAATATTTCTTGCAAACACATTAAAAATATGATAGTATAACTTGTGTGGCAATTTGCCATATATGCCCAGATAGCTCAGTTGGTAGAGCAGAGGACTGAAAATCCTCGTGTCGCTGGTTCGATTCCGGCTCTGGGCACTGCCAGACGGCTATCTCCCACAACACATCGTTGTGGGATTTTTTTATACTCCAAGGAAAGGACGTACCAAAATGAACGATTTTAAAATGGAAACAAAATGTCTTCATGCCGGTTATACCCCTGCAAAGGGCGAACCCTGCGCAGTTCCTATCTGCCAGAGCACAACCTTCAAATACGACACAACCGACGAAATGGGACAGCTTTTTGACTTAAAAGCCGAAGGATATTTCTACACACGCCTTCAGAATCCTACAAATGACGCAGTTGCTGCAAAAATTGCAGCTCTGGAAGGCGGAGTTGCAGCTCTTCTTACTTCTTCCGGACAGGCGGCAAACTTCTACGCTGTCTTTAATATCTGCGAAGCAGGCGATCACGTAGTTGCCGCCTCCACCATTTACGGCGGAACCTTCAACCTTCTTGCAGTTACCTTCAAAAAACTTGGTATTGACTGCACCTTTGTGGACACAGATGCAAGCGAAGAAGAAATCGCAAAAGCTTTCCGCCCGAACACAAAAGTTCTTTTTGCAGAAACCATTGCAAACCCGGCTCTTGTTGTTCTTGATATTGAAAAATTTGCACACGCAGCCCACAGCCACGGCGTTCCTCTTATTGTTGACAATACCTTTGCCACACCGGTAAACTGCCGTCCATTCGAGTGGGGCGCTGACATTGTAACCCACTCCACCACAAAATATATGGACGGACATGCCGTTCAGGTAGGCGGAGCGATTGTAGACAGCGGAAACTTTGACTGGGACGTTTACGGTCATAAATACCACGGTCTTACAGAGCCGGACGAATCTTATCACGGCGTTGTATACACAAAGCAGTTTGGAAAAAAAGCCTACATCACAAAAGCAACCTCACAGCTTATGCGCGATCTTGGCTCCATTCCTTCTCCGATGAACTGCTTTCTTTTAAATCTCGGTCTGGAAACCCTTCCTCTCCGTGTGGAGCGCCACTGCTTCAACGCTCAGAAGGTTGCAGAATTTTTAAATGCTCACGAAAAAGTAAGCTCTGTAAATTATGCAGGACTTCCAGGTGATAAATATCATGAGCTTGCAAAAAAATATATGCCAAATGGAACCTGCGGCGTAATCTCCTTTGAATTAAAGGGCGGAAGAGACGCTGCCGTCCGCTTTATGGACAGCCTTGAGCTTGCAAATATCGCAACGCACGTTGCGGCATCAAAGACTATGGTTCTCCACCCGGCAAGCCATACGCATCGCCAGATGAACGATGCACAGCTTGCGGAAGCAGGCGTTTCTCCCGGAATGATCCGCCTTTCCATCGGAATCGAGAACGTGGACGACATTATAGACGACCTGAAAAAAGCGCTGGAAAACGCATAAAATAAAAAGGCAGAGGAAATATACTCTTTGTATGTTCTCCTCTGTCTTTTCTGATACTCGGATCTGTTCACCTTATTTTTACTGTATCAGATATACATCTGTATAATACACGCCCTTGCTTTCGCCCTCTTCATGGCTTGCAACGTAAATATCAATACAGTTTGTCTTGATCGCTCCGCCGCAGTCCTCCGCCACGTAAACCTGACCGTTTATCACAACCTGCGAACCATAGGGGATCTGAGAGGGGTCTACTGCAATAGTATGATTTGTCGTTGCCGTCACTCCTGTGGAAGTGATCCCATTCGCCCAGGGACCGCAGCAAATACTGCACGGACAGTAATGCGTGATGCGGAAGGTTCCAAGTGGCTTTAAAGATGCGTCTGAAGAAACGGCAACCGGAGTTCCTATCTGCACGCCGTCTATCACGCCTTCCACTCCTCCTGCAGAAACAACGCCGTCTACCGCCTCCGCAAAAATACCGCTTCCTTCGCTTTTTGAAATCACGCCTGCCGAAGCATCGGCAACCTGCACCGCCTCTTTCTCATCAGCTTCCGTCTGCTCCTCTTTTGCATTTCCTTCCTGACGCTTCTTTTCCTGCTGCTTTTTATCATCTTCCACCGCATTTACAATCTTATCAGAAGCGCCCTTATCCTCCTGCCCTTCCAGAACATTAGTGGGGATATAGCCGTTCTTTTCGTTTCCTTTTTCGTCAAGGTACACGATCCTGCTCCATATATCATCGATTTTTGCAGTCCGCCGGACTTCGTCCATTTCCAGGAGTTCTCCTACTACCTGTCCGTCTTTTTTTCCGGGAAAATCCAGAATGTCGCAGTCCTTTGCCGCCGTTACCTCCTCGTCCACCTCCACTACGCTTGTTTCTTCACTTAATGCAGTATCCTGAATATAACCCAAAATCCTGCTGCCATTTTCATCTTCACAGTATGCCTTGCTCCAGCCATTATCGCATACTGCCATCCTGGAAATCTCTGTTCCAAGAAGAACCGTTCCAAGAGCCTTTCCCTTTTCTCCCGGCATACTTCTCACAGTCGTTTCTTTTACGGTAACATACGCTTTATCTTCTTTCGCAAGTACCTGCACTTCATTTCCCTCTCCGTCCTCTACAGAAAAACCTTTCTCCGGTTTCTCCTCCTTTTTATAGGAAGCTTCTGCCTCGTGATACCCAGATACTCCGGCAAATACCGGAACCGCAATAAAAAACGAAGCGCAGATACACATTGCTGTCATTAATTTTTTCATCAAAAAAACTCCTCCTGTCACTCTCTGCCTGTGACTGTATCATAGCACACCCCTGTTTCTTTTTCAATTTTCCTCTGTGGATTTAGAGTTTTTTAAGAATTATGAACCATAAAAAACTTCACAAATACCAGATTTCACGTTACAATAAACCCATGAGTACAAAAGATATTTCCAACAAAGAACGACGAAACAAACAGAGACAGAAGGAACGGGAACAGCAGGTGATCCGCCAGAAAATGTTTCTTGGCACTGCCGCCCTTATCCTTTTATTTCTCATATGGAAGCTATTCTTCAGTAATCCCGGAGATGTTGGCTTACAACCTGTAAATTCCGCCTGTGAAGCCTACAGAAGCCAGATAGAAGAAACTGCCTCCGCCTACGGCATGACGGAATATGCTGACCTGATCCTCGCCCTTATGATGCAGGAAAGCTCCGGGCAGGGACCTGACGTCATGCAGTCCTCGGAAGGCGCGTTTAACACCTTATACCCTCAGGTTCCCGGTGGGATCACAGACGTTTCCTACTCTATTCAGTGCGGCATACAGGAATTAAAATACTCTATGGATAAAGCCGGTGTCAAAAGCCCTACGGATTTTAAGAATATCCGCCTTGCGCTGCAGGGATATAATTTTGGAGCAGATTCCTATTTTTCTTATCTTGAGGATAATAATATTACTTCCTGGAGTTGTGAATCTGCCAAAGAAT
>URMH01000031.1 GCA_900549015.1 uncultured Blautia sp.
GACAAGATGGGAAGAATCAGTTTCAGCATGAAAGATGTACCGGAAGAAGCGTAAATCATGAGATACCATAATATAACGAAAGACGATATGTTAAACGGAGATGGCCTTCGCGTGGTTCTGTGGGTGGCAGGCTGCTCCCACGGCTGCAGGGAGTGCCAGAATCCCATTACCTGGGATCCGAAGGGCGGTCTTCCTTTTACAGAGGCAGAGCACAGAGAGATCATGGCGGAGCTGGATAAGGCATATGTAAGCGGCATTACCTTTTCCGGCGGCGATCCGCTTCATCCTGCCAATGTGGAGGGTGTGACAGCCCTTGCAAAAGAAATCCGTGAGAAATATCCGGATAAAACAATCTGGCTGTATACAGGCTCTCTGTGGGAAGAAATTCAAAATCTGGAGATCGTCCGTTATCTTGATGTTTGTGTGGACGGAGAGTTTGAGATTGACAAAAAAGAACTGCTTCTTAAATGGAAGGGCTCTTCCAATCAGAGAGTGATCGATGTTCCCGCTTCTCTCAGAGAGGGAAAAGCAGTTCTTTATCAGGATTAAGGAGAAATTCGGAAGATGAGAAGAATTGCAAAGTTTCATAAAGTAAGCGAAGCGCGTTTTCTGGAAGACTGGAAAGATACGTTTGGAGAAGCTTCCGCAGAAGAGATACAGGAGATTTATAAGGGAATTTCCCTTCCTGTACGTGCTACTGCAGGGAGTGCAGGATACGATTTCTTTGCGCCTGTTGAGGTGACATTAGAGCCTGGCGAAACAGTGAAAATCCCTACGGGAATCCGTGGAAATGGAACAGGACTGGGTTTTGAAATGTTATCCCAGAAGTGGTCTTGGATTTAAGTATCGTCTGCAGTTAAATAATACAGTAGGTATTATTGACAGCGATTACTTTTATTCAGACAATGAAGGTCATATTTTTGCAAAACTTACGAATGATACAAACGAGGGAAAAACTCTTGTGATTCCTGCAGGAACAGGGTTTATGCAGGGGATTTTCGTGGAGTATGGAATCACTGTGGACGACGCAGCAGAAGGCGTTCGAAACGGCGGTTTTGGAAGTACAACAAAATAAAAAATATCCCGGAGGAATTGCTCTTCCGGGATATTTTTTATGAAAATTTATGAAAGGGGTTATTTCTGGTTTTACTCCTCTTCCGGACCGCCTTCTGCTACTGTTTTTGCATTTTCTAAAATCGCGTCAAATGCTTCTGCAGCAGCCTGATACTCTGCATCGTCTTCGATGTTTGCAAGCATCGGATCTCCGTTTTCTGTACGGGAGAAGGTGTAAAGATAAACCTCGCCGCTTTCGCTTTGACCGTTTTCGTCAAGAGGAAGGAGGGCAATGTATTCCTTCTGGTTTACCGGATATATGGTAAGAACGGCACATTCCACCTCAGTATCATCGTCCATAGTAAGGGTGATGGTGCGGTGTTCTTCAAAATCAGAGCCGCAGGAGCTGCAGCCTGCCTGACAGGAAGCGCAGTCACTTGGGTCACAGCCGCCGTTGTTAAATAATTCGTCACTCATAAATTTATCCTCGCTTTCTTTTATAAGCCCATTGTAACAGAAGAGCGCAGGGAAAGCAATACTAAGCGTGTTTTCTGTAAAGAAGCTTTAAAGCGATCGGCGTGATAATGGAGGAAACAAGGATCAGGAGAATGACCGCTGTAAAGTATTTGGATTCGATCATTCCCACAGAAAGCCCCTTCTGCGCCACAATGAGGGCAACCTCTCCACGCGTCATCATTCCCACGCCGATTTTCATGGCGTCTCCTGTAGAGAAGCCCAGAAGCCGGGACATCAGGCCGCAGCCGATGATTTTTGTGATCAAAGCTACAATTACAAACAGGATACAGAAAATAAGAAGAGAAGAACTCATATCCTCAATATCTGTTTTCAGACCGATACTTGCAAAAAACATAGGCGCAAATAGCATATAGGAGCTTACGTCTACTTTTCTTGCAATGTATTCGGAATCGTCAATACTGCAAAGAACGATACCTGCCACATAAGCGCCTGTAATATCTGCAATGCCGAAGTATTTTTCAGCTATGTATGCCATGGCAAAGGCAAGAACAAAACCGAAAATAGGAATTCTTCTTGTATGCGGATAATGCTTATCCAGAATGGCAAAGAGTTTGTAAATAAGCGCTCCGAAAAGAACGGCACACAGGAAGAAAAGAACTGTGCTGATGACAACGGAGGATGGTTTTGAGGACGGGTCCTTCATACCGATGACAAAAGTAAGGACAATGATTCCGATTACATCATCAATAATAGCCGCGCTCATAATCGTAGTACCTGTCTCTGATTTCAGATACCCCAGTTCCTGAAGGGAGGCAACCGTAATGCTGACAGAAGTAGCTGTCATAATGACGCCGATAAAAACGGAGGCGTAAAACTGGGAAGAACCGCCCGGGGCAAAGCCGTAGTAGGCGCTGTGAAGAAGATAACCTCCTGCCAGGGGGACAAACACTCCGGCGCAGGCAATGAGAAGCGCTTTCCAACCTGTCCTCATCAGATCGCGGAGATTTGTCTGAAGACCGGCAAAGAACATAAGAAGTACAACGCCGATTTCCGCCATGCCGCTTATAAGCTCATTTTGTTGTACCAGTCCTAAAATACTGGGACCGATTAAAAGACCGGCGATAATCTCACCCACAACCTGGGGTGCGTGGAGCTTACCAGCAAGAAGACCGCAGAGCTTTGCGGAAATCAGAATAATGGCAAGATCCTTAAAAATTTCATAAGTTTCCATTTTCTTTCCTCTTTTCCTAAATAATTTTCTTAATTATACCACAAAAGCATTTGTTGTGTGGAGAAAATATGGTAGAATATTTATATGATTACAAGAGTGCGAAGCACGGAACAATCCATGTAATCACTCATGTATGCAAACACAATATTTAATCTAATAAAGGAGAATCATATAGATGAAATTAATTTCCTGGAATGTAAACGGAATCCGCGCCTGCCTTACAAAAGGTTTTGAAGAGCGCTTTCAGGAACTGGATGCAGATATTTTCTGCCTTCAGGAAACAAAATGCCAGCAGGGTCAGGTAAAGCTGGAACTGCCCGGATATTATCAGTACTGGAATTATGCAAACAGAAAAGGATACTCCGGAACTGCCATTTTTACAAAAAAAGAGCCGCTTTCTGTTTTTTATGGAATGGGTATTGAGGAGCATGATAAAGAAGGAAGAGTAATCACTCTGGAATTTGAGGAGTTTTACATGATTACGGTGTACACTCCAAATTCGCAGAGTGAACTTCGTCGTTTGGAATACAGAATGCAGTGGGAAAAAGATTTTCTTTCTTATCTTTTAAAGCTTCGGGAGAAAAAGCCGGTGATCATCTGCGGAGATCTTAATGTGGCACATAAAGACATTGACCTTAAAAACCCGAAAACAAACAGAAATAATCCGGGATTTACAGACGAGGAGAGAGCCTGCTTTTCCACGATGCTGGAAAGTGGTTTTGTGGATACGTTCCGTTATTTTTATCCGGAGCTTGAGGGAGCATATTCCTGGTGGTCTTACCGGTTTAAGGCGAGGGAGAAAAACGCAGGCTGGAGAATTGACTATTTTCTTGTTTCTCCTTCACTGGAGACAAAGCTTGACGACGCAAAAATCCACAGTGAGATCTTGGGATCGGATCACTGCCCGGTAGAGCTTACAATAAATATGGAACATAACTGAGAGGAGGAGAAGTATGTTGGTAACAGAGAAGGGAAATCCGTTTCTTCTGGGCGCAAACCGTACAGCAGAAGGATATAATTTTGCTCTTGATGTGCCCGGTGGAGAAACGGTAAAGCTTCTTCTTTATAAAAAGGGAGGAAAAGCGCCGAAATATATTCTTCCATTCCCGGAAGAAGAGAAGATGGGAAGAATCTGCGCGATGGAAGTGAAGGGAATTTCCGGGGAAACATATGAATATAATTACGAGATTGACGGAAAAATATACCAGGATCCCTTTGCATACTGTATCAGGGGGAAAAAGCATTTCGGGGAGCGGACAGAAAATGTGCATAAGATGCGCTGCGGATTTCTCCCGGAAGAAAAATATTCCTGGGAGGGCGATAAGCCGCCGGGAATTTCCTATGAAAATATGGTGCTTTATAAGCTCCATGTAAGAGGATATACAAAGCTTGCGCCAAATCTGGGTAGAAAAAAAGGAACCTTTGCCGGTCTTACGGAAATGATCCCTTACTGGAAGGAGCTTGGCGTCAATACGCTGGAGCTGATGCCTGCGTATGAATTTCCGGAAGTTCCTCCGGTAAAACAGGAGGAAGAAAAAGAATATATTACAGACAGAAAAGAAAGCGGACGGGTAAATTACTGGGGATATGCGTCAGGATATTATCTTTCCCCGAAACGGGCATACTGTACAGCAGATAATGTGCAGAATGAGGTAAGAGATTTTATAAAAGCTCTTCATAAAGCAGGTATGGAATGTATCATGGAATTTTATTTCCCGGGGGAAACAAATCCGTTTGCTGCTCTTCGCGCTCTGCAGTTCTGGAAAACCTATTATCATATAGACGGTTTTCATATCCAGGGAGAGGGCGTTCCGGCAGAGCTGATTTTAAAAGACGGGATTCTTTCTGATACGAAGATTATGATAGAAGGATACGATTTTTCTGGATTTTATGGGGGAAAAGAACCGAAGAAGCGCGTTCTTGCAGAATACAACCGTTCTTTTCTTGAGGATATGCGTCGGTTTTTAAAAAGCGACGAGGGAATGACAGAAGGGGCGCTCTGGCATGTTCGAAAAAACAGCGGCTTTCACGGTGTGGTAAATTTTATGACATGTCAGGACGGTTTTACCCTTCATGATCTTGTAAGCTACAATTATAAGCACAACGAGGAAAACGGAGAAAATAACGAGGACGGCAGCAGTTATAATTATTCCTGGAACTGCGGGACAGAGGGAAACACAAGAAAGCTTGCAGTGCGCCAGATGCGGGAACGTCAGATGCGAAACGCTTTTCTCATGATGATTTTAAGTCAGGGAACGCCAATGATCTATGCAGGAGATGAGACGGGAAATTCACAGGAGGGAAATAATAACGCATGGTGTCAGGACAATCCTGTAGGCTGGACAGACTGGAAAGGCTTAAAAAGAAACGCTTCTCTTTTTGCGTTTGTAAAAAATGCGCTTGCGTTTCGGGCGGATCACCCCATTCTTCATATGTCAAAGGAATTAAAGGGAACAGATTACCTTGCAAAGGGGTTTCCGGATGTATCTTTTCACGGGGAGCGGGCATGGTATGTAAGCTACGAAAATACGAGCCGTCTTTTTGGCGTAATGTATTACAGCGCTTATGAAGAGGAAGAAAAAGAAGAATTTATTTATGTGGGATATAATTTTCACTGGGAAGAAAGAAGCCTGGCTCTTCCCAATCTTCCGGAGGGCTATTCCTGGAAAAAGGTGGCAGATACCGGAGATTTAAAAGAGGGCGGGAAATTTCTTCCGTCAGAGGAAGAATATAAGAAGGCAGTAACGGCAGCGCCCCGCACCATCGTAGTCTTGACGGGCAGACAGGAGGAAAAGACAAAATGAAGGCATGGGGCCATTTTAAAACAATTACAAAACATAAACTGATGGTTATGAAATACTGTTTTCGCGTAGGGCTTTACAAACAGGGACTTCTTCACGATCTGTCAAAGTATTCTCCAACAGAGTTTCTTGTAGGCTGCAAATATTATCAGGGAGACAGAAGCCCCAATAATGCGGAGAGAGAAGCGACTGGCGTTTCCACTTCCTGGCTTCATCATAAAGGAAGAAACCGCCATCATTTTGAACACTGGGTAGATTATTCTCTTGACGGAGAGCATGTGATCATGGGAGCGCAGATGCCAAGAAAGTACGTGGCGGAGATGATCATGGACAGGATCAGCGCCTGCAGAACGTATATGGGCGATGCCTACACACAGGAGAAACCCCTGGAGTATTACAAAAAGGGAAAAGATTCCCTTTGGTTTATCCACCCTCAGACAAAGCGGGAACTGGAGGGGCTTCTTCGCATTTTAAACGATTACGGGGAAGATACGGTAATCTGGTATATAAAAAATGTATATCTTCGAAAGGGCAGGAAACTTCGGGGTATCATTTTCAGGTAAAATATGTTATGATAATACCAATTTGAAAATAAAGGAGAAGTTGCTGTTTTATGAAAAAATACGATTATTTAATTGTCGGCGCAGGACTTTTCGGTGCAGTATTTGCACATGAGGCAACCCGCTGCGGCAAAACTTGTCTCGTGATCGACAGAAGAGACCATATCGGAGGAAATATTTATACAGAAGAGGTGGAGGGAATTCAGGTACATCGTTATGGTGCGCATATTTTCCACACTTCAAGAAAGCACGTATGGGAGTATATTAATCAGTTTACGGAATTTAATCATTTTATTAATTCTCCTATCGCTATTTATAAGGACGAGCTCTACAATATGCCGTTTAATATGAATACCTTTCATCAGCTGTGGGGAGTAAAAACTCCGGCGGAAGCACAGGCAAAGGTGCAGGAGCAGATTGCAAGAATGCATATTACACACCCGCGCAATCTGGAAGAGCAGGCGCTTGCTCTTGTAGGACAGGATGTATATGAAAAACTTGTGGAGGGCTACACAAGAAAACAGTGGGGAAGAGAATGTAAAGACCTTCCGGCGTTTATTATCAAACGTCTTCCTCTTCGATACACATATGACAACAATTACTTTAAGGATCCATATCAGGGTATTCCGAAAGGCGGATATACAAGAATCATCAAAAAGCTTCTGGAAGGCGTGCAGGTCTGCTTAAATACGGACTTCTTTGATAACAAAGAAGAGCTTTCCGCTCAGGCAGACAAGGTTCTTTTTACTGGTATGATTGATCAGTATTACGATTACTGCTACGGTGAGTTGGAATATCGTTCTCTTCGTTTTGAGACGGAAACACTTGATATGGAAAATTATCAGGGAAATGCAGTTGTCAATTATACAGATTACGAAGTTCCGTACACAAGAATCATTGAGCATAAGCATTTTGATTTTGGAACACAGCCCAAGACAGTGATTACAAGAGAATATCCTGCAAAATGGGAAAAGGGAGAAGAGCCTTACTATCCTGTAAATGACCCGAAAAACACAGATCTTTTTGCACAGTATGAGCGTCTTGCTATGAAGGAAAAGAACGTAATTTTTGGCGGACGTCTCGGTATGTACAGATATATGGATATGGATCAGGTTATTGAAGAAGCGCTTTCTCTTGCAGAGACTGAACTTACTTACGAGAAACCGTGACAGGAGGCAGTATGGATACACCCAAAATAGCACAATACTATAGCGAGCATGACCCTCTGAAAAGAAAACAGTTTCTGGAAGACTCCATAGCCCAGGGAGAAGAGCCGGAGAATAATGAAATCCGTAAAAAAATCTGGGAGATCCGCTATAAAGATAAGGCAGAGACAGGCGGGGATGCCAGGGCAGACGGCTTTCTGGCACTTTGGATGATTCTGGAATTTAACAGGAATGCGGGAAATAAATTCTTCGGTGCAAGAGGCGCGAAAAAAGATATAGAGAAACAGCTCAAAAAGCTTCACTTTCAGGAGTTTGCAAACGGAGGAGAGAGGGCGAGAGAGCTGCTGTATAGAGAATGCTGCCATCTTGTAAAAGTTTATATGGAGCTTTGTGAGTCAGATAAATCTTATACAAGTATGCTTTGCGGCATTATGAGTATGAGTGAAGATAAGGCGAAAGCGAAGCTTCAGAAAGATATGCATGAGACTGCCATTATCCTTCCGGCTACCCTTGGTATGGAAAAGGAGCTGGAACTGATTGTCAAAGCTGCAAAGGAAATGTATGAGCTTCATTTTCCGGGAGAAGGCGGACTGAAATAATAATGTGATATGGTATCAAACCGCCCTGCCGGGATTCCGGCAGGGCGTTCAAGAATAGGAGGCAACCATGAAAACAGAAAATCTTACAGCGTATGAAGTGGTAAAAGAAGAGAACCTTACCGATATTCATTCCAAAGGAACCTTTCTCCGCCACAAAAAAACAGGAGCAAGGGTTCTTCTGATTGAAAACGAAGATGAAAATAAAGTATTTAATATTGCATTCCGCACACCGCCTAATGACAGCACAGGCGTGGCGCATATTCTGGAGCACAGCGTTCTCTGCGGGTCCAGGGAATTTCCTTTAAAAGATCCTTTTGTAGAGCTTGTAAAGGGTTCTCTTAATACCTTTCTAAATGCCATGACATATCCGGATAAAACCTGCTATCCTGTGGCAAGCTGCAACGACCAGGATTTTCAGAATCTGATGCACGTATATCTGGACGCTGTTTTTTATCCGAATATTTATAAAAAAGAGGAGATTTTCCGGCAGGAGGGCTGGAACTATCAGCTGGAAAATCCGGAAGGACCGCTGAAATATAACGGCGTGGTATATAACGAAATGAAAGGAGCCTTTTCGTCACCGGATGAGGTGCTGGAGCGGGAAATCATGAATTCTCTCTTCCCGGATACGCCATATGGATGTGAATCCGGCGGAAATCCGGAAAATGTTCCGGAGCTGACATATGAGGGATTCCTTGATTTCCACAGAAAATATTATCATCCGTCAAACAGCTTTATTTATCTTTACGGAAACATGGATATGGAGGAAAAACTGGATTTCATTGATAAACATTACCTTTCTTCTTTTGATGCGCTCTCTGTAGATTCCGAGATCCCGGCGCAGGAAGCTTTTTCCTCCTGTAAAGATATTACGATTCCTTACCCTGTATCTGAGCAGGAGGGTGAGGAGGACAATACGTATCTTTCCTACAATATGGTGGCAGGAACAGCCACAGACAATCTGAAATGTATGGCGTTTGAGGTTCTGGACTATGCACTTTTAAGTGCGCCGGGCGCGCCCCTTAAAAAAGCCCTTCTCGATGCAAAAATCGGAAAAGATATTTACGGTTCTTTTGATGACGGAATCTTACAGCCTTATTTTACAGTAGTAGCAAAGGGCGCAAATGCAGATAAAAAAGAAGAATTTGTTTCTGTGATCCGAAACGTGCTGACGGATATTGTGAAAAACGGAATTGACAAAAAGGCAGTAGAAGCAGGAATCAACTACATGGAATTCCGTTATAGAGAAGCGGATTTTTCTTCTTATCCAAAGGGATTAATGTACAGTCTTGATATTCTCGGAGACTGGCTCTATGATGACGAAAAACCATTTGCTCAGGTGCAGCAGCTTTCTGTGTTCGAAACTCTGAAAAAAGCTGTTTACGAGGGATATTTTGAAGAATTGATTCAGAAGTATCTTCTTGATAATCCCCATGGCTCTGTTCTTACTCTTGTGCCGGAAAAAGGGCTTCAGGCAGAAAGAGAAAAAGCTCTGGAAGAAAAGCTGGAAGCATATAGAAAGAGTCTTTCCCCTGAAGAATTGCAGAACCTGGTGCAGAAAACAAAAGCTCTGGAAGCGTACCAGGAAGAGGAGGAAGAGCCGGAGGCGCTTTCCTGTATTCCTATGCTAAAGAGAGAGGACATCAAAAAAGAAGCGGCGCATCTTACAAATGAGGAGATTGATCTGGACGGAAGTCTTTTCTTATATCACGACGTATGCACAAACGGAATCGGTTATCTTGACCTTCTTTTTGAGTTTGGAACGCTTACAAGAGAAGAGACTCACTATCTGGGACTTTTAAAATCTGTTCTCGGATATGTGGATACAGAACATTATACCTACGGAGAGCTGTTTAATGAAATCAATGCAAACACAGGCGGCATTTACAGCGGTGTGGAGGTTTTTGACAACGAAAATGCCAGGGATGGTTTCCGCGCCATGTTCTCTGTACGCGGCAAGGCTCTGTACCCGAAGATGGCTTTCCTTTTCACTATGATCCGCGAGATTCTGGAAACCTCAAAGCTTGAGGATACAGGGCGTCTCTATGAAATTGTGGCACAGGTAAAATCAAGGGCGCAGGCAAATCTTGTAAGCGCAGGACATTCCACAGCCGTGCTCCGGGGCGCTTCCTATACTTCTCCTATGGCTGCTTTCCAGGACGAGATGGCAGGCGTTGGGTATTATCATTTTATTGAAAAGCTGGAAAAAGAATTTGACGAGAGAAAAGAAGAGCTTGTTTCTTCTCTGAAAAAGCTTATGAAACGGATTCTCCGTCCGGAATATTTCCATGTAAGCTACACGGGAGAAAGGGAATCTCTGGAAAATGTAAAATCTCTCTGTAAAGAGTTAAAGAAGCATCTCTGTAAAGAACAGGCGGAAACCTTCGGAGAGGCAATTATCTGCCAGAAGAAAAACGAGGGATTAAAGACCTCCGGACAGGTGCAGTATGTGGCGCAGACCGGAAATTTCTGCAAAAAAGGACTTTCCTACACAGGAGCTCTTGATATTTTAAAGGTGGCGTTAAGCTACGATTATCTCTGGATGAATCTTCGTGTAAAAGGCGGAGCATACGGCTGTATGAGCGGATTTAAGAGAAACGGAGAAAGCTATTTTGTTTCTTACCGCGATCCGCATCTTGGACGCACCCTTGATGGGTTTAAAGGAATTCCGGAGTATATCCGTACCTTTCAGGCTGACGAGAGAGAAATGACAAAATACATCATCGGAACCATCAGCGGAAAGGATGTGCCAAGAACGCCGCAGATGCAGGGAAATCTTTCCAAAACAGCGTATTTTTGTGATGTGACAGAAGAAATGCTTCAGAAAGAAAGAGACGAGATCTTAAATGCCACGGTGGAGGATATGCACAATCTGGCTCCACTTGTAGAAGCTGTTCTTTCAGATGAGCAGATTTGCGTTGTAGGAAGCGAGAGCAAGATAGAAGAAGCAAAAGAAACATTTAAAGAAGTGAAAAATTTAATTACCTGTTGAGAAAGCGGTTGTTTCTGTCAGCCGTAAATGAAAGGAAAATCAATGAACGAAAATTTTAAATCAGGCTTTGTGGCAATTATCGGACGTCCAAACGTAGGAAAATCCACCTTAATGAATCATCTGATCGGACAGAAGATTGCCATTACCTCCAAAAAGCCGCAGACAACAAGAAACAGGATCCAGACAGTTTATACAGACGAGACAGGACAGATCGTGTTCCTTGATACACCGGGAATCCACAAGGCAAAAAACAAGCTCGGGGAATATATGGTACAGGTTGCAGAGCGCACCTTGAAAGAAGTGGACGCCATCATGTGGCTTGTAGAACCGACTACTTTTATCGGCGCAGGGGAGCGCCATATCGCAGAGCAGCTTCAGGGAATCGGTGTTCCGGTAATTTTGATCATCAACAAAATTGATACGGTATCAAGAGAAGAAATCCTTCCTGCCATTGATACTTACCGGAAAATCTGTGACTTTGCGGAAATCATTCCCTGCTCTGCACTTCGCGGTCAGAATACAGACGATATTATAAACTGCATTTTCAAATATCTTCCGTACGGACCGATGTTCTATGATGAGGACACGATCACAGATCAGCCACAGAGACAGATTGTGGCGGAAATCATACGGGAGAAGGCGCTTCATGCTCTGGATGCGGAAATTCCTCATGGAATCGCAGTTGCAGTTGACCGTATGAAGAACCGCCCCGGAAAAAAAGGGAAGCTGATCGATATTGATGCGACCATTATCTGTGAAAAAGACTCTCATAAGGGAATTATTATCGGAAAACAGGGGGCTATGCTAAAAAAAATCGGCAGCAATGCAAGATTTGAGCTGGAGCGTATGCTGGAAGCAAAAGTCAACTTAAAGCTCTGGGTAAAAGTAAAAAAAGACTGGCGTGACAGTGATTTTCTGATCAAGAATTTCGGGTATGACAAAAAGGAAATCTGAGTATGAGTGATCTGATTACCGTACAGGGAGTGGTGCTTTCTGCCATGCCTGTTGGGGATTACGATAAGCGCATTGTTCTTCTTACAAGAGAGAGAGGGAAAATTGCTGCTTTTGCAAAAGGGGCAAGGAGACAGAACAGCCCCTTTATGGCAGCAGCAAATCCCTTTGTATTTGGAAATTTTACTCTGTTTGAGGGAAGAAGCAGTTTTAATTTAAACCAGGTCAGTGTGACTCACCATTTTGTGGAGCTTGCGGGGGAGCAGCCGGGAATTTATTACGGTTATTATTTTTTAGAGCTTGCAGATTATTTCGGCCATGAAGGTACGGACGAGAGGGAGATGATGAACCTTCTCTATGTGACGGTAAAAGCCCTTTTAAATAAAAATATCAGCAACCGTCTTGTGCGCTGCGTATATGAGCTTCGCACGATGGCAGTACAGGGATTGATGCCGGAGCTTTTAAACTGTGCAGTCTGCGGGAGAGAGCTTACAGAAAAAGAAGAGCTGTTTTTTTCTCAGGAGGCTCACGGCATTATCGGAAAAGAGTGTCTTGGAAAGGTTTCCGATTCCAGGCGCCTTTCCCCTGCCGCCCGTTATGCCATGATTTATATGGTGAGCGCGCCTATGGGAAAACTTTATACTTTCACTGTGACAGATGAGGTGCTGGGTGAGCTGGAACATCACATTCACCGGTATGTTTATCAGAATACAGACAAAAAATTTAAAAGTCTGGACATTTTGGAGATGATGTGCTGAAAAGCGGTATTGAAAAAGAAGAAAGATGCTAGTATAATATAGGCATTGAAAAAATTTTAGGAGAGATGACATGGAAAAAACAATGGACAAAATCGTAGCTCTGGCGAAAGCGAGAGGATTTGTGTATCCGGGCTCTGAAATTTACGGAGGTCTGGCAAATACATGGGACTACGGAAATCTTGGTGTAGAACTGAAGAATAATGTAAAACGCGCATGGTGGCAGAAATTTATTCAGGAATCCCCTTATAATGTGGGTGTGGACTGTGCTATTTTAATGAATCCTCAGACATGGGTGGCATCTGGACATCTTGGCGGATTTTCCGACCCGCTTATGGACTGCCGCGAATGTCATGAGCGTTTCCGCGCAGACAAGCTGATCGAGGACTTCTGTGCAGAACACGACATTGCCATTGAAGGCAGCGTAGATTCCTGGTCTCAGGAACAGATGGCAGATTTTATCAGAGAGCATGAAATTCCATGCCCTACCTGCGGCAAACACAACTTTACAGATATTCGTCAGTTCAACCTGATGTTCAAAACATTTCAGGGTGTAACGGAAGATGCAAAGAACACAGTATATTTAAGACCGGAAACAGCGCAGGGTATTTTTGTAAACTTTAAAAACGTACAGAGAACTTCCCGTAAGAAAATCCCGTTCGGAATCGGACAGATCGGAAAATCCTTCCGTAATGAGATTACACCTGGAAACTTTACGTTCCGCACACGTGAGTTCGAGCAGATGGAGCTTGAGTTCTTCTGTGAGCCGGGAACAGACCTTGACTGGTTTGCATACTGGAAACAGTTCTGCCTTGACTGGTTAAGCTCTCTCGGCTTAAAAGAAGGGGAAATCCGTTACCGCGACCATTCTCCGGAAGAGCTGTGCTTCTACAGCAAAGCAACGACAGACGTAGAATTCTTATTCCCATTTGGCTGGGGTGAGCTCTGGGGAATTGCAGACAGAACAGATTATGACCTGACTCAGCATCAGAATGTTTCCGGACAGGATCTCACATATTTTGATGATGAGAAGAAAGAAAAATACGTTCCATATGTAATTGAGCCGTCCCTCGGTGCAGACCGTATGGTACTTGCTTTCCTTTGCAGCGCATATGACGAAGAAGTTCTGGATGCAGAGAAAAACGACGTGCGTACAGTGCTTCGTTTCCACCCTGTACTTGCGCCTGTTAAAATCGGCGTACTTCCTCTTTCCAAGAAGCTGAACGAGGGTGCTGAAAAAGTTTACCAGCAGCTTTCAAAGAAGTATAACTGCGAGTATGACGACCGTGGAAATATTGGAAAACGTTACAGAAGACAGGACGAGATCGGTACTCCGTTCTGCGTCACATATGACTTTGACTCCGAGACAGATGGAGCCGTTACGGTGCGTGACCGTGATACTATGGAGCAGGTAAGAGTGAAAATTGAAGAACTGGACGCATACTTTGCAGACAAGTTCACATTCTGATCCTCTGTTAAAATTAAAAAAGAAGCATGATATTCCGTCAGCCGGTTTCGGCTGGCGGTTTTCGCATATGTATATAGAAAGAAGGAAAGATAATGTGGCTTTTATTTGCGGCAGGCTCGGCTGTGTTTGCAGCCCTGACTTCCATTCTTGCAAAAGTAGGAATCGACGGAGTAAATTCAAATCTGGCGACTGCAATCCGCACAGTTGTAGTTCTTATTATGGCTTGGGGGATTGTATTTCTCACAGGAGGACAAAGTGGTATATCGGCAATCAGCAAAAAAAGCTGGCTGTTTCTTATTTTGTCAGGACTGGCAACGGGAGCGTCATGGCTCTGTTATTACAAGGCCATACAGCTTGGAAGTGTGTCAAAGGTTGTGCCGATAGATAAATTAAGTGTTGTGATCACTCTGATTCTCGCTTTTGTTTTTCTGCATGAGGAATTTACGGTAAAGTCGGCAGTGGGAGCCGTACTGATCACAGCAGGAACTTTAATCATGGTGCTGTAACAACCGGATTTAGGAGAAAGACGAACGAAAAATACATTCTTTTGGTATGAAAACTCTTGACAAAAAGTGGAGCAACAGAATATAATAAATACATACTAAAAGAATGTAAGTGGAGGACACTATGGGACGAAACAAATACCCGGAAGTAACCGTCGAAAAAATACTGGATGTATGTCAGCGGCTTTTTCTGGAAAAAGGATATGACAATACCACTATTCAGGATATTGTAGATGAGCTGGGCGGACTTACAAAAGGTGCTGTATATCATCATTTTAAATCAAAAGAAGAAATTATGGATGCCATAGGGGACAGAATGTTTTTTCAGAACAATCCATTTGAAAAAGTGAAGAAGAGGAAAGATTTAAATGGGCTTCAGAAAATAAAAGAGGTCATTATGCTTCATCAGGCAGATGAGCAGAGTGTAGAACTTACAAAGCAGGCAGTTCCTCTTTTGAAAAATCCTCATATTCTTGCAAGAATGATAGAAACAAATCGCCGTATTCTCTGCCCTTACTGGCAGGAGTTAATTGAAGAGGGACAAAGAGACGGTTCTGTTACAACAAAAAATGCAAAAGAGATGGCAGAGCTTCTCGTACTGATGGATATATGGATGATACCCTCTGTTTTTCCAGCAGATGAAAGAGAAATGAAAAGAAGATATATATTTATATCTCAGATGTTTGAAAAAATGGGACTTCCTATTTATGATGGAGAAATTGGGGAGATGATTCAAAAGCTTCCCTATTTCAAAGAAGAAAATCAATAAAATATAAAAAATGTGCTTCATAGAGTATACAAAAGCTGTATAAAGTGAGAGGTACATTTTTTTATAGAAAAATACATTCTTTTGGTATGTAAAAAGAAAATAAGGAGGGCATTTATGAAGAATGAAAAGGCAGCTATTCGAGTGTCATGTCTGAAAAAAAGCTATTGTGAACATCTGGTTTTAAAAAATGTTACTTTTTCAGTTTCAGGAGGAAGCATTTACGCTCTTTTAGGCTCTAATGGAGCTGGAAAAACAACAACTGTCCGAATTTTAACAACACAGCTTCATGCTGATGAAGGAAACGTAAAAATAAAAGGATGGGATGCGGAAAAAGATACAGAAAAAATAAGGCAAATCATAAGTCTTACCGGGCAGTTTTCTGCATTGGATGAAGCGCTTACAGGAAAAGAAAATCTTGTGATTATGGGGCGGATACGCCACATTGGAGAACCTGAGAAAAAGGCAGAAGAGCTTTTAGAATATTTTTCTCTTTCTTCTGTAAAGAATCAAAGAGTGTCTTCCTATTCAGGAGGAATGAAGCGAAAACTGGATATTGCCATGAGTCTTGTGGGGAATCCGGAAATAATTTTTTTGGATGAACCGACAACCGGACTTGACCCGCAAAGCAGAAGAAGTATGTGGGAGCTGATAAAAAAACTCAGGGATTTGGGTACAACTGTTTTTCTTACGACACAATATTTGGAAGAGGCAGAAGAACTTGCGGATATGATTGGCATACTGGACAGGGGAAGAATTATTGCAGAAGGGACTTCTAAAGAGCTAAAAGCGCTTCTTCCGCAAGGGTGTGTGGAGTTTTGTTTTGAAAAAGAAGATTATATGAGAGGAAAAGCGCTTCTTGCCAGGTTTAAAACAGAGGATTTAAAAGAGAAGTATGCAGTAAAAGTTTATACAGATGGAAAGGTAGATACTGTGGGGAAAATATTTCACGATTTTCAGGAAAGGAACATTGGAGTCAGAGAGTTTCAGATTTTTACCCCGAATCTTGAAGATGTGTTTTTATCATTAGTAGAAGAAGGAGGAAATGTATGGAAACAGGATTAAAAAAATATTGGGATACAGTTACAATGGCAAAGAGATGCGTCCTTCTTTCTGCCAGAAATCCAGATACTCTTTTAACAAGTGTAATCATGCCGGTTATGATGATGGTTCTCTTTGTGGCACTATTTGGAAAATTGATTCGTGTAGAAAATATGTCTTATGTAGATTATATTATTCCAGGGGTTCTTATGCAGTGCTTCGGTCAATGTTCTTCTGTAACTGCAATTACAGTAAATAGAGATGTGACGGGTGGGATGGCAAGACGGTTTTCTGTTCTTCCGGTAAAAATCTCTTCAGTTCTTCTGGGATATACAACAGAGGCTTTTTTCAGAAATATGCTGACTGCTTTTGTAGTGCTTACAGTTTCTCTGTTTTTTGGATTTTCCCCAAAGGCAGCTCCGGGAGACTGGTGTATAATCCTTCTGCTTCTTTCCGGCGTTATTTTCGCTTTTTCCTGGATTGCTGTTTTTGTGGGAATTAGAGCAGGAAGTCCGGAAGGGGCGAGCAGTTTTCTTACACTTGTAATTGTGCTTCCGTATTTAAGCTCTGGGTTTGTACCTGTGGAGGCAATGCCAAAGGCACTGGCGTTTTTTGCAGAGCATCAGCCTATGACTCCTGTGATTAATACAGTGCGGAATGCGATTCTTGGAAATATATGGGAGATAAGAGATTTTGTGGCTGCCATTCTTTGGTGTGTTGGATTTTGCGGGGTGTTTTATGGAATGTCTGTGAGGGAATTAAAAAAGAAAAATCAACTGCCGAATTGAGGGAATAAAGTAAATAACATTTTGTTTTTTCGGTGAAATAAAATGGTATTTCAGTTGAAAGAACTATGAGAAGGTTCTATAATAAACAGGAAATACAGATAAAGAAATACGAGGGCGGATATGATATATTTTACACATCTTCTAAGAGATGAAGAAATGAGGGAAATTATAAGGAATACGGGAATGGGAATAGAGAGCATTGAATTTTCTGTTTCAGAAAATCTTGATAAGCTTCAGGAGACGATGATTTCCTATGAAAAAAGCCTTTCCTATATGGAATGTAAATCCTTTACATTTCACGGACCATTTCTCGACTTGAATCCTATGGCATATGACAGCCTGGTAAGACGGGCAACAAAAATAAGATATGAGCAGGCATATTATGCGGCGAGAACGCTCGGAGCCGACAAAATCATATATCATAGCTGCTTTGTGCCGCAGGTTTATATGCAGGAGGGGATTGCACAGAGGATTGCCGATTTTTATCGGGAATTTCTGGAAGATAAAGATGAGAAAATAGAGATTTTAATGGAGAATGTTTTAGATCCTGTTCCTGAGCCTTTTGTAGAGGTAGCAGAAAAAATTGAAAATGGAAATTTTGGACTTTGTCTTGATATGGGACATGCGCACTGCTATTCGAATATTTCTGTAGAAAAGTGGGCAAGGAGTCTAAAACCCCATATCCGCCATATTCATCTTCATAATAATTTCGGCAGAAAAGACAGCCATTTTGCCGCAGACTGCGGAACAATGGACAGTCTTGCAGTACTGGATGAAATTTTTACAGGTAAAGTCTCTCCGTCCATTGCCATTGAATGCAGCACAGAAGAAGAGGTACTGCGCTCCTGGACATGGCTAAAGGATAGAGGGTTTAAAGAGTATTTCTCTAAATAGTATTTTAATAAAACAAAATGCTGCAGGCCCATTTAAAAGTCTGCAGCATTTTGCCATATATGTATGAAGAAGGAATTATTTTACTTCGATAAGTTCATATTCACTTGTTCCAAGTCCCAGTTTTTCGGCGTGTTCAATACAGCTCTTCCAGTTGGTAGCCGGAGAAACGGCGCCGAAATGGTCATGGCCTTCGTGGTCAGCTTCACCGAGAAGTGAATTTTTAATAACAGGCTGTGCATTTACAGCATCTGCACATGCAGTGTCAAGAGCTACCGGGTCAAATGAGGCAAAGAAGCCGACATCCGGAACAATGGCAGCGTCATTTTCTGCATGGCAGTCGCAGTATGGAGAAACGTCAATTACAAGACTGATATGGAAGTTAGGGCGTCCATCAATGACTGCTTTTGTATATTCTGCGATTTTGCAGTTTAAGATGTCGTTGGATTCATCGGAAGCAGCGAGAACAGCATCTTTTGGACAGACACCGATACATCTTCCGCAGCCGACACATTTGTCATGGTCGATGACACCTTTTCCATTTTCAAAAGAAGGTGCGTCATGGGCACAGATTTTTGCGCATCGTTTACAGCCTATGCACAAATCCTGATCGATATGCGGCTTTCCTGCGCTGTGCATTTCCATTTTTCCTGCGCGTGAGCCGCAGCCCATACCAATGTTTTTTAAAGCTCCGCCAAATCCGGTTGCCTCATGCCCCTTAAAGTGAGAAAGAGAGATAAAAATGTCGGCATCCATAATGGCTCTTCCGATTTTTGCTTCTTTTACATATTCGCCGCCTTCTACAGGAACGTATTCTTCATCAGTTCCTTTTAAGCCGTCTGCAATTATAACGTGGCAGCCTGTTGTCAAAGGAGAAAAACCGTTTGTGTATGCAGCATCCAGATGATCCAGAGCATTTTTTCTGCCGCCTACATAAAGGGTGTTGCAGTCGGTAAGGAATGGTTTTCCGCCAAGCTCTTTTACAATGTCTGCTACTGCTTTTGCGTAATTGGGACGGAGAAATGCAAGATTTCCAGGTTCTCCGAAGTGGATTTTAATGGCAGCATATTTTCCTTCAAAATCAATGTTGTCAATACCGGCAGCTTTAATGAGACGTTTCAGTTTATCAAGAAGTCCATTGTTAAAACCGGTACGCAGATTTGTGTAGTAAACTTTAGATTTTTCCATAAGTCAGACCTCCTAAGTATCATGCTTTAATCATACTCTATTTTGATGGAATTAGCAAGAAACATATGGTAAAATAGTGTGGTTCACAGCAATGGAAAATCACAGGAAAGGACTGTGTAGAATGAATAAAAAAGAGATGCTAAAAGAAAAAATAAGAGAGCTTGCAGAAGAGGATATGTGCGTGGCATTTTCGGGTGGAGTGGATTCCGGTCTTCTTCTTAAAATGGCGTGTGAGGCTTGCTCCTATACAGG
Organism: uncultured Blautia sp.; assembly: GCA_900549015.1. Lineage (GTDB taxonomy): Bacteria > Bacillota > Clostridia > Lachnospirales > Lachnospiraceae > Blautia_A. The sequence goes on from URMH01000031.1 coordinate 19,483, forward strand.
GAAAAAAGTGTACGCTCTTACAATGGATACGGTTCTTCACCCGCGGGCAGATATCGATACAGCGGGGGCAGTGGCAAAGGAGATGGGAGCAGAGCATATTGTGCTTCGCATAAACGAGCTGACGGATGCCAGAATAAAAAATAATCCCAGAGAAAGATGCTATCTTTGCAAGAAGGCTTTGTATACAAAAATGAGAGAGTTTGCGTGCAAAAGAAATATTTCTGTTTTAATAGACGGAACAAACGAAGATGATCTTCATGTATATCGCCCAGGTTTGAAAGCCGTGCGGGAGCTGGGAGTGTATACGCCTCTTGCGGACTGCGGACTGACGAAAAAAGAAGTGCGAAAACTTGCAGGAGAATATGGGATTTCCGTGGCAGAGCGCCCGTCGTCCCCCTGTCTTGCCACGCGCCTTCCTTACGGGACGGAAATTAATCTTGCTCTTCTGGAGAAAATTGACAGAGGAGAACAGAAACTTAGAAATCTTGGCTTTGGTGATGTGAGGATTCGTGTTCATGGAACAATTCTCCGCCTGGAAATCAATCCGGAGGATTTCCCCCGTATATTAGAAAAAAGAGAGGAGATTCTTCTTAATTTAAGGGAAGTGGGCTGTCCGTATATCACTCTTGATATAGAAGGATTTCGAAGCGGGAGCATGGATATATAAAGAAACGTATCTAAAAAACATTCGTCAAGAAAAAACACTTGACACCGCGCCGCAAATACGATATGATACCAAAGGTGATTACAAATGGAAAAGTTTGTAGAGCAAACATTATTGTACGATTTTTATGGAGAGCTTCTTACCAAGCGGCAGCAGGAGGTTTATGAAAATGTTGTCCTTGAGGATTATTCTCTCAGTGAAGTTGCAGAAGATCTGGGGATCAGCCGTCAGGGGGTCCACGATATGATCAAGAGGTGCAACCGTACACTGGAAGGCTATGAGGCGAAGCTTCACCTGGTAGACAAGTTTCTGCAGATACGGGGACAGGTACAGAAGATCCACCAGCTTGCAGAACAGTATAAAGCCGAAGATATAGCGGCGATTTCCAATGTGATATTAGAGGAGTTATAGCAGATGGCATTTGAGAGCTTGACAGAGAAACTACAGAATGTATTTAAGAAACTTCGGAGCAAGGGGCGTCTTACAGAGGAAGATGTAAAAATTGCACTGAAGGAAGTAAAGATGGCTCTTCTGGAAGCGGATGTAAATTTTAAAGTTGTAAAACAGTTTACAAAAGCAGTTCAGGAACGGGCAGTGGGACAGGACGTAATGAACGGACTGAACCCGGGACAGATGGTAATTAAAATTGTAAACGACGAGCTTGTAAATCTTATGGGAAGCGAGACAACAGAACTTCCGATCAAGCCTGGCAATGAAATTACCGTTTTGATGATGGCTGGTCTTCAGGGTGCAGGTAAGACAACAACAGTTGTCAAGCTTGCAGGTAAGTTAAAATCCAAGGGAAAGAAACCTCTTCTTGTAGCCTGTGACGTATATCGTCCGGCTGCAATCACACAGCTGCAGGTAAACGGCGAGAAGCAGGGTGTGGAAGTCTTTTCTATGGGAGATAAACAGAAGCCGGTAGATATTGCAAAGGCAGCCATTGAACATGCAAAATCCAACCAGCAGAATGTTGTTCTGATCGATACGGCGGGACGTCTTCATATTGATGAAAACATGATGCAGGAGCTTGCGGATATTAAAGCGAATGTCCAGGTGGACGCTACGATTCTTGTAGTAGATGCCATGACCGGACAGGACGCAGTAAATGTGGCAAAGACATTTACGGAGAAAGTCGGCATTGACGGTGTGATCCTCACAAAAATGGACGGCGATACACGAGGCGGAGCAGCGCTTTCTATTAAAGCTGTGACAGGAAAACCACTTCTTTATGTGGGAATGGGTGAAAAACTTTCCGATCTGGAACAGTTTTATCCAGAGCGTATGGCGTCCAGAATCCTGGGAATGGGCGATGTGATGAGCCTTATTGAGAAGGTGGAAGCGTCAGTTGACCAGGAGCAGGCACAGGAAATGCAGAAGAAGTTAAAGAAAATGGACTTTGACTTCAACGATTATCTGACCAGTATGGAGCAGATGAACAAGATGGGCGGCTTTGGAAGTATTTTAAGTATGCTTCCGGGTGTTGGCAGCAAGGTAAAAGAACTGGAAGGCATGATCGATGAAAAGGCAATGGACCGGACAAAATCCATTATACTTTCCATGACGGCGCAGGAGAGAAGCAATCCTTCTATCCTTAATATTTCCAGAAAGAACCGTATTGCAAAAGGCGCAGGCGTAGATGTGTCAGAGGTAAACCGTCTTGTAAAGCAGTTTGAACAGAGTAAGAAAATGATGAAACAGATGCCCGGCTTAATGGGTGGCAAAGTTGGCAAAAGAGGCGGCTTCAAGCTTCCTTTTTAAGATAAATTCAAAACAAAGAAAAGATAATTAATGGAGGAAAACAAAAATGGCAGTAAAAATCAGATTAAGAAGAATGGGACAGAAGAAAGCACCTTTTTATAGAATCGTGGTTGCAGATTCCCGTTGCAAACGTGATGGAAGATGTATCGCAGAAATCGGAACATACGATCCAAACTGTGATCCAAGCGTATACAAAGTAGACGAAGAAGCAGCAAAAAAATGGCTTGCAGCAGGCGCTCAGCCAACAGAGGTAGTTGCAAAGATCTTCAAAATTGCCGGAATTGAAAAATAAGAAGTACCGGAAAAGGTATTTCTGTGACACTCCCTAATGGGAGGTCAGGGAGGTGTGTAATGAAGGAATTAGTAGAAGTAATTGCAAAATCTCTTGTTGAAAATCCGGATGAAGTAGTTGTTACAGAAACAGAAAAAGAAGACGCTATTGTAATTGAGCTGAAGGTTGGTTCTGCAGATATGGGAAAAGTGATCGGCCGTCAGGGAAGAATTGCAAAAGCAATCCGTACTGTGGTAAAGGCAGCTTCTTCCAAAAGCAGCAAAAAAGTGATTGTAGATATTCTGCAATGAAAATAAGGATCAGGAGCTGTGGAGTCCATAGCTCCTGATTTAGTCTTAAAGGGAGTTTTATTACATGGAAGATTTATTAAAGGTAGGGGTGATCACAACCACCCACGGTGTTCGCGGAGAAGTAAAGGTTTTTCCGACAACAGATGAGGCGGAGCGTTTCCTGGAGCTTGATTATGTACTTCTCGATACAGGACGCGAGCTTAAAAGACTGGAAATTCAGAATGTAAAATTTTTTAAAAATCTTGCAATCCTGAAATTTAAAGGGATTGATAATATAAACGATATAGAAATGTACAAGGGAAGAGATCTGTGGATTCCGAGAGAAGAAGGTCAGGAACTCTCTGAGGGCGAGTATTACGTGGCAGACCTGATCGGTATGAATGTTCTTCTTGAGGACGGAACGGTTTTCGGAACACTGAAAGATGTAATGGAAACAGGGGCAAACGATGTCTATGTGATTGATACAAAAGATAAAGGAGAAGTTCTTCTTCCTGCGATCCGGGAGTGTATTCTGGACGTAAATGTGGAGGAGAACACCATGACAGTACATTTGATGAAGGGACTTTTATAAATGAATTTTCATGTATTGACGTTGTTTCCGGAAATGATTGCAAACGGAATGAATACAAGTATTACAGGGAGAGCCATAGCAAACGGGTATCTCAGCCTGGAAGCTGTAAATATCCGGGATTTTGCTTTTAACAAGCATCAGAAGGTGGACGATTATCCTTATGGCGGCGGCGCAGGAATGCTGATGCAGGCAGAGCCTGTATATCTTGCGTGGCAGTCCATTGCGGAAAAAACAGGAAAGAAACCGCGAACTATATTTCTGACCCCTCAGGGAAAAGTATTTAACCAGGGTATGGCAAAAGAGTTTGCTCTGGAAGAAGATCTTGTCTTTCTCTGCGGGCATTATGAGGGGATTGATGAGAGAGTGCTGGAAGAAATCGTAACCGATTACGTCTCCATTGGAGACTATGTTCTCACAGGGGGAGAGCTTCCGGCAATGGTTATGATGGATTCCATTTCCCGCATGGTTCCGGGCGTATTAAGCAATCAGGAATCCGGCGAGACGGAATCTTTTGCGGGAAATCTTCTGGAATATCCTCAGTACAGCCGACCGGAAACATGGAACGGAAAGAAAGTTCCGGAGGTTTTGCTGTCCGGTCATCATGCAAATATTGAAAAGTGGAGAAGAGAGCAGTCCATTATCCGAACAGCAAAATGGCGCCCCGACCTTCTGAAAAAAGCAGACCTTACAAATAAAGAATGGAATTTTGTGCGCCAGCTTCGAAAACAGTGGAAAGAAGAAGCAGACGGAGAAACAGGAGAATAACATATGAGAACAGCAGATTTTTATTACGATCTTCCACAGGAACTCATTGCACAGGATCCGTTGGAAGACAGAAGTTCCTCCAGACTGATGCACCTGTCTCTGGAGGATGGAAGCATAGAACACCGCCATTTTACAGATATTCTGGAATACTTAAAAGAAGGGGACTGCCTTGTAATTAATGATACAAAAGTAATCCCAGCAAGACTTTACGGACATAAGGCAGATACAGGCGCAGTCATCGAAATCCTTCTTCTGAAAAGAAGGGAAAACGACATCTGGGAATGCCTTGTAAAGCCAGGAAAAAAGGCGCGTCCGGGAGCAAAGATCACATTTGGAGACGGAATCCTGACAGGAGAGGTTCTTGACGTTGTGGAAGAAGGAAACCGCCTGATCCAGTTCCATTATGATGGGATTTTTGAAGAAATTTTAGATAAGCTGGGAGAAATGCCGCTTCCCCCTTATATTACTCATAAATTACAGGATAAAAACCGTTATCAGACAGTATATGCAAAAAATGAAGGCTCTGCAGCAGCGCCTACAGCAGGACTTCACTTTACAAAAGAGCTTCTTGAAAAAGTGGAAAAAATGGGAGTGAAAATCGCCCATGTAACCCTTCATGTAGGTCTTGGAACCTTCCGCCCAGTTAAGGTAGATGATGTGGAAAATCACCACATGCATTCAGAGTTTTACGTTGTGGAGGAAGATCAGGCAGAGCTTATTAATCAGACAAAGAAAAACGGCGGTCGGGTAATTTCAGTTGGAACCACAAGCTGTCGTACTCTGGAATCTGCCACAGGAGAGGACGGAGTTTTAAAAGCGGGAAGCGGCTGGACGGAAATTTTTATTTATCCGGGATATAAATTCAAGATGATAGACGGACTGATCACAAACTTTCATCTTCCGGAGTCTACACTTCTTATGCTTGTGTCAGCTCTTGCCGGAAAAGAAAATATTATGAAGGCTTATGAGGAGGCTGTAAAGGAAAGGTATCGTTTTTTCTCGTTTGGGGATGCGATGTTGATTCTTTAAGAAAGGCTCTTAGGGGATATACTTATGGCAATTAAGGAAACAGCCGGTCTCGCAGGCGTATCCAGCGCCGCTGTATTCAGATGAGTGACAGGTACTTTCAGAAAATGGGTATCAATCATAGACAACAGTTCGTAAAAAGAGCCTTTACATTTAAGGCGGAAAAGGTTATAATACAAAACAGAACAAGAGCAGCAGCGAATTATATCTGAAAAGATGATTCGCCGCTGCTTTTTGGATTTTATAAAACATTTTACTTCAAGGGAGGGTCTTACATGAAAAACGAAAAAATAAGAGAGGTTGCCACAGATATTTTTGTGGAGATTCTGGGAAGTCTTCTGATTGCCCTGGCTCTTTATAACTTTGCGCTGGAAGCAAAATTTCCTATGACCGGTTTTTCCGGAATTTCCATGATACTTTACCGGCTTTTCGGGCTGCCCATCGGTCTTACTACCATTTTCCTGAATATTCCGGTGGCGCTTCTCTGTTATAAGCTTCTTGGAAAAGGTTTCTTTTTCCGTTCCATCAGATGTATGATCATTTCATCTGTATTTATCGATTATATTGCTCCTCTTTTTCCGGTGTATCAGGGAGAAAGGCTTCTTGCTACCATTTGTACCGGCGTGTTGGGCGGACTTGGATATGCCATGATTTATATGCGCAATTCCTCTACTGGAGGTTCTGATTTTATTATCATGGCGGCAAAAGCCCTGCGTCCGCATCTTTCTCTGGGGAAAATTGCCTTTCTTTCCGATGTGGGAATCATTCTTGCGGGCGGAATTATTTTTAAGGACGTAGACGGTATTATTTACGGTATGATTATCAACTATATTTTTGCCATTGCCGTAGATAAGGTAATGTACGGAATCAACGCAGGAAAGCTCACTCTGATCGTGACAGACAAGGGGCCGGAGATTGCAAAGAAAATCGACGATACCTGCGGAAGAGGAACGACTATTATCAAAGCAAAAGGCGGATACCAGCAGGATCACAGAGACGTGGTGATGTGCGCCTGCAGTACAAAGGAAATGTACATGGTAGAAAAGGCCGTAAAAAAGGTAGATCCAGTGGCATTTACGATTATTATGGAATCCAATGAGGTGCTCGGAGAGGGCTTTAAAAATACAAGGGTGGCGGAGATTCCTCAAAAAAATAAAGCTTAGTTAAAATTAGAAATATATTGAGGGAAAGATACATGAGAGAAGAAAAAACAGTAGGAAATTTGATTAAGGATATAAGGGAAAATAGAGGAATTTCTAGAAAAGAATTATGCAGAGGGCTTTGTTCTGAGACTGCTCTTATGCGGTATGAATGTGGTGAAAGAATTCCCGATAAATTTATGGCAGATGCGTTATTAGAACGTATGGGAGAAATGCCGTATCAATATGAGTTTATAGATTCTGAACAAGAATTTCAATATAGTGTGTTGAGAAATAAAATAGATAAAATACAAAATAAAGATATAGAAAAAACGCAGGCTTATGTGAGGGAATATGAAAAGAAGATTACCAAAAAAGATACTTTGCATATTCAATATCTTTTTATGAAAAAGGCAGAGATTTCTATGCTAAAAGAAGAGTATCTAGAAGCTGAAAATTTCTTTAAGAAGTCTCTTGCTTTAACTACTATATATGATATAAATATCGAAGATTTTGAGAAAAAACTTTTTACAATGTGTGAAATGAATAGTTTGTATGGTTTGGCAGAGAGTTATTACCTGCAAAAAAAAGAACGACAGGCTTTTTCTTTATTTAGAGAATTAAAGCAATATATGGAAAAGTCACGTTGGGATTACAAAAAAAGGAAAAGATATTATCCGCAAGTTTTATATCGACTAGCGCAACAGGATATGAAAGAGTATAATATGGGAAGTGCCTACAAATCACTTATAGAAGCAAAAAAACTTTTGATGGAAAGTTATCAAAAAACTCATCTCAGAGAAATTTGTGAATTATTAGAAAGATTAGAACAAATTATTCCGCAAAAAATATCGAAAATAAATGGATTTACAACGGCATTAAAGATTTTGGAATTGGGAAATAATGGAATGATTACAGAAGAGGGGATACAGTTATGGGAGAATACAGTAAAGCATCAATTATAAAATACACTCGTAAAGCTGTAGGAATGACACAAGAAGAATTGGCAGAGGGAATTTGTGAACCTGGAACGCTTTCAAGATATGAAAATGGGCAATTGGATCCGACGGATGATAAGTTTGAACGCTTAATGCAGAAAATGGGAGAAAGTGGGTGCAGGTGTTTATTTCCTGTACATTGCGATGTGGCTAATGTACAAATTGAAATGGAAAAATTATTATATGACATTGAAAAAGCGGATTGGGATGCAGTAAAAAAACAAAAAGAAAAGATTGAAACAAAATTCCGATTATGTTCGGATTATCCAGAAAACCGTCAGTATTTAAAGAGGATTGAGGTAATAACAGAATATAAAAAAAGAAACATTGATATACAAGAAGCTATTCAAAAGATGAGAGAAGTGCTGTATGAAACTTTTGGTACATGTGAGCCAGAAACAATACCCATAAATAGAGTGCTTAGAGAGACAGAAATTTTAGTCGCATTTAATCTTGCTACATATTATGAAATAGCTAAAAACAGGAAAAAAGCATTAGCTATTTGTAAACGGTTAGATGAATATTTTAATAGAGCAGATATGGTGAATGATTATAAACCTAGATATGTAGTTTATGTAGGGTATTCAAATTTATTGGGGTTAAATGGTGATTATGATGATAGTATAGCTATTTGTAAAAGAGAAATTGAATTATTGTGGAATAAAGGGGAGTTGAATTATTTATATAATTTCTATTACAACATGGGATGGAATATAAGAAAGAAAATAGAAAATAAATTAGAAAAACAAATCCGGATAAAGGAAGCAAAGTGCTATGTGTGGATGGCATATCAACTTTGCAAAGTATATCCGGAAAATAAAGGTAATTTAAAAAAAATTGAAGAATTTTATAATACGTTTGATTAAGATGGCCATTCTAAATCGCAATATGGCAATAATTCTTCTTGAGTATTTTCAGCAAGAATATATTGGGGTGAAGTAATGTTGCTAATATTTTTTGAAATTATATAAGACGAGAAAAATGCTAGTAGTAATGAACACATGATTAATTTGATTTTCATATAGATATATCCTTTCTTTTAAAATATTAGAAGTATTATAAATCAATATATATGTATGACACCATAACGTAACTGGTTAAAAAAATTTTTTCCAGATACGTTATGGTGTTATTGTGTAAAGGGTAAAATGTACTCATACAAAACGTATCCGTGGTTAAAATACGAGTAGGAAGGAATGGATAAACTTGATGAAGAGTTTAAACGAGAAGTTAATCTTAGAGCCATATGAAATATTTTCTGTAAGAGGAAAAAATTATATTATTATTTTTCCAGAAATTCCTTTTTGGATTGCTGTTTCTCAACAAGGGTTTCTTGCATTAGAAGAGATGAAGTTAACAGGAAGTATTGAAAATGTTGCTAGGAAAGTTTTTGGAAGTGTTAAAGAAGATTCTGTGGCAGAAGTATGAATAATCCGGGGTGAAATCCATCACCTGTCCGGCGTATGGAAATCAATGTTCCGCTTTTTAGGAAATCACGATTCCTGTAAAAAGGAAATCACATTTTTCCTAAAACCTTATAATGATGTTATGCACTTTTAGTGTAAATTCATTATGAGGAGGTCACGATTATGACCAAATATCGAGAAATCATCCGGCTTACCGGATTAGGATTCTCACAACGTAACATCATGGCAAGTTGTGGTGTTTCACAAAAAACTGTCGTCAAAGTTCAAAAACGTGCCAGAGAACTAAATATCTCTTGGCCTCTTGATGAATCAATGACCGACACAGAGCTTCAAAAGCTCATGTTCTCGAAAGAGAGCAAGGTATCTGCCAACAAGCGGATACCGGATTATGCTTACATCCGTAAGGAGTTGCTCCGCAATGGAGTCAGTAAAAAGCTCCTCTGGACGGAATACATGGAGGATTGCCGTGCCAATGGCGATGAACCACACATGTATTCACAATTCTGCTATCACATCCAACAGGATGAGCAGAAGCATCGTGCTACCATGCATATCAACCGTAAACCCGGTGAACAGGTTGAAGTTGATTGGGCAGGTGATCCTGCAACAATCATTGATCCAGATACCGGCGAAATCATCAAAGGCTACATATTTGTTGGTGTAATGACTTACAGCCAGTATGCATATGTGGAAGCATTTCTGGACATGAAGCAGAAATCATGGATCAATGCGCATGTCCATATGTACGAGTACTTTGGCGGTGTTGCCAGAATCCTCGTACCTGATAACTGCAAGACTGCAGTTGTTCACAATGGCGGTTGGAAAGACCAGCAGATCAATGAAACTTATCAGGAACTGGCTGAGCACTATGGCACTGCTATTATTCCGGCGCGTGTCAGGGCTCCCAAAGATAAGCCGAATGCTGAAGGAACGGTAGGAAATATCTCTACCTGGATTACAGCAGCGCTTCGGAATGAACAGTTCTTCTCTCTTGCCGAATTGAATCGTGCAATCAGAGATAAGCTTGAACTGTTCAACCAAAGGCTCTTTCAAAAGAAAGAGGGTAGTCGGCGAAGCTTATTTCTTGAGGAAGAAAAACCATTGCTGGCACCATTACCTG
>URMH01000032.1 GCA_900549015.1 uncultured Blautia sp.
CCGCATGATTGCGAAGGCTTTCATAAAAGGAGAGTATAGCATTTCTTTTACCCATTTCCATGCTATCATAATATCACGGATGTACCCCCTTCTAGTTCCCCATTTTATCTTTTTTGTGCTAAAAGATAAAAAAAATATCTTCTCGTGTCATAAAATTTTGTCCTTGATAGCGGAACATTCATATATTCGTAGGGAACCCCTTCTGTAACACTCTTGAGTAGCCATTGATAAATTTCTGAATCTGCCTCTATGGCCGTCTGTTCTATCAATTCAATGTCCGCCCGCAGCATAGTATTATGTATAGCTGCTCTTTCCACAGGATTTCCGGACATATTGCCTTTTGGCATTCCATCATTAACAATTGCATTCAGGCCATACCCTTTTTCAAGTTCTCTCTTTTTTTCGGCGTACTGCATACAGAAATACTTTAATTCATTGTATTTGGCGCGGGATATATTATAATCGCTTAATTTCATGTCCCTCTTCTTTATCTTGTCCAATGGCATCGCCTCCTTGCAAATATGAACATCCCCAACACATTCTGAGTATTTTCCCTTTCCGGGTTCTCTGCCGTCGCAAAATCCTCTGCCATTATCCGTATAACAATGTCTTATAACGCTCCCCTCCTATATCTCTCATCCGGACACAGTGACGTATATGCATATGCCGGCATCCGTGCAGACCATACTTTCAGTTTTGGGCCCCGGATTGCATCCATATCACTGGCTGCCACTGCCCTCTCCCTCTGTAGCCGGTTTACCCGTCTCTGAGCCTCTGATTTTACAATCCTCAAACCGTATCCCTTCTTTCTGCCCCCTCAACAGGGCGATCTTGTATTCCAGGTATAGATTTTTCTTTTGCCACATGGCCTCATTCGTCTCCTCATAGGTAGCCCGTGCAGCTTTCGCCAATTGTTGCTTTTTAATGCCTGAAGTAATGTATTGGCGAGTGACTTTGCCAGTTCTATTATACTTTTTCCCAGATTTATAAACGCCTCTGCTATCCCTCTTATTGCCTCATTTATATCTTTCATAATGGTTCCTCCTCTAAATGTCAGTTTTGTGAATCAAATTTAGTCTCCTTGCATACTCTGTTTTCAAGTGATTTTCGCATCAGCGTTCCGTCTGGTCGCCTCTCAAACCGTCTCCACATGCTCCACATATACCCTCTGCGACAAAAGCAGGTCGCAGAACACCATTCGACATCACATGATTCACACGGTTCTCCTAAGCCAACGTTTTTATCATTTTTTTGCTTTATGTTAAACAGGCTCATTTGACCATCTATTTGCTTCATCACAACCTCCTAAACCTTAATATCGTCCTATGTTTGCTATTGCCTGAAATATTGGATAGAACTGCTGTGGTACTACTGCATTTCCCAATGATCTAACACGGTCCACCCCATTGGGAAGCCCATATAAACTTCGGCATAATCTGGATTGATATGTGTCATATCTTCGCTCTGCGTCCTGAAACGGCTCGCTAATTTGTCTGACCGATATGTGTGACTCCCCCAATATCTGTTTTTTGCCGTTCCTCTCCACTCCGATGCAGTCAGTGTGGGCAACAATCGCTGTCCGATATCGCCTGTGCATGGCTCCAACACCTGCAGCTGGTAATACAAACGTCCTTGTGGCGTAACCTTGGTTTTCCAAGTCAGAAAGCACATCGTCGAGTGCCATTCTAATGATTCCAGCAACATTTTCTCCAATAACCCAAGAGGGCCTGAGTTCTTCGATAACTCTAAGCATTTCCGGCCAGAGATAGCGGTCATCCTCCTTGCCCTGCCGCTTCCCGGCAACAGAGAATGGCTGGCAGGGGAATCCTCCTGAAATAATGTCAACTGTATGTAATCCTGTTCGTTCATAGAAACTTTCTCCCGTTAATGTCCTTATATCTCTCCAGCGTGGGATATCGGGCCAGTGCTTTTCAAGTACCTTTGTAGGAAAATCCGCCCATTCACACTGTCCCACCGTCTGTATTCCAGCCCATTCTGCCGCCAGATCCAGTCCCCCAATGCCGGAGAATAAACTTAAATGTGTCAACATTTTATTCTCCAAATCTTAAGTTTGTCTCCACTTTAGCTGTCATTAACTCAGCTTCATAATCAAACACTAATGTCATAGCCTTTTTGCATTCCAGGCATATCCCTCTGCCCCCATTAGCAATTCCCCACATGTGAGCAATGGATAAACATGTATACTGAATTTTTCCACAATATGGGCAAGTGATCCTGTATCGTTTATTAACATCTATTACATCACCACTTTTCATGTCTTCTCCTTTAAGTAAAAGGCAGCCCTTCATCCTCTATCCCCTCAGGGATACTCATAAACCCATCCCCAATGTCAGTGCCCTGCGCAGACTCTTCAGTTGGTGCAGAACGGCCTCTGCTGTCCGCAAATTCCTGCTCTTCCACTATGACCTCTGTTGTATACACCTTCTGCCCATCCTTGTTTACATAGCTTCCAGTCTGGATCCGTCCAGATATCAGGATTCTCTGCCCCTGCTTGAAATATTTCTCTGCAAATTCTGCACTGCGTCCGAAGCATACACAGCTGATAAAATCTGCGCTTGCCTCTCCGTCTCTGCGGAATCTGCGGTCAACTGCCAGCGTATATCTGGCAATCGCCAGTGCGTTTTCTCCTGCGGAATAACGAACCTCAGGATCTCTTGTTAAGCGTCCCATTAAAATGACTTTGTTCATTTTTCTACCTCTCTGATGTTTAAGTGAACGGGTTCTTAATGGTGCTTTCTAAAATCCGTTGTATATAAGATTATGCGTCTTTTTTAACGACTAAGTATCTTAATACGTTGTCCATGATACGTACGTGTCTCTCAACTTCCGCCGGACATTCTGCATCTGCTTCAAACTGAATGAAATAATAGAAGCCTTCGTGCATTTTCTGAATTTCGTAAGCTAATTTCTTCTTACCCCATTCTTCAACTTCTGTGATTGTACCGTTGTAACGTGTGATGTAGCCTTTTGCCTTCTCTACTACGGCATCGCGTACTTCGTCTTCAACTTTGGCACTCACAACTAATGCTAATTCGTATTTGTTCATGCTTGTCTTACCTCCTTATGGTCTTTTGGCCCTCTGCCTGTCAACAAAGAGCAAGGATATGAAAATATATCACGGTTTTTAATTCTAACATATTAAAATATGCTTGTAAAGAAGATTTTTTACTTTTTTACAAGTTTTTTTGTATTTTTCTCCACCATTTTACGCGGAACCATGATCTGATGACCGCAGCCGCAGCATTTCAGGCGAAAATCAGCTCCCACACGGAGAATTTCCCACTCCCTGCTTCCGCACGGGTGCTCTTTTTTTAATGTAACGGTATCTCCCACCTCATAAAGCAGCCCCATTTTTTACACTCCTTCCATTCTAATCTGTGAAAATACGCTGCCAATGGGCAGTTTAATAAGAAGGTCCGCATTTCTGTCCTGCGGTGTGGACGATTTATTTATGACAACAAGGTGCTCTCCCCGGAAATAATCAATAAGACCTGCTGCCGGATAAACGGAAAGTGACGTTCCCCCGATGATCAGGACCTCAGTCTCACTGATCGCCTGCACAGACTCGCTGATCACCTGGTTGTCAAGCCCTTCCTCATAAAGAACCACGTCCGGCTTAATGATCCCTCCGCATTCGCATTTCGGCACGCCGCTGCTTTCCTTCATATAAGAAAAATCATAAAATCTTCCGCAGTCCATACAGTAGTTTCTGTACACACTACCATGAAGCTCCAAAACCTTTTTGCTTCCTGCCTGCTGATGAAGATTGTCAATATTCTGGGTAACAACTGCTCTTAGTTTTCCAATCTTCTCAAGCTCTGCAAGTTTTAAATGCGCCTCATTTGGTTTTGCCGTATCACAGAGCATTTTATCCCTGTAAAAGCGATAAAATTCCTCCGGGTGCCGCATAAAAAATGTGTGACTTAAAATAGTCTCCGGCGGAAAATCATACTGCTGGTGATAAAGTCCGTCCTGACTCCTGAAATCCGGTATGCCGCTTTCCGTAGACACGCCTGCGCCGCCGAAAAACACGATATTATTGTGGGTATCTATGATTTCCTGCAGCCTTTCCACTTCTTTTTCCATAAGAACGCCCCCTATTCTGTTTCGATGGTATCCACACGTTTTCCCTGTACTACGTATCTTGTCGCCTCATTGCCGGTGCATGTAGACAGGGTTATGATCTTATCCTTGATATTCGTATCTGCCGTCTCCTGTTTCAGCTCGGAATATCCCTTTATTGTGCTTAAATACTGAAGATATTCTTCTCCCGGTCCTTTAAACAGCGTGTAGGTATCGCTGTTCACAGAAGTTGTGTAAGCAGAAATAATCTCATATCTGTACGCTTTTCCGGGAACAAAAATCCAGAAATATTTACTTTTATTAAATGTTTCCTCATTCTCAGTAAATTTTTTAAGCTGACCGAACATGGAACCATTTTTCATATTATGTCCGTATACAAGCGTATTGCAGTCACTAAAATCGCTGCTGTTTTCGTAGTCTATAAAAATTGTTCCCGCAAAATTATAGTTTCCCTCATATGTGAGATGAAGATATTTGTCATTGTCTTCTGCCTGGACAACCGGATAATTTACTCCGTCAAGAGCCTCCACATAAATCCAGCCGATCACCTCCGGATTCACACTTTGCAGTGTATGAAAATCAATATCCATAGGAGGCTTCAGGGTTTGCTCCTCTGACGGTTTCATTTCCGCATCCGGCTCTTTTTCTGTCACAGCCATCTGCACAAGATTGTTGTACTCATCCGTACCTTTCTTATATTCCGTGTAGATATGGAACAAATTAAACGCTGCATAGCAGAAAACACAGATTGCGGCTACAAGTATGAGACTTAAAACAATGTCTCCTGCCGTTTTCTTCTTTTTTGGTCTTTTATTTGCCATAAATGTTCTCCTTGTCTGCAAAATTCCCCCACTCATACAGGACAGCCTGTCGCTGCTCTCAGTAATTATACTACAATCCTTTTCTTTTTTCCATGAAAAAGGCATGAAAAAACTATAACCTTATGGTATACTGGATTTCAGAATACTATTTTGGAGGTTATCATGACAAAGAAAAATCTGATAGTCGGACAGTCCGGCGGTCCCACCGCAGTTATCAACAGCAGCCTTTACGGCGTAGTGTCAGAAGGTCTGAAGCACCCGGATACGATTGAACACGTATATGGAATGATAAACGGAATCGAAGGCTTTTTAAATGGAAATATCCTGAATTTCCAGGAAGCTCTTCCCGGAGAAACGCTCTCCTCCCTGACACATACGCCGGGCGCCTACCTCGGTTCCTGCCGTTATAAGCTTCCGGAATCTCTGGAAGACCCGGTTTATCCTGCTTTATTCGCAAGATTCGAAGAACTGAATATCGGCTGGTTCTTCTATATCGGCGGAAACGATTCTATGGACACAGTGAGCAAACTTTCCCGGTATGCCGCTTCTGTTGGCAGCGATATTCGCATTATCGGAGAGCCAAAAACCATCGACAACGACCTTGTATGCACAGACCATACACCAGGCTTTGGAAGCGCTGCTCGCTATGTAGCCTCCACTGTACGTGAGATTATTCTCGATGCAAATGTTTATGAGAAAAATTCGGTTACGATTGTGGAAATCATGGGACGCCACGCCGGCTGGCTTACAGGCGCTTCCGCTCTCGCCCGCAGATATGAGGGAGACAATCCTCTTCTCATTTACCTTCCGGAAACAGATTTTGACCAGGAAGCTTTCCTTACAAAAGTCCAGGACTGCCTCAAGAAAAACTGTAATGTAGTAGTCTGCGTATCCGAAGGAATTCATGATGCAGAAGGTACTTTTATCTGCGAATATGACAGTTCCGTGGGCACAGACACCTTCGGTCACAAAATGCTCGCAGGCTGCGGAAAATATCTGGAAAATCTTGTGAGAAATCGCCTTGGAGTAAAGGCCCGCTCTGTGGAACTGAATGTCAGTCAGCGCTGCTCTTCCTCCATGCTCTCCAAAACAGACCAGCAGGAGGCCATTGCAGCTGGAAAATTCGGCGTACAGGCTGCCCTTAACGGAGAGACAGGAAAAATGGTTTCCTTTATTCGCTGTGAAACAGAAGACGGCTCTTATAAAATGGAATGCGGTCTTGAAGATGTAAATCACATCTGCAACAAAGAAAAGACAGTTCCTCTTACATGGATCAATGAGGACGGAACCGATGTGACGGAAGATTTTATCCGTTATGCCCGCCCTCTTATTCAGGGAACGGTATCTCTTCCTGTTGGAGAAGACGGTCTTCCGCACTTTGTTTCAAGAAAATAATACAGGGAACAAACGACACAAAAAATACGGTCTTGCAGGATTTTTCCCGCAAAACCGTATTTTTATCTCATTTTCTATTTTTCAAATTCTTTATGATCTCTTTCCAGCTTTTTCTTAATCCGTTTCCCCTGCTCTTTTTCCTCTTCCTTTTCCACCCTGGATTTTGGAAGAATAATATTCAGCACCACTGCAATAATCGTCGCAAGAACAACCGGAGACTTTCCGAAAATCATAGTTACCCATTCCGGGAAGGTAGCAAGCGCTGCTGTTGCCTGTGATACCCCCACGCCAAGCGCTGCTGCAAGCCCTACGATTGAAGAATTTCTGTAATCCATTTCCGCTGTTGCCACAAGCTTCATACCTGTCATGGCAATAGAGGCGAATACAGAAACGGTTGCTCCTCCAAGCACACATTGAGGAATCGTAGTAAGAATTGCGGAAAACTTCGGAACAATTCCAGCTACTCCGAGAATCACTGCACCAAGCCCAAGAACACAGCGGTTAATGACCTTTGTTGTTGTCACGATACCAACGTTCTGACTGAATGTCGCAGTTGGCAGCCCTCCCAAAAGCGCTCCCGCCATATTGGAAATACCATAAGCTACAATTCCGTTCTGAAGCTCCTGATCTTTTGGCGTTCTGTTCATAGCTCCGATGGTGGTTGCAGAATAATCTCCGATCGCCTGCACAGAATTAATTGCAAACAGAAGTCCTATCGCCACACAGGAAGAAATTTCAAATTCCACTCCGAAGTGCATGAATTTCGGAATCTGAAAAACTCCGGCTTCTCCTACTTTGGCAAAATTCACCATTCCAAAAGGAATGGAAACAATGTAACCTGCGATAATACCAATTAAAATAGAAGCCAGTTTCCAGATACCTTTTCCGAAATGGTTCAGACCTGTCACAACTGCCAGAGTGAAAAAAGCAATCAACCAGTTCTGCCAGGAACCGTAGTCTTCGCTTCCTGTTCCTCCTGCCATATAATTAATGGCTGTGGGATAAAGAGAAAGACCGATTGTAAACACAACCGTTCCTGTGATAAGAGGCGGGAAAAATACGCGTATCTTTTTCACAAAAATTCCCATCAGAACTGCCACGACGCCACCTACTATCTGTGCACCAAGGATTGTCGCTATTCCATGCCCCTGTGCGATCGCCTGCATACTGGGAACATAAGCGAAACTCACTCCCATGATAACCGGAAGCCCGGATCCGATAGCAAATCCGCCTTTTTTTCCGATTGGAAAAAGCTGAAGCAATGTAGACAAAGCCGCAACTACAAGCGCTGACTGAATCAAAAGAACCTGCTCTTTATTTTCAAGACCTGCTGCTCCGGAAACAATGATCGCAGGTGTCACGCAGCCCACAATCATTGCCACAACGTGCTGAAGAGCAAGCGGCAGCGCCTCACTTATCCGCGGAACTCCTTCCAGTTCAAAAATACTTCCTCGTTTCACTGTTTTGTACCTCCCGTTCTTTTCTTCTATAAAGTATATCAGAAAATATCACCAAAAACAATTAGGTGTAACAAAAAACTTTGTTTTGAATTGTACAAAAATCAGAGACAATTTTTGTATATTATTCCCATATGGAATCCTTCTTTTCCCTTACGACAAAAGCTGGAACGACCGGTACAGGTCAATACGCCCATATCCCCACTCCTGATTTGGATACTGCATATTTTCATCACGGACTGCGCCTCTCTGAAGATAGTGCTTCACGTTTGTTCCAGTAAAAAACGGAGCGTTTTCCCGGATAATCGACCACTCAAAAAGAAGCGCTGCAATTCCCGCTGCCTGTGCGGCAGCAAGACTTGTTCCTGACGCATTTCCAAACTGATTGCCTGGAAATGCTGCTTTTACATTCACTCCCGGTGCTGCAAAATGCGGTGTCACCATACCGTCCGGAGCAAATCCTCTTCCAGCTTCCAGATAAAGACTGTTATCCCTGTAATTATACGCAGTAACTGTTGTGCTGTCTATTGAATCCCCCGGAGAAGTCACCGTATTATACGGCGTTGGTTCAAGAAAATACGTATCCTTTGACACGAGCCCATTTACAGGAAGCCACATATGAAAATTTACACTCTGTCCGTCTCTTACTCTTACCCGAAGTTTCCATATCCCCGAGGACGGGTGAAGAAAGCGAAAATAAATGAGCGGATACCCTGTCTGCCGCTCTATTGAGATATAATTTACAAGAACCTTCGTTTCCACAAACACAAAAGAAAGAGTCTGCGTTCCCGCACCAAGCGACGTACTTACATCAAGAATCTCTCCTGTGGGAGACTGTACAGAAACTTCATATACTTCCGGCGGCTCTCCCCAGAACTCCATAGTAAATCCTTCCTCTCCCTCTCCCACTCGAAGTTCTGCTGTTACTTCATTGTTTTCCCGCCCCAGTTTTCCCCTGAAATGATGCCTTGCAGCACCTTCATTCCCCGCTGCAACAGAAACAGAAACCTGGCTGAATCCTGAAATATAACTGACATACTGGCTAAGAGAGCTTTCTCCAATATGTGCCCCCTGGCTGCTTCCCACTCCCAGGCAAATGGAAAGAGGCATACGAAGAAAATTGGCAAGCCTTGTCACCTGATAAATCCCCAGCATAATATCATTTTCCTGAAAAACTTCCGCATTTCTGGGATAAAGGTAAAACTCCCTCAGATAATCTTTTGCCGTCTTTAGCTTTACAATAAGAAGGGTGGCTTCCGGAGCTGCACCTGAGAAATTTTCCTCCAGCACCTGATTTCCTGCCGCGATTCCTGCAAGTCTTGTGCCATGCCCGTTTTCATCTTTGGAAGGTACGATTTCCAGAGGCATCTCTGATTCTAAAGCTCTGTTAATATCCTCCGCAGTAAAAAGCTTTCCGTAGGGAACTCTTTCATCATCTCTCCCCTCAATGGTCTGATCCCATAAATATGCGATTCTTGTTTTTCCGTTTTCATCGCGAAATACTTCATTTTCGTAGTCAATTCCCGAATCAATCACAGCTACTGCCGTCCCTTTCCCCCGAAGCTGTAAATACGGATGGTCGTGAAGCCGAATCACTCCGGACGCACTTAACGCTTCCATATCCATATATGTATAACACTTGGGAATGGAATTGTATGAGTAACTGTTAATCTGAAGCTCCCCTACCTGGTCAAGAGGAACGTATGCCACTCCGAAAATTTCATTAATCACCTGAAAACTGGCGTCTGAAATAGCGTCAATGGGTCCGTGTATATTCTGTACGTACTTTATAAGAAAATCCCCGTAGTCCTGGCTCTGGGCAGGAACTGCCGCTAAAGCCTGAACTGCAGGGATTCTTTCCTGTGATGTAATTGTCTTCTCCTCAAAATCTTCCGCTGTCAGCATGGCGTTCTCCAAACAGATAACCTTGGTACAGACTATGCGGAGGGGGCGGGTTTTATGAAGCGAGAGTTTCTCAAACCCCTTCCATATTCCCGGCGGAAATCATTCTGTCCCACAAATTTGGTACGCGGCACGGCAGAAGCTCTACTTCAAGCTCTTCAATATGTTCCAGTTTTCCCTCTGTGAATGCTTCAATTCTCGCTGCCTCTGAGCGGGCACGGGCAGAAACACCGGCAAACCGAATATCAAGCAGCTCGTACCCGAACGGCTTATACTCTTCCATCCACAATTTCTGACGCTGGATTCTTAAGCTTTCTGCCAGCTCCCCTATCCTCAATAATTCCTGTCTGCAGACACATAATTTATCTTTGTCGCCTGTCTGATACGCATTTCGTATCCTTCTGTTTATATTTGCCTTTTTGCTCAAAAGCTCTGCAAGAATTCCATAATATTTGAAAAGCTCCCTGTCCTCTGCTTCCTCCGACTTTTCCTCAACTATTTTTGACAGTTGCTCATTCAGCATCTCATACTGCTCCTGCATTTCTTCCTCATAAAGGCTTTCAGATGCAATTCCCATAAAGTTATCCTCATAAAAAATAATTTTTGACGGATTTTCACTGTCTTTGTTATATTCAGGCAAATCGAAAATCTGCTCCAGCTCTTCTTTTTTATATTTTCTGTTATCAAATGCGTCCAGAAGGCAATACTGCTCCCATTTTCTTTTCAAAACAAATGCAAATCTTTCCGATACCCAGTCTTTATCAGGCAGTCTGCTGAATCCAAATTCCCCAAAAAGAGCCAGAAGGGGAAGAACTGTCTCAAGAGGCGTTTCTGCACTGTTATCCATCCAGGCTGTACAAAATACATCCTTAATTCCTTTATTTTGGCATGCCGTCAGCGCATCCTGAGTTGTCCGGAAAGCCTTGCTGATTCCCGGTGCAATTCCGTTCCATGTCCATGCCCCGCCTGCAAACACAACCGGATTTCCCATTTTCTGATGAAGGTTTAAATATTTTTCATAAAAAGGCACGCCATCATGGTAATAATCCCAGTAGCAAAGCGTAGTCTCTGAAGAAAGATTTTCCTGATTTAAAGGCTCTGCATCTTCCGCCAGACTATAATATCCCTCTGAGCCAAAGTTAAATTTCAGGTACATATCTGACCAGATAATCGGGCTCAACTCTCTTTTTCTGCACTCCTCTGTCAGCCATTCCAGATGACGTTTCATAACAGCAGCCGGATTTTGCCAGCCGTTTTTATCCAGGAATCTTCCACGTCCCAGATTCTCCGCCTCATCCATGCCAAGATGAACAATTCCACAGGAAAAACACTTTTTCACAGTATCAAGAAGCGCTTTTAAAAGTTCCTCTGTCTCCGGTATCTCTAAAAGAAGAATGTCGTCAATATCTCTGTATTTTTCAAATGCCGGCTGTTTTAATGCGCTTCTTAAGTGTGCCAGCGTCTGAATACACGGAATCAGCGTAACGCCAAACTCCTTTCCAAACGCATCGCACTCTTTCATCTCCTCTTTTGAAAAACGCCCACGCAAATATCCCCAGTATGGATACCCTTCGATTTCAAGCGTATCTTCCACATATAAGTAAAGACGGTTCATCCCAAATGCAGCAAGCCGTACAATGTATTTTTTTATTGTGTTTACAGTTGGTACCGAGTTTCTGGAGCAGTCCAGCATCACTCCATTTGAATGAAAATATACATTTTCCTCTCTACTCCAGGACTCCTTCTCAATATTTTGAAGAATCAGAGACACACCCCTGAAAAAATGCGCCTTTTCATGAAAAGAAACGCTGCAGTTTTTCCCGTCTTTTTTAACCTTTAAAGATTCTTCTTCACATGGCTCTGTCAGAATACAAATATCGGCATTCTGTTTTTCCTCAGTCAAAGTAAAATGATGTACAGATAAAAGAATTTCCAGACCGGATTTTAATTCTTCCTGTCTGTTTTCAAGATAAACGGTTCTTGTTCCCATAAAAATCCCTCGCTTTTTGTTTTGTCGTTTTGTATTATCCTATTATAATTCCTGTATGTTCTACAGTAAATACAAAAAGAGACTTTTTCAAGCCTCTTTTCTCATATTTCTCTTCTTCCTTAGCAAAAGAAACATTCCCACTCCTGCCAGTCCTGTAAAAATAGAAATAAACTGCGATGTGGAAAGCGCCCCCACGCTTCCTCTTATTAAATCTCCCCGGGAAAATTCCAGGATAAACCGTCCTATGCTGTAGCATACAAGATACGCTGCCGCCACTTCTCCGTCTGTCTTTTTGTGCTTCGCAATATACAAAAGCAGCGCAAAGTGAAGAAAATCAAGGACGCTGGAATAAATCTGCGTAGGAATCAGCGGCACGTCGTTTGGCGCAAAATCAGATTCCCGAAACGTAATGGAAAGGGGACAATTCGTCTCTCTTCCATAACAGCACCCTGAAAGGAAACATCCGATTCTTCCAAAGCCCTGGGCAAGAGCAACAGATGGCATTACAAGATCAAAAAATGCAAGGAAATTCAGCTTTTTCACTCTGGCGTAAATATATCCTGCAAGGATTCCGCCTATTATTCCGCCGTACACAACAAATCCGTCCATCATGTTTTTGAGATAATACAGCGGGTCTTCCAAAACATCCTTCCACTCTGTGATCCAGAAGAGAAGCTTTGCAGAAAGAAAGCCTCCAAGCACACACCAGATTACAATATAAAAAACGTGCTCATATGGCAGACCCTGTTTTCTGGCTCTGCATTCTGTCACAATGTACGCTGCGAAAATTCCAATGGCAATCATAAGTCCGTATCCATATACAGTAAACGGACCGATTGTCAGTAACTCATTTTTCATTAAAAACTCCTTTTTCTTTAAAAAATTTAAGGATCCGTCCATTTCCCTTATCGTTAAGAGATAAACCGTTCCAATTTTCCGGCTCTCCCTCTCCGCAGACATCAATCCCCAAAAGCGGAATCCTGTTTTCACTTAAATAAGAAAAAACCTCTTCCAGAAAATCAAAAAGCTCCTCTTCTTTTGTGTCTCCCTGACTCCACCCGGTACAGGCTTCCTCCTCGCAGAGAATATCTCTGTCTACCGATATATATAATGGAAGGGAAATTTTTTCAACATACTGTTTAATGAGGCTTTTGTCCCCCTCTTTATATGCTTCCCACAGCCTTTCCCTTCCAAAGAACTCTGTTTTTTCCTGAAAAGAAGCTTCCACTTCCTCCCAGTCCTTCTGAGGCGGTCCCGCAAGAAAAACCTTCTTTAAATATGGCTGCGTTTCCAGAGCATGGGCAATCCAGCCGCCGCAGGAAAGGATTCCTCCAAAAGCCGGAAGCTGCATATCCGTATGATTATCAAGTACGAGAAGCTGAAAAGGCTCTCTTATTTTTTCCAGCCAGAGCCTTGTCATATAATGATAATTCCCGGAATCCAGAAAATGAATCCCCTTAAAAGAAAAAGATTCCATTCTTTTTTGAAGGCTTTCCCACGCCTCATCATCACAGTAACAATTTGTACCGGGAATATCCTGCGCAGAAATCCACCGCACCTCTTCTTCCTTCCAGAAATTTTCCTCCCGGTATACCCCCGAAAAATCCATAAGAACGACTTTGTTTTTCAATCTTTCCACTCCTCCAGAATTTCTTCCTGCGGTTCTTCTTTCTGCGCTTTTTCTCTCTCTTCTTCCTCATACGCATTTCGTTCTGTTTTTTCCGGCGTTTCTGTCAACGTCATCTCTGTCACAGTGTCGGGCACTTTATTCTCTCTGTAAGAATCTTCCCGCCATTCCGGAATCTCCTCGGCTGTCTCCTTAATTTCTTCCGTTTTCTCAGTATTCTCTTCACTTTCTTGTTCCTGCTTTTCAGCAGCCGCTTTCAGCCCTCTTTTTAACAGGAAGTAAAATATAAAATCTGCTGCTCCGTTTACCATAAGCACCCATCCGTCAAAAAGAATGGTTGTTTTTGTCTTCACAAATGGATTCGCCATCATAATTCCGCCCAGAATAATAAAAATCAGACTGACAAAGAGAAATACCTGCCATTCTGTTCTTTTTCTTTTTTTTAGCTGAAAGCTCCCCTTTAGCTTCCAGATACTGTCCACCAGTACAAATGCTCCCAAAAGAAGCGGCAGAAGTTTTACAACAATCACAGGATTAAAAAACAAAAATCCTCCCAGAACAAAAACAATCACACCTGTAAATAAATCCAGAATTGTAGCGGTATCTTTTCCTCTTATATAAATAGAGAGGTGATACAATCCTGCTGCTGCCAGCACAATGCCAAACACCACTTTACAGATAATATTTACTGTCTGCGCTGGCATAAGAACAAGACAGATTCCAAGCAATACATAAAACCCGGAAGAAATAAGCTCTCCCCTTAAAATACCGGCAATCTTTTTTCCCATATGTCATTCCTCCATCTTTGTTAGTTAAAACAAGTATACCCCCTTTCGCGGCCTTCGTCTATAACATTTTCCCTTGAAGTTTTCCCTTTTACTCCTTATAATAATACCGTTGATATATACAGAAAGAAAAAGAAAGAAGGATAAAAATTGAAAAAGAATTGGAAAAGAATCCTTATTCCTGCAGCCCTCCTTTTGACGGCAGGAATTATTTTTGTGTCTGTCCGCCTTTCTCTTCCAAAAGATGACGCCTGCGCAGAAAATGTAGTGCGCCTTCAGACAATGGAAGACTCTGATATTTCTCAGACGGAAAAGGAACTTCAGGCACTTAAAAATTCTGATAAAGAAGAGGCGCTTTCCAAAATGCAGGAGGAAATCACTTCTGAAGGTACAATTCTCGACGATGTACAAATCCGTCAAGCATTTCAGGGCTGTGTCATACTTGGAGACTCTATTACAGAATCCATTGTAGAATACGGATTCCTTGACACAGATGTTGTTGTCAGCAAGCGGGGTCTTTCCATTGCCCACGCAGACGAACAGATTGAAACGGCTGTCGGCCTTCACCCTTCTGTAATTTTTATGGCATTCGGCTCCAATGACCTGGAAGAATATGCAGAAGACTCTGCCTCCTTTATTGATGCTTACAGACAACAGATACAAAAGCTTCAGAAAGCCCTTCCTGATTCCCCCATTTATATAAACGGAATCCTTCCTATTTTGCAGTCTGCCATTGACGAAATCCCGGCGCTTGGAAATTATCCCCAATATAACGAAGGACTTCAGGCGCTCTGTGAAGAAATGGGCTGCACCTTTATTGACAACTCTTTTATTATAGAAAACAATGAAAGTATGTATGAGCCGGATGGTGAGCACGTTGTTCTTGATTTCTACCCAAAATGGCTTACCTATATGGCGGAAACGGCAGGACTGTAGCTTATGAAATCAAAAAAATATCTTTTTATAAAAATTGCACTGACATCCTTTCTTCTTGTGTATCTCGCTTTTCTTTACACAGCAGACAGGGCAAATGATATTCCCATGGAAGAGATTGCCGCTTCCATGGAACAGGATACAGACATCACAGCACTTCAAAAACGAGAGCGCGCAGATTTAAAACACTTTTACCAGATTTCAGATGGAGACACGAAAGGATACTTTTTTTATAAGGCAGTCTCCCCTATGTCTGTGGAGGAAATCCTCATTGTAAAAGGCAGGGACAAAAATCAGGCTGCTGCTTTCCTTGAAAATATGGAATCCCACCTTGCAAGCCAGAAAAATGTATTTGGCGGTTATGGCACAGACCAGATGGCGCTTCTTGGGGACGCAGTGGTGGAAACCCGTGGAAACTACGCGTTTTATATGTGCGGTCCGAAATCCTCTGTATGGCGGGAAAACCTCCTGTCCCTGATTTCATAGAATGGAGTAAAAAGATTATGGTATTTTCCAGTATATTTTTTATTTTCGGCTTTCTGCCGATTTTCATGCTCCTGTATTATCTTGTCCCCCGGAAATTACAGAATCCGGTACTGATAATCGGAAGCCTTTTCTTCTACGCCTGGGGCGAGCCTGTGTACGTGGTACTCATGCTTTTCTCCGCTGTTTTCAACTATTTTATGGGACTGGATTTGGAAGCATCCGGATTTGACCAAAAAGCCAGGAAACGGAGTCTTATTTTTGCTGTTATTATCAATCTCTTCATACTCTGTTTCTTTAAATATAATAAGGAACTTCCTCTTCCCATTGGAATTTCCTTCTACACCTTTAAAAATCTTTCCTATATTTTTGACGTCTATATGGGAAAAATCCAGGCGCAGAAAAATATTGTGACCTTCGGCGTTTACAGCACCATGTTTCCTCATATGGCAGCAGGTCCTATTGTCCGTTATGCAGATATTGAAAACCAGCTTGTGCGCCGTCCTGTAAGTCTTGCAAAATTTGGAATCGGCGCAGAATATTTTATAAAAGGTCTTGCAAAAAAAGTACTTCTTGCAGACAACCTTGCTGCATTTTACGGAGAAATAAATGCACTGGGAGGAGACGCCTCCATGCTGACTGCATGGCTGGGCATTATTCTTTACACTCTGCAGATTTATCTTGATTTCAGCGGATACTCAGATATGGCTATCGGTCTTGGAAAAATGCTTGGCTTTGATTTCCAGAAAAACTTCGACTATCCTTATACTTCTTTGAGTGTTTCTGAGTTTTGGCGCAGATGGCATATTTCCCTGGGTAGCTGGTTTCGTGACTATATTTACATTCCCCTTGGCGGAAATCGTGTTTCCACCGGAAAGCATATTCGCAATATTCTTATTGTGTGGGCTCTTACAGGTATCTGGCACGGTGCAAGCTGGAACTTTGTGCTGTGGGGACTGTATTACGGACTTCTCCTTCTTCTGGAAAAGTTCCTGTTAAAAGATATTCTGGAACGTGTTCCTCCTTTTATCTGCCGGATTTACACAATACTTGCCGTAATGATTGGCTGGGTATTTTTCAGCCAGACTACTTTTTCCGGTATTGGAAAAACCTTCGGAACACTCCTTGGTTTCGGAGCTTCCGCCATTGCGGACACTGCCTTTTTATATTATCTGAAAACCACTTTTTTCCTTCTTCTTATCAGTATTCTTTGCTGCAGCAGTGGTCTTCAGACAAGATTTAAAAGAATGATGAAGCGAAAACCAAAAACAGCTATTGCCATAAATCTGATTCTTTTCTTTCTGGCAACTGCTTACATGGTTTATAACTCTTACACCCCGTTTTCATATGTACCTCCAAAGACGGAAGGCTGCCGTCTTTGGAGGTACATATGAAAAAACGAAACTATAAATACTTTTTCCACTACATGGGAGTTGCCTTTTTCCTGATTCTGCTTCTGGTTTTTCTCATTAATATTTTGACACCGGACAAAAGCTTTTCCCAAAAAGAAAACCGTGTTCTCTCATCAAAACCGGAGCTTAATCTCTCCCAGATTACATCTGGAAAATTTTCTCCCAAATATGAGACTTACGTAAATGACCAGTTTCCTCTTCGTGATACCTGGGTTACGCTAAAAGCCGGATGTGACCGTCTTATGGGAAAAACAGAAGAAAACGGTGTTTATCTTGGAAAAGACGGCTATCTCATGGAAGCATTCAATCCACCGCCTCAGAAACAGCTTGACTCCACCTTAACGGCAATGACTGATTTTGCCCAAAGCCATTCCAATATCAAACAGTATGCGCTGATTGCCCCAAATGCTGTAAATATATTAGAAGAAAAGCTTCCCTTTGCTGCCCCGGCAATCGACCAGAATCCCTATATAGATACAGTAAAAGATACATTAAATGAGGCAGGGCTCACTTTTATAGATGTACGCGATGCTTTGAGTGAGCACAAAGATGAAGGAATTTATTACCAGACAGACCACCACTGGACAACACAGGGCGCATGGTTTGCTTTTAATGAAACTGCAAAAATCATGGAAATTGACGCTTCCTCTCTGGAATATGAATCTGTCCCTGTATCCGAATCTTTTCAGGGAACACTCTCTGCAAAAAGCGGTTTCCGTTCCGGCAAAAAAGAAGAGCTTTCTGTTTTTCTTCCAACAGGAGACGCCCCTTCCTCTGTTGTAAATTATGTGAACGAACAGAAAAAATCAGGAAGCTTCTATGTCACAGAACAATTAAAGGTCCGTGACAAATATGCGCTTTTCTTTAATGGAAACCACCCACAGGTTAAAATCAGCACACCTGTAAAAGAAAACCGCACACTCCTTATTTTAAAGGATTCCTATGCAAACTGCTTTGTGCCATTTCTTGCTCCCCATTATCGGAATATTATTATGGTTGACCCCAGATATTATTATGGGGATTTGGAGAAACTGATTCAGGTAGAAAACGTACAAGAAATCCTCTATCTCTATAATGCCAACACCTTTTTCAGCGACACCTCTCTTGAGCTTACTCTCTCAACCCAATGAGCCCTGTATAAAAAAACTCCGCGGCAGCACCGCGGAATTTTTTTATTCTTCTTTGTTCTCCGGAAAACAAAGCGTAATCTTTGTTCCCTCTCCTCTCTCGCTTTCTATAAGAATTCCGTAATTCTGCCCGTAGATCAGTTTCATTCTGTCATCTACATTATTCACGCCAATTCCTGTAAAATGCTCCTTCTGCCCCTCGCTTTTATCGAGAAGTGTACGGACTGTCTGATTATCCATACCAATTCCGTCATCTATGATCTCCACTTTAAGCTGTCCTTCACTCATACGGGCAAATATGGAAATCGTTCCCTGCTGCCCCTGAGGAAACGCATGGAAAAACGCATTTTCCACAAAGGGCTGTAAAATCAGTTTCGGAATTTTCTGCTCTTCGCAATCCGGCAATACATAATACTCAACATTAACGGAATTTCCGTATCTTGTCTGATTGATGATCACATAATCTTTCAGGTTTTCAATCTCTTCTTTCAAAGTGATAAACTCTTCCTTATTGCTTATGGTATTTCTCAAAAGCCGGATAAAAGCGTCGATCACCTGGACTGATTTTTCTTTGTTCCCCTGCCAGATGAGCCACTTTACACTTGCAAGCGTATTATAAATGTAATGGGGATTGATCTGCATCTGAAGAGAATGGATTTCTGCCTCCCTCTTTGCTTTTTCTACCTCCATCAGCTTATCAATATACTGCTGCATTTCTCCCAGCATCGTATTATACGTAGAAGAAAGTTCCCGGATTTCCGTACTGCCCTCTACCTTTACAAACTGGTTCAGCCGCCCTTCACGAACACCCCGCATCTTATCCACCAGCTTATAAAGCGGTCTTGTCTGCTGCCTTACCAGAAGAAAAATAACAAGCACGACAATCGTTGTAATAAAGGCTGTCACACCGATAATATAATGAGAATCATATACTCGCGCAAATGCCATATCCGGGTGTATCATGCCGAGCATTGTATAATTTGTACTTTGAAGCCTCTGGGTCATATATCCTGTAAGCTGCCCGTTTTCCTCCCGGCTCATAATTTTTATTCCGGATTTTTCCATCTCTTTTATTATCTTCAAAAGCTTCTCTTTATCTCCCGAATCTTCCAGGTATTCCTCTCTGTTGGAAGAGATGATCTCATTATCCTGATTCAGAATAAAAAGATCGTTTGTGCTCGTTGTAAATCCATCGTAATATCTTCGAAAATCCGATTCTTTAATTGTAAGAAGCGTTACGCCGGATACATTTTTTCCTCCGTCCCTGCTGATCGTTTTTGCCAGAACGATTACAGGACAATCTTTCATAACGTCTGTGTATCCGCCCTTTTCATACTGACAGATAAGCTTTTTCGGATTTTCCAGCGCTTTTTTTACCACGGAATTATGAAGAAGCGTCTCCCCGTCTGTCACAAGACTGGAATCGTTATAATTCAGAGTCTTTCCGTCAATTCCCAGAAGTACAAGATTCATATCGCTGTATTTTTCTATAGGAAGCTGCTTTAAATACTGTTTCAGATCCAGAATATTTTTTGCTTCCTCCGCATATTCCCAGTCTGTCTCTGTAAAATACGCCTGCACTGTGGAAGAACTGCTGATACTGGAAGTAACGGCTGTCATATCCCGGAAAAAATTATAAATATTCTTATCTGTCTGCTTGAAAATCTTATCCTGAGATTCCACAAAATTTTCTACAAATGCCTGCTGAGATGCCCGGAGATTTAAGATGCTTAATCCGATCGTCAGACATACGATCCCTGCCACAACAGCCAGGATAATTTTAAAAAAAAGTGTGTTGCACCGCTTTCTCAATGTCCCGCCTCCATCCTGCTTTTGCGCCTGTACTGACTTGGCGTCTCTCCTTTCAGCTTCTTAAACATTCTGCAGTAATAGCCGTGGTCAGAATATCCCACTTCCATACTGATGTCGGAAATGGGCATGGAGCTTTCCCGTAAAAGCTCACAGGATTTTTCGATACGGACCATATTCAGATACCCGCTGAATCCCTCCTGCATATGCTGATTAAAATAAGAAGAAATATAATGATAATTAAAGGAAAATTCTTCTGCCAGATCTGCAAGCTCCAGCTTTTCCATATAATGCGTCCTTATGTATTCTTTCATTTCTTCTATCCGAAAATCCTCGCTGTGCCGGCTGTCCGGCACCATAGAAGAAAGCTCTTCTGTAATCTCACTGCAGCACAAAAGAAACTCCTTATCGCTTTCCGTTTTATCTATTTTCTTAAAATAAGCCCTTCGAAGCTCCTCGCTTTTTACCCCGCATTTTTCCATTTCCATCAAAAGATTATATAAGAGATTTTTGAAAAGATTCTTGCACTGGTAGGCGTCGTATCTGCACTGACAGAGATATTCCATATACTCTTTCAAAAGCGCCATCGCCTGAGAAAACTGATGGTTTTTTAATAATCCCGCATACTCCTCATAGTGAAAACGCTCAGCTTCTGCAGTCACATATTCACCCTGCTCAATCAAAAATTTCTCTGCAAAATAAAATTTCTGCTCCAGGCTTTGCTTTATTTCTTTTTCGTAAATATCACGGATTCTGGAGAACTGTGTAAATCCATCACTTAACACAAGGAAAAGATTTTCTGCTATTTTCCCCGCCTTATCTGCCCCTTCTTTCAGCTTCTCAATAAGAAACATCTCATCTGGTTTTTTATAATTAATGACACAGAAAAATACTTCCTGCTCCAGATACAGAGTACATAACTTCTCAAATCCGTTTTTACACAGATGCTTTATGAGTATTTCCTGTATCTTATCCCACTGGCGTGTATTATTTCCGCAGGCTTTTTTCATATTTCCTGCAAGAATGCGAAACTGCATATGAGGAAATCTTTCTTTATATTCCACCTCCGAAATGGTATTCTGATACCCTGTCAGATACCGCTCCATCTGTGTTTCCAGCGCCACGCTTTCTCTTCTGTCAAGAGAAAATCCCGGTATGCCTGCCGCAGCCTTCTTAAGCGCCCTGAGCAGGATTTCCGGGTTTAAAGTCGGCTTTAAAACATAGTCCACTGCCCCGTTTAAAAGCGTTGTTCTCACATATTCAAAATTGTCATAGCTGCTTAAAATGATCAGCTTGATATTCGGATATTTCTCCTGTAAGATCATGGAAAACTCAATTCCATTTAATACAGGCATAACAATATCAGCCAGAACAATGTCTGGCTGATACTTTTCTATCATCTCTATTCCTTCCTGTCCGTTAGAGGCTTCCCCAACAAGCTGAAAGCCTTCCTGCTCCCACATGATCATATGGCTGATTCCCTGACGTGTAATAAATTCATCATCTACAATCAGCACTTTACACTCTCTTCCCATTTCATTCCTAACCTTGTACTGTCTTATTTTTCTTTATTTTACAACGGCTTTATGAAAAATTCAACATGGAGATTCTCGTCAGAAGAGATGCGGTACTGCTCATGAACCGGCGCTCCCCAGCTGTCGTCTCCGCCTACGCCCATCTGCTTTGCAAGGACACGCACCCAGGTATAATGAGGAATGGAGAGCTCCTCTTTATGGGACGCTGCATCAAGCTCCCTTGTGCTCCACGGAAGTACGCCTGCCTCAAACGGCTGTCCTGCTGCTTCAAAACGAAGACCTGTGTCTTCTTCATCGCTGAGCTCCAGCCAGCGCACCCCTGTCCTGTTTCCGCATTCCTGAGGCACAAGATAACCGGATACGTTTTTCTCCGCTGTAGTCTCAAAAATCCCAAGACGTGCTCCTTCGCAGCGGTCAATATAATTCTCCTCCGGTCCCATGCCATAGTAGCGCACATTATGATATTTTTCTTTTAAGCGCCACTCAAGGCCAAACGCCGGAAGATCAGGAAGTCCCTTTATTCCTTTATAAGAAGCACGAACCTTTATACTTCCGTCCGCCTTTGCCGTATAAGAAACAGAGGCTTTGATCTCTCTGCTTACAGGAATCGCAAAATCAAAAATAACAGTTACACTGCTTTCTGTTTCATCCACGGAAACCTTTTCTACTTTTCTGTAAGCTCCCGCGTTTGCCCAACAACCGCAGTCATATCCAAGGCTGCATCCTCGGTCGTTATCTGTCAGCGCCCGCCAGAATGTAAGCTCCGGTCTTCTTGTGATAAACTCTCTTCCATTGTAGCAGAGAGAAGCGATCCCTCCTTCTGTCTTTGAAAACATGGCTGAGAAATTTTTTCCCTTTACGCCGATATTTACATCACCGTGAACAACTGTAAGCGGCTCTTTTTCTTCTTTGCATTTCTCCTCTTCCACTGTCCAGGTTGTCTCTCCAAACGCAGTCTCAAAACCTTTTCCCGCCCATATGGTATCTCCGGAAAGGCAGGCGGAAACACGTATGGTATATTCGCCGCTCTCTGTAAAAGAAAGCGCTGGAAGCGGAACACATTCTTCAGAAAGAGGACTTACTTTTGCTTTAAATGTGCCGGATTCCACCTCTTCTCCATCTCTCAGAAGTGTGTAACAGAAATACAGATTTTCTGTTGAAATATAGTTGTTTCTGTTCTGGATTCTTACCCTTTCTTTTTCCGGGAAAATACGCACAGGCGCATACAGATGTTTTACTTCCTGCGCCTTTGGGGAAACCTTCCTGTCGGAATATACAATACCATTTGTGCAGAACTCATAATCTGTGGCTCTGTCATCAAAATCGCCGCCGTAAGAGAGAACTCTCTCTCCCTGATCGTTGATCCTCTCCACAGCCTGATCAATATAATCCCAGATAAAGCCGCCCTGATACTTTTCATAAACATCTTCCAGATCTGTATAAAGCTTCATGCCTCCGCATGAATTTCCCATCGCATGCATATACTCGCAGCTTATGTAAGGCTTCGCAGGATCTTCCTTTAAATACGCCTCAATATCTACCGGTTTTGCATACATTCTTGATTCCATATCTGTAATATCCGGATAATTTCTGTTCCAGAATCCGCCTTCATAGTGAACGAGTCTTGTATCGTCCACACTGTGGAAAAAGTCTGTCATTGCCTGAATATCATCACCCGCATAAGACTCATTTCCGCAGGACCAGATAAGGACAGAAGGGTGGTTTTTGTCTCTCATAAACATGGAATTTGCTCTGTCAATAACAGCTGCCTTCCATTCTTTCAGGCTGCCCGGCACATTCCAGGAAGGCTCACAGGCTCCCATCTTCTGCCAGGAACCGTGGCTTTCCAGATTTGTCTCATCTATGAGATAAATACCGTATTTATCGCACAGGCGATACCATAAAGTCTGATTGGGATAATGAGAAGTACGGACTGCATTGATGTTGTGCTGCTTCATAAAACGTACATCCCAGAGCATCTCCTCTTTTCCGATCGCCCTTCCCTTCTGATAATGAAATTCGTGACGGTTTACCCCGCGGAAAATAATCCGTTTTCCATTTAAGAGCATAAGCCCTTCCTTCATCTCAAAACGACGGAATCCAACCTGCTCTTTTACCACTTCCATCAGCTTTTTGTCCTTATCGTAAAGGCGGATAAACAGTTCATAAAGTACAGGTTCTTCCCCGCTCCACGGTCTGATTTTTTCCATTTCTTTTGCGGAAAAGCTTCCTGTTTCTGCCGGTTTTTCCTCTTTTAAAATAAGCTTTCCCTTCTCATCAAGAAGGCTGATTTCCATGTATGATCCTTCTTTTTTTCCGGAAATCTCCCACTGAAGAGAAAGATTTCCTTTTGTAAAGGAATCGTCAAGACCGGCTTTTACAAACAGATCTCTCACATGAAGCTTTGGCACTGCATAAAGGTACACGTCACGGAAAATCCCGGAAAAACGCCAGAAATCCTGGTCTTCCAGCCAGCTTGCACTGCTTCTTTTATATACTTCCACTGCAAGTCTGTTTTTTCCTTCTTTAACAAAATCTGTGATATTAAATTCAGAAGGAGTAAAAGTATCCTCACTGTATCCCACAAACTTTCCATTCAGCCACACATAAAAGGCAGTTTCCACGCCCTGAAACGAAAGAAATAACGGTTTTCCCTTTAAATTTTCCTTCAAAATAAACTCTTTTACATAACTTCCCACAGGGTTATATTCTCTGGAAATATGTGGGGGACGAAGCTCTTCCTGTCCGTCCCAGGGATACATGGTATTAATATACTGATTCTTATCATATCCCTGCATCTGGATATGTCCCGGTACTGTAATCCTGTTAAAATGGCTGTCATCGTACCCTTCCTCAAAAAAATCCTTCTCTCTTTTCGATGGATTTTCTGCGTAGGAAAACTTCCATATGCCATTCAGGCACTGTGCAAGAGGCATCCTTTCTTCCAGGCAAACCTCTTCTTCTTTTTCATAAAATAAATGGTCGGAATGTGCTTTCTCTCTGTTTACCTGAAATACTTCCGGGTTTTCCAGCCATTCAAGAGATGCTCTTTCTGCTGTCATAATTCTGTCCTCCACAAAAAATTTCTCAGCCTTTTACAGAGCCTGTCATACCTGCTACAAAATGTTTCTGCATCAGGAAGAAAATAAGCGCTGTAGGAATTGTCGCCATAACAACGGCTGCCATCATCATACCATAATCCGGCGTATATGACGAGCCCATTGCGGAAAGAACAAGCGGAAGCGTTCTTTTTTCCGGTGACTGCAGAGCGATCAAAGGCCATAAGTAATTGTTCCAGCTGCTCATAAATGTAACAATGATCGCTGCCGCATACGTAGATTTCATTGTTGGCATAAACACTCTTGTAAAAATTCCAAACTCTCCAAGACCATCGATTCTGGCTGCCTCAATCAGCTCTTTCGGGAAAGATTCCGTATTCTGACGGAAGAAAAAGATCAAAAAAGCTGTGGCAACCGCAATGACAATTACAGCTCCCGGCGTATTGATGGCGATTGTTTTTAACACCGGAATACTGCTGAATTTGCTGAAAAGACGGAACAGTGGAACCATCAAAGCTGCAAACGGAACCATCATAGACAGCAGGATAATATTAAAAACCTTTTCCCGTCCTTTTGATTTATAAATAACAAATGCGTAGCCTGCCGCTGAGGAAACAACCATTGCAAGAAGAGTTGTAACAACAGCAATGACAAGAGAATTTTTAAATGCCGTACCATACTGAAGATCTGAGAAAAATACAGCTTTTAAATTTTCCATAAGATAATTTCCAGGCACCAGAGTTCCCCTTGTTACGTCAACCGATTTGTTTGTTGCCGCAATGATCATCCAGATAAATGGAAAAATCGATATGATGGAACAAATACTTAAAAATACATACTGAAATCCACGAAGAACTTTTTTAGTCATTTTTATCCCCCACTTTCATCTGAATAATTGAAAGAACAACAATCAGCACAACAACTACATAAGACACGGCTGCTGCGTATCCGAAATCCGGTGAATACTTAAAGAGCAGATTATAAATATACTGGGAAATGGTAATGGTTGCATTTGCAGGTCCGCCCTGTGTGATATTCATTGTCTCATCGAAAAGCTGCAGAGTTCCGATTGTAGAGTTGATTGTTGTAAAAAGAATAATCGGTTTTAACATAGGAACTGTAATGCTTTTAAATTTCTGGAAAGCGCCTGCTCCATCGATTTCCGCTGCCTCGTAAATAGAATCATCAATTCCCTGAAGGCCTGCAAGATAGAAAATCATATTGTATCCTGTCCATCTCCAGGTAATGGCAAGAATGATGAGTACCTTTGCCCATACCGGATGCGTGATCCACGCCACCGGCTCACTGATAATATGTAAATTCATTAAAAGTGCATTTACAAATCCATCTGTTGCAAACAGACTTTTAAAAACAATAGAATACGCTACAAGGGAGGTTACGCACGGAAGGAAAATGGCAGTTCTGAAAAATCCTTTTCCCTTTAATCCCTTGGAATTCAGCATGGTTGAAATAATAAGCGCCAGAATGATCATTACGGGAACCTGAACTACAAGATAGATCAATGTGTTAAAAAGCGCTTTACGAAATGTAATATCATTTAATAAGCGCTTATAATTTACAAGTCCGCTGAATGTAAGCTGATTTCCGGCTCCTGTCTGAAACGATGTGATAAATGCCTGAATCATCGGATAAAAAACAAACGCAACGATTAAAATCAGGCTTGGAATGATGAACGCCCAGGCTTTTCTGTTAAGCTTCGGGCTATATCCACTTTTTGACACTTTCTGTCTGTTCATAATCTTCCTCCTGCAAAATCCTCTTTAACCAGTTAGAGGACAGACAAGCCTGTCTGCCCTCCTCACACTACTGAAATCTTTAGTTTGCTACTGCGCCTTCAATCTGTGTCTGGTACATTTCCAGAGTTTCGTCAATATCAGCGCCGCCTACAACAGCCTGTACAACCTCTGTCATAATATCTTCGATTGCATAAGTATCTTCTCCGTAATTTACAGCCGGAACTTCATTTGTCCACTCTGCAAAATCTTTGAATATTTCCTGTCCGCCGTAGAAATCAACACCTTTGTTGTAGTTTTCTGCTTCGCTGGAAGCTTTTAATGTACTTACAAGGTTAATATCAGCTGCAAGCTGATTCATAAGGTCTGTATTGGAAGCAAATGTATCTTTTAAGAAAGCTTTTGCAGCGTCTTCATGACCTACATTTTTCAGAACATACCAGCCAGCTCCACCGATGGAAGAAGCGTTTACAGAGTTTTCATTTTCTGCCATTTTAGGGAATGGAGCAACTGCCCATTTTCCGCTCTGATCTTCTGCATTTAATACAGATGGGGAAATCCAGCAGCCTGTCGGAACACTTGCTACCTCTCCGCTGTTAAATGCGCCTACGAACTGATCCCAGTCAGCGACCTGTTTGGAAATTCCGGAATCTACGATTTTCTTATAAGTAGTGATAGCATCTTTTAATGCCTGATTGTCTTTAATTGTTACGTTTCCTTCTGCATCTGTATACCATGCACCTGCACTCTGAAGCATCATACGAATCTGTCCCAGGTCACTTGGATCAAGAGTCAGCATATATTTTCCTGTTTTTTCCTGTACTGCCTCTCCGATTTCAATGTATTTATCCCATGTTAAGTCCTGCATATCTTCTGCTGTGTAACCGGCTTCTTCAATATAATCTGTGCGGTAGAAAACGGCTGCAACACCGGAGTCAAACGGAATACCGTACATTTTTCCATCCACCTGGTTTACTCCTGTTTTGTACTCTGCGAAATCATCTGGTGATGCAATGTCTGATAAATCAGCAAATTCGTCCGGATATGCTTTTAAGTATCCCTGGATTCTATAGTCCTCAATCAGTACGATGTCCGGAAGTCCTTCATAAGAACCGGAAGCAAGGCTTGTATTTAATTTTGCCACGATGTCGTCCTGTGCCATTGTCACTACATTTACTTTCACGTCCGGATTTGTCTCCGCATACATCTCTTTTGCCACATTTGCAGCTTTGATGTTAAAGGATTCGTCCCACGCCCAGATTGTAATTTCATCTGCGCTTTCTTTTTCTTCTGCACTTACCGGAATCCCCATTCCAAGTACCATTGCTCCTGCCATTAAAAGAGCTGCCATTTTTTTGAATTTCATGTTCGTTCCTCCCTGCGTTTCGTTCTTTTATTTGATAAATTTATATTACCACAGGTTCACGAAAATCCTTAATACAATCTTCATTGGAATTTGGATTATCTTTTGATTTCTGAAAAAAATGGAATTTTTCTTGTACTATTTTGGGATATTTGGATTATTTTAAGAAGTGAATGTCCACCTTTACTGACAAGCTATTTCCATGTCATATCAGGTATTTTACCATGCCAAATTTATGCCGGTTGACACCCTGTATACACATTATAAAGCATTTCATACTTTATATCTTTTTGCCGTCTGTTATTATTCCATTTAACACACTCATTATGTCCTCATAAGAAATATCAGCTGCATAAGAAAATTTCTTCCGATATTTTGTCCACATACTTTTCAAATCTGGATTTGAAGAAATCTGTGCCATAATCCCATTCACATCAGTAATATTTTTTAATGAACCCCTATGTAATGCAGTTGCTTTCAAGGCCTCTTTAAAAACTTCTTTATTATATTTTTGTGTTGTTCCAAGAATATATACATCATAAAAATCTCTTGGTCTTGTAGTAAATATTCCTCTGCTTAGAATAGTTTCAACCTTCTCTGCCATTACTGTTTCAATATTATACCCCCATAAAGTAATTTTGACCTCTTCATCAAAAATACCTGAAAATTCATATTCTATAGCATGGGGTGTAATAACATCTGGCTTTTAAACTCATAACAATACCTCCATATATCTTTTTAGTATCTTATCTATCCCAAATTGTGGTGCGTATAGTGCGAGCAGATTAAGATTCTTGTCTGGTGATGCAGCATAATTTTTTATAGCACTGATAACTATTTCTTCGTCAAGCCTATTTCTAGATCGTAGCAAATCACAAATTGTACGTTCTGCATTGTAACAGCGCACTTCGTTACCTAATGTTGTCTTTCTCATAACAATTCCTAATTGATGTAAATTGGGCTTTATATAATAACATAGACATTCTTCCCTTAACAAAGCAGAAAGCTTTGCATTACTTGGAATTGTTACAGAATGTGCAAAAGGAGTCCTCTCAGATAAACCATTTAAAAATAAAGCGGTATCATGAGAAAATATGATTTTATCAGATCGCAACATAAGTGAATACATATCATCAAATACTGTATTCGAAAGCGTATAAATTCCCTGATGTTCTCTCTCCAGTAATCCTTCTTGTACATATTTGGAAAGAAGCGAACGTGTAAAACCTAATTGTATTACCTGTGCCGTAGTTATCATATTATGATTCTTTTTTATTGCTTCTAGTATAACTGGATTAATATTCATCATATCACCTCATTTTTTTACATTTATATTAATATGCTATCCTATATCGGTATAATTGTCAATTTCATTTTCAACATTTATACCGATATATTTTTTAATATCGATATAAATGTTCAAAAATCAATCTTGCTAAGGATAAAATAAACCCTTTTGTATAGTCTCGTTTTCCTATGTCCTCAGCAGCAATACTCTATATTTTGTGCTGCCATCATATTATATTTAAGTTTTACTAAGTTCCCACACCGGACTTACTGACACATGAAAAGCTTTCCTCTTTAATCGAAAAAAGCCAGCCGAAAAACTCTTAATTTCTGCGGTAAACGTAACAGAAGCGGCTATGCTATTTTCACATACCGCTTCTGTCATATTTTATCTTCTCTGCAAAGTATTACTTGCTACCGGGAGTTTTCACCTTGTTGAAGGAAACATGAAGCAAAAAAAAGCTCAGAAAATACTAATTTTCTGAGCTTTTTCAGAGGTGCCACCCGGATTTGAACCGGGGATAGAGGTGTTGCAGACCTTTGCCTTACCACTTGGCTATGGCACCATACTTAATATATTATATTCTTCTTTTTAAGAAGAGTGACTCCAAGGGGATTTGAACCCCTGTTACCGCCGTGAAAGGGCGGTGTCTTAAC
>URMH01000033.1 GCA_900549015.1 uncultured Blautia sp.
GGAGTAGATTTCCTTGAACCTCTAAATCCCAGACCGCCTGCACTTGCCCATGAAAGAGCGTTTCCTTCACTGTCAGTCAGAGTAACAATTGTATTGTTAAAAGAAGACTGAATGTGTGCCTGTCCGTGTTCAACGTTTTTCTTGACACGACGTTTTGTCGTTTTCTTAGTCACTTTTGCCATTTTAAAACTAACCTACACTTTCCTTTTTATTATCTATTTATCAACAAATTACTTTTTCTTGTTTGCAACAGTTCTCTTAGGACCTTTGCGTGTTCTTGCATTTGTTTTTGTCTTCTGGCCACGAACCGGAAGTCCTTTACGATGACGGATACCTCTGTAGCATCCGATTTCCTGCAGTCTCTTAATGTTGAGGGCGATTTCTCTGCGAAGGTCACCTTCTACTGTCATTGTTTCGTCAATAACAGAACTGATATTTTTGATTTCTTCGTCTGTCAGATCTCTTACACGAGTATCAGGATTTACGCCTGCTTTCTCAAGGATCTGAGTTGCGCTTGGTCTGCCGATTCCATAAATATATGTCAGACCGATTTCTACACGTTTTTCTCTTGGTAAGTCTACACCAGCTATACGAGCCATGTACTGTTTCCTCCATTTTCTTTCTTTGAAAGTCCTGCGCCGCACACCACTTGCACATGTGTACAAGGTGAAATGGGATGTATCTGTACGCTGCTTTCTCTTCTTAGTTCCTAATTGGGGTGCCTCGGTAAACACCCAGCCGCTTCTGGCGAAGAACGGCCTTTCCGAAAATGCTGCTCTTGCAGCCTTGCCTCTCGGTATTAGGCAATACATGCTGAAAACTTTAAAACAGTATGAACAACCTCTCCGGGTGTTTCACACTGCAGCCGCACGTTTTCACAAACACTAAGGCTTAATTAACCCTGGCGCTGTTTGTGTTTTGGATTTTCACAGATTACTCTGATAGATCCTTTTCTTTTAATGATCTTGCATTTTTCGCAGATCGGCTTTACAGATGATCTTACTTTCACTGGAAATCCTCCTTCCGTAAATATAGCATTAAAATCTGCAGTTTCCAGGCGCACGTATACAGGGTATACGCGCGCTTGCAATATATCTTATCACTGCTTCCCGCAAAATGCAAGGAATTTTTTTATTTTTTTTAATTTATTTTCCCGGTCTGCTCACAGATGACTATTTTCCCTGGAAAATCTGTGCGATTGGAGAATCTTCAGAAAGGATTACTGTCTTATCTTCACCCTTCATGGAGTTTTTCAGCGCGTCCAGACTTCTCACAAAGGAATAGAACTCGCTTCTCTCTGCTTCCCCGTAAGCCTGTGCGAGAATTTTCATATATTCCTGCTCGCCTTCCGCCTCTAAAATTTCAGCCTTCTTTTCCGCCTCTGAAATTTTAATTGCGATTTCCTTATCTGTTGTGTTTCGAATCACCTTCGCCTCGGAACTTCCCTGCGCCTTATATGTAGCCGCGATATTGTCTCTCTCTGAAATCATGCGCTCATATACTGCATCCTTATTATCTTCAGGAAGGTCAAGCTGCTTTGTCTCAAAAAGAAGAAGATCCACACCGTACTGCTCCATATTGTCTCCAATAGAAGCCATAACAGCGTCAGACAGCTCTCCGTCCCTGCTTGTGATCACTTCGTCCTGAGTCATGCTGCTGATCACGTTTTTCGTTGCATTATATACGGCTGTGTTAATTCTGCTCTCTCCGCTTTCTATAGAAGAATTTAAGGTCTGTGCAAATTTAAGCGGGTCCTCAATCTTCCACAGCACATAGCTGTCTGAAATCATGGTCTTTTTATCTTTTGTAATCACATCGGAAGGCGACAGGTCATAAAGAAGCGTCTCTTTTGGAAGAGTCGCAGTCGTCTCCACAAAAGGAATCTTCAGACTGATTCCGGGAGAGCTTATGACTCTTTTTACTTTTCCGAACTGGCGCACAAGCTTATACTCATTCTGTGCCGTCACTGTAATCGATGCCGCTGCCCCGATCAGAACTGCCACACTGCCTAAGATGATAAATAATTTTTTATTTCTCATTGTTTTTCCTCCGTATTATTCTGTCCTGCTGCCGCATCAGAATCTGGCTGCTGTTCTGCATCTTCCTTTGTCTCTCCGCTGTTCTCTCCTGAGAACGGCTCGATCGGAAGAAGCTTCTGTACTCCGTCGCCGCTGTCGATAATGATTTTCATATCCGGCAGAACGTCTTCCATTGCCTCATAAAACATACGCTGCATCGTCACTTCCGGATTCTTGCTGTACTCTTCATACATGGCGTTAAATCTTGCAACCTCCGCCTCTGCCTCATTGATACGAACCTGCTTCTGGGCTTCTGCGTCCTGAATGATCTGGTCTGCCTGTGCCTCTGCCTCAGGAATCTTTTCATTTCTGTATTTATTTGCATTGTTTACTGCCGTTTCTTTTCCCTGCTTTGCAGTTTCCACAGCCTTAAACGCCTTCATAACCTCCTGTGTTGGAGGCTCGGAATCCTGGATTGTGATATTTACAAGCTGGATCCCTATATCCTGCGTTTCCAGGCTCTTCATGATCATCTCTTTGATTTTCCCCTGGATCTCACTCTTTCCTGTTGTGAGCACATCATCTACGTTGTAGCTTGCGATCACCGTACGGATACAGCTCTGGGAAATATTTTTAAGAATCGCCTCCGGCTCTCTGGCAGAATACAGATATTTTACAGGATCTGCGATGCGGTATTCCACAAAGAAATCTACATCGATAAAATTATAGTCTGACGTGATCATGATACCTTCCTGATTGACTGTCTCGTTGCTCTCCATGTCATAACCAATAGGGAATCCCTGAATTGTAGTATTTACCTTCTCCACCTTCTGGATAAACGGTATCTTAAAATGAAGCCCCGTCTCCGTCACTGCTTTTGGAACACCGAAGGTGGTAAGAACTGCCTGCTCCTGCTCCTGAATCTGATACGTTGCATCTGTTGCCATAATGCCTACTACTGCAAGTCCGGCAACGCCTACGATGGCTCGTTTAAAATGTTTTCCGGGCTTCGGCACTTTTACTTTTGAAAACTTGTTGTTTATTCCATTCTGAAATTCGTTCACTGTTTTCCTCCTTCTTATTATGAAAAACTTATTGCTGCTCTTCTGAAAGAAAAGAAAAAAAGACTTTTGTCCTGGACACACATTCTCTGTGTCTCAAAACAAAAGTCTCGCTGTTTATGTCATATTGCGGGTAATTCTATATACCGTTCTGACGCATATATGTACCATTCTTTTGCGAAAACAAGTCCAGCTTTCCAAAAAATGATGGCCGCTACTCCCTTTTCTTTGTACAAGATATTACCATACTTTTTTCAGAAAATCAAGCATTTTCTACCTCATTTTTCAGAGGAATCGAGGAGGCAGCCCCTGGTCTTGAAACGGCGATAGACGATGCCTTTGCCGCCAGGGCAAGTCCCTCCTGCACCGGTTTTCCATCTATAATGGAAGAAATAAAATATCCGGTAAACGTATCTCCTGCTGCCGTTGTATCCACTGCTTTTACCTTGTAAATTTCCTGATGATAAATCCCTGTCTCGTCCTGGTATACAGAGCCTTCGCTTCCAAGTGTAAGCACAACAGAAGAGTGCGGATATTTCTCCCTCATTTTCTCCAGGATTTTCTCCGGCTTCTTCTCCCCTGTAATCTGCTCTCCCTCAATTTCATTTACAAGGAACAGGCTTACTTTTGTAAGATCACAGGCATCAAGCGCGCTGTCATAGGGAGACGGATTTAAAATGATCATCATTCCTTTTTCATATGCAGCATCTATAATATATGGAAGTTCATTAATTTCATTCTGAAGAAGGATCATATCTCCTTTATCAAAATTTCCAAGAACCTCATCTGCAAACTCCTTTGTCATACAGCGGTTTGAACCGCCAAATAAAAGAATGGAATTCTGTCCGTTTTTATCCACCTGGATCATGGTGTGTCCGCAGGGACCGTCCAC
This sequence comes from uncultured Blautia sp., assembly GCA_900549015.1. Lineage (GTDB taxonomy): Bacteria > Bacillota > Clostridia > Lachnospirales > Lachnospiraceae > Blautia_A. The sequence continues at coordinate 3,972 of URMH01000033.1, forward strand.
TCTTTTTACAAACTGCGTATTCACCCCGGTTTCTCTGCATGTATCAAGAAGAGCGTCTCCCCCCTCTCCCACAAGACCTGCGTGATATACGGGGATTCCCGCCTTTGCAAGAGCGATAGACTGATTTAAGCCCTTTCCTCCGCAAAATACGTTTCTCTCTGATGATGCCAGCGTTTCTCCCGGAATCAGAATATGATCTACCTGATATACATAATCCACATTCATAGAACCAAAGTTTAATACCTTCATGTTGTAATACCTCCCGTTAATTAATAGAAACCTCTCCTGCAATATCTACAGAAAAATATTCTCTGATCTCCCGAATATCCTCCGTCTGTCCCAACACCCACATAAGCTTTGTAACAGCCGCCTCTGCCGTCATATCATACGCCTGGAGCACTCCGCTTTTTAAGGCTTTTCTTCCTGTTTCGTACACCGACAGATTGCTTCCCTCATATCTGCACTGGCTTCCCGCAAGAACCACCATTCCTTTTTCAATGGCTTTTCCTACCGCCCCGATAAAATCGTTTTTCAGAAACGGCATTCCTCCCAGTCCAAACCCTTCCAGATATACGCCTCTGTATCCCTGCTCCTGAAGATACTCTAAAATAGAAGGGTTGATCCCCGGATACAGTTTTAAGAGAAATACTTTATCGGAGTACGATGTCTGGGGACGGAAAATCCCTTTTTTCTCCACAAGATTTTCTTTTTTTATATGAAGTCCAAGAGAACTGATATCTCCGATATACGGATAATTAATGCTCTCAAAGGCATCGAAACTCATCGTACGCACCTTTGAAGCACGACACCCCAGCATGACCTTTCTGTTAAATGCCACAAATACGCCGGGACAGCCGCTTGCCGCCATATGGATCCCGCATCGGCAGTTTTCCATAGCGTCTGCCACAGGATCTGCAATGGAAAGCTGGCTTCCTGTCACAACTACGGGAATGGAAATATTCTGAAGCATAAAGGCAAGCATGGACGCGGTGTAGGCAAGTGTATCTGTACCGTGGATCACCGTAATCCCGTGATATTCTCCGCTTCTTTTTCCGATCAGCTCTGCAAGCCTTGCCCAGTCCTCCGGAAAAATATTGGCGCTGTCAACGGAACAGAAGTCTTCTGTCTCCAGTTCCAGATTTCTTGATACCATGCGAAGCTCTTCCAGCATATCTCTGCTTTGCATTCCCGGCACAAGCCCATCCTCGCCGTTTACAGAGGAAAGAGTTCCTCCTGTATTGATAATCAGAATTCTTTTTTTCATCATGTTATGTTCTGCTCCTTTTGTAATGACTTCATTATATCTGTCTTTTTCAGAATTTACAATAAATAATGTGGAAAAGCACAAATTTCTCTTTTCCCACATAGACTATATAGAAATCCCCTTTGAGGCAGAATTTTGAAAACCTTCTTAAAACCATTGACCTCTTCTGAGGAGAAATTGTACTTAAAACGATACCGCGAGGGCGATTTGGAAGCAAAGAATATCCTGATTGAACGAAATCTCCGTCTCGTTGCCCACGTGGTCAAAAAATACCAGAACACAGACGAAGACATGGACGATCTGATTTCCATCGGCACGATAGGACTTATCAAGGCAATCTCCACTTTTGACATGAAAAAGTCCGCCCGCCTTTCCACATATGCAGCCCGCTGTATTGATAATGAGCTTTTGATGATGCTCCGTTCCAGAAAAAAGCGCGCCAGAGAAGTCTCTCTTTATGAACCAATCGGAACCGACCGCGAAGGAAATGAGATCAATCTTCTGGACGTGATCGAAAGCGAGCCGGTTGATATTGTGGAGGAATGCTTTATCCGGGAAAACACTTCTTATCTTCTTCATTCTATGAGAAGCGTCCTGTCGGAAAAGGAATATCAGGTGATCTGCTTCCGTTACGGACTTTTCGGTGTTCCTGAAAAAACGCAACGGGAAATCGCACAGAAGCTTTCCATCAGCCGCTCCTATGTATCCCGCATTGAAAAAAATGCGCTTTTAAAGCTTCGGGATCTTTTCCCCGAAAATGTATAAGCCGCCGCCGACAGATTTCTCTGTTGGCAGCGGCTTTCTGTTCTCTTATGCTTCTGCTCTCCTCAAAAGGTCGTATACTTCCATTTTGATTCCGAGATCTACAAATAACTTCTGCTGAGGGTGAGGCGCGCTTTCCACCTGACTGCCTTCCTCATCATAAATAGCTTTTACTGTCACCGGGATATTCTCCCCGTTCGGCTTCATCACCTCTATTGTCTCGCCTGTGACAAATTTATTTCTCTGGGTGATCTGCACAAGCCCCCGTTCGTCTATGGCTTCTGCAAAGCCCAGATAAGTATACTCTTTCACATAGGTATTGTTGTCATAAATCTGAGTATTCTCATCTGGTTTTCCATAGAAAAATCCGGTCGTAAACTGACGGTAGGTACAGTTTGAAATCTGTTCTTTGTACCAGTCCATATTTGCCTTATATTTTTCCGGGCTCTCCATATAATCATCGATGGCTTTTCTGTATGTTCTTGCCACAGTCGCAACATAGAGCGCAGTTTTCATGCGGCCCTCTATTTTAAGGCTGTCAATGCCGCTTGTCAACACATCGTCCATATGCTCGATCATACAGAGATCCTTGGAATTAAAAATGTAAGTTCCTCTTTCATTTTCAAAAACAGGCATATATTCTCCGGGGCGCTTCTCCTCCACAATGGAATACTTCCATCTGCACGGGTGGGTGCAGGCTCCTCTGTTTGCATCTCTTCCCACAAGATAATTGCTTAAAAGGCATCGTCCGGAATAGGAAATACACATGGCTCCATGAACAAATGTCTCGATTTCCATATCCTCCGGAATATGGGCGCGGATCTCCCGGATTTCTTCAAGAGAAAGCTCTCTCGCCGTCACTACGCGCTTTGCTCCAAGGCTGTACCAGAAGCGGTACGTCTCATAGTTTGTATTATTTGCCTGCGTGCTGATGTGCCGCTCAATTTCCGGACAGATTTCTTTTGCATATGTAAAAATCCCCGGATCTGCAATGATCAGTCCGTCCGGGCGCAATTCCTTCAGTTCATAAAGATATTCCCGGACGCCTTCCAGGTCTTCATTATGAGCAAGAATATTTACTGTCACATAGACCTTTACTCCATGCTCATGCGCAAAGGCGATTCCCTCTCTCATATCTTCTTTTGAGAAATTTTTTGCCTTTGCCCGAAGTCCGAATGCCTCGCCGCCGATATACACCGCGTCTGCACCAAAAATAACAGCGATTTTTAATACCTCAAGGCTGCTTGCGGGAACTAATAATTCTGGTTTTCTCATCTTTTCACTCCTGTCTGATGCTCACTGCTGCTCCGTCTCCCACAGGAAGAACAGAGGTTACAAGAATCGGATTATGGGTCAGCTCATAAAGATATTCCCGCATTCTTTTATAAATGGTACGGTTTCTCCGCTCCACAAGATAACGGGATTCTATAATATCCCCTTCCTGAAGCACATTGTCTGATACAAGAACGCTTCCTTTTTCCATAAGGCGTAAAATATCGGGAAGCCAGTTGATATACTGCCCTTTTGCAGCGTCCATAAAAATAAAATCATACGTCCCCGAAAGGGTTTTTAGAATTTCTCCTGCGTCTCCTTCCAGAAGCGTGATCTGTTCTTCTCTCTCTGCCTTTTTAAAGTTTTCTTTTGCGATGGGGATTCTTTTTTCATAGTTTTCTATTGTGGTAATTTTAAGGTCAGAGGGACCATACTCACACATAAGAAGTGTGGAGAAGCCAACGGCTGTCCCCACCTCCAGAATACGTTTTGGCTTTTTCATTGCCAGAAGCGTCTTTATAAAGCTCTGCATTTCTCTTCGTATCACAGGAACCCCTGTTTCTAATGCAGTCTGTTCCAGCTCTTCCAGAAAGTCCGTATTTCCGGTGTTCAGTGAGTTAATATACGTCCGCATACGCTCATCTACAATCACTGGGTTTCGGCTCCTTCCTGTTCCTCATCGCCTGCAAGGATTCCCATAATTCTCGCAGGGGTATAAGCGGTACTTAAGAGATACGTTCCAGGTTTCATCTGTCCGCTGTAATTGGACAGCTTTTCCTGTGCATAAAAAACAAGTGCATCTTCCACAAGTCCTTTTTTCTCCAGTGTTTTTGCAACCTTATATACAGAGGCTCCTTCCTCTACTACAATGGTTACTTCCTGTCCGTTCCCCGGACTCATTGCCTGCTGATTAAATACATCGTATCCAAACTGATACGCCGATCTTCCAAGCCAGAAGATCAATACTGCCACACAGACATAAAGAGCAGCCCGGAAAAAGCCGCTTGCCAGAATCACGCCCGCTTTTCCTACGTTGTCTCTTGCGTTGCCCATAGTTTGCTCCTTTCTCTTTCTGGCAGCTTTCGCTGCCGCGCCTGCTACAATTCCGGAATCATCATGTCTATGCCTTCTGTCACAGTTCTTCCAATCTTCTGCAGGAGCTTGCAAAGAGCAAGCTCCGCATCAAGATAGGCGTTCACTTCCGGAATCTTGCGAAGCTGAGAAGATTCTTTCGCAATGCTTTCTGCCACACGGAAAAGTCCCTGGCTTTCCGCCTCCTTCTGAAGACGGTAATTTTTTACCCGAAACTGATTTACTCTCTCCAAAAGCTCCGGATTTGCCATAATCTTCTCTTCCTGCTTCTTATAATCCATGTATACTTCGCTTCCTCTGATTACCTGAAGAAGCATTTCAACACTTTCTTCTATCTTATCCATTGTCTCTCCTGTATTTCAGAGAATCCTTATGCCTCCATGATAATTGGAAGGATCATAGGACTTCTCTTAGTCCTTTTCCAGAGATAATCACTTAATGCGTCTTTTACAACGGTTTTGATTTTTCCCCAGTCTGTAATATTTCTGTCAAGACAGGAATCAAGGGCATTTTCTACTACCTCTCTTGCATGATCCATCAGATCCTCAGATTCTCTTACATAGACAAATCCTCTGGAGACAATATCCGGTCCTGCAAGCACAACATTGCTGTGGCGCTCCAGTGTCATTACTACGATCATAATGCCGTCCTCAGCCAGATGCTGTCTGTCACGAAGAACAATATTTCCCACGTCTCCCACACCGAGACCGTCCACGAGAATGGCTCCCGTATGCACGCTTCCTGTTACCTCAGCGCTCTGTCCGTCCATTTCCAGAACGTTTCCGGAAGAAAGAATATAGATGTTCTCCTTCGGGATCCCAAGTCCTTCCGCAACGTGCGCCTGAGCTGTTAAATGGCGGTATTCTCCATGTATCGGTACTGCGTACTTCGGTTTTACAAGAGAGTAGATCAGCTTGATCTCTTCCTGGCAGGCATGTCCAGAAACATGGGCGTCCTGGAAAATAACCTTTGCCCCTTTCATGGACAGCTCGTTGATCACTTTTGACACTGCTTTTTCATTCCCCGGAATCGGATTGGAACTGAAAATAATGGTGTCATTCGGTTTGATCGTTATTTTCTTATGAATGCTTGCAGCCATACGTGACAGGGCTGCCATAGATTCTCCCTGGCTTCCTGTTGTGATCAGAACCACCTGCTCGTCCGGATAATTTTTCACCTGATCAATATCAATTAAGGTCTGATCCGGAATCCTCAGGTATCCAAGCTCCGATGCGGTTGCGATGATATTCACCATGCTGCGGCCTTCCACTGCAACCTTTCTTCCAAAACGATAGGCCGTGTCGATGATCTGCTGCACACGGTCTACATTTGATGCAAATGTAGCGATAATGATACGGGAAGTCTTGTACTCGTTAAAAAGATTATCAAATACTTTTCCCACAGTGCGCTCCGACATGGTAAATCCCGGACGCTCTGCATTTGTACTGTCGCACATAAGCGCAAGCACGCCTTTTCTTCCGATCTCTGCAAAACGCTGCAGATCAATGGCGTCTCCAAATACCGGTGTATAATCCACCTTAAAGTCTCCTGTATGCACTACGATTCCCACAGGAGAATAAATTGCCAGTGCAGAAGCATCCTGAATACTGTGGTTTGTTTTAATAAATTCAATAGAGAAATCTCCCAGGTTTATTACCTGACCATGCTTTACTTCTTTCAGTTTTGTAGAACGTGTGAGATTGTGTTCCTTTAACTTATTGGAAATCAGTCCGAGAGTAAGCTTGGTAGAGTAAATAGGTACGTTTACGTCCTTCAGGATATATGGCAATGCGCCGATATGGTCTTCGTGACCGTGGGTAATCACAAAACCTTTTACCTTGCTGATATTTTCTTTTAAGTAGGTAACGTCAGGAATCACAAGGTCAATTCCCAGCATATCGTCTTCCGGAAAGGAAAGACCGCAGTCCACTACTACGATACTGTCCTCATATTCAAAGGCAGTAATATTCATTCCGATCTGTTCCAGACCTCCAAGCGGAATGATCTTTAATTTTGAGGAAGGTCTTCTTCCTCTTCTCACCGGGCTTTTGCCCATATTTTTTACAGGACCTTTAAACGGCTGCCGTGACTGCCTGTCCTGGTATTTCCCGTTTCCCGGCTTTGTCTGCCGGCTGTTATATTTATTATTATAGCTGTAATTTTTTGATCGGGTTGTCTGTTTTCTGTAATTTCCCGTATAGCCTGTCTGGCTTCCACTTCTTGTATTATTATTGTTGCTGTTTTCGTTGTTCAATCATTGCACCTCACATTTCAAAATCCACATCTTCCATCATCTGCTCAAAAACCTTGAATACAGCCTCAAGCTCTTCCTCGTCCTCTACCATCTCGTAGCAGGCTTCCTGGCTCTCTGTATCGGACACGTCTTTTAAAATGTATGCCTGTGCTTCATCTTCCGCGGAATCGGAAACAAGGAGGTATGCAGTTCCGCCTATGCTCGTCTGCTCCTCCACAAAAAATTCCACAGATGTTCCGTCCTCTGACTGAAATTTGATTTTTTCCATCTTATTTAACCGTCCTTATCCGTTCCTCAGGGAATCCAAATATCCCTGTAAAATAAAAATAGCTGCCAGCTGGTCCAAATGCTCCTTACGATTCTCTCTTCTCACGCCGCTCTCCATCAATGTGCGGTTCGCTTCTATTGTAGTAAGCCGTTCGTCCCACATAACAACAGGCAGGCCTGTTCTTCTCTCCAGCATTTCCCTGAATTCCAGAGACTTCAAAGCCCGCTCCCCAATGGTATTATTCATATTTTTCGGATACCCCAGAACAATCGTCTCAACCTGGTATTCCGAAACAAGTTCTTCAATACGTGCCAAAGTCTGGCGCAGTTTATTTTCCTGTTTGCGCCATATGGTTTCCACACTCTGAGCTGTAAGGCCCAGTGGGTCGCTTACTGCTACCCCCACTGTCCTTGAGCCGTAATCCAATCCCAGTATTCTCATAATTATCGTTCCCAGGATTTATTCTTAATATACTCATTTAAAAGTTCTTCCACCAGCTCGTCGCGCTCCACTTTCATGATCATGCTTCTTGCGCCTTTGTGGCTGGTAATATAAGTCGGGTCTCCGGACATAATATATCCCACTATCTGATTTACCGGATTGTATCCCTTCTCATCCATTGCATTGTACACCAGATCCAGAACTTCTTTTACTTCAAGCTCCTGATCCGGTTTTGTCCTGAAATATTGGGTATTTCCCAGATTATTCTCTGCCATTTTCTCTCACGTCCTTACAATTACTTCATTTCTATTTTAATATAATTCCCTGCAAATTACAACGAAAACTTTCTCCATCCGGAAAGCTTTCTGCTTTTACTGTCACAATGTCATTTACAGAAAGCCCGTCCCGCTTCTCTACCGCAGTCCGCACATATTCTCTGCTGTGTCCCAGATAATAAGCTTTTCCGCCAATCTCGCACTCTTCCTCAAGAAGGATTTCCAGAGTTTTTCCTTCCAGGGATTTTTCATATTCTGCCATTCTCTGTCTGTTTACAGAGAGCATTTTTTCGCTTCGCTCTTTTTTTACAGCCTCGGTAAGCTGGTCTTTCATGGCAGCCGCCTTTGTCCCCTGTCTTCTGGAATATGGAAAAATATGCGTCTCGTAAAAATGGATTTCTTTTACAAAGGCAAGGGAACTTTCAAAATCTTCTTCCGTCTCACCCGGAAATCCTACGATCACATCTGTTGTAAGCGCCGGATTCTCATAATATTTTCTGAGAATTTCACATCGCTCTCTGTATTCCCCGCTTCTGTACCGTCTGTTCATTCGTTCCAGAGTGACATCGCAGCCGCTCTGAAGAGATAAATGAAAATGGGGGCATACTTTCGGAAGTTCTGAAATGCGTTTTACAAATTCCTCCGTTATAATTCCCGGTTCCAGAGAACCGAGACGGATTCTTTTAATTCCCTCTATCTCATGAACTGCCTCAATCAAAGTCAGAAGATCTGCCTTTTTCTCTTCCGGAAAATCCACGCCGTATGAACTTAAGTGAATTCCTGTGAGCACCACTTCCTGATACCCTTTTTCTGCAAGAGTACGAGCTTCCGCCAACACATTGTCCAGCGCTCTGCTTCTTACCCTTCCACGTGCGTAAGGGATAATGCAGTACGTACAGAACTGGTTACAGCCATCCTGCACCTTCATATAAGCGCGCACATGCTCAGCTGTGCGGCTGATGGCAAGACTTTCGTATTCTTTTGTCTGGTTGATTTTAATAACTCTGGAAAGCTTGTGATTTTCTTTTTCGTAATCCTCAAGAGACTCCACAATATTTTTTTTCTGATTGTTGCCGAGGATCAGATCGACTGCCTCGTCCTTGTCAAGCTTCTCCGTATCTGTCTGCACATAGCAGCCTGTTGCCACCACGACGGCGTCCGGATTCATTTTTTTTGCTTTATGAAGCATTTGTCTTGATTTTCTATCTGCAATATTGGTAACGGTACAAGTGTTAATTACATATACGTCTGCTCCCGGCTCAAAAGGCACAATCTCATATCCTGCCTCTTCCAGAAGCTGCTGCATCGCCTCCACCTCATAGGCATTGACTTTACAGCCTAAATTGTGTAATGCTGCTTTTTTCTTCATGTTTGTCGTCCTTTTACATATCTTTCGAAAATTTTATACAATTTCACTAAATCTTCAACTATTTTTTATCTCTTTTTCCCTTGACTTTTTTTAAGGGTACGGGTAAGATGAAAACTGTAAATAAACCAATACTTAAGGGAGGTTATCACAATGAAAACAGCAAAAATTTCACTGAACTCTATTGATAAAGTGAAGGCATTCGTAAACGAAATCAGCAAATTTGACTGCGACTTTGATTTAGTATCCGGAAGATATGTGATTGATGCGAAATCTATCATGGGCATCTTCAGCTTAGATTTATCTAAACCAATCGACCTGAACATTCATGCTGACGGTCCTGCACTTGACAGTGTAATGGAAGTCATCGGCAAATACACAATCGAATAATCTTTCGTGTATACAGGAGGAAGCCAGAAAACTTCCTCCTTTTTTTATTTTCCTTCCGGACACTTTATAAAATTTCAATAACCTCTGTTGTTTTTAACGCTTCTTCCATAAGTTCTTCTATTTTTTCTTCCAGCTTTGTCTCTGAGCGGTGAATCACTTTGAGATTCGGTTTTGTAACCGGATGTTTTGCAACAAAAATCGTACAGCAATCCTCAAAGGGAAGAATAGATGTCTCAAATGTATCGATTTTTTTTGAAATCTCCACAATCTCCTGCTTATCAAAGCCGATTACCGGGCGATATACCGGCAGCGTACATACTTCGTTTGTAGCCGCAAGACTGTGAAGCGTCTGGCTTGCCACCTGTCCGATACTCTCTCCTGTAATCATACCAAGACAGCCTGTCTCTTTTGCAAAATGTTCTGCAATACGCATCATATAACGACGCATGATAATGGTAAGCTCCTCGTGCGGACACTTATCGTAAATGTAAAGCTGAATATCTGTAAAGTTTACAATATGAAGGCGGATCGGTCCGCTGTATTTTGCAACCAGCTTTGCAAGATCCACTACCTTTTGCTTCGCTCTGTCACTTGTGTATGGCGGTGCATGAAAATATACCGCATCAATTTTTACACCTCGTTTTGCGATCATATATCCTGCAACCGGGCTGTCGATACCGCCAGAAAGAAGAAGCATTGCTTTTCCATTTGTTCCCACCGGCATACCGCCCGGCCCTTTGATCGTCTCTGAATATACGTAAATTTTATCACGAATTTCCACGGAGAGAGTCATATCCGGCTCATGTACATCAACAGAAGCCTCTGGAAAAGCATCCAGAATCGCACCTCCGATTTTTGCGCTTACCTCCATAGAAGGAATCGGGTAAGATTTCTTTGCACGGCGTGTATATACCTTGAAGCTTCCGGAAAAATCCGGGTATCTGTTTTTCATATAAGATACAACGTCTTCGCACATTTTGTCAAATCCGTTGTCCTCGTAAATAACAACCGGGCAGATTCCCACAATTCCGAATACTTTCTGAAGCGCTTCCACAGCCTCGTCAAAATCATAAACCTCCGGGCAGAACACGTATACACGTCCCTGCTCTTTTTTTACCTCAAATTCTCCCTCTACTTTGGATAGCGCAATCCGCATCTGTTTTACAAGAGCGTCTTCAAACATATATCTGTTTTTGCCCTTAATTGCAATTTCTGCATACTTAATTAAAAATGCGTGAAATATCATATTTTCTCCTTTCTTATCGTCTGGAATATCTTCTGAGAGCCGGTACGACTTCCCTTAACACTTCCAGACAGTAATCTGCTTCCTCAAATGTATTTTCCTCACAAAAACTTAATCTCACTGTACTTTCTTTCTGTTCTGCCGAAAGTCCCATTGCTGTCAGAGTACCACTTGCTTTTCTCTTATGACTGGAGCAGGCGCTGCCTGCTGAAACATAAATCCTTCTATCTTCCAGTGTATGAAGAAGAACTTCGCTTCGAATTCCCATAAAACTTACGCTTAAAATCTGAGGCGCTCCCTCACGAAGCTCCATTCCGTTTATTTTTACGTTTTCCATCTGAGAAAGCCCCTTTGCCATATGCTCTTTTAACTGATACATATGCTCCACGTTTTTATCAAAGTTTCTGTAAATCTCCTCTGCTGCCACGCCAAGACCTGCAATTCCCGGAACATTGTCTGTTCCTGAACGCATTCCGCCCTGCTGTCCGCCGCCTAAAATCTGCGGCTCTATCCTTACTTTTTCATTGATATATAAAAATCCCACGCCTTTTGGCCCGTGGATTTTATGTCCGCTTACAGAGAGAAGGTCGATTCCCAGCTTTTTCGGATAAATCCTGTATTTCCCAAATGCCTGAATGGCGTCCACATGGTAAAGGGCTTTCGGACTTTTTTCATGAACCAGCTTTGCGATTTTTTCTACCGGCATGACGGAACCAACCTCGTTATTTACATACATGGTGGAAACCATAATCGTATCCTGACGAAGCACTTTTTCCAGGGCATCAAGACGTACTACGCCTCTTTCATCTACCGGAAGAATCGTTACCTCGAAGCCAAGGGATTCCAGATACTCCACAGGCTGTCCCACTGCAGGGTGTTCCACTGCTGTTGTGATAATGTGGTTTCCTTTTCTCTTATTTGCCGCAGCCCCGCCAATGAGGGCAAGGTTATTAGATTCCGTTCCTCCTGATGTAAAAAGGATTTCTTTTTCATTTACCTTCATAAGGCGGGCAATGGACGCTTTTGCATCTTTTATATACTGCTCTGCCTCCACGCCTTTTCTGTGCATGGCAGAAGGATTTCCGTAATCCTCCGTCATAGTTTTGCACACAATTTCCCGTACCGCCTCATAACACTTTGTTGTGGCGGAATTATCAAAATATGCTTCCATCACTCTTTATCTCCTTCCAGGTGGAACATAAGAACAGAAAGAATGGCAAGTCCCGCCGTCTCCGTTCTTAAAATTCTGTGTCCCAGTGTAACCGGCTTTGCGCCTGCCTCCATTGCCAGCTGTATTTCCTCTTCCTCAAAGCCGCCCTCCGGCCCGATAAAAATTCCAATGGACTGTCCCGGCACAATGCTTTCTATGATTGCTTTTGTCTCCTTCATTCCTTTTGCAAGTTCATAGGGAACAAGGCAGACGTCAAGCTCTTTTGCAAGAGCAAGGGCATCTTTAAACTTCATAACAGAATGTACTTCCGGCACAAGCATGCGCTTCGACTGCTTCGCCGCGCTTTCTGCGATCTGCTGCCATCTTGCCGTCTTTTTCTCTGCTTTTGCACCGTCAAGCTTCACCACACACCGTTTTGTGGCAACCGGCACTACGCTGTATACCCCAAGCTCCACAGCCTTCTGTATGATAAGTTCCATTTTATCTGCTTTTGGAAGTCCCTGAAAGAGGTAAATCTTTCCAGGCAGCTCATATTCCGGCTCCTGGGCGTAAAGAATGTGCAAAATCACCTCTTCTTCCTCGAAGCTTTCGATCGTACAGCAGTATTCTTTTTCTCCGCCGTCGCTGATCCAAAGTTCTTCCCCTGTCTTCATGCGGAGAACGTTTCGGATGTGATTTACGTCCCCTCCTGTAATGGAAATTCTGTGCTCTTCTTCCTGAATCTGATAAGGTTCTACAAAAAAACGCTGCATCTTATCAGTCCTTTCTTGCTGTGACAGACACCCATTCTCCCTGATGTGTCACTTCCACAACGTTCAGTCCGGCATCTTTTACAGCCTGTACAACAACATCTTCCTTCACATCAAGAATACCGGAAGTAATGTAATATCCGCCTTTTTTCATCTGATTTACGATAACAGGAGTGAGAGGCACAAGAACGTCTGCCAGAATATTGGCTGCTACAATGTCGTATTTCTCATATCCTGCTTTATCCTGCACTTCTTTATCGTCAATGATATTTCCGATCATCATGTCAAAGGCTTCCTCCGGAATATCGTTTGCCTCTTTGTTTTCTGCAACTGCAGGAATTGCACAAGGGTCAAGGTCTGTTCCCAGAACGTGTTTTGCTCCAAGCTTTAAGGATACGATTCCTAGGATTCCGCTTCCTGTTCCCACATCGAGAAGCTCCGTATCCTCTGTCACATATTTTTTAAGCTGTCGGATCACAAGCTGTGTTGTCTCATGCATTCCTGTTCCAAAGGCTGTTCCCGGATCAATGTGAAGGATCATTTTATCCTTGTCTTCTTCCTTTACTTCCTCCCAGGAAGGAACAATGAGAATATCGTCTACATAGAACTGATGGAAATACTCTTTCCAGTTGTTAATCCAGTCCTTGTCCTCTGTCTCGGATTCCTCGATGGTTCCCTCTCCAATATCCATAAAAGAGCGGAGCTCCTCCAGAGCTTCTCTTACTTTTTTCAGCATCTCTTCTTTATCTGTATCTTCATCCAGATAAAAATTCAAATATGCAACGCCGTCATCTTCCTGCGTTTCCGGCATAATATCCACAAACATCTGCTCCTTATCTTCTTCTGTGAGAGGCTGCTTATCTACAATTTCCGCACCTTCCACGCCCACTTCTGCAAGTGTGCAGATTACAATGTCCTCTGCCTCCGTTGTTGTTTTTACAGTAAAACGGTTCCATTTCATAATTGATTGTCTCCCATCTTTTCTTTCCAGATTTTTCTGTTCCAGTATTCAAAAATATTCATTATCTTCTGATAACGGCTTTCCTTTGCAAAAAATCGCCACGCGGCTTCTACAAGAATAACTGCTGCAATGGCATCCACAATATAATGCTGCTTTAATACCTGTGTAGAAATAATAATAAGTACCGCAAACACCAGAGAAAATCTCTGATACCATGCCGGAATTTCCCTAGCACCCTTTAATCCTCTCCAGCAGAGCCAGCTCACATAACAATGAATAGAAGGAAGAAGATTCGAAGGCATATTTCCCCCATCCATTATGTACACAAGAGAAAGCACACGCTCGGACAGCGTATCGCCTGCGAGCACCGGACGGATATTTGTAGTCGGCACTGCCATAAATATAATAAAACACATAAGATGCACAAGTAGATCCGTCGCTACAAACCGGTAAAATGTTTTCTTTCCCCTCTGAGCTGCAAGAACATAATTGACTGCCCAGAATGGAAAAGCAAGAATATAAATCCAGACAAATTCCGGTATTAAGGGAACTGACCTGTCAAAGGCAAAGGTAAAGTCAAAGTGGTATCTGTCTGCCGTGAGAACGCCGCTTCCCCAGTATACAAGACAGTTTACTGCAAGAATAGACAAAAGAGGAAGAATTTCCCAAACAGGGATCCACTTTTTACATTTTTCCAAAAGCTTCAATAAGAACCTCCTTCTTTCACGGGCTTTTTGGTATACCATACGATATACAGAAGTAATTGTCAAGAGAATGCAAAAGACTCACGGAAAAAAAGGCTTCGGTACTGTGACCGGAGCCTTCTGTTTTATTCCTCAAAAGTTTCCTTAAGCTTATCCATGAAGCTCTTTTTCTTCTTTTCTGGTTTCTCCTGTTTTTCGCCTGCTTCTCCCTTTGTTCCAAAAGGACGGTTTCCACACGCTTCATCAAATTTGCGAAGCGCCTCTTTTGCCTCTGCATTAAGATTTGTAGGAACCTGTACTACAAGCGTTACATAGTGATCGCCGCGTACGTTTTTATTTCGAAGGGAAGGAACGCCTTTTCCTTTCAGACGGATTCTTGTATCTGTCTGTGTTCCCGGTTTCACTTCGTATGCAACTTCGCCGTCTACTGTGCTGATACGGACTTCTCCTCCAAGAGCCGCCTGCGCATAGGTAATCGGCGCTGTGGAGAAGATATTCATATCCTGTCTCTGGAAAATCGGATGACGGGCTACATTTACTTCTACAAGCAAATCTCCTCTTGGACCGCCGTTTGTTCCCGGTTCCCCCTTTTCACGTATACGGATACTCTGTCCGTTATCAATACCTGCAGGAACAGATACCTGAATCTTCTTTCTGGAAGAAGTATATCCCGTTCCACGGCAGCTTGTACATTTCTCTTTAATCACCTTACCTGTTCCGTGACATTCCGGACAGGTCTGTACGTTTCGAACCATACCGAACATGGACTGCTGGGTGTATACAATCTGACCCTCTCCGTTACATTTCGGACATGTAACAGGGGAAGTTCCCGGTTTTGCTCCGGTTCCGTGGCAGGTTGTACACTCGTCCTTTAATACAATTTCCAGCTCTTTTTCACAGCCAAAAACTGCCTCTTCAAAGGTAATGTTCACCCTTGCCCGAAGATTTGCACCTTTCATGGGACCATTATTTGCACGTCTGCCCCGGCTTCCGCCTCCGAAAAGGTCGCCAAAAATATCACCGAAAATATCGCCCATATCTGCGCCGTTAAAATCAAAGCCGCCGAATCCGCCTGCGCCTCCTGCTCCGCCGTTTTCAAAGGCCGCATGACCAAACTGGTCGTACTGTCTTCTCTTATCCGGGTCGCTTAAGATGGTGTATGCTTCTGTCGCTTCTTTAAACTTTGCTTCCGCGTCTTTATCACCCGGATTTACGTCCGGGTGATATTTTTTGGCTAATTTACGGTATGCTTTTTTTAATGCTGCGTCGTCGGCGTTTTTGTCCACGCCAAGGACTTCATAATAATCTCTTTTATCAGCCATGATTCCTTTTCCTATACTTGTTTCTTATCAGACTTCTTTATAGTCTGCGTCTACTACGTCATCATCGTGTCCGCCCTGAGAAGCGCCTGCTCCCATATCCGGACCTGCCTGGCCTGCACCTGCTGCTCCCTGTGTCTGCTCGTACATTTTTGCGAAAAGCTTCTGTGCGCTCTCCATCATTTTTTCCTGTGCCGCTTTGATGTCTGCAATCTGGGAATCTGTGATTTCTTCTGTATTTGCAGTCTGGGAAAGAAGGTCTTTCAGTGCATTTAAGTCAGCTTCTACTGCTGCTTTGTCATTTGCATCCAGTTTGTCTCCGGCTTCTTTCAGCGCGTTCTCAACCTGGAATACCATAGAATCTGCATTGTTTCTTGTATCGATCGCTTCTTTACGTTTCTTATCCTGTGCCTCGAACTCTGCAGCTTCTTTTACTGCTTTGTCGATTTCGGAATCAGACATATTAGAGCCTGCTGTAATTGTAATGTGCTGCTCTTTTCCTGTTCCCAGGTCTTTTGCAGATACATTTACAATACCGTTTGCATCAATATCAAATGTAACCTCAATCTGCGGAACACCACGACGTGCTGGCGGGATTCCGTCAAGACGGAACTGTCCCAGAGACTTGTTGTCTCTTGCAAACTGACGCTCACCCTGTACTACGTTAATATCTACTGCTGTCTGATTATCTGCTGCTGTTGAGAAGATCTGGCTCTTCTTTGTCGGAATAGTTGTATTTCTCTCAATCAGGCGTGTAGCGATTCCGCCCATTGTCTCGATGGAAAGAGAAAGCGGAGTAACATCAAGAAGAAGGATGTCGCCTGCGCCTGCATCTCCTGCAAGCTTACCGCCCTGTACAGAAGCACCAAGTGCAACGCACTCATCAGGATTTAAGGATTTGCTTGGCTCTTTGCCTGTAATCTGTCTTACTTTATCCTGTACGGCCGGGATACGTGTAGAACCACCTACAAGAAGTACCTGACCAAGCTCGGATGCTGTGATTCCTGCATCGGAAAGTGCACGGCGTACCGGCTCTGCTGTTCTCTCTACCAGGTCATGTGTCAGCTCATCAAATTTTGCTCTTGTAAGATTCATATCAAAGTGTTTTGGACCTTCTGCTGTTGCTGTAATAAATGGAAGGTTGATATTTGTTGTTGTTGCAACGGAAAGCTCTTTTTTTGCTTTCTCTGCAGCTTCTTTTAATCTCTGAAGCGCCATTTTATCGTTGCTTAAGTCAACGCCTTCTGTTCTCTTGAACTCAGCAAGCATATAGTCTGTAATCTTCTGGTCAAAGTCATCGCCGCCAAGACGGTTGTCACCTGCTGTAGAAAGAACCTCGATAACACCATCACCAATTTCGATAATAGAAACGTCAAATGTACCGCCGCCAAGGTCGTATACCATGATTTTCTGTTCTTTTTCATTGTCAAGTCCGTACGCAAGAGCTGCTGCTGTAGGCTCGTTGATGATACGTTTTACATCAAGGCCGGCAATTTTACCAGCATCTTTTGTTGCCTGACGCTGTGCGTCATTAAAGTAAGCCGGAACTGTAATAACTGCTTCTGTTACGCTCTCTCCAAGGTATCCTTCTGCGTCTTTTTTCAGTTTCTGAAGAATCATTGCTGAAATTTCCTGTGGGGAGTATTTCTTTTCATCAATTGTTACACGATAATCTGTACCCATTTCTCTCTTAATGGAGGAAATTGTTTTTTCTGCATTTGTAACAGCCTGACGTTTTGCAGGCTCACCTACAAGACGCTCTCCTGTTTTTGTGAAAGCCACAACAGATGGTGTTGTTCTGGCTCCTTCTGTATTTGCGATAACAGTTGGCTGTCCACCTTCCATAACGGCTACACAGCTGTTTGTTGTACCTAAGTCAATACCAATAATTTTTCCCATGATATTTGTCCTCCTAATATAATATCTGCTTATTTCTCATCTCAGTTTTTATGTTGTTCCGTCAGTTGGCAACCTTTACCATGCTGTGGCGTACTACGAAATCCTTATAAGTATATCCTTTCTGGAATTCCTCCACAACTATGTTTTCTCCTGTCTCCTCGTCCTCCACATGCATCACTGCGTTGTGGAAGTCCGGATTGAACTCTTTGCCCACTGCTTCGATCGGTTTTACTCCCAGCTCTTCCAGTGTTGTCATAAGCTGTTTGTAAATCATGCGGATCCCTTCTGCGAAGGCATCTTCCTCTGGAGCCTGCGCAAGACCTCTCTCGAAATTATCGACTACAGGAAGGATTTTCTCCACGATTTCCCTTGCTCCGATAATGTACATGCTCGCCTTCTCTTTTTCCGTACGTTTACGGAAATTATCGAATTCTGCCATGTTTCGTTTCAGTCTGTCTGTAAGCTCCTCGATCTGCTGGTCTTTTTTATCTTTTTCTTTTTTCTTCTTGCCGAAAAAAGAAGTTTTTGTCTTACCTTCTGCAGGCTGCTCCTCTTCGGAAGCGTTTGTTTCTTCGGTATTTTCTGTCTCTTCCTGTGCCATTTCTGTGTCTGTTTCTGTCTCTTCCTCCGTCACAGGAGTTTCATTGATTTCCTCCTGAACTTCAGATGTGTTCTTATTTTCTTCTGACACGCCTTCTCTACCGCCTTTCTAAGTTTTCTTATTTATCAGTGCGTCTATCTGAACCTTTAAGGTTTTAAGACTGTCTACTACATTTTCATAATCCATACGCTTCGGTCCGATGATTCCGATCGTTCCCCGCATTCCGGATCCAAGCTCATACGTGGCTGTTACCACGCTGCAGTCCCTCATGGTCTGAATGGGCATCTCGTCTCCGATGTATACCTGAACTCCCGTATTCTCCGTATCTGACATATGCTCCTTTACAAGATCTACAAGCTGCTGTTTTTCTTCAAAAGCGGAAATCAGCTCGCTTGCCTTTGTCTTGTCTGCAAGCTCCGGATACTTGAAAATATTGGTTGCTCCTGACGTATAGATTTCCATGTCTTCTTCATCCACATGAATGGTGTCCGCCACAGCGTCCAGAACTGTTGCCACTATATTGCTGTGCATTCCTGCCTGCTCTTTCAGCCTTGCTATCATTCCCAGGTTTATATCCTGTATGAGAACACCGTTTAAGTTTGTATTCAGAAGAAGATTCAGCTTGAGAATTGTCTGATCGTCCATCTCCTCATCTAAGTCGATGATCTGATTGCGGATCACATTGTTGTCGCTTACCACAACAGCTACAAGCTGCAGGGGATTTACCCGGGAAAGCTGCACAAATTTCAGTTTGTTTCCGCTGTACTGAGGAACAGAAATCATAGTGGCGTAATTTGTATTTGCCGCAAGGACTTTTGCCACCTGCTTTAACACCTTATCCATCTTGTCTGTCTTCTCAATCATCAGATCCCTGATTTCCGCAATCTCGTCTTCCTTCTCCTTCATCAGGGCGTCCACATAAAGGCGGTACCCTTTATCGGAAGGAATCCTTCCGGCAGATGTGTGCGGCTGTACAATATAGCCCATATCTGTCAGGTCAGACATCTCATTTCTTATGGTAGCAGAGCTGACATTTAAGTCTGCATATTTTGAAATGGTTCGTGAGCCCACCGGTTCTCCGGTTTCCATATAAGTCTTGATGATCGCCTTGAGGATTTTTCTCTTGCGCTCATCTAATTCCTTTTCCACGTTCCCATCTCCTTTCTGCATTTTACTCTGTTATCTTTGATTGTTAGCACTCATTTATATGGAGTGCTAACATCTATGGTCTTAAGATAGCACTGTTATTTTCGTTTGTCAATATCTTTCACAAATTTTCCTGAAAAAATTAACATCTCCTAAAAAGAACCCTGCGGCGCGTTTCCTCAAAAAAACCGGGCTGTTTGTCACAGTCCGGCATTTTTTTATTTTATTACTCTTACCTTAGCAACTCCGTCAATGGATTTCAGCTCCGCAAGAGCCTCTTTTGACGCTGCGCTTTCCAGGTCAAGAAGGGTGTAGGCAAATTCGCCCTTACTTTTGTTTGTCATATCTGCAATGTTGATTCCTTCGCTTCCGAGAACCTTTGTCACCTGGCTTATCATATTGGGGATATTTCTATGGGTGATGGCAATCCTTCCCACTGCAACGCATTTGCCCATATCACAGTTTGGGAAGTTTACGGAATTTTTAATATTTCCGTTCTCCAGAAAATCCTTTAATTCCTTTACTGCCATTACCGCGCAGTTTTCCTCAGATTCTTCAGTGGAGGCGCCAAGATGGGGCGTTACAAGGATTCCCTCTCTTCCTGCCACTGTTGGATTCGCAAAATCCGTCACATATTTTTTTACTTTTCCCTGGTCCAGCGCTTCAATCAGCGCTTCCTCATCTACAAGAAGGTCTCTTGCAAAATTAAGGAGTACCACACCGTCTTTCATCTTATTGAAAGCTTCTTTATTAATCATCTTTTTTGTGCTGTCAAGAAGCGGCACATGAATGGTAATATAATCGCACTGGGAATAAATCTCGTCCAGAGTTTTGCTGTGGTGTATGGTACGGGAAAGATTCCAGGCTGCGTCAATGGATATGTACGGGTCGTATCCATATACGTCCATGCCAAGACCGGAAGCTGCGTTTGCTACCATTGCGCCGATTGCGCCAAGTCCGATGATTCCCAGCTTCTTTCCGCTTATCTCGCAGCCGGCAAACTGTTTTTTCTGTTTTTCCGCCAGCTTGTCAATATCTTCTTTGTCCTTTTCCTCTTTTACCCATTCGATGCCGCCTACAATATCTCTTGATGCAAGAAGCATTCCTGCAAGAACCAGCTCTTTTACGCCGTTTGCATTTGCGCCCGGCGTATTAAATACTACGATTCCTTTTTCCGCGCATTCTTTTACGGGAATATTATTGACTCCTGCCCCGGCTCTTGCAATGGCGCAGATATTTTCCGTAAGCTCCATATCGTGCATTTTTGCGCTTCGCACAAGAATAGCATCGCAGTCCTTTACTTCCTCTGTATTTTTATATTCTTCACCAAAAAGCGACAGTCCTTTTTCCGCAATAGGATTGAGGCAGTGATACTGAAACATTACGCATTCGCCTCCTCAAATTTTTTCATAAAATCTACAAGCGCCTCCACGCCTTCTTTCGGCATGGCATTGTAAATGCTGGCGCGCATACCGCCCACGCTTCTGTGTCCTTTTAAGTTCACAAGCCCTGCTTCTGCAGCCTCTTTTACAAATTTTGCGTCCATCTCCTTATCGCCCGTCACAAAGGGAACATTCATAAGGGAACGGTCTTTTGGAACTACAGTTCCCTTAAAAAGCTTGCTGCCGTCAAGAAAATCATAAAGGATTTTTGCCTTTTCCTCATTTCTTTTTTTCATTTCAGAAAGGCCGCCCATTGCTTTTAACCACTTAAACACCTTTCCGCACATATAAATGCAGTAGGCGTTCGGCGTATTATAAAGAGAGCCTGCGTCTGCATGTGTTTTATAAGTAAGCATGGTTGGCGTTCCCGGAAGAACGTCCTCTGTAATTAAATCCTCGCGTATGATCACAATGACCATGCCTGCCGGTCCGATGTTTTTCTGGACGCCGCCGTAGATAATCCCGTATCTGCTTACATCAACAGGCTCGGATAAAAAGCAGGAGGATACGTCTGCCACCAGAGTTTTTCCCTTTGTATCGGGAAGTTCCTTAAATTTTGTTCCGTAGATGGTATTATTCTCACAGATATATACATAATCTGCGTCCGGGCTTACAGGAAGGTCACTGCAGTCCGGAATATAGGAAAAAGTTTTGTCCTCCGAGGAGGCAATTTTATTTGCCTTTCCGTATTTCTGCGCTTCCTGGTAGGCTTTTTTCGCCCATTGTCCTGTAACAATATAATCCGCCACTTTATTTTTCATAAGGTTCATAGGAATCATGGCAAACTGCTGAGAAGCGCCGCCCTGAAGAAACAGTACCTTATAATTATCCGGAATTTCCATCAGCTCACGAAGGTCTTTCTCCGCTTCGTCTATAATCTGCTGAAATGTGCTGCTTCTGTGGCTCATTTCCATCACAGACATTCCCGTTCCTTTATAATCCATCATCTCCTCTGCCGCTTCCCGCAAAACTGCTTCCGGAAGCACGGCAGGACCTGCTGAAAAATTATATACTCTTCCCATCTCTCTTCATATCCTCCTCGTCAAATACATCGTCAATATTTGCGCCTGCCGGTACCATAGGAAATACACTTAAATCCTGATCGATCCAGCAGTCGAGAACTACTGTACCTTTTGATGCAAGGGCCTTTTTAAGAGCCGGCTCCACCTCTTCTTTCTTAGTTACGCGGATTCCTTCTGCTCCCATAGCTTCTGCAAGCTTCACAAAATCCACATTGTCATTTAAGATAGTATGGGAATATCTGTGGTCGTAGAACAACGTCTGCCACTGGCGGACCATTCCCAGTACATGATTGTTCAGTACAATTTCAATTAACTGATTGCCGCTTCTCACAGAAGTTGCAATCTCGTTCATATTCATTCGGAAACAGCCGTCTCCCGCGATATTTACAACTGTCTTATCCGGTCTTCCCATTTTTGCTCCGATTGCTGCGCCAAGACCATATCCCATTGTTCCAAGACCGCCAGACGTAAGAAGCGTTCTCGGAGTTTTATATTTATAATACTGTGCCGCCCACATCTGGTTCTGCCCAACCTCTGTGCTGATAATGGCATCTCCCTTTGTAAGCTCGTACAGTTTTTCAATTACATACGGGCCTGTAAGCTGAGATTCATCGTAACAGAGCGGATACTTCTTTTTCATTTCCATAATATGTGCAACCCACTCCGAGTGATTCTGTGCGGGAATCTTTTCAAGAAGCCTTCTTAACACTTCTTTTAAATCTCCTTCAATATAGGCATCCACATATACATTTTTATTAATTTCTGCCGCATCCACATCAATCTGAATGATTTTTGCATTTTTTGCAAAAGTATCTGCATTTCCCGTTACACGGTCGCTGAATCTTGCACCAAGCACAATTAAAAGATCGCATTGGCTTACCCCAAGATTTGATGTTTTTGTCCCGTGCATTCCAAGCATTCCTGTATACATAGGATCTTCCCCGGAAAATGCGCCTTTTCCCATAAGACTGTCACACACCGGAGCCTGGATTCTTGCGGAAAGCTCTGCAATTTCCCCGGAAGCCCCGGAAATTACTCCGCCTCCTCCAACGAAAATAAACGGTTTCTCTGCCTTGTTGATCAGAGATGCAGCCTGCTCAATGTCTTCTTTTCTTATATCCTTTGTTTCTCTTGTCACAGTTGCAGGACGGTGAGGAATATATTCATATTTTGCGGCGGTCACATCCTTTGTCACATCTACGAGAACAGGACCGGGACGTCCGCTTTTCGCAATTAAAAAAGCCTTTCTGATCGTATCAGCCAGCTTTGTTACATCTTTTACAATGTAGCTGTGTTTTGTCACAGGCATTACAATTCCCGCAATATCCACCTCCTGGAAAGAGTCCTTTCCAAGAAGTGATTTTCCTACATTTGCAGTAATCGCAACAATAGGAACAGAATCCATAAATGCAGTTGCAATTCCTGTTACAAGGTTGGTAGCACCCGGTCCTGAAGTTGCCATGCAGACTCCTACTTTTCCGGTTGCCCGCGCGTATCCGTCTGCAGCATGGGCAGCACCCTGCTCATGAGACGTAAGCACATGGGTAATCTCATCCTTATATTCATAAAGAGCATCGTATACATTTAAAATTGCTCCTCCGGGGTATCCAAAAACCGTGTCCACACCCTGTTCTTTCAGACATTCTACAATTATCTGCGCACCTGTCAGTTCCATATCATCTCCTCCTTATTTTGATTTTGGCACTTCCAGAATAGCTCCTCTGTTTCCTGAGGTTACCATTGCTGCATATCTTGCAAGGTAGCCGGTTGTTACCTTCGGTTCTCTCGGCTGCCATTTTTCTTTTCGTTTCGCCATTTCCTCATCTGATACTTTGATTTCCAGTTTGAGATTTGGAATATCAATGGAAATCATGTCTCCCTCCTCCACAAGGGCAATCGGTCCTCCCACTGCCGCCTCCGGGGAAACATGACCGATGGAAGCTCCTCTTGACGCTCCGCTGAATCTTCCGTCTGTGATAAGGGCTACGGAAGAACCAAGTCCCATGCCTGCGATGGCAGAAGTAGGATTTAACATCTCTCTCATTCCCGGACCGCCTTTCGGTCCTTCGTAGCGGATTACCACTACATCTCCTGCAACGATTTTTCCGCCTTTAATTGCCGCTATTGCGTCCTCTTCACAGTCAAACACTCTTGCCGGTCCCTCATGGACCATCATCTCCTCCACAACTGCAGAACGTTTTACAACGCCTCCATCAGGAGCAAGGTTTCCTTTTAAAACTGCAAGACCACCTGTTACGCTGTATGGATTTTCCAAAGGACGGATAACCTCCGGATTTTTATTTACACAGTCTTTGATGTTTTCTCCCACTGTTTTTCCTGTAACTGTCATACACTCTGTATGAAGAAGTCCTTTTTTATTCAGCTCGTTCATTACCGCATATACGCCGCCGGCTTCATTTAAGTCTTCCATATAAGTAGGACCTGCCGGAGCAAGATGACAGAGGTTCGGTGTTTTTTCGCTGATTTCATTTGCAAAGCTTATATCAAAATCCATTCCGATTTCATGAGCGATAGCCGGAAGATGGAGCATACTGTTTGTAGAACAGCCAAGAGCCATATCCACTGTCAAAGCATTCAAAATTGCCTCTTCTGTCATAATGTCTCTTGGGCGGATATTTCTTCTGTACATTTCCATTACCTGCATACCTGCATGTTTTGCAAGACGGATTCTCTCGGAATAAACTGCCGGAATGGTTCCGTTGCCTTTAAGTCCCATTCCCAGAACCTCAGTTAAACAGTTCATACTGTTTGCAGTATACATACCAGAGCAGGAGCCGCATGTCGGGCATGTCTTGTTTTCGTACTCGCAGAGACCTTCCTCTGAAAGATTTCCCGCTGCATAGGCGCCTACTGCCTCAAACATACTGGAAAGGCTTGTTTTATGTCCGTCTACCCTTCCTGCAAGCATGGGACCGCCGCTTACAAACACAGTCGGTACATTGATCCTTGCCGCTGCCATTAAAAGCCCCGGCACATTCTTATCACAGTTTGGAACCATAACAAGAGCGTCAAACTGATGTGCCATTGCCATCGCCTCTGTGGAATCCGCAATCAAATCTCTTGTAACAAGGGAATACTTCATTCCGATATGTCCCATTGCAATTCCATC
>URMH01000034.1 GCA_900549015.1 uncultured Blautia sp.
TACCGCTGAACAAAACTTTTTTTCCGTCTATCATAATGTTTTCCTCCAAAGTTACCTTTATTTCTTAATAGTGTAACATTCCCTAAAGGTAAAGTCAATTCCCGGTACTTGTGTTATGCAGAATTGTCTGCTAAAATATGAGAAAAAACAGGAAAGGGCTAACATATTATGGAAAAAATCACAAGCTTCACTATTGACCACATAAAATTACAGCCGGGCATTTACGTATCACGAAAAGATGAGGTGGGCGGCAGCGTCATCACAACGTTTGACATTCGTATGACTTCTCCTAACGAAGAACCGGTTATGAATACGGCAGAACTTCACACCATCGAGCATCTGGCAGCCACGTATCTGCGCAATCACAAAGAATTCGGCAGCAAAATGATCTACTGGGGACCAATGGGCTGCCGCACCGGGAATTATCTTCTTTTAAACGGAGATTATGAATCAAAGGATATTCTCCCTCTTATTATTGAAACCTTTGAATTTATCCGTGACTTCCAGGGTGAAGTTCCGGGAGCTTCTGCAAAGGATTGCGGAAATTATCTGGACATGAATCTTCCTATGGCAAAATATCTGGCAAAAAAATATCTGGAGGAAGTCCTTTACGATATAAAACCGGAACGGCTCGTATATCCGGAATAAAATATTCCTCCTATATGTGCTGCATCCGCACCAGAAACGCTGTCTTTCGGTGCGGATGTATATTTTATTTTCTGATATGCAAAAACAACAGATTTGATATTTCCTCCAGAATTTGTGCTCTGTACGCCAACGCTCGAATCGCGAAGTCGCCGTCTTCCAACCTTGTAATTCCCCCTTCTGCTCCTTCCCTGGATTTCAAAAGTTCCTGTGCAAAATCAAAAAACTCTTCGCCCTGAGGCAATCGAGAAATAAAAAGATTTAGGATATGTGTATATCCCTCATACAACCCAATTTCCTTCATAGGCATTTCTGAAGGGACATATCTTGTATTATCTCTGTAAATAAGACGACCTTTTCGCCGGATTTCTGTCAGATTGTGATAAAATCTGTATGCAAAATTTTCTCCTCTGGCGCTTCGTCCGGAAGAAAGTATTTCACTCATAAAAAGAATTGACGTTTCATTTTCCAGAGAAATTTCTGTTTTGTTTTTAAAGGCTGAGTCTCTAAATGGAATAACCGGCTGCGGATGAAAGAAAAAGATACCTCCTGCCTTTATATCTATCTTTGTCTGTCGTTCCGCATACCCTTCTTTCATCTGATGGATTTTGTCGTAAGACTGAGAACGAAATTCCACTTTCGCTCCCGTCCCAATTTGAAATTGCAGTTCCTGACAATCACCTTCCATAATGCCCGCAGATGCTGCCATCATCATAACTTCTATACTTCCGTCTTTTTTTTCAAAAGGCTGCATAATTTTATAAGGCGCTGTAAAACGGACATCTTTTAAAATAGTTTTCTCATCCTTAACTTCGGCAGTCAGAGAAAACTCTGATATTTTCCCAAATGCATTGGTCTGCATATTTTACATTCCTTCCAGTAATACATTCTCTTTCATCCAGTGGATTACCTGATCTACATTTTCATTTCCTCGTATATTTGTAAAAATAAAAGGTCTGTTTCCCCTCATCTTTCTGGAATCTCTTTCCATTACTTCAAGACTTGCACCTACATAAGGAGCCAGATCTGTTTTATTAATCACAAGAAGATCCGAGCGAGTAATTCCCGGTCCTCCTTTGCGCGGGATTTTGTCTCCCTCCGCCACATCAATTACAAATATTGTTGCATCTACTAACTCTGGTGAGAAAGTAGCAGACAGATTATCTCCGCCGCTTTCAATAAAAAGCAGTTCGATATCCGGAAATTTCCGTATCATTTCGTCTACTGCCTCCAAATTCATCGATGCATCTTCGCGGATTGCCGTATGCGGACATCCTCCTGTCTCAACTCCCGTAATTCTTTCCCTTGGCATAATACTGTTTTTTGCCAGAAATTCCGCGTCTTCTTTCGTGTATATGTCGTTCGTGATAACGCCTATACTGTATGTTCCGGCAAGTTGCCTTGTCAGAGCCTCTATCAATGCAGTTTTTCCTGATCCTACCGGACCTGCTACTCCTATTTTTACATAAGACATTTTCTGATTTCTCCTTTTCTATGACATATATAGCCGAGAATACAATTGTTCATGTTCAATACTGCGTACGTCAAATCCCGGCGCAGAAAGACACAACATTTCCTCTCCCGTCTCTTTTATCAATTCCAAAATTTCCTCAAACAGAGGAACAAGTGAAAAAAGAATCTTCTGTCCTGACGACTGACTTAAGGGAATCGTTTTCACACAATTCGTTACAGCCGCCGATGCCTGCGCATACAAAAACGCTGCCAGCATTTCTTCCTCCGGGATTTCTCTGGCCGCACAGAAAACTCCATATGCACATGGATGGCAAATTGTTTTTCCAGTTCTTATAGATACATATTTTTCAAAGATTCCCTGTTTCCAGGAAGGATCCATACAAAACAGAGTTTTCACAAAACGACTTCCCAGTTTTCTTGATGCACAGCGAATCTCCTCCGGAATCCTGGA
Source organism: uncultured Blautia sp. (assembly GCA_900549015.1). Classification (GTDB taxonomy): domain Bacteria; phylum Bacillota; class Clostridia; order Lachnospirales; family Lachnospiraceae; genus Blautia_A. The sequence goes on from URMH01000034.1 coordinate 2,570, forward strand.
TGCTTCCATAACGTCTTCTAATTCTTCTAATTTATAAATGTCTCCTTTTGTTGCCGCTTCATAAGAAAGTTTTACAGCAAGAAGATCCGTATACATAAAGCTGTATCTGAGTTTCATTCTCAAATACCTTTCGGCTGTTTTTTCATCGTGTACGATTCCTTTTTGTATATAAGTTTCAAGTCCGTAAGAATGAGAATAAGAACCTATAGGGAATAGAGAATCATTTATTTGCAAAATCAGAAATTCCTTTTTTGAAATTTTCATTCTCATATTTTCCTTTCTCAGTGATGATGATTATGAACTGACGCAGATATTTTTTTGTGAAAATTCAGCTGTCCCATAGCTCTTTCAGCAGATACCCCATGAAACTTTCGCAGCATCTGAAACATTGGTTCATTGTAAGGTGTTACAAAGGTATCTTTTTTTTCTCCCCAAAAAAGAGGTGCATGCCTGTTGCCGATTTCATAGCAAATTTTCGCCGTCATTTCCTCATGTTCCGGAAGAATCCGAATTTGGATGATTTCACAGGGAGGGGTATGGACCGCAATGACCCGATTTTCGTCCTGATAAATCACGTCCCCTTCCTGCAGTCCGCGTGTCAGCACCCAATCCCCCATACGAATACCTACATCCCTTCCACAATCCGTCGTTTTTTTATGTATTTTTTTAAAAGCCTCATGCCATTCAATTTCTACATATTCTATTTGTTTCCCGAATGTTTCCAACTCTCCTAAAACACCTTCCAGTTTTTCACAGATCATTTTTTCTCCTCTCATTTTACCATTTATTAATCAACATCAGGACACCTGGAATCCAGGCTGTGACAACTCCCTCAAATATTTGAAGCGCCGGAACAAATTTTCCAAGTCTTTTATGGCAGATGTCCTCGACAAAAGAAGTTCCCCAAAGAATTGCCCATAAATACCAGATTATCGCCCATCTCCAATCTGGATTAATTCCAAGTTCCGCACTTCCGGTAATCCCTTCTATAGTACCAAACACAACTGCATTGACTGCTACAAATGTGGAGAACCAGGCAAAGGGAACGGGATTCAATTTTCCAATCTTCATAAATGCCACAAAAAGATAAGTGAATCCAAATAAAAGCCCGGTTCCTGCAGCATAATAATTTCCGCAAACAAGGTTCACTCCGTTGATAAATATGGATAATCCTCCTGTCAGGATATTCATAACTGACGCCGATTTCCCATCTACCTGATACAAGGTACACATTCCATTATTAATCAATACAATTCCCACGAACAATAAGCACACACCTAACATTTTCTTTCCCTCCTGCAACATTTTCTATTCGGAAAATGCCTCAAAAAAAGAGGCATTTCCACGCTTAAAACAAGCTGTAAATCTGTGTCAGTGGAAGTTTTTTTGCCGGTTTTGACACAATCTTTGCCCCGTCCACCCGCACTTCGTAAGTCTCCGGATTTACTGTAATATCTGGTGTTTTATCGTTAAATCTCATGTCTTTCTTTGTGATGTTTCTGCATCCACAAACAGGAACAACCTTTTTTTTGAGCCCGTACTTACCTGCTATATCTGCTTTCATGGCCGCTTTTGATACAAATGTAAGGCAGGTTTCAAATTTTGCCTTTCCATGCGCAGCGAACATCGGTCTGTACATAACAGGCTCACATGTAGGAATGGAAGCATTTGCATCTCCCATTTTAGAAGCTATGATCATGCCCCCTTTAATCACCATATCCGGTTTGCTTCCAAAAAACGCTGGATTCCAAAGTACAAGATCTGCTATTTTTCCTTTCTCCACAGAACCGACATACTCTGATACACCGTGTGTGACCGCCGGATTAATTGTATATTTTGAAATGTATCTCTTTACCCGGAAATTATCGTTTCCATGTCCTTCATCTTCCGGAAGAGGGCCTCTTTCTTCTTTCATTTTCGAAGCAGTCTGCCAGGTACGTGTAATAACTTCTCCCACACGTCCCATAGCCTGAGAATCTGAACTCATCATGGAAAATACCCCTATGTCATGAAGCACGTCTTCTGCCGCTATCGTCTCCGGGCGGATACGGGAATCAGCAAATGCTACGTCCTCCGGAATTCGTTTATCCAGATGGTGACAAACCATCAACATATCCAAATGCTCATCCAACGTATTTACTGTATATGGCATCGTCGGATTAGTAGAAGAAGGAAGTACATTTAAAGCGGATGCCGCACAGATAATATCCGGTGCATGACCTCCGCCGGCACCTTCTGTATGATAAGTGTGAATCGTTCTGCCGGCAATAGCCTCCAGGGTATCTTCCACACAGCCTCCCTCATTTAATGTATCGGTATGAATTGCCACCTGCACATCATAATCGTCTGCCGCGTTCAGACAGTGATGAATTACTGCCGGTGTAGCACCCCAGTCTTCATGGATTTTAAGCCCCATAGCTCCAGCTTCAATCTGTTCTGCGAGAGCCTTTTCATCAGAACAGTTTCCTTTTCCTAAAAATCCTAAATTCATAGGGTATTCCTCTGCCGCCTGAAGCATTTTTTGCATATTCCAGGGACCAGGCGTACATGTTGTGGCATTTGTTCCGTCCGCCGGTCCTGTTCCTCCTCCAATCATACTGGTAATGCCGCTGTATAAAGCGCACTCTATCTGCTGAGGAGAAATAAAATGAATATGCGTATCCAGTCCTCCTGCCGTGAGGATAAGTCCCTCTCCCGCCAGAGCTTCTGTAGACGCTCCTACTGTCATTCCTGGTGTTACGCCATCCATCACAGAGGGATTTCCGGCTTTTCCAATACCTGCTATCACACCATTCTTAATTCCGACATCTGCTTTGTAAATTCCCGTATAATCTACGATCAAAGCATTTGTGATAACTAAATCCAGATCTCCGTCCGCACTTGTCGTCGTAACAGACTGTCCCATCCCATCACGAAGCGTTTTTCCACCGCCAAATTTACATTCCTCTCCGTATATTGTAAAATCCTTTTCCACCTCAATAATGAGGTTCGTATCTGCAAGACGCACCTTGTCACCTGTTGTAGGACCGTACATCATTGCATATTTTTCTCCGCTGATTTTCACACTCATGTGCATTCCTCCTATCTGATGAATCCTTTTTGTTTCGCCATATTCAAGGCTGCTGCTTTTGTGGACTCTGAGACTCTGGCACAAGTTAAATCGTTAAACCCGAAAACCCTTCGGCTTCCTCCTATAGCAGTCAGTGCCGCCTCCTTTTCCTCCCCCGGTTCAAATCGTACTGAAGTTCCTGATGGAATATCAAGATGGAATCCATATGCTTTTTCTCTGTCAAAAACAAGGCAGCGATTCACTTCAAAAAAGTGATAATGAGAACCCACCTGTACAGGTCGATCGCCTATGTTTTTCACAAGAATTTTTCGACACTCTTTTCCTTCATTTAAAATAATTTCCCTGTCTACAGGTATAACTTCACCTATTTTCATAATGCTCCTCCTATTGAATGGGATTATGTACAGTAACAAGTTTCGTTCCATCCGGAAAAGTTGCTTCAACCTGTACCTCATGAATCATATCGGCAACTCCTTCCATCACATCTTCTTTTGCAAGGATTTTCGTTCCCTGGATCATAAGCTCTGTCACTTCTTTTCCGTCTCTTGCCATTTCCAGCAATTCTGAGCTGATATAAGCTACTGCTTCCGGATAATTCAGCTTCAACCCTCTTTCCCGCCTTTCTTTTGCGAGATTTCCGGCAAAATGAAGCAATAGTTTTTCCTGCTCTTTTGGTGTCATTCTCATCGTTCTTTCCTCCTTTTGAATGAAAAAAAGGCACTTTGCCTGTTTTTCAACAGACAAAGCGCCTTTGCTTTATCATTCTTATTTTAATTTCACGGTAATTATAATACAGTACTCTGCATATGTCAACAGTATTTTTTTACTGTACTGCCGGAGCCGCTGCTCCATCTGCTGCCGCGTCTGCCTGCTGTGTGCCTGCGTCTGCTGTCACTGCAGTCACATAGTCGCCAGATGCGTAACATACTGTTCCATTATAATCTACGCGGATCCAGCCGTTTTCACATACGCCGGTGCTGTTTAGCTGTATACCTGACTCTACGCTTCCAACCATCTCCGCATCTGCGCTGGCATCTGCGCGAAGGTTCACTGCCGCAGTAGTCTGGTATGTTCCGTTTTTCACTTCTACCTTTGTTCCTCCCGGTGTCTGCTCGATCACAGGTGCCGGTGTCGGTGTTGCCTCCGGCGTTGGTGTTACCTCCGGTGTTGGAGTAGGCTCCGGTGTAGGGGTTGCCTTTATGACAGTTACAACTGCATCTCTTCCTTCTGTAAAGCCACATCCCGGAATACAGAAGATCATTCCGAGAAGCATCACGAGAAGTCCTGCTTTTTTCATTTTGGTTCCTCCTTTAAAACATACTGTCTGATTTCAGAACGCGTTTGCATTCCTGCTGCAAATAAAACGGTATGTATTTTTTCTCTCGTCTCTTCCAACAATATACATGATTCTTGTAAATTATGCAAGCTATAATATTAAAACCGGAAATCTCTTTTTCCATTTTCTATATCATGAAGGTTTCGGATACAGATTTCTCTTGTCTTATCCCGCTCAATATTGGCAAGCTCTTTTTCAATCAGATTTAACCCTCTTTCCTTTGTTTCCGGGGAAGCGTAATCCTCCAGATACTCTTTTAAGGTCATCAGTGCATTTGGGTGACAGCAGTTTGCGATCTGCCCCGTTTTTACAAGAGACATAAACCGGTCGCCTGTCCTTCCCTCCCTGTAGCAGGCTGTACAGAAGCTTGGAATATAACCAAGCTTTAAAAGCCAGTTTACCACCTCGTCCAGAGTCCGCCTGTCGCTTACGTCAAACTGAGAGGAATTTTCCTCTTCTTTTTCTTCCTCCGCATATCCGCCCACAGAAGTACGGGAACCGCCGCTTATCTGAGAAATTCCAAGGTCAAGCACCTTTTCTCTGCAGGCTACAGATTCTCTTGTGGAAATGATCATGCCGGTATACGGAACTGCAATGCGGATTACTGCCACGATTTTCTGGAAAATCTCATCTGGCACAGCATTGGAGAAATCAGCCGTATCAATATCATCTGCCGGACAGATCCTGGGAACGCTTATTGTATGCGGACCAACTCCAAATCTTGCCTCAAGATGCTCTGCGTGCATTAGAAGCCCTACAAAATCATATCTATATGTTTCAAGTCCAAAAAGAACGCCGCAGCCTACATCGTCAATTCCGCCTTCCATTGCACGATCCATCGCCTCTGTGTGATAAGCGTAATCACTTTTGGGACCAGTTGGATGAAGTGCTTCATAACTTTCCTTATTGTATGTTTCCTGAAATAAAATATAAGTACCGATTCCCGCTTCCTTTAATTTTCTGTAATTCTCCACAGAAGTTGCGGCAATATTTACATTGACACGGCGTATCGCTCCGTTTTTGTGCTTGATGCCATAAATGGTTTTGATACTTTCCAGAACATACTCAATGGGATTATTTTTTGGATCCTCCCCCGTCTCAAGAGCAAGACGCTTATGCCCCATATCCTGAAGCGCGATTACCTCGCGGCGGATTTCTTCCTGTGTTAATTTTTTTCTGCGGATATGTTTATTTTTCGCATGATACGGGCAGTATACACAGCCGTTGATACAATAATTGGAAAGATAAAGTGGTGCAAACATCACAATGCGGTTTCCGTAAAATTTCTTTTTGATTTCCTTTGCTGCCGCATACATTTTTTCCACAAGTTCCGGATCCTCACATGCAAGAAGAAGCGCTGCCTCCCTGTGGGTAAGCCCCTTACAGTCTCGAGCCCGCTCAATCAATGCTTCCACTGCCTCTTTATTATTTTTATTTTCTTCTGCCCAGGCAATGGTATCAAGAATCTCCTGATGGTTTATAAACTCCTCTGCTTTTGCCGAATGTACATTATACATAATTCCCTCTTCCTTTCCTGTCATAAATTTTCAAATAAAACTTCCACATTTCCGCCGCATATCATACCCAGATTTTCAAGGTCTGCGCTCTCCTTCTGTGAAAGGTTATATGCTATCGTTTCCGGTTTTTCCATCTTTGTTTCATTTCTTTTTTCTGCGTGGCGAAGAGCCTGAAATTCCACGCTTCCCCCTCCAATGGTTCCATATGCATTTCCTTCTCTGTCAAGAAATATTTTACTGCCCACTCCTCTTGGAGACGAGCCGCTTTTTCTAACTATCGTAAGCATTGTGCCGTGCTGCCCTTCTGACACTTTCTTTTCTATCTTTTCGTCATTAAAAGCTCTTTTAAACCGGTTTTTTATCTGCACAATTTCCGCCATAATACTCACTGCGATTTCCTCAGGCGTCTCACCCCCGATGGGCAAACCAATTGGTGCATGAATGGAATTCAACACTTTTTCTTCAAATCCCTCTGAAAGAAGCATCTCTTTTGTAAGTTTTACCTTTGTTCTGCTTCCAATCATACCAAAATACGTGTAAGGACGCTTTAAAATCTGCCGTGCGCAGAGGGTGTCTCCCTGATGCCCTCTTGTGACTACCACATAATAAGCATTTTCATAAACCGGTATTTTTTCTCCAAACTCATCAAAACTTCCCAAAATACGCTCGTCGGCATCAGGAAATCTCTCTTTCGTAAGAAATTCTTCCCTGTCGTCCATAACGGTTACATGAAATCCCAGCATTTTCGCCATGTGTGCCACAGGACAGGAAATATGTCCGCCCCCCAGAATTACAAGATGCGGATTCTTTTCCAGAATTTCCACAAAAATACGACCTTTTTCTGTGTCAAGAATTTTTGTTTCTTCTATTTTTTCTATTTCTTTCAGATATGGATACCAGAAATCACCTTCTCTGTGGTGTTCCGTCATGAACTCTCCTTTATAAATTCCATCTAAAAATATAGCTCGTTTTACCCTGCCCTGTTTATTAAGCAGTTCGTAAAGTTCTCTGTACATACAACCCCTCCGTTTCTTTCTTTAGAATACCAAGATTTTTAGAAAATTTCAACAAAACATTGAGGTTTTTCTTGGCTTATATTATAATGTTTGTATTATTTGACACGAAGGAGAAGATTATGAATTCTGCACTTTATGAGAATTATTTAAGTATACTGAAACACGAGTTAGTTCCGGCTCTTGGGTGTACCGAACCAATCGCCATTGCCTATGCCTCTGCAAAAGCTGTTCAGGCATTGGGCGAATTTCCCCAGTCCATTGAAATGCACTGCAGTGGAAACATCATCAAAAACGTAAAAGGAGTAACTGTACCGAATTCCAGCGGAATGAAGGGAATTGATGTAGCAGCTATTCTCGGCGCTGTAGGAGGAAATCCTGACCAGGCGCTTGAGGTTTTAAAAAATGTAACCCAAAAAGATATTGACCGCACAAAAGAACTTCTGGAGCAAAAAATCTGCTCCTGTTCTCTGGAAGAAAACGTTGCAAATCTTTATATCCGTGCCCGGGTATTAAAGGGAGAGCATTTCGCAGAAGTTACAATTGTAAATCATCATACTAATATCACCAAAATTGAAAAAGACGGAAATATTCTTCTGGAAAATCCGGTAAAGGAAGAAGAAGCATCTCCTGAAATTGATAAATCCAAACTTACCGTAAAGGATATTCTTGATTTTGCAGACCAGGTAAAAATTTCCGATGTGGAAGAAGTTCTGGAGCGTCAGATACAGATGAACTCTGCCATCTCCCAGGAAGGTCTTGATAATAATTACGGTGCTCAGATTGGAAAAACTTTGATGCACACGTGGGGAAAAGGTGTCATTACCCGCGCCTGCGCCAGAGCCGCTGCAGGAAGCGACGCACGTATGGGCGGCTGTTCCATGCCGGTTGTCATAAACTCCGGAAGCGGAAACCAGGGAATTACTGTTTCTCTCCCGCTTGTTGTCTATGCGGAGGAATGGGATATTTCCAGACCCAAACTTTACCGCTCTCTTGTAGTCAGCAATTTAATTGCGATTCACCAGAAGTATTACATAGGAAGCCTGTCCGCATACTGCGGTGCAGTAAGCGCTGCCTGCGGTGCAGGAGCCGGCATTACCTATATGTACGGCGGTAATTACGAGCAGGTATCTTTAACTATTATCAATACGCTCGGAAATGTGGGCGGAATTGTATGTGACGGAGCAAAGCCTTCCTGTGCTGCCAAAATCGCTTCATCTGTAGATGCTGCCCTCATGGCTTTTCATTTAAGTATACAAAATAAAAGCTTCCTTCCCGGCGAGGGCATCATAAAGGGCGATGTAGAGGAAACCATAAAGAGTATGGGATATATCGGCCGCGTGGGAATGCGGGAAACCGATACAGAAATTTTAAATATCATGATAGATAAAGCAGACGTAAACAGAGAATGTTAAAATTTAATATTTGACAAATGTCCGGATCACCTTATATACAGGTCATTCGGACATTTTCCTGTCAGACTGTAAGAAGATTGTAAGAAGTGGCTGCTATAATAAAAATATAAACGAAACACAGCAGGAGGTTTTTATTATGGCTATACTCAAAACAAAGGATTTGAAAAAAATATACGGCAGCGGCGAAAATGAAGTTCATGCTTTGGACGGTGTATCCATTTCCGTTGAAGATGGAGAATTTGTGGCAATCGTCGGTACATCTGGAAGCGGAAAATCCACCCTGCTTAATATGCTCGGCGAGCTGGACCGCCCCACTTCCGGAAGCGTGATCGTCAGAGGAAAAGAGCTTATGAAAATGGGAAACGAACAATTAACTATTTTCCGGCGCAGAAATGTAGGTTTTGTTTTTCAAAATTATAACCTTCTTCCCATTTTAAATGTGTATGAAAACATTGTTTATCCGATTGAGATTGACGGAAGCAAGGCAGATAAGGAATTTTTAAGGCGCATCATTCACAGTCTGGGACTGGAACACAAGCTTAAAAACATGCCGAACAATCTCTCCGGCGGACAGCAGCGTGTAGCAATCGCAAGAGCCCTCGCCACAAAGCCTGCCATTATTCTTGCAGATGAGCCAACGGGAAATCTAGATTCCAAAACAAGTATGGACGTAATTCTTCTCATGCAATCTGTGAGCAGAGAGTTTAACCAGACTATACTGATGATCACCGCTGTTTTCAGTCTGGGGATTAATTACAAAGAAAATATGGATTTGATGGAAATCCGTTCTTCCAGCACGAATGCAGATGTTATGCTTGCCATGCCGACGGCAGAGCAGGAAAAAGAAATCCGCTCTTTGGATTATGTAAATACAATCGGCATACAATACAGGATCGGTTCTGTCACAGGAAAAAATGAGGCAGACCGCGACCTTGTAATTTCCATGCAGTATTACGACGATACAGAATGGGAAAAACACTATAAAGAAGCCATCAGCAATATAAACGGTACGTATCCGGAAGGTGAAAACGAAATCCTGCTGTCTGAGGACGCGCTTTCCCAGCTTGGAATTGAAAATCCCAAACCTGACATGGAAATCTCATTATCTTATGTATCAAAAGATGGCGAACAGAACGATACCTTTACATTGAGCGGGTGGTTTTCTTCCTACACGGGAACAGGTATGGCGTTTCTTTCAGAAAGCTATTGTCTGGAACATGGATACACATTACAAAATAACGGTGTTCTCTCCATGTCCTTAGACAGACCGAAAGAAAATTTTTATGATATACAGGATGATATTTCCTTAAATGAAAATCAGACGTTTCAGGGTTCTATTTCCTTATCGTCTTCCAGTGGCTCTCTCTATGCAATGGTCATTCTTCTGGTATTCTTTATTATTGGCAGCGGGTATCTTCTGATTTATAACGTACTTTATATTTCGATTTCAAGAGATACCCGTTTCTGCGGATTGATAAAGACGCTGGGAACAACAGAACGGCAGATCAAAACACTGGTAAAACGGCAGACCCTGACCTTCGCCTGCATCGGAATACCGATTGGTATTATTCTGGCAGGTATCCTTTCCTTTGGAATTGTACCTTTTCTTCTGGAAAATGCGTTCAATAGCGGAAAATCTATTATGGACGCAGAAATAATTGTACACACGGCGGAAAGCTTTATGTAATGGCATACCATAATGTATTCCGGGACAAAAAACGGGCGCTCCTTGTATTTATGTCCCTGTTTATGGGCATCACCATGATTTTGGGCGTCAACGGGATTACGGGAAGTATGAAATCAGAAAATTATGTCAAAACGTATCTTGATTATGATTTTGAATACACCGATGTTCAGTTTAACCAATATGAGCGGTTCAATAAAGAAGTGCCGCAGTTTGACGAACAATTTGTAGAACAGATAAAACAGATTGGCGGTATTAAAATGTAGACGTCCAGAAAACCGTATGGGCAGGTATTGATTTTGACGAAGCCGCCCTGGAAGGCTTTATGAAAATCAAATACGAAGACAGCAGATATAAATCTCAAGAACAGTCTTATGACGAAATGATCATATGCCGATGCCGGAGATTATGGCTACTATATTACAACGCTAAATGACAAAGCACTGGAAGAATACAACGCGAAACACCCGGACACCCCCATTGATGTTGAAAAATTTAACCGCGGGGAAACTGTGGTTGTAGGAATGGATACAGAGTATAACGCTCCCAATACTGCATTAGTAGGAAAAACCTTATCTTTAACAGCAGATACTCCAGACGGAAAAACAACCTATTTCCTCATTGACGGCTCATTTTATTTTGGAGATTATAAAAATAATCTTTCTGAGGGAATCGGGCAGCGCAAAGATATTCACATTGTACCGGAAATTATTTACGTCAGTAAAACAGGAATGGAACGCCTGACAGGCACACCTGTTATTTCCGCAATCGGTGTTAATATTAAAGACAGGAAGCAGTTAAAGCAAATCGACAGTGAATTGCAATCCATAAACAGCACATTAACGCATTCGGAGTGGCAATTTGAAAGTGCTCTTGGAAAAACAGAACAATTCAATCAAATGACTTACGCCGAAAACCTGACAGGAAACGGAATTGCCCTTCTGCTTATTGTGACAGGACTGATCAATTTTGTTAATGTTATGCTGACAGGTGTGGTTGCACGAAAAAATGAGTTTGCTATCATGGAAAGTATCGGAACTTCAAAAAAACAGATTCAGAAAATATTAACTCTGGAAGGCGGTATTTACGCCCTTGTAACTACGGCGCTTATTATGACCTTTGGAAATGCGTTCCTGCTTCTTGTTGCAGATGCGGTTCCACATATAGCAGATTATGCAGAATTTGAATATCCGTTTACTCTTGTAATCTGTCTGATTTTTGTTATATTTATCATATGTCTGAGTGTTCCGGCAATCGTGTATCATGCTGCCTCAAAAGAAACGGTAATAGAGCGGCTGCATGATTTCGGAAATTAGTTGCCACAGGGCAGATTTTTTACTTCTGCCCTGTTATTTTCATATGCGGAGTGATTTACATGGCGAATATATTTTTATTAGAGGACGACAGGATTTTAAGCAAAGGGATTTCCATTGCCCTAAAAAAAGACGGACACCACATAACAACGGCTTATGGTTATGTAGAAGCCTTGCAGAAATATACCTTAAAAAAATATGATTTATTCTTACTTGATATTAACCTTCCAGATGGAAATGGCATGAACTTTTGTCAGAAAGTCCGGCAGACCTCGCAGCTTCCCGTATTATTTTTAACGGCAAATGACACAGAGGAAGATATGCTGAACGGCTATGACGCCGGCTGTGATGATTATATTTCAAAGCCCTTCTCTTTAGCTGTTCTGCGAAGATGTCCCGTCTGGAAAGTGGAATTATCACATTGAAACCGGAGAAAAGCAGCTTAAACAATATAATCCTTCATGCAGTAAAATCTGTTTATTCGAAAGCAAAATCTAAGAATATTACTATTATATTCGACTGCGGGCGGGACTATAAACTGTACCTTGACTTTAACTGGACGGCAGAAGCCATCACAAATGTCCTCGATAACGCCGTAAAATATACGCAAAACGGCGGAATCGTCCGCCTGGATCTTATTGAGTATGCCTCTTATCTTCGTCTGAATATCACAGACAACGGAATCGGCATACCTGAGGAAGAACAGGCACAGATATTCAACCGGTTTTACAGAGGAAAATATTCCTCCGGAGTTAATGGTGTAGGCATAGGTCTCTATCTGACAAGGGATATTATGAATAAACAAAAAGGGCATATTAAAGTAAGCTCCAGCGAAACAGGAAGTACGTTCTCTCTGTTTTTCAGACGGTGAAATATAATCAAAGCAGGCAGCATGGCTTCCTCCTCCGTAAATTCTCGTTGGTTACAGTCAAAAAAACAGGACTTGCTACGACTTTTCAAATCGTAACAAGGCCCATTTTTTATTAGAATATTAGAATTTGCCTTCTTTCGCAGCTTCCTCAATGGAAACTGCAACAGCAACAGTCATACCAACCATCGGGTTGTTACCTGCGCCGATAAGACCCATCATCTCTACGTGAGCCGGTACAGAAGAAGAACCTGCAAACTGTGCGTCAGAGTGCATACGTCCTAATGTATCTGTCATACCGTAGGAAGCAGGACCTGCTGCCATGTTGTCTGGGTGAAGTGTACGTCCTGTACCACCGCCGGAAGCAACGGAGAAGTATTTCTTTCCTTTCGATACATTCTTTTTTGTATGTTCCTGCTACTGGATGCTGGAAACGTGTCGGGTTTGTAGAGTTACCTGTGATGGAAACGTCAACGCCCTCTTTCCACATGATCGCAACACCTTCCGGAACGCTGTTAGCGCCGTAGCAGTTTACTTTTGCACGAAGTCCCTCAGAATAAGATTTGCGGAATACTTCTTTTACTTCGTTTGTGTATGGATCGTACTCTGTCTCAACATATGTAAATCCGTTGATTCTTGCGATGATCTGAGCAGCGTCTTTTCCAAGACCGTTCAGGATAACACGAAGCGGTTTCTGACGAACTTTGTTTGCTTTCTCAGCGATACCGATAGCACCCTCTGCTGCTGCGAATGACTCATGACCTGCAAGGAATGCAAAACATTCTGTCTCTTCCTCAAGAAGCATTTTTCCGAGGTTACCATGTCCAAGACCTACTTTACGTGTGTCTGCTACAGAACCCGGGATACAGAAAGCCTGAAGACCTTCGCCGATTGCTGCAGCTGCATCTGCTGCTCTCTTGCAGCCTTTTTTGATTGCGATTGCAGCACCTACAATGTAAGCCCAGCAAGCGTTTTCAAAACAGATTGGCTGAATGCCTTTAATCTGGTCGTATACATTTAAGCCTGCATCTTTTGTGATTTTCTCTGCTTCTTCAAGGGAAGCAATGCCATAACTATTTAAAACAGAATTGATTTTGTCAATTCGTCTCTCGTATGATTCAAATAAAGCCATTTCCCGTTACCTCCTCATCAAATTATTCTTTTCTCGGGTCAATAATCTTAACAGCATCAGCTACACGGCCATACTGACCTTTTGCTTTTTCCCATGCAGTGTTCGGGTCATCGCCTTTTTTGATGAAGTCGGTCATTTTGCCAAGGCTTACGAACTGGTAACCAATAATTTCGTCATCTGCATCAAGTGCAATACCTGTTACATAGCCTTCTGCCATTTCCAGGTAACGAGGTCCTTTTTTCAGAGTTCCGTACATAGTACCAACCTGGGAACGAAGTCCTTTACCAAGGTCTTCAAGGCCAGCACCTACTGGAAGTCCATCCTCAGAGAATGCAGACTGTGTACGTCCGTAAACGATCTGAAGGAAAAGCTCTCTCATTGCAGTATTGATTGCATCACAAACAAGGTCTGTGTTCAGTGCCTCCATTACAGTCAGTCCCGGAAGAATCTCAGAAGCCATAGCTGCAGAATGTGTCATACCAGAACATCCGATTGTCTCAACCAGCGCCTCCTGGATGATACCCTCTTTTACGTTCAGAGTCAGCTTACATGCACCCTGCTGTGGAGCACACCAGCCAACACCGTGTGTAAGACCGGAAATATCTTTGACTTCTTTTGCCTGTACCCATTTCGCTTCTTCTGGAATTGGAGCAGCGCCATGATGAACGCCCTGTGCAACTGGGCACATTTCTTCTACTTCGCGTGAATAAATCATTTTAAAACTCCTTTCAAGTATAGATTGACTTATAATGTTGTTAAAATGAACCTAACAACCTATGCTTATTTTCTCACAAAATTCGCCGTTCGTCTAGTCATATTTTGCAAAAACAAGAAAAAAACTGCAGATATTTTTCCTTTTATGGAAATCTGCGGCATCCTGTGATAGAATACATCTATATTTTTGTTAAAAGGAGAATTTTATGTCCAATCATACACCTGATTCTTTTCTTCCGGAAAAATGCCGTATTTTAAGCGGCAGCGCCTTAAAAATGATCGCTATGCTGACGATGCTTATCGACCACACGGGAATGGCCATTTTAAGCCAGTTCCCAGAGGCACAGATTCCGCTTTTTTCTTTTCTGGGAAATCCCGTTTCCCTTTACCGGCTTTCCAGAGATATTGGCAGAGTAGCCTTCCCCATCTTCTGCTTTTTGCTGGCAGAAGGATTTCTGCACACAAAAAATCGCTTCCGCTATGGAAGAAATTTACTTTTGTTTGCGATACTTTCTGAGTTACCCTGGAATTATATTCACACAAATACATTCTTCTACGAAAAACAAAATGTGTTTTTTACACTATTCATCGGGTATCTTGGTTTTTGCGCAATAGAATATTTCCGGGAAAAACAGACGCTTCAGTTTTTCTCCGTTCTGGGACTTTTTGGTGTTTCCTTTTTCTTTCAGGCAGATTACGGCTGGAAAGGGTTCATTTTTCTTCTTATTATGTACACGCTCCACAGGGAACGGACAGCCCAGGCAATTATCGGAAGCTGCTGGCTTGCCTACGAGTGGAAAGCCTGCTTTGCCTTTCTTTCCATTAATATGTATAATGGAAAAAGAGGATTTATAAAAGGAAAAGGGGCAAAATACTTTTTTTACGCATTTTACCCCTTACACCTTACCTTATTAATTTTTATACGGCAGTATCTGCTTTAAACACCAAAATTACTGTTTTTTTACAACTT
This sequence comes from uncultured Blautia sp., assembly GCA_900549015.1. Taxonomy (GTDB): domain Bacteria; phylum Bacillota; class Clostridia; order Lachnospirales; family Lachnospiraceae; genus Blautia_A. The sequence continues at coordinate 17,602 of URMH01000034.1, forward strand.
CTTTTCTGCTCTTATAAATACTGTCTGCGGGAACACATCCGCGGACAGAAGAGAGCGGATAAATATTTGTATTTCTTCCAATTACAGTTCCCGGATTTAAAACAGAGCCGCAGCCCACCTCTACATTGTCGCCAAGCATTGCGCCGAATTTCTTAAGACCTGTCTCCACTTTTTCTTCTCCGTCTTTTACAACGACCAGCTCTTTGTCTGACTTCACATTGGAGCAGATAGATCCTGCGCCCATATGCGATTTATATCCAAGGACAGCGTCGCCGACATAATTATAATGAGGAACCTGAACCTTATTAAAAAGAACCGCGTTTTTCAGTTCTGTAGAATTGCCAACCACTGCTCCCTCTCCGATGATCGCTTTTCCTCTTATGAAAGCACAGTGACGGACTTCCGCATCTTTTCCGATAATAACCGGACCGTTAATGCAGGCTGTCGGCGCCACCTTTGCTGTTTTTGCAACCCAGATGTCGCCCTCCCTGTGTTCATACTCTTCCGGATCCAGAGTATTTCCTAGTTTTACAATAAAATCTCCAATTTCCGGAAGAACTTCCCAGGGATATGTTTTTCCCTCAAACAATTCTGCCGCTATGGTTTCTTTCAGGTTCAGAAGCTTCTCGATCGTATAATCTTTCATCATTTCTTTTTTCCTCCTCGTTTTGCATCTGCCGTCTTCGCCGGATAATTGGCGGAAGCAGCGTCAAAAAACTGGCGCAGAGCATACTGATAATTACTCTCCTCTACCTGGCGTGTACGAAGTCTCACAAAGCGCTCCAGCTTATCCATATACTCCTGCTCTGTGATACTTCCCTCTGCCACATAGTTCAGCCCTTTTTCCCAGCTCGCTGTAAGCTCCGGGTTTAAAAGCTGGCGGATAGAACAGTTTACCACATCAAAAATCATTTCTCCCAGAAGTGTGGGAGTGATGATCTGTGTTTTCTTGTTAAGAGAAAGATACTTAATATAAAACAGTTTTTTCAAAATCTCCGCCCTTGTAGCGCTGGTACCGATCCCCGCGCCTTTTATCTGGGCGCGCAGCTCCTCATCTTCTATAAGCTGTCCCGCATTTTCCATTGCAAGGATCATGGAACCGGAATTATACCGTTTAGGAGGAGAAGTTTCTCCCTCTTTTATGCTCAGATCGTCCACCTGCAGTATATCATTTTTTTTCAGCTTCTGCAACGCTTCCAAAAGAGCAGCATCACAGGCGGTTTCCTGCTCTTCTCCTGCGCCTTTTTCTCCGTCAGAAGCTTTTCTTCCCGCAAAGGAATTTGTCGCAATAGAGAGGTAGCCTTCCTCCAGAAGAACACGGAAAGAAGAGAAAAAACGCTCATTATGCATATTTGTTACAAGATTTACTTTCTGATATACAGCTGGAGGATAAAAAATACAAAGGAAGCGTCTCACGATCGTCTCATACACTCTCTGAGAAAGAAGAGACAGACTGTTTAACGCGCCAAGTCCCTGCCCTGTCGGAATAATGGCATAATGGTCTGTGATCTGTTTATCATTCACATACCGGGTCTTTGCAATATTTTTATACGTTCCCGCTTCCAAAATGTGCGCAGCCACTTCTCCTGCCTGAGGGTAATTTCGAAGCCCGGAAATATTTTTATATATTTCTTTCGCAACGGCTGTTGACAGCACATGAGCATCTGTTCTTGGATACGTTACCAGCTTTTTCTCATAAAGCTCCTGCACTACCCGGAGAGTTTCATCAGGACTTATTTTAAAGAGCTTTGCACATACATTCTGAAGCTCTGCAAGATTAAAAAGAAGCGGCGGATTTTTATTTTCTTTCTTCCGTTCTATCTTTTCCACTGTACATAAAAGAGGAGACCCCTGCTTCAGCAGAGAAATAAGGGCTTCTGCCTCTTCTTTTTTCTTAAAACCGTTTTCCTTATATAAAAGAGGGGACTGGAAATACCGGCTTCCCTCCACAGCTCTCCACTCGCCCTCAAACTGTTTTCCTTCCAGTGTTACTTTATTAAGCACTCTGTAAAAAGGTGTTTTTACGAAAGAGCGGATTTCCCTTTCTCTTCTTACCACCATACCGAGAACACAGGTCATTACTCTTCCTACAGAAATCGCCTGATATTTTGTTCCGAGATAGCCGGATACGCTGTTTCCATACCTGAGTGTCAGCACGCGCGAAAAATTAATTCCCATAAGATAGTCTTCTTTTGCGCGGAGGTATGCGGAAGAGGCAAGATTATCATAAGCAGAAAGATCCTTTGCCTCCCGGATTCCTCTTAAAATCTCTTCCTCTGTCTGAGAATCGATCCACACACGTTTCTGTTTTTTATTTTTTACTCCTGCCATCTGCGCTACAAGACGATAAATATATTCTCCCTCGCGCCCGGAGTCTGTACAGACATAAATGGTATCTATATCTGCTCTGTTTAACAGTTCTTTCACGATTTTAAACTGTTTGCTCACTCCCGGAATGACTTCATACTTAAATTCGCGCGGTAAAAAAGGCAGGGTATCAAAACTCCACCTTTTATATTTCATATCGTATTTTTCCGGGTAGCTCATGGTAACCAGATGCCCCACGCACCAGGTTACCACAGAATCTTCCGACTCCAGATAGCCGTCCCGCCTTTGTCCGTTGATTTTGAGAGCTTTCGCAAACTCCTGTGCCACACTTGGTTTTTCTGCTATGTATAAAGCTTTTGCCATTATTTATCTGCACTCATCTTTCTAAGGGGCCATGCCAGTAAAACAGCGCCGCCTATCATATTTCCCAGTGTTACGATCAGCATGCTCTTCGCCATTGCTCCCAGAGACAATCCAGGCACCAGACAAAAGGCTACTGTAAAAATTCCCATATTTGCAATACAGTGTTCAAAACCGCTTACAACAAAGCCTGAGATACACATTACGATCATCAGGAATCTTCCTGCTTCACTCTTTAATTTCATTCCGCAGAGAACGCCGAGGCATACAAAGAAATTACAGAGCACTGCGCGGAAAAACATTTCTCCCATCGGAATAGAGAGTTTGTTGTTTATAAATCCTGCAAAATAATCTGCAGTTCCGGAAGCACCTGCTCCCACAAAAATCAGAGCCAGTATCAGACAGCCCACAAAGTTTCCAACATAGCTGACAAGCCATACCTTACCGGCTTCACCCCAGGTTACTTTTTTGTCGTATGCACCAAAAGCCATAACCATATTATTTCCGGTAAACAATTCTCCTCCTACAAAGGAAATTAAAAGCACTGCAATGGCAAACACAATCGCCCCCAGAAATTTCCCCCACTCCGGCATGGTTTTGGAAAATACGCTGCCGACTACGTTGCTGAAAATCATGGCAACCACAATAAAGAAGCCCGCCATAACCGCTCGCACAAAATACTTGAAAAAGTCCTGATTCAACAATGAAATTTTCCCTTTTGCAGCATTTGATATTTTTTCAACGTCTTCGTAGTTCATACAAACACCTCCACTTGTTTTGTTGTGAACATTATAGCACTTTGACATTCTTTTCACAATACTCTGGTAAAGAAAAAACATTTTTGTGCAATATTCACAAAATTTACCCTATCTTTTTCTGCCGCAACCTTGAATTGAAAATTTATTTTTCTTCTGTTATAATGATAGCGGTTTGGGTGTCGTTGGGTAACTGGTGTGCCCCCTGGTCTTCAAAACCTGTGCTGGACGTGAAAAAGCGCCCCGGGTGAGTTCGATTCTCACAGGCACCCGCCAGACAATAACGCTTCTTTCAACATTTCTATAAGCATTTCCTTTTCCTCAGAAAAAATCGTTCTCATATGCAGCAGCACCTCTTCTTTCTTTACCTGAGAAATCACAGGATTTTTCTGCTGTCGCAGACGTGCAGCAAACGCTCCCGCACTTTCTTTTTCCGGTTTTACAGAAAGAGAAACATCTGAAAGCGTCTCTCCCGGAAGAGAACCGCCCCCTACCATAGCAATATCTTCCCGAACCTGGATCTTCCCTTCAAATCCGTCTTTCAAAAGCGCAGCCTTTATTTCTTCCGCCTGACTTTTCAACTCTTCTGGCTGTCTCCTGAGCATCTTCAGCACAGGAATATTTTCCCACACTGTCTCTTCCTTAAGATATTCCCGGAAAGTTGCCTCCAGAACAGCCGTTGTACATTTATCCAAACGCAGCGCCCGCATCATGGGGTGATTTTCTATTATTTCTATATACTTCTTTTTTCCTGTGATAATTCCCGCCTGCGGCCCTCCCAGAAGCTTATCACCTGAAAAACATACAATATCTGCACCTTTTTTTAACATTTCCTGTACTGTAGGTTCATGAGAAAGGCCAAGTTTTTCAAGATTAACAAGAACTCCGCTGCCCAAATCCACAATTACGGGAACGTGATATTCTTTTCCTGCTTCCACAAGCTCTTCCACAGATGGTGATTCTGTAAAACCGATTATTTTATAGTTGCTTGTATGAACTTTTAGAAAAGCCCCTGTATTTTCTGTTACTGCTTTTCTGTAATCATCTATTCTTGTTCTGTTTGTGCAGCCTGCTTCACGAAGAACAGAACCACTTTCTTCCATTACTTCCGGTATACGGAAATGTCCTCCTATTTCCACAAGCTCCCCTCTTGAGATTATGACCTCCCTGTTTCTTGCCAGAGCAGAAAGGATAAGAGTAACTGCAGCCGCATTATTATTGACAGCAACAGAAGCCTCTGCCCCTGTCACCTGGCAGATTAATTTCTGATAGTGATTCTGCCTTTTTCCTCTTTTCCCTTCTTCCAATTCATATTCCAGATTACCATACCCTGCCATTGCCTGATATGCTGCCTCCATCTGCCTGCGTCCAAGAGGTGCACGCCCAAGATTCGTATGAAGAAGAATCCCTGTGGCATTGATCACTCTCCGGAAAGAAGCTCGGTTCTCTTTTTCTGTCCGTATGTGGATTTGATGCCTCAATTCCATGAGAAGAGCTTCTCCCTCTTCACGGTTTTTGCAGTTTAAAATTTCTTTTCGGACCCTTTTTACTTCTTCCCGGATAACAGCAATCACACTCTGCCTCCCGTACTGAAGACAGAGTGTGACTGTATCCGGTTCCTGTAAAAGAGTATCCACACCGGGGATCCGGCGTAACATATCTTTTTTTTCCATATTATCCCATCATTTTATCTGTATATTAAAAACCTGTCTTTTTTTGTTATTGCCTCTCCCACTGCTGCACAGGGAAGAGAAAGGGCTTTCATTTTCTCTATCAGACTTTCTGCTTCTTCCCTTTTTACAGAAAGAAGAAGTCCTCCTGAAGTCTGGGGATCATAAAATAGATCTTCCAGCCAGAGTTCTGACACTTTGCTGTCTACATCATTTTCCAGATATTCCCGGTTTCTGTATGCGCCTGCAGGAATCAGCCCCATTTGCGCATACTCTTTCGCTCCCTTTAAAACAGGAAGTTTTTCTCCGTAAATCACAAAAGAACAACCGCTTCCCTTCGCCATTTCCATAGCATGCCCGGAAAGACCAAAGCCAGTTATATCTGTACAGCTGTGAATAGAAAATTCTGCCGCTGCATCCCTTGCGTACTTATTTAAAAATGCCATACTTTTTGCAGCAAAGTCCACCTCTTCTTCCGAGGCTATCTCCCCTTTGATTGCAGTGGAAAGTATTCCTGTTCCAAGTGCTTTCGTAAGAATCAGAATATCTCCAGGCTTTGCTCCACAGTTTTTCCACATCTTTTCCGGATTTACAAAACCGGTTACGCAAAGTCCGTATTTTGGCACATCATCAGATATGGTATGTCCTCCTGCAAGAAGCGCACCTGCCTCCTTTATTTTATCTGCACCACCCTTTAAGATTTCTCCTAAGATTTCTATGTCAAGACAATCCGGAAAGGCCGCTATATTTAAGGCGAGACGCGGTTCTCCTCCCATTGCGTACACATCGCTTAAAGAATTGGCAGCAGCAATCTGTCCAAATAGGTACGGCTCATCCACAACAGGAGTAAAAAAATCCACTGTCTGAATCATTGCCATCTTCTCATTAATTTTGTATACAGCAGCATCATCTGATGTTTCTGTCCCCACTAAAAGCATGGGGTCACTAAATTTTGGCAGCTTACCCAAAACTTGGGCAAGGGTCTTTGGACCTTTTTTGGCCGCTCAGCCGGATGTTGTTGCCATCTGTGTAAGACGTATCTTATTTTCAGCCATTTCCTCACCTCCTGCTCATTTTTCTGCTGGATTTTGTAAAATCCTTCCGTTTTCTGTGTTTCTTGTAAAACCTTCTCTGTCAAACTGTTCAAGAAGTGCAATTGCTACTTTTCTGGAACAGTTCAGGTAATCTCTGTATTTTCCTGTCTGTATTGTCTCTTCTTTCCCACACATTTCCAGAAATGTCCTCTTCGCCTTTTCATAATATTCCCTGTGTATACAATATTGCCTGTCAAGGCGAAGAAGAATCTTTTGATTTAAAAGAGAGAAAAAAATCTTCCGGAATTTTTCAGGTTTTTTCTGTTCTTTTATATAAAGTTCTGTAGAAGGAAGAGAAAAGCCCGCATCCAGATAATACTTCCGGATTTCCTCGGAAATTTTACCGTCCTCCTCTTTCAGCACTACATAAAAATCTTTTCTGCTGACGAACCCGTCCTTTTCCTTAATTACTTTTCTACCTTTTAAAACAGAAAGAATATCATCTGCAATCCGGCTGTTTTTCACGCCAAGTCTGCTTCTCACTTCCTCCAGAGCCATACCTTCTTTCAAAGGATATTTTTTATGAAACTCCTCCAGAAATCTTTCTGCCTTTCTCTTATAAAATTCCATTTCTTCTTTGTGAATATACAGAGCCTCCTCAAGGTATACAAGGCACTCCGTCTTTGTAAGATGTTCTGCGGCTCTTTCTATTTTTGCTCTGTCAAGCGCGCTTCTTTTTGAAATCTCCTCAAGAGACAAAAACTCTCCCCAGTGCTCACGAACGGAAATCTCAAGCATCTCCTCAAACGTACCCTGTTCCTTGATTTTGCAGGATTTTTCTGCTTTTTCATCACAGTGTCTGTGTTTTTTTGGCGCAGAGTCAAGGACAATCCCCCCTCCGATTGTTTCAACAGGAGAATAAAAACGGATCACAAACCGTTCTCCTTTTTGAAATACTGTCTTTTCCTCCAGACAAAGCTGTGCATAACCGCTCTCTCCCGGATTCAGTTCATCTTTATCCAGAAGAACCACTTTCCCGAGAAGCTCTTTTGCCCCGTGATATACATGTACCCTGCTCCTGTTTTTCACAGAATACGGAGAATGGCGGAGTACAGAAAGACGCACATCCGCCAGCATGGTAGGATACATGCTGTCTTTAAAAGCCAGCACATCTCCTCTTATGATTTCTTCCTTTTTTCTGTCCGGAATGTTTACAGCCACACGCTGACCGGGCCAGGCCTCTTCTCCGTCCTGTTCGTATACCTGTATCTTTCTTATTTTTACAGGTATATTTTCCGGATAAAGAACGGCTTCCTGCCCTTTTTTTATTCTTCCGCCCAGAAGCGTACCTGTCACAACCGTTCCAAATCCTTTTAAAGAAAACACGCGGTCTATGGGCAGGCGAAAAGTCTCTCCGACAGAATATTCAGGGATTTGCTGATATAACGCAGACAGGGTGTCTTTGAGTCTGTCAATCCCCTCATTTTTATATACAGATACGGGAATAACAGGTGCATGCTCAAGAAACGTACCTTTTACAAGCTTTTGTATATCTTCCTTCACAAGTTCTATAAACTCAGGCTCTGCAAGATCCGTTTTCGTGAGAACAATCACACCGTACCGGACTCCCAAAATAGAAAGAATATCCAGATGCTCCACTGTCTGTGGCATAACCCCTTCGTCAGCCGCAATTACAAGCATGGCTATATCCATACCGCCTGCACCTGCGAGCATATTTTTCACAAATTTTTCATGGCCGGGAACATCTACAATTCCCACTCTTTTTCCATCTGGAAAATCCAGCCATGCAAAACCCAGCTCTATCGTAATGCCTCTTCTCTTTTCTTCCTTCAGACGATCCGTGTCGATTCCTGTCAGTGCCCGGATCAGACACGTTTTCCCATGATCTACATGACCGGCTGTCCCAATGATCCCATACCGCATATTTTTATTTTGCCTGAATAAATCCTTTTGCCTTTAATGTTTCCGCACAGAGAATCGCGCCGCCTGCAGCCCCTCTTACTGTATTATGGGAAAGACCTACAAATTTATAGTCGTATACGCTGTCCTCACGAATCCTTCCCACAGAAACACCCATTCCATTTTCATAATCTACGTCCATTGTTACCTGCGGACGGTTGTCCTCCTCAAGATACTGAATAAACTGCTTCGGTGCACTTGGAAGAGAAAGCTCCTGAGGCAGGCCGCGGAACTCTTTTAATGCCTGGATCAGCTGTTCTTTTGTCGGTTTTTTGCGGAATTTTACAAACACAGCGGCAGTATGTCCGTTAAGAACCGGCACACGAATACACTGGCAAGTGATCACAGGACTTTCTGCAGGAACGATTTCACCGTTTTCGATTTTTCCCCAGATTCTTAGCGGCTCTTTCTCGCTCTTCTCCTCTTCTCCTCCAATGTAAGGAATAATGTTTCCCTGCATTTCCGGCCAGTCCTTAAATGTTTTTCCTGCGCCGGAAATTGCCTGATATGTAGTGGCAACTACTTCGTATGGCTCAAATTCTTTCCATGCAGTAAGAACAGGCGCGTAGCTCTGAATGGAGCAGTTTGGTTTTACTGCAATAAAACCTCTTGTTGTTCCGAGACGTTTTTTCTGAAATTCAATCACATCGAAATGCTCCGGATTGATTTCCGGCACTACCATCGGAACGTCCGGCGTCCAGCGGTGCGCGCTGTTATTTGACACAACAGGAGTCTCTGTCTTTGCATACTCTTCCTCGATTGCCTTAATTTCTTCTTTTGTCATATCTACTGCGGAAAATACAAAATCAACCGTAGCCGCTACCTTTTCCACTTCACTTACGTTCATGACAATGAGATTTTTTACTCCCTCAGGCATTGGAGTATCCATTTTCCATCTTGCTCCCACTGCCTCCTCGTATGTTTTTCCCGCGCTTCTCGCACTTGCAGCGACTGTCACTACCTCAAACCACGGATGGTTTTCCAGAAGAGAAATAAATCTCTGTCCTACCATTCCTGTTGCTCCTAAAATACCGACTCTCAGTTTTTCACTCATTGTACTGTCTCCTTTTCCTTTTATTCTTCCTCTAAATATGCTTTATGCTCCTGAATCACGTTTTCCATCACTTCCGGTCCCGGTGCGCCAAGTGTCATTCTCTTTTCCACACAAGTCCGCATACTGATGGCATCGTAAATATCCTCCTCAAACACAGGACTTATCGCCTTGTATTCGGAAATAGGAAGCTCATCAAGAGAAATTCCCTTTTCAATACAGGCAAGTACAAGCTGCCCTACAATGCCGTGAGCATCTCTAAAAGGAACTCCGTGATTTACAAGATAATCTGCCGCGTCTGTTGCATTTGTAAATCCGTTTTTTGCGCTTGCCTCCATATTGTCTTTATGAAATTCCATCGTGGAAATCATTCCGGTAAACAGGGCGATGCACCCTTTTGCCGTATCAATGGCGTCAAAGGTCAGTTCCTTATCCTCCTGCATATCTTTATTATATGCGAGAGGAATGCCCTTCATTGTAGTAAGAATGGACATAAGCGCTCCGTAAACACGTCCTGTTTTTCCTCTTACAAGCTCTGCAATATCCGGATTTTTCTTCTGAGGCATAATACTGCTTCCGGTGCTGTAGGCATCGTCGATTTCCACAAA
>URMH01000035.1 GCA_900549015.1 uncultured Blautia sp.
TGAGAACATGTGGGAATATACGGACATTTTGTTCTCTTCATCGGTGATAAATACTTTTGATAGAGTTTAATTGCTTTAATCAGAAATTTTTTAATCATTGTCTTCACCTGTTATATGATGCCGTTTCCATACGTGCAAAAGTGCGCTTTCTATCTCCTGAAAGCTCCTTCCCTTTGCAGATGGTCTTGCGATCACTACAATATCCAAACCATTTTTAAATTCTTCTTCATTTAAGCGATAGCTTTCTCTTATCAATCTGGTGATTCTGTGGCGTACCACACTGTTCCCTACTTTTTTGCTTACTGATATTCCCAGACGATTCTTCATGCACTGATTTTTCAGTACGTACATCACCAGATACCGATTTGCCTGCGATGTTCCTTTCTGATATACAATTTGAAAATCTTTATTTTTCTTCAAGGACTCTGATTTTTTCATCGAATCCTCCTTCTGTCTCAAACAGTTTTCTTTTTCTTTGAAAAGAGAAGAAAAGACCACATAAATGCGGTCTTATGCTGATAATTGCTTTCTTCCTTTTAATCTTCTTGCAGCTAATACTTTACGTCCACCTTTTGTGCTCATGCGAGCTCTGAAACCGTGAACTTTCGCTCTTGATCTTTTTTTCGGCTGAAATGTCATTTTCATAGGTAAAGCACCTCCTTTATCTATTATCCATAATTAAATTATCATACTAGAACATCATTTCAATTATATTCATAAATGCCTGTTTCGTCAAGAGAATTTGTTAATTTTTACGGGAAAACAGAGAAAAAATCCTGCATATACAAAAATGTGTATAACGTATTCGGTTTACGTAATATTATCCACATTTTGTGGATAACTTGTGGATAACTTGTGGAATACCAGAGAAACTATCCACTTTTTACCCACCAGCATTCTTTCTCATATCCAAAAAATCCCTTTATTTTGTGCTTTTTCGACAGTGGACAATTTTATACACTTTTTTTCAACTTTTCCACACGTTCCTCCAGCTTATGGTAACTGATTCTGCTCTATCCACACTTTTCCACACTAATCCACATTTAAAATGTTGAAAACTTTTGCTGTTTTTCATTGCGAAAAACCATTATTTATTATAATATATAAAAGGGTATTTATGTCTTTTTATAAGACGATACGTGATTCTACCGGCAGCTTTCTATATAGAATCCTTTATATATAGAAGAAATTAGATGGAAAATAGACCAGGAGAGACAAAAATGAACATAGTAATGGATAATTGGGAAGAAATTCTTCAAACTCTGAAAAACGAATATCAGATTTCAGAAGTTCCTTTCAATACCTGGCTCAAGCCCCTGAAGGTTTATACTGCTGAAAACAATGTGGTTACTATCATTGTTCCTTCTGAGCTTGCAGGTCTTGGACTGAGCTATATCAGCAACAAATACAAACTTCCTCTTCAGGTAACGATCAGCGTTGTAACAGGACTTGATGAGTGCGAAGTCCGCTTTATCCCTGAAGATGAAGTTCCGGAAAAAGAGATTCCTACATATGACGACCGTGTACTTGACTCCCGCTATGAGGAGGCTCACTTAAATCCAAAATACACATTTGACACCTTTATTGTAGGAAGCAATAACAAGTTTGCCCAGGCTGCTGCCCTTGCAGTTGCGGAATCTCCGGGAGATACTTACAATCCTCTCTTTATTTACGGAGGCGCCGGCCTTGGAAAAACACACTTAATGCACTCCATTGCTCACTTTATTCTGGAGCATGACGAAAACAGCAAGGTGCTTTATGTAACAAGTGAGGAATTTACAAACGAACTGATTGAAACAATTCGAAACGGAAACAATACGGCAATGACAAAATTCCGTGAAAAATACAGAAATATTGATGTTCTCCTGGTTGACGATATTCAGTTTATTATAGGAAAGGAATCTACGCAGGAGGAATTTTTCCATACCTTCAACAGCCTTCACAGTGCGAAAAAACAGATTATCATTTCCTCTGATAAACCGCCGAAAGATATGGAAATCCTGGAAGAAAGATTCCGTTCAAGATTTGAATGGGGTCTTATCGCTGATATTACACTTCCTGATTATGAGACAAGAATGGCAATTCTTCATAAGAAGGAAGAAATGGACGGTTACAATATCAGTGAAGACGTGATCAAATATATTGCAACAAACATTAAATCAAATATCCGGGAGCTGGAAGGCGCTTTTAATAAAGTTATGGCTTTTGCCAAGCTGGAAAAAAAGGACGTGACTCTTGAACTTGCAGAACAGGCGTTAAAAGATATTATTTCTCCTGATGAAAAAAAGGTAATCACACCGGAGTATATTATTTCCGTTGTCGCAGAACATTTCGGCGTAACTGTAAACGATTTAAGCGGAAACAAACGAAACTCCAAAATTGTAGTTCCCCGGCAGATTGCCATGTACCTTTGCAGGGAAATTATATCCACACCACTTAAAAATATAGGAAAATGTCTTGGAAACCGTGACCACACAACGGTAATGCACGGCATTGACAAAATTGAAAAAGAAATTATCACAGATGATAACCTGAAAAACACAATCGATATATTAAACAAAAAGATTAATCCACAAGGGTGAAAAAGTTTTCCACATGAAGGGTGTATAAGCTGTTGATTAGATGTTGATTCTATGTGTATTAATGTGCATAACTTTTGCGGTAAAAAATCCACTTTCGGTTGTGCACAACTTATTCACATACTTTAACCAGACCTTTACACGAAGTTATCCCAACTCGAACCCCTTGCATTTACTGGGTTCAAGTGAGTTTTTCACAAATTCACACCCCCTACGGCGGTTACGACGGATTTCTTCTTAAATATTATTTATAAACAAACCACCTCAAACAAGAAGGGAGTTATACACATTATGAAAATTATCTGTTCCAAAAACAGTCTTTTAAAAAGCGTAAGCATTTCTTTAAAAGCTGTTCCATCAAAAACAACAATGCCTATTCTTGAATGTATTTTAATCGATGCAACCACAAACCAGATTAAATTTACTACCAACGATATGGAACTTGGGATTGAAACCATTGTTGATGGAAACATTGCTGAAAAAGGAATGGTGGCACTGGATGCAAAAATCTTCTATGAGATCATCAGAAGACTTCCTGATAATGACGTTACCATTAAAACAGATGATAAATTTACTGCCACCATCACCTGTGAAAAAGCAAAATTCAATATTCCCGGAAAATCAGGGGAAGATTTTGCTTATCTCCCACTGATCGAAAGAGAAGAATCTTTAACTATCTCTCAGTATACATTAAAAGAAATGATTCGTCAGACAATATTTTCTATTGCAGTAAATGAAAACAACAAATTAATGACAGGTGAGCTGTTTGAAATTAAGGATAATTGTCTGAAAGTTGTATCACTTGACGGACACCGTATTGCGATCCGGAAAATGCCGTTAAAGAGAACGTATTCTGACCGTAAGGTTGTCGTTCCTGGAAAGACATTAAATGAAATCAGTAAAATTCTTTCCGGTGAAATGGACGATATGGTAAGCATTTTCTTTACAAAAAATCATATTCTGTTTGAATTTGACCAGACTATGGTTGTTTCCCGCCTGATCGAAGGAGAATATTTCCGTATTGAACAGATGCTTTCCAGCGATTACGAGACAAAACTTTCCATAAACAAAAAAGAGTTTCTTGACTGTATCGACAGAGCCACTCTTCTCGTAAGAGAGGGAGATAAAAAGCCGATCATTATCCATATTACAGACAACAATATGGAACTGAAAATAGATTCTGCTATGGGATCCATGAATGAAGATATTGACATAGAAAAAGAGGGAAAGGATATTCTCATTGGATTTAATCCCAAGTTTTTGATCGATGCGCTGAAGGTAATTGATGATGAGATCATTAATATTTACCTTGTAAATCCCAAGGCTCCATGTTTTATCCGGGACGATGAGGAAAATTATACGTATCTGATCCTTCCTGTAAACATTAATCAGAATCAGGCAAGATAAGGAGACTGGAAGATGGAAGTAAAAATAAGAGATGAATTTATAAAACTGGGGCAGGTATTAAAACTTGCCGGTGTTGTAGAAGACGGCGTAGAAGCAAAGTACGTGATTACTGACGGACTTGTAAAAGTAAACGGGGAGACGGAGCTTCGCCGGGGAAAAAAAATCGTGGAAGGCGATATAATTTCCTATAATGGTCAGGATATTAAAATAATCAGGTGACGGAATGTATATTGAATCCATTCAGTTAAAGGATTTCCGTAATTACGATTCCCTGGAGCTGAAATTTGACAGAGGGACGAACATTTTTTATGGGAATAATGCGCAGGGAAAGACAAATATTCTGGAAGCAGTGTATCTCTGCGGAACGAGTAAATCTCATAAAGGCAGTAAGGATAAGGAGATTATCCGTTTTCAGCAGGAGGAATCCCACATCCGTATGATGGTGAAAAAAGAAGGCGTATCATACAAAATCGATATGCACCTGAAGAAAAACAGGGCAAAAGGTGTGGCGATCAACGGCATTCCCATAAAAAAAGCAAGGGAGCTTCTGGGGGTAGTAAATCTTGTGTTTTTCTCCCCCGAAGATCTGAATATTATAAAAAACGGACCTGCAGAGAGGCGGAGATTCCTGGATTTAGAATTATGTCAACTTGATAATATTTATCTGTCGGATCTGGCGGCATATAATCACATTGTGAATCAGAGAAACCGTCTGTTAAAGGATTTACATAAGCAGCCGGAGCTTAAGGGTACTCTTGATGTGTGGGATATGCAGATGGCAGGTTACGGCAGGAAGATTATTGAGAAGAGAAAAGAGTTCATAGAAGAATTAAATGAAATTGTTCATGAAATACACAGAAATTTAACCGGCGGAATAGAAGAAATAGAGGTTGTGTATGAACCAAATACAGAAACAGAGGATTTTGAGGCGGCTCTGTTAAAGAACAGGGAGAGAGACATAAGAATGAAACTCTCTTCCACAGGACCTCACAGAGACGATATGTGCGTGATGGTAAATGGGATTGACATACGTAAATTCGGTTCTCAGGGGCAGCAGCGCACAGCCGCTCTTTCGATGAAGCTTTCGGAGATCTATCTTGTGAAAAAGAGGATCAAGGATACGCCGGTTCTTCTTCTTGATGACGTTCTTTCCGAGCTTGACAGCAGCAGGCAGACGTATCTTCTGGAAAGCATTCATGATATTCAGACGATGATCACCTGCACAGGTCTTGATGACTTTGTCAGCCATCAGTTTGAAATTAATAAGGTGTTTTATGTTGAAAAGGGAACTGTAAAAAATCAGCAGAAAGTATTTTGACAAGTATATAAGCATATGTTAAACTACTCGTAACTATGGAAAGTTGGTGAAAATTTTGGATAAAGAAGAATTTCGAATCAAGCTTGAGGAAATTAATAACTTAGTTGAAAAAAAAGATTATAAGGGCGCAATGGAAGTTGTGGACAGCATTGACTGGCGTCGTGTGAAAAACGTGAGAACCTTATGTGTTGTAGGAGAAATCTATGCGGCAAATAAGAGATATGAGGACAGCCGGGAAATTTTCCTTCTTGCTTATCATAAAGCGCCAATCGGAAAAAATATTCTTTACCGTCTTATAGAAATTTCCCTTAAAATGGGAGATATTGAAGAGGCAATGGAATATTTTGACGAGTTTAAAGAAATTGCTCCAAACGATAATACAAGATATGTTCTGAAATATAAGATATTCCGGGCAAAGAAGGCGTCTCTCAATGAGCAGATTGCTATTCTCGAAGAATATAAAGAAAAAGAATTTACAGAAAAATGGACATACGAGCTTGCAAAACTTTATTATAAGGCGGGAAATAAAGAAAAATGTCTGGAAATCTGCGATGAACTGATTCTCTGGTTCAATGAGGGTACATATGTTATGAAGGCGCTCGACCTGAAAATGCGTATGGGACTTCTTACAGGAGCAGAGAAAGAAAAATACGAAAAGCAGTTTATTCCAAAGCTCCTGAAGCCGGAAGATGCAAAAGCATTAAAGGAAAATATGGAGAAACAGGAAGAAAAACCTGCAGAAAAGCCTGAAATTGAGAGCATTCAGATACGAAGCGATAAAGACCTGGAAGGGGCAGAAACTCTTCAGGAGAAAATTTCCAAAGGTATCCGCGATATTTTCCGTGCAAAACGAACATCTTTTGATGAGTTTGAGGAAGAAGAGAAAGAAGAAAATTCCGAAGAGGAACAGAAGGAAATGCTGAAAACTCCGTCTTCCGAGGAGGAATACGACAAGGTTCCGGAACTGGAAGAAGAGTTTGAAAAAACGAAGAAGACAGAAGAACCGGAAGAGACAGTTTCAGAAAAACAGGAGGTTCCGCAGGAAGAGGAAGAAGCGCCTGCAAAAGAGCCTGCTTTTGATTTTTCACAGACAATTAAAATGCCGGAACTTAATATTCCAAAGTCCATGAGAAATATGAGACCGAAGGAAGCGCCGGAAATCGAAGAAATAAAGATCAGAGAAAGTATTGCAGAAAATATTCCGGAAAATATTAAAGAGCCGTCGGAAGAGAAAGACGATTTTGACTTTAATCTGGAGGATACCATTCTTGCGGCAGCTTCTGCTCAGGGAATTGATATTCCGGAAGAAGAGCCGGAGATCACGGAAGAATCCGCAGCAGAGGAAGACAATGTTTTGCCGGAAAAGGTTGCAGATGTGACGATGGACGATCTGGAAGAGGAAATTTTTTCAGAGGAAGATTTAAGACTGGCAGAGCAGGAGTTTATGAAGGGACCGTCTGCTGTGCAGAAAGACGAGCCTGAGATAAAGCTTCCGTTTGATATGCCGATTGCAAAAAAGGAAGAAAAAACGGAAGAAAAAATAGAAATCCCGGATTTGGAATCGGAGGATATTATTACGAATCGTTTTGCCGAAAATGAAGAAAAAGAATCGGAAGACGAGGAGCTTCTCAGAAATATTCTGTCAGAAGACAATCTGGATATGGAAGAGGAAGAAGAAATTTTCCATGATTTTGGGGAAGAAGAGGAAGAAATTCCAGAAGAAATCCTTCCGGAATCCATGCGCTCTCAGGAGGAGGAATCTTCTCTTGATGAAGAACTTCTTTCAGAAGAGGAGGAGCTGGAACGATTTATTGATTCCATGAGTGCAGAGGAAGATACGGATGCTCTTAATATTGTTCCAAGAGAGAATGAACTTCGTGACGAGGAGAAAAAGCTTTTTACATATTTTGTAAAAATCCCCGGAATGAAGGATCAGATAGTAGAAGCTCTCCTTGATGCTCAGCTTGCAGCAACAGATAAAACGTCCAAAACAGGAAATATTGTAGTGATGGGCGGAAGAGAAACAGGAAAAACAAGGCTGATTTCAAGCCTGATTCCTGCAGTTTGTAAGGAGCTGAATCTGGAAGCTGCAAATGTGGCATATATTTTTGCAGAACAGATTAATGGAAAAGATCTTCGAAAAATTACGGATAAACTGTCAGGCGGTTTCTTTGTCATAGAAGATGCAAACCAGCTTGACCAGGAGACGGCAGAGCAGTTAAACCAGATTATGGAAGAGGAGACAGACGGTCTTACGGTAATTCTGGAGGACGAAAAAATAGGCATGAGAAAAATGCTTGCAAGATACCCGAAACTTGCAAAAAAATTCACGTCCGTTATTAATATTCCTGTATTCACAAATGATGAACTGGCAAATTTTGCGAAGGTTTATGCAAAGGAAAACGGATACAGAATTGATAACATGGGAATGCTTGCCCTTTATAATCTCATCGGAGTCAATCAGAAAGAGGACGAGCCTATGAATATTGGCGCTGTGAAGAATCTGATCGATGCGGCAATCAGTAAATCTCAGGGCGGACGCCTGTTTAAAAAGAATATGTCCAAAAAACGACTGGACAGAGACGGATATATTGTACTGTACGAAAAAGATTTCAGCGGTAAATAAAAATTATAAAATCAAAAGGAAGTGTAAATTATGACCGGACCTTATCTTGGAAATCCGAAATACACCATTGAAGTTCTTCAGAAGTATAACTTTGCATTCCAGAAAAGGTTCGGTCAGAATTTTCTGATCGATACCCATGTTCTGGAAAAAATCATTGCAGCCTCACAGATCACAAAAGAGGATTTTGTGCTGGAAATCGGTCCCGGGATCGGAACAATGACCCAGTATCTTGCAGAGTATGCAAGAGAGGTTACGGCAGTGGAAATTGATAATACGCTGATTCCCATTCTGAAAGATACACTGAAAGACTGGGATAATGTAACAGTGATCAATGCCGATATTCTGAAAGTAGACATTCGTAAGCTGGCATTGGAGAAAAACGGCGGAAAGCCTATAAAAGTAGTGGCAAATCTGCCATATTATATTACAACGCCTATTATTATGGGATTGTTTGAAAATCAGGTACCTATTGATTCGATTACTATCATGGTACAAAAGGAAGTAGCAGACAGAATGCAGGTGGGGCCGGGAACAAAAGATTACGGTGCGCTGTCTCTGGCTGTCCAGTATTATGCAAAACCGGAAATCGTTGCAAATGTGCCGCCAAACTGCTTTATGCCAAGACCAAAAGTAGGGAGCGCAGTGATTCGTCTGGAACGATATGAAAAGCCTCCGGTTGAAGTCTCTAATGAAAAGCTGATGTTCCGCATTATACGGGCTTCCTTTAATCAGAGAAGAAAAACGCTTGTAAATGGTCTTAAAAATTCTCAGGAGCTTTCCTATTCCAGGGAAGAAATTGAAGAGGTATTAAACGAGTGCGGCATTCCTCTGAATATTCGGGGAGAAGCACTGACCCTTGCTGAATTTGCAAGTCTCGCGAATGCGTTTGATAAAAAGAAAAAATGATAACAAAAAAGTATCCGGTGGCTAGTCGGATACTTTTTTACGTTTATAGTTTTAAAAGGAAGGAGAGTTGATTGCTTGGGAGCAATCAACATATGAAAAAGAAATTTTATAAAAATAATGTTGGCTGTATTATTTTTATGATGTTAATATATCCAATAAATGTGATAGAATCATGTGTAACATGTGAAAAAATCATGAACGAATGTCGAATGTTTTATGAATAAGAACCAAAAAACAGGACATAAGACAGGATTTAAAGAAAATGATTAGAAACCTTTTATATAAATTTTACAGACAGTGAGGAAATATATGTTATACTGGGAACTGTTTTAAAGAAAGCAGAAAACAGGAGGTTTATATGATGATGAAAAAAATAAAAAAATTAACAGCAGCAATTGTATCAGCGGCAGTTCTCTTCTGTGCCCCTGTCACATCTATGGCAGCGGATACTGCAGGAAGCCAGGCAGAGGAAGTGATCATGGAGAATGTAGATAATCTTTTGTCTGACCCGGGACAGGTGGCAGATATTGTTGTTTATGTGAAGGATTTGATCGACCAGCAGCAGATTACAGGCGATCAGATTGCCAGTGGTGTGGATATGGCATCAGAAGCGCTTGGGATCAGTCTTACAGACAGTGAGAAGGAAGCGATTGTAAATGTAGCTCAGAAAGTTCTTGCCGTAGACGTAGATGCAGATGCGCTTCGGTCTCAGATTGAGAGTGTTTATGATAAAATGGAAGAGCTGGGAATTGGAAAGGAAGAAGTCAAGGGATTCATTCAAAAAGTGATTGATTTTGCAAAAAGCCTTCTTGGTTAAGAGAGAAAATATACGAAGTTGATATGGCTAGAGAGAAAAATATCAATACAGACTGGTATAATTTATAAAAACATATAAAAAATATAAAAAAAACTATGCAAATAAAACAAAAGTTCATTGCGAGTTCATAATTTGTTCATAAATATTTGCTATGATAAAAACAGTTCGAAAGAACTGCTACGGTTGAAAATGTAATGATACTCATTACACAAACAGTTTTTTCATAATAATGCCCCGGTAAACCACTGCCGGGGCACTCCTCGTTTTATCAGGATTTATTCTGTTTGTCTCCATATTTCTGAATTTCTACATTAAGCTGTTCCATTTTTTCATCAAGCAAAGTGACAAAACCTGCACATTCACGTAATTCTCTGGAAATGTAATCTGGTCCCTCGCCTTCAAATTTATAGTGCATTTTGTGCTCAAGAGTTGCCCAGAAGTCCTGTGCTACTGTACGGATCTGAATTTCTACCTTTGTATCAACCACAACATCGGAAAGAAAAACAGGAACGGTTACAAGCATATGATAGCTTCTGTAGCCGCTTTTTTTTGGATTTTTAATATAATCCTGTATAGAGAGAACGGTCAGATCATTCTGGTTTGCAATCATATCCGCAATTTTATAAATATCAGATGTGAAAGAGCAGGTGATGCGGATTCCCGCAATATCGTTGATGTAGAGAACCATATTTTCCACACTGGATTCATAATCGTAGCGCTTCAGTTTTTTTACGATGCTTTCCGGTGTTTTGATACGGGCTTTTACGTGTTCAATGGGATTATATTTGTGTCGGTTCTGAAATTCATCATTTAGAATATCAATTTTTGTCTGAATTTGTTTTAAGGCGGATTTATAAAGGAAAATCACGGTGTCCCAATCGTTGACTTCTTTAAAATCCTCCAATGGTACAGATTTTTGTTTCATAGGCATATTCTTTCTTTTTTGATTATAGAGGCAGCTTGTTCTGCCATCTACAGTATAACATAATTGTTTCCATTTCTCAAAAGGATATGCTATAATCACCATAAATAAAAAATGAGGAGTTGGTTAAAATGGCAGAGACGATGAAAGATTATGAAGCGGAGCTGGAGGCGTCCTTCAAAAAAATTGAAGAGGGCGATATTCTTACAGGAACAGTGATCAGTGCGGACGAAAAAGAAGTAATTCTCGATTTAAAATATTATGCGGAGGGAATCATACCGGCAGAAGAGTACAGCAGAGAACCGGGATTTTGTATTAAAGATGAGGTTCATGTGGGTGATGAAGTTTCTGCTACTGTGATGAGACGAGATGACGGGCACGGAAATATTCTGCTTTCCAGAGTATCAGCAGCGGATATTCTTGCATGGGATAAGCTTCAGGAACTGAAAGAATCAAAAGAGGTTCTCGACGTTGTAGTAAAAGGCGTGGTAAACGGCGGTGTTGTTGCTTATGTGGAAGGTGTAAGAGGTTTTATTCCCGCGTCAAAGCTTTCTCTTCAGTATGTGGAGGATACAAACGAATATCTGAACCGTCCGATCCAGGTTCAGGTGTTTGACGTAAATAAAGATGAAAAACGCCTGATTCTTTCTGCGAGAGAAATTTTAAGAGAGAAGGCTGAAGAAGAGAGAAAAAATAAAGTTTCCAATCTGGAGATCGGACTGATCACGGAGGGAACGGTAGAAAGCCTGCAGACATACGGTGCGTTTGTAAATCTTGGAAACGGACTTTCCGGACTTGTTCATATTTCCCAGATTTGCGAAAAGAGAATCAAAAAGCCTTCAGAGGTACTTTCTGTTGGCGATAAGGTAAAAGTAAAGGTAACAGGAATCAAAGATGGAAAAATCAGCCTCAGTATCAAAGAGGCGTCAGATATGATGGCAAAGGAAATTGAGGAAGAAGTTGTGGAACTGCCGGATTCCGGAGAGGAAGCGACTACATCACTGGGCTCTCTTTTTGCCAATATTAAATTATAATAACAGAAAAACAGGAGGGCTGCGAATGCGGAATCAGGAAAAGATATTTGTGATCGGGCATAAGAATCCGGATACAGATTCCATATGCTCTGCCATCGCCTACGCAGATATTAAAAACAGAACGACACAGAGCGGAAAATATATTCCAAAGAGAGCCGGACAGATTAATGAGGAAACTCAGTTTGTTCTGAACCGTTTTGGAGTTCACCCGCCGGGATATATTACAAATATCGGTACGCAGGTAAAAGATATGGATATACGCATGAGTCCTGAGGCAGATAAAAGTATGTCCCTGAAAAATGCCTGGGAAATGATGCAGCAGAACAGCATTGTTTCCCTGCCTATAAGGGATAAGGACGGAAAACTTGAGGGGCTTATCACTATTGGCGATATTGCAAAGACCTATATGGATAAGACGGACAGCTATCTGCTTTCTACTGCCAGAACACAGTACAGACGTATTGCGGAAACCATAGAAGGGACTGTGATTGAAGGAAATGAACATGCCTATTTTGTAAAGGGAAAGGTGCTTGTGGCAACTGCAAATCCGGAAATGATGAAAACTTATATAGAGGAAGACGATATGGTAATCATGGGCGACCGTGAGGAAGACCATCTCGAGGCGATTAATCAGAATGTAAGCTGTATTATTGTAGGGCTTGGAATCCAGGTAACAGAAAAAGTCATTAAGCTTGCACATGAAAAAAACATCGTAATTATTATGTCCCACTATGACACATTTACCATTGCAAGGCTGATCAACCAGAGTATTCCAATCCGTTATGTCATGAAAACAGATAATCTTGTAACATTCAGCACAGAAGATTATACAGATGATATTCAGGATGTAATGATTAAAAACCGTCATCGTGCGTTTCCTGTTATTGATAAAAGAGGAAGATGTATCGGAACAATCTCAAGACGGAATTTTCTTGATATGCACAGAAAGAAAGTAATTCTTGTAGATCATAATGAGAAGGATCAGGCAGTGGAAAATATCGAAAAAGCGGAAATTCTTGAGATTATAGATCACCATAAACTGGGATCTCTTGAGACAATGAAGCCGATTTCTTTCCGCAATCAGCCGGTGGGATGTACAGGAACGATTATGTATCAGATTTACGGGGAACAGAGACTTGAGATTCCGCAGACGATTGCAGGGCTTCTCTGCGCAGCTATTATTTCAGATACACTTATGTTCCGTTCTCCGACTTGTACTCTTCAGGATAAAATGGCAGCAGGAGCTCTGGCTTTAATTGCAGATATTGACATTGAGGATTTTGCGAGAGAAATGTTCAAAGCAGGAAGCAACTTAAAAGATAAGGCTCCGGAGGAAATTTTCTATCAGGATTATAAGAAGTTTATTGCAGAAGGTGAAATTACATTTGGTGTTGGACAGATAAGCTCAATGGACAGCGAGGAGCTTCTTGAGATAAAAGAAAAACTGCTGCCCTTCCTTGTGAGCGAATGCGGACGCCACAATATTTCAAGAGTGTATTTTATGCTGACAAATATTATGGACGAATCCACAGAACTTCTTTACTATGGGGACGGAAGCAGAGAGATGGCAGAGCTCGCTTTTCATCAGGCGCCTGAGGACGGAACCTTCCACCTGAAAGGCGTAGTTTCAAGAAAGAAGCAGCTGATTCCGGCAATGATGGAAGCAGCGCAGATTCTGCAGAGTGATTTTGCATAAGGGATAGGAGAAAAAGATGTCAAAACAGACATGGAAGCCGGGAAATATGCTGTATCCCCTTCCGGCAGTAATGGTAAGCGTAACAGATGGGGAAGGAAAAGATAATATTATTACAGTGGCATGGGCGGGAACCGTATGTACAAACCCGCCTATGGTATCTATTTCTATCCGCCCTTCACGTTATTCTTACGATATGATAAAAAAAACAGGGGAATTTGTAATTAATCTTACAACGGAAAAGCTTGCATTTGCAACAGATTACTGTGGTGTACGTTCCGGAAGGGACGTGGACAAGTTTAAAGAGATGAAGCTCACAAAAGAAAAGGCGGAATTTGTCTCAGCGCCGATGATAAAGGAATCACCTGTATGTATCGAGTGCAAGGTGAGGGAAATTAAGGAACTTGGCTCTCATCATATGTTCCTGGCAGACGTCCTCGCCGTTCATGTGGAAGAGGAATTTATGGACTGCAATAAAAAATTCCATTTAAACGATGCGCGCCTTCTCGTATATTCCCACGGAGAGTATCTGGCAACTGGAAAAACGCTTGGAACGTTCGGATACAGTGTGAAGAAAAAAAGTAAAAAAGCCAGAAAATCCGGGAAATAGCGCCGGGATTGCAGTTTTCTGCAAGATGTGTTAAAATACAAAAGAAAAAGGGACAAAAATCAGATGAATAATATAACCTTGATAGGAATGCCCGGAGTTGGAAAAAGCACACTTGGAGTTGTCCTTGCCAAGATTCTGGGATATCAGTTTTTAGATTCTGATCTTCTCATACAGAAGCAGGAAAAGAGAAAACTTTCCTGTATTATAGAGGAAGATGGAATCGAAGGATTTAAAAAAATTGAAAACAGAGTAAATGCGTCCATTGAAGTGCAGGATACCGTAATTGCCACAGGAGGAAGCGTTGTTTACTGTGATGAGGCAATGCGTCATCTGAAAGCTGTGGGAAAAGTAGTATATCTTAAGCTGTCGTATCAGGCCATAAGGAAACGCCTTGGAAACTTAAAGGGCAGAGGTGTTGTGCTGGAGGAAGGACAGACGCTTCGTGATTTATATGAGGAGAGAGTTCCGCTTTATGAGAAGTATGCAGATATTGTGGTAGATGAAGAAGGAAGGAGTCTGGAAGAAGGGATCCGGGCTGTTTTGGATGCTCTCGGGAAAGAGGAAATCCAGGGTTTATAAATATTTTTGTTTACAAATTGAGATTTTATGATATAATATAAAATTGACTTTCGAAAAGACAGAAGAAAATTGTAAATCCGATAAATCCTTTCTGCTCGTGGAGCGAAAAAAATAGAGGTGTGTTATGGAACAGTATATAATCAAAGGTGGCAATCCGCTTGTTGGTGAAGTGGATATTGCAGGAGCGAAAAATGCAGCTCTGGCAATTCTTGCGGCGGCAATCATGACGGACGACACTATTCTTATTGAGAATCTGCCTGACGTAAGAGATATAAATGTTTTGCTTGAGGCAATCTCCGGAATTGGAGCTCAGGTGGAGCGTATCAATAAATCAACTGTTAAAATTAATGGTTCAACAATCAGCGATATAAGCGTGGATTATGAATATATCAAAAAAATCCGTGCTTCCTACTATCTTCTGGGAGCATTGCTTGGAAAATATAAACATGCGGAAGTTCCGCTGCCGGGAGGCTGCAACATTGGAAGCCGTCCTATTGACCAGCATTTAAAAGGATTCCGTGCTCTTGGAGCAAATGTGGATATTTTTCATGGGGCAATTGTGGCAAAGGCTGACAATCTTCATGGCAGCCATATTTTTCTTGATGTGGTTTCTGTTGGTGCTACTATCAATATTATGATGGCTGCATCACTTGCACCGGGAAGAACGATTATTGAAAATGCAGCGAGAGAGCCGCATGTAGTAGATGTCGCAAACTTCCTGAACAGTATGGGAGCTAATATCAAGGGTGCCGGAACAGATGTGATTCGTATCAAAGGTGTTGAGAAGCTTCATAAAACAGAATATTCTATTATACCGGATCAGATTGAAGCTGGAACTTTTATGTTTGCAGCGGCAGCAACAGGCGGAGATATTACCGTTCGAAATGTTATTCCGAAGCATCTTGAGGCAACGACTGCGAAGCTTGAAGAAATCGGTTGTGAAGTGGAAGAATTTGACGATGCGGTACGTGTTCGTGCAGGAAAAGAGCTTCGCCGTACAAATGTAAAGACACTTCCATATCCCGGTTATCCTACTGATATGCAGCCGCAGATTGCCGTTACTCTGGCATTGGCAGAGGGGACAAGTATTGTGACAGAAAGTATTTTTGAAAACCGCTTTAAATATGCTGACGAGCTTTCCAGAATGGGAGCGAATATTAAGGTGGAAGGAAATACGGCAATCATAGACGGTGTGAAGAAGCTTACAGGAGCGAGAGTCAGCGCGCCGGATCTTCGTGCAGGAGCAGCGCTTGTAATTGCAGGACTTGCGGCAGAAGGCTTCACAATCGTAGATGATATTGTATATATCCAGAGAGGCTACGAAAATTTTGAGGAAAAATTAAGGAGCCTCGGAGCAGAAATTGAAAAAGTGTCAAACGAGAAGGAAATTTTAAAATTCCGTCTTCGTGTTGGCTGAGATGATATTAGAAAAATAGCCTTTTATTCAGAGTGGTGGAGGTACAAAGGACCCGGGAAGCCACGGCAACCCCTGAGAAAGCAGGAAGGTGCCAGCCTGAGCGAGAAATCGAACAATAAGAGGATTGTTTATGAAACTTTGAACAGTCCGATTATTCGGGCTGTTTTTTTATGATTACAGTGAGAGTGCAGAGCACGGAACAATTCGTGTAATCATGACATAATATGATAACTATATAAACTTATAATAAACAAATACCAAAGGAGAAAAAATGGAGAAAATTTTATTTACATCAGAATCAGTAACAGAGGGACATCCGGATAAAATGTGCGACGCCATTTCCGACGCCATCCTGGACGCATTAATCGAGCAGGATCCTATGAGCCGTGTAGCCTGCGAGACAGCAACAACAACAGGTCTTGTTCTTGTTATGGGAGAAATCACAACAAAAGCTTACGTAGACATTCAGAAAATCGTAAGAGATACTGTACGTGAAATCGGCTACACAAGAGGAAAATACGGCTTTGACGCAGATACCTGCGGTGTGATAACAGCTATCGACGAGCAGTCTGCTGACATTGCGCTCGGAGTAGACAAGGCTCTGGAAGCAAAAATGGGAGAAGAAGAAATCGATGCAATCGGAGCAGGCGACCAGGGAATCCAGTTCGGCTATGCTTCCAATGAGACAGAAGAGTATATGCCTTATGCAATCAACATGGCGCATAAGCTTGCATACCAGCTTACAAAAGTTCGTAAGGACGGAACACTTTCCTACCTTCGTCCGGACGGAAAAACACAGGTTACAGTAGAGTATAATGAAGAGGGAAAACCATTCCGTATTGATGCGGTAGTATGCTCCACTCAGCATGACCCGGACGTGACCCAGGAACAGATTCACGAAGATATTAAAAAATATGTTCTGGACGCGATCATTCCGGCCGATATGGCAGACGAGAATACAAAATATTTCATCAACCCGACAGGACGCTTCGTGATCGGCGGACCTCACGGTGACAGCGGTCTTACAGGACGTAAGATCATCGTAGACAGCTACGGCGGATACGGACGTCACGGCGGCGGCGCTTTCTCCGGAAAGGACTGTACAAAGGTTGACCGTTCTGCAGCATATGCAGCGCGTTACGTTGCAAAAAATATTGTGGCAGCAGGACTTGCAGATAAATGTGAGATCCAGCTTTCCTATGCGATCGGTGTAGCACACCCGACCTCTATCAACGTAGAGACATTCGGAACAGGCAAACTTCCGGAGACAAAGCTTGTGGAAATTATCCGTGAGAACTTTGACCTTCGTCCGGCAGGAATCATTAAAATGCTTGACCTTCGCCGTCCGATTTACAAACAGACAGCAGCGTACGGTCACTTCGGACGTACAGATGTAGATCTTCCGTGGGAGCATCTTGATAAAGTGGAAGATCTGAAAAAATACTTATAAGAAAAATAACGGGAATGAGCCGGCATTTATGCAGGCTCATTTTTTTCTTCATGGCAGGTGTGCTTTGTTAATAGAAAATTTAGAGATGAACAGTTCTGTTTATGATATAATGTGAAATAAGAACGGAAATGAAAAAATAGAACGGAGAACAGAATGAAACTGAAAACAAGAATTATCGTAGGGTTTGTTATGATTATCCTAGTTCCTCTGCTCCTGTTTGCAGCAACCCTGTACGGTTTCGGGTACTCACAGGCAAACAGAGCAGCCGGACAGGAGGAAGCCGCATTGCCTGAAGGCACTTATGAGCTTTCCATAGCCGAGGTTTCAGACGGCGTGATGCAGATACGTGTGATGACGAAGGATTTGTTTCTTACAGCTTCTATTATCCTTGTATGCACAGCTCTGTCTGTAGGGCTATGGATTTACAGAAGCATTGCGGCTCCGCTTTTAAAACTGAAAAAAGCAACCAGAAGCATCAAAGAAGGAAATCTGGATTTTGTCCTTGATGTAGAGGGGAATGATGAATTTGCAGAACTCTTTCAGGACTTTGAGGATATGCGTATCCGTCTGAAGGAGTCAGCAGAGGAAAAAATCCTGATGGACAAAGAGAATAAAGAGCTTATCAGTAATATTTCCCACGATTTAAAAACCCCGATCACGGCAGTAAAGGGATATGTTGAAGGAATTATGGACGGTGTTGCAGACACACCGGAAAAAATGGACCGGTATGTAAAAACCATTTATAATAAGACAAATGAAATGGACCATCTGATCAATGAGCTTACGTTTTATTCCAAAATCGACACAAACCGCATTCCCTATACGTTCAGTAAGCTGAATGTGGAGGATTACTTTGGAGACTGTGCGGAGGAGGTAGGACTGGAGCTTGAAACAAGAGGGATTGAGCTTGTATATGCCAACTATGTGGAGGGTGACGTTCAGGTAATTGCAGATGGAGAGCAGATTCGCCGCGTCATTCACAACATTATCGGGAATGCCATTAAGTATATGGACAAGCCAAAGGGAATTATTCAGATCCGTGTAAAAGATGTGGGCGATTTTATTCAGGTTGAAATTGAAGATAACGGAAAAGGCATCGGAGCAAAGGACATAGCGTATATTTTTGACCGTTTCTACCGCACGGACGTATCCAGAAATTCTTCAAAAGGGGGAAGCGGAATCGGGCTTTCCATTGTGAAGAAGATTATGGAAGATCACGGTGGAAAAGTATGGGCGACAAGCCGGCTTGGAATTGGGACAATTATGTACTTTGTACTTAGAAAATATCAGGAGGGACCTGTAAAATGAGTAAAATATTGATAGTAGAAGATGAAGAGGCAATCGCTGACCTTGAGAAAGATTATCTGGAGCTTTCTGGATTTGAAGTGGAAATTGCAAACAGAGGAGATTTGGGACTTACAAAGGCATTAAACGAAGAATTTGATCTGATCATTCTGGATCTGATGCTTCCGGAAGTAGACGGATTTGACATCTGCCGTCAGGTGCGCCAGGTAAAAAATACACCGATCATCATGGTTTCCGCCAAAAAAGATGACATTGATAAAATCAGAGGCCTGGGACTCGGGGCAGACGACTATATGACAAAACCATTCAGCCCAAGTGAGCTTGTGGCGAGAGTGAAAGCACATATGGATCGCTACAACCGTCTTATTGGTTCCAATGTACGGAAAAATGATGTAATAGAAATCAGGGGGATCAAAATTGACAAAACGGCAAGGCGTGTGTGGGTAAACGGAGAGGAGACAACTTTTACAACAAAGGAATACGACCTTCTTACCTTCCTTGCGGAAAATCCAAACCGGGTATTTACAAAAGAAGAGCTGTTCCGGGAAATCTGGGATATGGAATCTGTGGGAGATATTGCAACTGTTACGGTCCATATCAAGAAAATCCGGGAAAAAATTGAATTTAACACGGCAAAGCCGCAGTATATTGAAACAATATGGGGAGTCGGATACAGATTTAAGGTATAATATAGAGAAAGCGGGAGCAGCAGAATTATGGAAAAATTGTACAGGAAATTAGAGAGCCTTGCGGATACGGGAAATTATCCGTTTCATATGCCGGGACATAAAAGAAATCCGGGGACAGTTGACGGGGATTTTCTTTTTGAAAAAGATATTACGGAGATTTCAGGCTTTGATGACCTTCACCATTCCAAGGGGATTTTAAAAGAAGCACAGGAAAGAGCGGCAAGGCTGTATGAAGTAAAAGAAACGTTTTTCAGCGTCAATGGAAGTACAGCGGCAATTCTTGCGGCTGTTTCTGCCGCTGTGCAAAAAGGGGGACAGATCCTTGTGGGAAGAAACTGTCATAAGGCAGTTTATAACGCCATGTATATAAGAGATCTTGTTCCGTCCTATATTTATCCACAGGAAGATCCGCTTTTGGGGATAAGTGGCGGAATTTCACCGGCAAGGGTGGAAACTGTTCTTGATGAGAACCCGGAGATCCAGGCTGTACTGATCACATCTCCCACTTATGACGGCGTGGTGTCCGATGTAAAGCGTATTGCAAATGCGGCGCACAGTCACGGAATCCCTCTTATTGTGGACGAGGCTCACGGAGCGCATTTTAAATTTTCCAATTATTTTCCCACATCTGCGGCAGAGCTTGGGGCAGACCTTGTGATCCAGAGTCTTCACAAAACCCTTCCTTCTCTTACGCAGACTGCAGTTCTCCACAGATGCAGCGATATGGTAAACAGAAATCTGATCCGCCGTTTTATGAGCATTTATCAGAGCAGCAGTCCATCGTATCTTCTGATGGGAAGTATGGACGCCTGCATTGACAAAATGGCGGAAGACGGCAGAAATATGTTCATAAAATATACGGAGACTCTGGAAAAAGCAAGAAAGCGTCTGGAGCAGTGTAAATACATTCGGCTCGTGACGCCAAAAGCAGGAAGAGATACGAGAATACATGATTTTGACCGCTCCAAAATTATTTTATCGTCATATTATAGTTCACTCAAGGGAACAGAATTCCAGGATATTTTAAGAGAGGAATTTCACATAGAAACAGAGATGGCATGTGAAAACTACGTTCTTGCCATGACTTCTGTGGGAGATACGGAAGAGGGATTTTTGCGTCTCTGCGAGGCGGTTGAAGAGATTGACAGACGGGAATCGTTAAAAAATACAGAAAGCTTTTTGAAGGAAGAACGGGATCATATAAAAATAGGGGAGAAAAAACAGGTTATGCGTATAGCAGAAGCGCTGGAGTTGCCGAGTATATTCTGTCCGCTTGAGGAGAGCGTAGGAAAAATTTCAGCGGAATTTGCATATCTTTATCCTCCGGGAATCCCGATGATCACGCCGGGAGAACAGATTACTGGACTTTTTGTACGGAATGTGAGAAGATACATGGAACAGGGAATAGTCCTGGAAGGTCTCTGTGACCGCACAAATAAGACAATATGCGTAGTGAAGGAATAGATAAAATAAAAATGGGAAAAATATTTTACATTATGGGAAAAAGCGCTTCCGGAAAGGACAGGATTTATTCCAGCCTTATAAAAAAAAGCGAGCTTGCGCTTAAAAGGCTGGTGCTTTATACCACACGCCCGATTCGAAGCGGCGAGGAAAATGGGAGAGAGTATTTTTTTGTGACAGACAGCGAGTTTTTTGAGATGGAGAAAAAAGGCTGTATCATTGAAAAAAGAGAATACCTTACCGTGGAAGGAATATGGAGATATTTTACGGCAGACGACGGACAGATAAATCTACAGGAATCGGATTATCTGGGTATCGGAACACTGGAATCCTATATAAAATTAAAGGGGCATTTTGGAGAAGAACGGGTTTGTCCTGTTTATGTTGAAGTGGAGGACGGGGAACGTCTTCTTCGGGCAATCGGAAGAGAAAAAATGCAGGAAAAACCTAAGTATGCGGAGCTTTGCAGGAGATTTCTCGCGGATCAGGAGGATTTTTCGGAAGAGAATATTCAGAAAGCCGGTATAGAAAAATCATTTGAAAATGATGAATTGAATAATTGTGTGGAAGAAATCGTAAATTATATAAAATACATGAAGCAAAAATAGTTTTTAAAGAGAACAAAAGTATGGTATAATGAAACGTAACAAAAAGAGAGGTGATTCTTTATGGTAGGGTTTAACAACATAATCGGGCATGACGAAATTATACGTCATATGAAAAATGCAATTAAGACGGGTAAGGTTTCTCATTCGTATATTCTGACAGGAGAACCCGGATCAGGCAAGAGACTTATGGCAGGCACTTTTGCCATGACGCTGCAGTGTGAGGCTGGAGGAGAAGAACCGTGCCAGAAATGTGATTCCTGTAAAAAAGCCATGGGTAAGAATCACCCGGATATTATTATGGTTTCCCATGAGAAGCCGGGTGTGATCACAATCGATGAGATTCGAGAACAGGTTATCCATGATGTATCGGTAAAACCGTATTGCAGCCCTTATAAAATTTACATTGTCCCAGATGCGCATATGATGAACCCGCAGGCACAGAACGCACTTCTGAAAACAATCGAGGAGCCGCCGGAATATGCGGTTATCATGCTTCTTACGAGCAATATAGACGGGCTTCTTCCCACAATCCGTTCCAGATGTGTGCGTCTTGATTTAAAGGTTGTAGATGACGGACTGATAAAAAAATATCTGATGGAACATTTACATATACCGGATTATCAGGCGGAAATAGACGTATCTTTTGCACATGGGAGCATCGGAAAGGCAAAAGAAGCGGCAACATCACAGGAATTTGCAGATATGACCCAAAATGCCCTGAAGCTTTTAAAATATGCGGGAACGATGGAAGTATATGAGCTTACAGACGCGATCAGGGAGCTGGCATCAGATAAGCAGAATATAGGAGATTATCTTGATATTTTCCAGTTCTGGTTCCGTGATATTTTAATGTTTAAGGCAACAAGGGAAATAGACAATCTTGTATTCAAGCAGGAAATAAACTTTATTAAGGAACAGGCAAGCGAGCGTTCTTATGAGAATATAGAAAAGATTCTGGAAGCGATTGAAAAGACGAAGGTACGTCTTCGCGCAAACGTAAATCTCGAGCTTGCACTTGAGCTTCTGTTCCTGACGATCAGGGAGAAATAAAATGACAAAGGTAGTAGGAGTAAGATTCCGTAATGTGGGAAAAATTTATTATTTTGACCCGAAGGAATATAGTGTAAAAGAAGGTGATCACGTAATTGTGGAGACAGCCCGCGGCGTAGAATACGGAAAAGTGGTGCTGACTCCGAGAAATATAAAAGAGGAAGACGTTGTGCGTCCTTTAAAAGAAGTTCTCCGCGTTGCAACAAAGGAGGACGAAGAAAGAGAACAGCAGAACAGAGTAAAAGAAAAAGAAGCGTTTAAAATATGTCAGAAAAAAATCCGGGAGCATGATCTGGATATGAAGCTTATAGACGCAGAGTACACATTTGACAACAACAAGGTTCTGTTTTATTTTACAGCAGACGGAAGAATTGATTTTCGCCAGCTTGTAAAAGACCTGGCTGCTATTTTTAAAACAAGGATCGAGCTGCGTCAGATTGGTGTGAGAGACGAGACAAAGATTCTGGGAGGAATCGGAATCTGCGGAAGATGTCTCTGCTGCCATACTTATCTTTCCGAGTTTGCACCGGTATCCATTAAAATGGCAAAGGAACAGAATCTTTCTCTGAATCAGACAAAGATTTCAGGCGTATGCGGAAGACTGATGTGCTGTCTCAAAAATGAGCAGGAAACATATGAGGAGCTGAACAAAAAGCTTCCGGGACTCGGAGATACGGTAACAACTCCAGACGGGCTGCAGGGAACTGTGCAGAGCGTAAATGTTCTGCGCCAGCTTGTAAAAGTTGTGGTGGAAGTAAATGACGAAAAAGAAATTCAGGAATTTCCTGTAGACAGTCTGAAATTCCGTCCGAGAAAAAAGAAGGTAAAAATTTCCGAACAGGAATTAAAGGAGCTGGAAGGGCTTGAAGACAACAAATGATTTTGTAAAAGAAAACGAAAGAGTAGATGACCTTCAGAACGGGTACGGCATTATCCAGGACCCGGAGAAATTCTGCTTTGGAATCGATGCAGTCCTTCTTTCCGGCTTTGCAAAAGTAAAAAAGGGAGAAAACGCACTTGATATGGGAACAGGAACGGGAATCATTCCCGTTCTTCTCTCTGCAAAAACAGAAGGGAAATTTTTTACAGGTCTGGAGATTCAAAACGAGTGCGCGGAGATGGCGCAGAGAAGCGTGGCTATGAATCAGCTTGAGGACAGGGTAAAGATTGTACAGGGCGATATAAAAGAGGCTGCTGACATATTTGGGGCGGCTTCTTTTGATGTAGTTACCTGCAATCCTCCGTATATGATAGGACAGCATGGGCTGACGAATCCCCATATGCCAAAAGCCATTGCCCGTCATGAGATCCTCTGTACTCTGGAGGACGTGATAAGCCAGGGCGCCAGAGTTTTAAAAGACAGAGGAAGATTTTACATGGTGCACAGACCGTTCCGTCTTGTGGAAATTATGAATGTGATGACGAAGTATAAACTGGAGCCGAAAAGAATGCGCCTTGTATATCCTTATGTGGACAGAGAGCCGAATATGGTTCTTATCGAGGCTTTAAAAGGAGGAAATTCAAGGATCCAGGTGGAGCCTCCTCTTGTCGTTTATGAAAAACCGGGCGTGTATACGAAAACAATTCTGGAAATATACGGGAAGGTGTAAAATTGAAAACAACAGGAACTTTATTTTTATGTGCAACGCCAATAGGAAATCTGGAGGATATAACGCTCCGTGTTTTGAGGACTCTTCAGGAAGTGGATCTGATCGCAGCAGAAGATACAAGGAACAGCATTAAGCTTCTTAATCATTTCCAGATAAAAACGCCTATGACAAGCTATCATGAGTACAACAAAATAGATAAAGGCCGTTTTCTTGTGGAAAAAATGCTCTCAGGGGAGAATATCGCCCTTATCACCGATGCGGGAACACCGGGAATTTCCGATCCGGGAGAGGAGCTGACCGCCATGTGTTATGAGGCGGGAATCCCTGTTACGTCTCTTCCCGGACCTGCGGCGTGTATTACAGCCCTCACTCTTTCCGGGCTTCCAACAAGAAGATTTGCGTTCGAGGCGTTTCTTCCGATGGAAAAAAAAGAGAGGCAGGCAGTTCTGGAAGAACTGAAAAATGAGACAAGAACCATTATTCTTTACGAAGCGCCCCATAAGCTTGTAAAAACGCTGGGGGACTTATACAAGGCTCTTGGAAACAGAAAGATGACCCTTTGCCGGGAGCTTACAAAAAAACACGAAACAGCTTTTCAGACAACAATAGAGGAGCTCATTCACTATTACGGCGAAGAAAAGCCTCTTGGAGAGTGCGTTCTCGTCATTCAGGGAAAAAGCCGCCTGGAAATGGAAAAAGAAGCCCAGGCTTCCTGGGAAAGTATTCCTATAGAGGAGCATATGCGGCAATATGAGGAAAAAGGAATTTCCCGAAAAGAAGCAATGAAGCTGGTGGCAAAAGACAGAGGTATGACAAAACGTGACGTTTACCAGTATCTGATAAATAAAAAATAAAATATAAGAAATAAAGAAATTCTCCGACAGAAGATGAAGCTGCCGGGGGATTTTTTTTGATTTCATTGGAAAATACAAGGTTTTTGTGCTATAATAAATTAGTATTATTGTGTCTTAACGAAAGGGCAGCAGAGAGTGGCTGCCGGTTGAAATAGATATGACAGGAGGAATAAAATGGGCGGAGAAAACACGGAGTACGGAGCAGACCAAATCCAGATTCTGGAGGGACTGGAAGCAGTACGGAAAAGACCGGGTATGTATATCGGCAGCACATCCAGCAGAGGACTTCATCATCTTGTATACGAGATTGTGGATAATGCGGTAGATGAGGCTCTGGCAGGCTTCTGTAAAGAAATAAATGTTACAATTAATCCGGATAACTCTATCACAGTCACAGATGACGGAAGAGGAATCCCGGTAGGAATCAATCATAAAGCAGGAATCCCGGCAGTTGAGGTTGTATTTACAATTCTCCATGCAGGCGGCAAATTCGGGGGCGGAGGATACAAGGTATCCGGCGGTCTTCACGGAGTAGGCGCATCTGTAGTAAACGCTCTGTCAGAATGGCTTGAAGTTACAATCTACAAAGAAGGACAGGTGTACAGACAGAGATACGAGAGAGGAAAAACGATTTACCCTCTGAAAGTAATTGATACATGTGAACCGGAAAAAACAGGAACAATGGTTTCTTTTTTACCGGACAAAGAAATATTCGAAGAAACCGTATATGATTACGATGTTTTAAAACAGCGTCTCCGTGAGATGGCATTTCTTACAAAGGGGCTGAAAATTATTCTGAAGGATACAAGGGCAGAAATGGAGAGAGAAAAGACTTTCCACTACGAGGGTGGTATTCAGGAATTTGTGCAGTATCTCAACAAAAGCAAAGAGGCTCTGTATCCGGAAATCATATACTGTGAGGGAGAAAAAGACGGCGTTGTCGTTGAGGTTGCCATGCAGCACAACGATTCCTACACAGAGAACAGCTACGGATTTGTAAATAATATCAATACTCCGGAAGGCGGAACTCATATTATGGGCTTCCGAAACGCCATCACAAAAACTTTTAACGATTATGCCAGAAAGAATAAGCTGCTCAAGGACAGCGAGCCGAATTTAAGCGGCGACGATATTCGAGAGGGACTTACAGCGATCGTAAGTGTGAAAATAGAAAATCCTCAGTTTGAGGGACAGACAAAGCAGAAACTTGG